>PXYV01000099.1 GCA_003023745.1 Sulfobacillus acidophilus | reverse complement strand
TTCCCTTCCGCTTCCCAGCGGCGCAACGTCTCCGGCGATACTCCCAACTCTTGAGCAGCTTTTCTGATAGAGACCTTCATGTCCAAATTCTCTACAAAATGAGGAATAATATCACGAAATATCTAGATTTTGTCTAGCAGTTGCAAGCCCCGAGGGCCAAATTCTTGAAGCGTCCCGACTTCTGCGCTAGACTATTTTTTGCCAGTGGATTCCTTCGGGGATCGGGAGGGGAGTCACTTCTGGACGGGCTGGCGAGCATGAAGAAGCCGCGAGCGTCCTGCGTCGCAAGAGCATCCGAGAGGGTCGGAGCGGTTCGTCTGTGGCCGGGATAGTACGCGCACGATGCCGAAGAATGTTGTGTGAGGTCCAGAATGGTGTAGGGGCGACCCGAAAGCCCGGGAGAGCCAATAGAAGACCGGACCCCCCGGATTGATCCATGGGGAGACTCAGGACGCCGTTAATAATAGCGTATAATGCACGTTAGTAACTAAATGCTTCGCAAGGACTGATGGATTAAGTGGGCAGTGGTACCTGTTAAAGCCACCGTCATGTATTGGCATCTAGACCAGTCCTGCCAAGCTGACGTGGGATTTGGTGAGCGTGATGAACTGGCACCGTCAGCGAATTGATCAGCCGGTGATGATCGGTGCGATCGCCAAAAGCCGTGACCGCGAGGGCGATGTCCACCTTAACGCCACCAAACCGCGCCGAAGAACATTCATCAAAATACATACCTCGGCCTTGAGGCCGGGGTCGTTGACGGGCCCTCAATCGAGGTGTAATTTATGGCGTCGTCGGCTGGCACGCAGATGGCCGAGCAAGATCTCTATCAGACATTGCTACGAGGGCGCGACCAACACGCTTTAGGCGCGGGACTACGTCTATTGGGTCCGCCTGGCTCCATCGACATGACATCGTGGAATTTTGTGGTTGACTACTATCCCCAAGACCTAGTGGTCACGGTTGGAGCCGGCACACGCCTGTCACAGATCGCCGAAATCCTGGCTGAGCAGGGGCAATGGTTGCCGTTGGGTCCCATCGATGGCGGGGATGACACCATAGCCGGGGCGGTTGCTTCGGGCTTAGAAGGCTGGTATCGCGGCGGGTATGGCTCGTTACGGGAACGCATCCTAGGCATGCGCGTGGTAACACCAGCGTTCGGTCCCATTTTCACTGGCAGTCATGTCGTGAAAAACGTGGCGGGATATAATCTGCCGCGCATCTTTAGCGGTACCCGTGGATCTCTAGGAATTATTACCGAAATCACGCTTAAAGTGAGTCCTCGACCACGGTTCGAAGCGTGGTGGAGTCAACCGGTAGACGCGCCGCATCTTCTATCAGAATTAGACCGGTGGCAGCGTCACGCATCTGTATGGGCAAGTCTTAGCGTCATTCAAAGCCAGGGTGTGTGCACCTTGTACGCGGTGTGGCATGGGAGGCCAACTGGAGTTGAACGATTGGCGGCCATGGCAGGGAATCCCAAAACCCATCCATTGCCGGCCGTCACGGTGCTGGCGAACGATCTTATCGTCAGCGGATCGCTGGCACGCACAGATATTCCCAGTTTGCTGCGCCAGTGGCCCCCCACCGGAGTGGTCCATGTCGAAACCCAGTCTGGAAGTTTTTTCGGCTCGTTGTCCACCCCTGCGCAATGGACCCAACTGCGCACGTGGGTTGAGGCGGCCTCGGGTAACGTGCAACTGCTGCAAGACCGGCGTGGTCTGGTTTCCCGCCATCCCTCCCCCGATCCTTTGTGGGAAGCCATCAAAAAGCAATATGACCCGGACCATTGCCTCGCAGATCTGGGATAGAGGGACAACCTTCCAGGCTACAGGTTATGCTACAATGCTCTTAATTCTCGCAATAGAACAATGCCACGGCACTCTTTGGCTGGCGGTTATCGGGCCGATCCAAAGGATTTTGTCGCACGATCCACAGGTACTGTCAGAAGTTCGGATCGTTTGTATGGTTTCAGGCAAGCGCGATATACCAAAGCAGTTCTAACAGGACCTAAAGTATCGATCCCGTCGGAGCCACAAGGCTTTGAACAGTTTGGTCAGACTTAGATGAGTCCGTCGGAACGGCAGCGAACGTTTTTGGGGGGGTCAGAGGGGTGCCAGCTTGCCAAGAAAAGGTTTTTTGACGCCCAAGGGGAGGACACACAGGAAATCCTCTCGCCTTCCGTGTCGTGATTTGTGGTTTGGTCTTAGCTGGCGTTTGACACAAAACGGAGACGGGGAAATCTCACGAACGCCTTGATGCTAATGAAATGCAGCAACGTTTTGGTCCTGTGGAACGGAGGTAGGGAACCCGCACATGATTAATGCGGATCAGTGTGTCCATTGCGGTCTGTGCCTGACGGCGTGTCCCACGTATGAGGCCACCGGTCTGGAGGTGGAGTCGCCTCGAGGGCGGCTGGTGTTACTGGCGCAATGGGCCGAGAATCCAGCTGAACGAGATGCATCGACCGCGACTTGGTTAGATGATTGTCTAGATTGTCGCGCCTGTGAATCGGTCTGCCCCGCGCACGTGCCCACCGGACATCTGGTAGAGCAGTGGCGCGCGGAGGCAGACCCTGCCGATGTGGACCGTCGACTGATGCCCTGGTTAAAATTGTTAATCGGCTCGCCGTTTGGCCTAAATTGGCTCCGAAAACTTGGGCGTTGGAGTCAAATTCCTGCGGCACGGGCCTTCATGAAATGGACTGCGCCGCAATTTGCAACTCCAGCCGTCGCCTTGATGGACGGGCTTTTGGATTATACGCCCGGCCCGCTAAGCCGCCATCGTTTGCGCAGTGATGCCGATGACGGCGGCGTGCTCCTCTTTGTTGGGTGTGTAATGGATGCAATCTATGCCGAAACTAATGTTCACACGGCGGCACTCTTACGACTAGCAGGGCAACCCGTTTATGTGCCAATCCAACAACGTTGTTGTGGTGCCTTGCACCTTCACGCAGGGCGCCGCGATGAAGCGCGTCAATGGGCCCAGCGCAACATTGAAACCTATGAAAAAAGCAAGGCACACGCAATTGTTGTCAATGCCGCCGGTTGTGGTACCACGCTAAAAGAATACCCGCAGTTGTTTTTGCACGATTCGGCGTGGCGCGAGCGGGCGGTGCGCTTCAGTGAGGCTGTGCAGGATGTTCTCGTGGTTTTACAAAACCATCCCTTGCCCGATTTGCCTGTTCGCCACGAGCGCATCACGATTCACGACGCGTGTCATCATGTGCACGCGCAACAAATTTTTGAAGCCCCGCGCGCATTGCTCTCTCGTGCTGGCTATCAAATTGAGGAAATGGCTGATTCAACTCGGTGCTGTGGTTCGGCTGGCGTCTACAACCTCACCCATGCCGAGATGAGTCAGAAACTTTTGCAAAATAAATTGCACAATATTCCGGACGGTATCGAAACCGTGGCAGCTGCTAATCCCGGATGCATGCTTCAGATTCAAGCCGGGGCGGTGCACTTTGGCCGGACACTGCGCGTCCGTCATCCAGTCGACCTCGCTTATCAAGCGTACCAGGATCAGGGGTATTGGAGCACAGGAGGACCTCATGGTGGACAGCTGGCTTGACCAGGTTCGACGCATTGTGGGATCCCGATACGTTCTGACCCATCCGTCGCTTTTGCGAGCTTATGCGCAAGATGGGTATACCCTCGCATCCGGCACACCGGCAGCAGTTGTGCTCCCCCAAAGCACAGAGGAAACGCAGCGTGTTGTCAAAACCTTGTCCGACGCCGGCGTGCCAATCGTAGCCCGGGGCGCGGGCACAAGCCTATCAGGCGGCGCCATCGCCTCACCAGGGGCAGTGATCTTGCACTTCTCGCGCATGCATAAAATTCACCACATCGACTGGACCAACCGCATTATTGAAGTAGACCCTGGCGTCGTCAACCGAACTATTACTCAAGCGGTGGAAAACGATGGCTTTTTCTATGCCCCCGATCCCTCTTCCCAACAAGCCTGCACGATAGGCGGAAACTTTGCCGAAAACTCGGGCGGCCCCCATTGTCTTAAGTACGGCGTAACAGTCAACCATATTGTCATGGCCGACGTGGTGCTTCCCAATGGCGAATTGCGGCGTTTTGGCACGATATCCGGTGGGATCGCTGGCCCGGATTGGCTCGGACTGTTAATTGGGTCGGAAGGCACTCTTGGCATCGCAACGCGTCTATGGCTGCGATTAACGCCCAGCCCCGAGACTCGCCGTACCATTCTCGCGCTATTTGACAGCGTGGCAGAAGCTAGCCAGGCTGTCTCGGACATCATTGCGGCGGGCATCGTTCCGGCAGCCATGGAGATGATGGACCATCTGGCCATTGCGGCAGTGGAAAAAGGATCATATCCCGTCGGCTATCCGTCCGATCTTGCGGCCGTGCTCTTGATCGAACTTGATGGGGATGCGCATTCAACTCAATGGGATACCGAAGAAACAATAGCTCTTTTGCACAAACGGCAAGTACGCCGTGTTATACAGGCCCAAAGCGACGCCGAACGCAATTTATGGTGGGCCAATCGCAAGACCGCGTTTGGTGCCATGGGACTGATTTCGCCCCGTTATTATGTTCAAGACGGTGTCATCCCGCGACATGTGTTACCGGACGCGCTCGCCCGGATCGAGGACATTTCCGTTCGACATCGGATTCGCATTGCCAACGTCTTTCATGCCGGAGACGGCAATCTTCACCCTCTATTGTTGTACAACGATAATGACCGCGATGAAATACGGCGGGTTGAGGAGACGGGGATGGAGATCCTATCCTACTGTGTGTCAATGAAAGGCAGCATTACCGGAGAACACGGGATCGGTCTAGAAAAAATAGCGGGCATGGCGGTGCAGTTTTCCCCTGCCGAACTTACCGCGCAAACCGCCGTCAAAAAAGTATTTGATCCTGGTAGGTGCTTCAATCCGGGCAAAGTTTTCCCAACGCCCGGCCGTTGTATAGATTACTCCCCGCCACTATAGTTCGCTCCAGTGTGCACAATCATACCTTCTGGACTGTTTGGCGTCACACACTGTCATCATCCTCCACGCAATGCAAGAATTGAGCCAAGTTCGCTCTTCGCGTGTTCCATTGGGAAGGCTGAGCTCGTCGCTTCCCCGACGTCCCATCGGGCAAGTTTCAGGAACTCTCGACAACTGTGTGAAACCGCGCTGACGCAAGCGTTGGTCGCGGTAGCGTGAAGATTCTCATTGTCAGAGGGAGAACAACGTGGCAGTCACATCAACCGCCGCTAAGCTATCCCTGGCCTGTCTCAGCCGGTTGTTCTACACTTGTCTCGTCCATACCGGTGGAGCGTTTTGATGTGATAGGCGCGCTAGCCACGACCGCCCGACGCAAAGTCGCGGCCAGTGCCTGTTCACGAGCTACTCCCGCGTAATGTCGAATTTTATCCACAAATTGTCGGCCTTAGCGCCAGTTTTCCGGGTTATCTTTTTTTGCGGCAGTTCTCTTTTTTCGAGCGCACTGTCGCCAAGTAACAGGAATTGCGATCGAAGGCAACAGGCCAGCACCTGCACTCACAGGCGCAAGCAAATTACAACACTTCGCGCGATGGTCCCAAAGCGCATCTTAACATTCCCTCACATTTCGCACCCCTGGATTTTGCCCGTGGAGGAGACATCCTGAAGGGCTTTCCATTATTGTCGGAATATTCCGCAAAGGAATCGATTAGGGTACATATTCGGTCATCACCCTTGGGGAGCCGTCAGTTTCTCACGAAATCGCGGATCCAACGGGTAAAG
>PXYV01000098.1 GCA_003023745.1 Sulfobacillus acidophilus | reverse complement strand
GGCCAGGAGGGATTCGAACCCCCAACAGGCGGATTTGGAGTCCGCTGCTCTACCAATTGGAGCTACTGGCCTGTACCTATGGTGGGCCATGAAGGACTCGAACCTTCGACACTCCGCTTAAAAGGCGGATGCTCTAACCAACTGAGCTAATGGCCCATGGTGACCCCACCGGGATTCGAACCCGGGTTACCACCTTGAAAGGGTGATGTCCTAGGCCTCTAGACCATGGGGTCATTTGGTGGAGATGAGGGGAGTCGAACCCCTGACCTCTTGAATGCCATTCAAGCGCTCTCCCAACTGAGCTACATCCCCGCGTTCTTCTTTGGCCCACGTCGACCACGCTTGTAAATTATACTCACCATGCCCGATGCGGTCAAGAGACGCAGCCCCTGGTCTTGCATCATGCGTCAAGATTTTACCAAACCGCACCCCAACTCTATCACTATGCTTGCGCCACGCGATTTTTGCCCGCTTTTTTGGCCTCATACATGGCCCGATCGGCCGCTTGAAACAAACTATCGGCCGTCATTCCGGGACGCCATGCCGCTGCGCCTACACTAATGGTTGAACGGAGAATGAACGTCTCGCGCCACACACAGGGACGAACTTCCAGTTCGTGACGAATACGTTCCCCCACATGTATTGCATCGACGATGTCGGTTTTAGGCAAAATCACCACAAATTCATCACCGGCATAGCGAAACGCCCGATCGTCCTCGCGAATATTGTCGCGAATCACTTCAGCTAAACGCTGTAAATGAAGATCCCCGGCCCGATGGCCAAATCGGTCATTAATAATCTTCAGACTATCTGAGTCAATCAGCAGCAAGGCCAACGGCTGCTGCAATTCCTCCGCCACTTCAATGGTGCTTTGCAGGGCCATATCAAATCGACGTGAATTGCCTAACTCGGTCAGATGATCCGTCAATGCAATTTCTTGAGATTGCTGGTACATTTGCGCATTACGAATGGCCACAGACGCTTGAGCGGCAATTACCGACAAAAATTCAACATGCTCAGGATCGTATTCGATGCGATAGCTTTGCACCGACATCGCACCCAACACTCGGCCCTCGTGCGCTAACGGCACAAAAATCATCCCTCGTGGCGCTTTGTTAGAACCAGTCAACTTGCCCTCGTTAACACCTTCCCCGAGCAACAACGGCTCACCACTTACAATCACCCGCCCGGTCAACCCTTGCGGATCCAGATCAATCACTTCGGAAGGATATTCTACCCCGTCATCCCATAAATATTGCATAAAGGCATGAGACGAGTCGTCAGGCAAAGTCAGCACGACAAAAAAGCTATCAATTTCCAGAACTTGTGCAACCGCTTCGCGCAAGCTTCGCAACAATTGCTCCATGTCTAGGTTGCGATTCACAATGCGACTGACACGTTCTAAAATTGTCAGCAATTGGCCACGCTTAGCAGCCACCATTTGCGACGCGTAAAATTTCATCTGTGTGGACATAACGTCGGCCAAGCTGCGAATAATAAGCTCCTGCGAATTCAGGGCACTAGGGCTTCGATCTGTGGCTAGACCCATCCAACCGTACAAAATCTCCTCTTGGCGCAGCGGCATCAGGGCCAGCGTCCGCATACCGGATTGCCAAAGTTGCTGACACACCGGATCCGCCCACGCGCCTTCATCCTGGTCCCCCAACACCTGAAACGCGGAAGGTGCTTGTAATTGGGAATAGTCCAAGGTCTCGGGTAAAGTAATCCCATTAGTCACAACCCGCTGAATGCGTCCACGATCATCCAATCTTACCAGGTAAGCGATCTTGGCATGTGTCGTTTCCCGCGCCTCCGCCAATAATCGCGTCAATACAACGTCAATATCGCGTTCCTCCACAATAGAATCTTGCAAGGTCCGCAGTCGTGACAGTTGCTGCAACACGAGATAATTCTCACGGCTGCGACTACGAGTGCGCCGATATTCGTAGCCAAGGCCACCGGCAGCCAACAAGTAAAGCCCGAGAATCGTCACACGCCACCAAAAAGTGCGCGTATCCCATCCATCGGTAGCCAATCCATAAGCCAAAATAAGCGCCACCACACCAGCCGCCGAATAGCGCAAAGTGCCATAAGCGGTGAGGAACACCGCCTCACCGCCATACACAATATAGACAGGGCTGGCCAGCCCGCCGCTTATTCGAATGGCCACACTAATAAGGATCAAATCAATAACAATAAGGACTTGATTGGTAATTTCTAGGATGTGTAATTTTTGCCAAAATATCGCGCCCAAAACTGCCAGACACAGCACCGCAACCCAAACCAGACCATCGTCCATATGCCCCCAGGCGAACAATGCTGCCGTTAACCAAAGAAGTGCCCGCAGAACAAAGACAAGATGGTGAAAGCGACCGCGGTTATGTGAGTAGACACGTACCGGGCGCCACAACCGATCCAACACCTACCTCCCATGCTATCACGTGAGGAAATTTGACAAACGCGGACTGAATTCCTGCCAGTTAATCATCTTTTCAGGATATCCGCCGGTAGCGGCGATCACTAAGAATTGTGGCCTGCTCACTTCCAGCCCCGTGAACCATCGCGCCTGATTTGTCCAGGTAAGAAAAATATCATTTTTCGTCAGGACGCAAAAGGCCACGGCGCAATTGCCGTAATCCGAATGCCAGACGTCTCACGGATCCCCGACACCGCCACCATGCTCCGCACCTTACCAAACAGCAAGTGACCAAAGCGTTGATATCCCTGACTAGACAAACGCGCCTCTAACACCCCCGTTTCATCCACCAAAGATAAAAATACCACCAGGCGCCCGCTGCGAGTTGGGGGGCGGTGGGGACGATAAACGAGGGCAACCGTACGTACCGGTCGGCCGACAGGAACTAATTCAATCTGACGAATGGAAGAAAATCCCTGCCGCTCTATCCGAGCACGCCATAACCCCATCCACTGCTGCTGTTGGCCAAACCCCAAATAGCGGTAGTCGGCCACGGCTTTTTGGACAGAACTCCATGATCGGTCAGGCTGTGTGGAAGTAAGGCGCAGGGGATTATTCCCCTGTGCGTCAAGCAATAGGCCATCGCGATCGCAACTAATGCTGTCAAACGCCCCGACTGCAATCAATGCCTCTAAGTGTGGGCGGGACTCCGGCACCCATTCGCCAACGTCTTGTGGATGGCGATATCCCCCAGGAGGCCGAGCCTCTACAATTTTTTGCGCAACGCTTACCCCCAACCCTTTTAAAAACGCCAACCCCACCCGCAATCCAGAATCACATTCTTCCATCCACACACCACTGGCATTGATATCCATCGGATAGATCGCGATACCGCGGCGACGCGCCTGCACCAGCAAGACATCAATCGGATAATATCCCAAGGGTTCGGAATTGAGTAATCCGAGAAAATATTGCTGGGGATAATATTCTAAAAGATAGGCGGTACGATAGGCGGTCTGTGCAAACGCCGCCGCGTGCGCTTCATTGAACCCATAGCTGGCATAGCCGACAATTTGTTGAAATACTTGATCGGCGACTTCTACAGATACTCCGCGCTCCATCGCTTTCTCGCGAAAGCGCTGACCTAAGGCCTGCATGTCTTGTGCTGACCGTGCGTGCGTCATCACCCGGCGCAACAAATCGGCTTCTCCCGGAGTAAATCCGGCCAACGTACTCGCAATTGCAATCACCTGTTCTTGAAACAACACCACTCCATATGTTTTCGACAAAATTGGTTCGAGATCCGGATGCAGATATGTCACCGGTTCTTGCCCGCGCCGTCTAGCTACAAACGGGTCCACCATATTGCCCTTGATCGGGCCAGGACGAATCAGCGCCAGACTTGCAACAATATCTTCCCAAGTGCTGGGCTCCAACCTTTGCGCCAATGCTCGTTGTGCCGGGCTCTCCAACTGGAAGACTCCGATGCTGTCGCCCCGCTGCAACCGTTGAAAGGTTTTAACGTCATGATGCTGAATCGCGTCATAGTCAAATTCTTCTTTTTCATTAATCGCCTGACTCGCGATTTCGACGGCAGAAAACGTCCGAAGCGACAACAAATCCAATTTGACTAATCCTAAGTCTTCAACGTCACGCTTATCAAACTGTAAAATCTCTACGCCCTGGGGGGAGCGCTGCCGCGGGCTAACCATCGCCAACGGTTCTTGCGAAATGACCACGCCTCCTAAGTGTGTACCAATATGCCGCGGCAATCCTTCAATGACCTTCGCCCAGGTCAAGACGCTCTTCAAGCGATCAGACTGAGAGTACTGACGCAGTTCCGGAATGTCTTCCCAGTGCGCCAACATTTGTGCAATCGATGCTTGCGGCAAAGACTTGGCCAAGGCATCCAGCTCTTCCGGCGGGAATCCCATCACCTTGCCAATTTCTCGAACCGCCAAGCGTTGTCGATAGGTTTGGTAGGTGGCGACGCGTGCCACATGCTCCGCTCCATACCGGCCTTTGACATAATTCTCGACTTCCTCGCGGCGACGCGCGTCAAAATCAATATCAATGTCCGGCATCTCTTGCCGCTCTCGGCTCATAAACCGTTCAAACAAAAGATTTCTCTGCCAGGCGTCTACATCCGTAATGCCCAAACAATATGCCACGACAGAATCCGCCGCCGAGCCTCGCCCGGAAAAGCGAATTTTTTGTTGCTGAGCAAAATCAGCCACATCCGACACGACCAGAAAATAGTCGGCAAAACCCAGATCGTGTATTACGGCCAATTCGTGTTCAATACGCGCGCGCACTTGGGGCAATGCCGATCCATAACGCCGCACTGCGCCTTTCAACACTTTTTGCCGAAGATAAACATCTGCAGCAACCCCCTTAGGGGTCTGAAACAGCGGACGAAAACGACGTTGCAAAAGATTGGGCGGCTGTAGACGTTCAGCCAACATTAAAGTGGTCTTTAACACGTCGGGCCATCGGCCAAAAAGCTTTTCAAATTGACTCCAGGGCTTAAGATAGTTCTCGGCATTCAGCGAACGGCCAAAAAACACCTCTTCCACGCGTTTTCCGGCCCGAATACAGGTCATAAGGTCAAAGAGCCCAAAATCCTCCTTGCGAGCATAATGCACAGCTCCAGTAGCCACCATGCCCCAACCTTGATAATCCGCAATCCGCCGCAATTCCTGAAACAAGCGCCGGTCGCCGGGCAACAAACTTGTCGTGACTTCTACAAAAATTCGATCTGGACCAAAAATACTATCCAGTTGCTGAGTAATCACACGCAAGTCTGGATGAGCACCTTGAATGGCACGACGTGCCAAAACGCCTTGCCGGTCTCCTGTTAAGGCAATCAGGGTAGTCCCCCAACGGCGCAACATTCCCCATGTCACCCGAGGTTTTAAACGGGGGTGCATCAAATGGGCTTCGCTTAACAGTTGAGTAAGGTGAGTATAGGAGGCCGTATCAGTAGCCAATAGCACCAAGCTGCCTACCGACTCGACCTCAACCTCCGCGCCCACGATGCCCTTAATCCCATAGTGGGCACACGCTTTCAAAAACGCGATGATCCCCGATACACGATAATCATCGGTTAGGGCAATTGTATCAATCCCCTGGACATGAGCCTCCCTGACCAATTGTTCCGGCGTGGATGCCCCATTTAAAAAAGAAAACGCAGAATGAACATGAAGATGAGCCCCACTCATTCCATCCTAATCTCTCCTTGCCGCACGATCCGGTCCTGCGGGAACAGGATAACTCGACCTTGTCAACGACTCCGTCCTGAAGGGCGGAGCTTGCAGCTAGGCGATCCCGCCTGCCGCGTGTGGCTGGTTGACGGCAGCCCGACTCGCGATATTGCGAG
>PXYV01000097.1 GCA_003023745.1 Sulfobacillus acidophilus | reverse complement strand
CGTCCCCCGCCGTGTGGCGTACCTGCCAACTCATTTGGCATGACCTGCAAATGATTGTCCGGGGGCTGGTCAATCTGGCCGATTGGCGCCGGGATTCGCGTGCATGGACAACGCCGCTTCTGGAGCGCCCTCGTAAACGCTTACTTCAATGCGATGCGTCAGGCTTAGGTTAGCGCGTATGGGACAAGTACCCCCACAACATGACGAAAGAGCTTAATTTCATTCATTCGGTGGCCGGGAATCCTTTGGCGCCGGAATTTAAAGTGGTGGACGGCCCCTATCGATTGGCGGCGATGGTTCCCAATCAATATTGGGAGTTTGTGCCCAACCCGCATTACGATGGGCACGAGTCTTTGTTGCAAAAAGTTCTCTTTCAGTACGAAACCAGCGACCAGGCAGAATTTGCGGCGTTGAAGTCGGGGACGGTCAGTGTCGGCTACATGCCTTTTTCCATGTGGGATTCCCGCCGTTTGCTGACCAACGATGCACTAGAGCCGCTCTTCCGCTTTGGATTTAACTATGTCCAGCTAAATCTGAGCCCCAAGGCCGAGGGGGGTATTGGCGCGGTCTTTCAGCAACTGCCCGTCCGTCAGGCATTGCAGTACGGGATTAATGAGTCTCAGATTAACAAGACCTTCTATCATGGCCTCGGCGCGATTGAAAACAGTCCGATTGCGCCTAAGCCACAAACTGCATTCTACGACCCCAGTCTCTCCAAGCTGACCTATCCCTTTAATCTGGCGAAGGGCAAGCAAGTGCTTTTGAAAAATGGCTGGCGGTTGCACAACGGCGTGATGACGAAGGACGGCCATAAGCTGGCGTTCACTCTGGATTACACGACGGGCAGCAGTACCTTGCAGAGTATCGTCCAAGTGCTGCAGCAAAATTGGAAACGCGAAGGGATCGCCGTGCAATTGAATGCCTTGCCATCCAACACCCTATTTAGCATCATGTCCCCGCAGA
Source organism: Sulfobacillus acidophilus (assembly GCA_003023745.1). Taxonomy (GTDB): domain Bacteria; phylum Bacillota; class Sulfobacillia; order Sulfobacillales; family Sulfobacillaceae; genus Sulfobacillus_B; species Sulfobacillus_B acidophilus_A. The sequence continues at coordinate 4,915 of PXYV01000097.1, read as the reverse complement.
CGGCGCAAAAGTGGCAAGCGGCGATTTGGGTTGGAGGTTGGGGGTATAAGCCGGACTTCTATCCGACTGGCGGAGGCCTTTTTGCGACAGGTGCCGGCTCTAATTTCGGTTCGTATAGCAGTGCCGAAATGAACCAATTGATTAAGGCTTCATACGAACCGGCTCCAACAACCCAGGCCGCTTACGCCAGCTTGGGACGCTATCTCACGTACGCCTCCAAGCAATTGCCGGCGACGCTATGGATGCCTTGGACTCCCGTGCTGTTCGTGCACGCCAGAAATCTGCATGGAACCGTCCAGCACGCGAACATGATCGAAAACATCTACGAACCGAACTATTGGTGGATTTCGCAATAAAGGGGGCTCCTAGCCCCCTTTCGCCTGAGGTGGTGCAGCCAGAAAAGGGGTGCGAATGAGTGGATAGCCAACTCAGCAGTCCCGGCGAAGACTTGGTGATTTACGCTAATGGCCAGTACATGCCTAGTCACGAGCCGGTGATCAGCATTTGGGATCACGGGTTTTTGTATGGAGATGGCTTTTTTGAAGGCATTCGGTTATTTGACGGCCGGATTTTTAAACTGGCGGCGCACCTCGATCGTTTCTATCAATCGGCTCAGTTTCTATGCATCGATGTCCCCGTGGATCGGGATGAATTGCAGGCGATCATTGTTGAGGTGGTCCGGCGAAATCACTTGCGTGATGCCCATATTCGACCCATTGTGACGCGGGGGGTGGGCGAACCGGCACTTGGCCACATCTTTGACTTGACGCCCAGTTTGTTTGTCCTGGCCAACCCACATCCTAGTCCCGCACGACTGCCGCTACGATGCATGATTTCAACCGTGCGCCGAAAAGCTCCCGCTTCTGTTGACGCCCGCGTCAAGTCGCTCAACTATCTGGACTCCATTTTGGCGCGCATCCAGGCGCTAGCAGCCGGATATGACGACGCGATTATGCTGGATGATCGGGGCCTGGTTGCCGAGGGCACCGGCGCCAATCTGTTTTTGGTGGATCGCGGAGTGTTGGTGACCCCTACCACCGAAGCCAGCTTGGCCGGGGTCACCCGTCAAACCGTGATTGAAATAGCCCAGGAACAGGGATTTGCGGTCGTGCAACGGCCTGTCACACCTGGAGATGTGTATTTAGCCGATGAGCTCTTTTTTACCGGAACCGGGCAAGATATTGCGCCTATTGGCGAAGTCGATCGCCGACGCATCGGCAATGGGCGTATGGGGGCGGTCACGGCACGCGTGGCGGACCGCTATGACCAGCTTAAAGTGACGGGGGACGTGCTGGATGTCTATGCCTGAAGCTCCGTTGGACCGCTTGAGGGCGCAATGTTGGTCCAGCACGGGCGATTTATTGTACTTTAACTCGGCGGCGCACGGACTGTTGCCGGACTGCGCGCGGATCGCCGTGGAACAATACCTCACCGATTTGCAGCATGGTGCGAGTGAGCAGGAGTTCAGTCCGGCGGTCGAGCGGCTTAGGACAAATCTGGCGCAGTGGGTGGGGTGTGCTGATGCTGACCTCGCCTTTTGCCAAAATGTTTCGGCGGGTCTTAACATTATCTTGCGCGGCTTCGCCTGGGAACCGGGGCGTCACATCTTATTGTGTCCAGAAATTGAACATCCGACCCTGATTTGGGCGGCGCGGGCCCTAGACCCCTTGGGGGTCAAGGTGCGCACTGTACCCGCACCGCGCGGACAGGTTTTGGCAGAAGACGTTGTCGCTGCCATGAGCGATGAGACGCAAATGGTCGCGCTATCGGCGGTCAGCTATCTGAGTGGCGGCCGCATTGATCTGGCCAAAGTGGGAGCCGCATGTCGCCAGCGCCATGTCTTCTTCTTGGTGGATGCCGCCCAGTCGGTGGGATTTGCCCGCATCAATATGAAAGAACAATTCATTGACGGCCTCGTCGCCAATGTGCATAAGGGCCTCTTAGGATTGGCCGGGCTGGGTTTTCTCGGCGTGAATCGGCAGTGGTTGCCGCACATTCGACCGCTGGTGGTGGGCCAAGAAAGTGTCGATTCCCGTCAGGAGCCCTGGCAATGGGCAGACAGCGCTCGACGCTTTGAAGTGGGCCACCGCAATTCAGTTGCTGCCGTGGCCACGTTGGCGTCCCTGGAGCTTTTAGGCAGCGTGGGTATCGACGCAATCGAGCGCCATATCGTCAACTTACGCCACTATTTGGTCAACTGCCTGATGGCCGAGAATTTGCGTGTCTTGGCTCCCGATGCCGATTCGCATATCGTGGCGATTGAGCCGCACCAAGGGTCAGCTGCCGAGCTGGTCCAAGCATTGAGTGCACGCGGTGTCAAGGCAGCGGCACGGGGCCAGTACGTACGGTTTTCCCTGCACGCATATAACGTCTACGACGATGTTGACCGGTTGTTGGACATCGTCCGGCGCGACAACCTGCGCTAGGGGGGACGTAGATGCGAACGACGGCACGGGCCATTCAGGCTCTAAAGCAGGAAAGGCCGGTGGTGCTCATCAGTGCCTATGATGCGCTATGGGCCCGTCTGGCGGAATCGGCGGGTGCCGACATCCTTCTTGTAGGCGATTCGGTCGGCATAGATGTTCTGGGCTACGGGAGTGTGCTGCCGGTCAGTGCCGAAATGCTGCTGCATCACCTGCGTGCCGTGGTGCGGGGGTCATCACGGGCGTTGGTCGTGGCTGATATGCCATTGGGGGAATACGGCATCGGCGATCGCGAAACCATGCACCGGGCTATGCAATACGTCAAAGAAGGCGGTGCCGGTGCCATCAAGATGGCCGGGGGATCGGAACTGGCTGAGAGTGTAAGAAAGCTCACAAAACTAGGGATTCCGGTGATGGGCCATATCGGTGTGAACTCCAGCCATTGGAGCCTGGGGGAGGTGGGCCCGGTGGTTGGCCGCACCACCGCCGAACAACAGCAGCTCTTGAGCGATGCAAAAGCTTTAGAAGCAGCAGGCGTTTTTGCGCTGATTGCCAAATGCGTCACGGTGTCGGTTACCCAGGAACTCTGTCGCATGCTCCGGATTCCTGTGATATCCATTGGGAGCGGAGACGCGGACGGCGTTGGGGCTAATTGCCTTGATATTGTCGGGTTAGCTCGCGAGTCCCCGTGGTTTTCACTGCGGCAGGTTAACGGAGGGGAGTGGCTGGTGAACGCCATGACCGGCTTTGTGGATGGCGTGCGATCGGGTACTCTCAGTGCTAAGAGTTGGAAGGAGAAGTCAGTTTGACGAAATTACAACGAGTTTTAGAGTATCTGCATGCGCATCAATCGCAAGCAGTAGACGATCTTATGGAGTTTTTGCGCATTCCCAGCGTTTCGACTGAACCCGGTCATGCCTTAGACATGAGGCATGCCGCCGAGTGGTTGAAAGTGCGCCTGATGCACGCGGGGTTTGCGGACGCCCGCATCGAGGAGACGCCAGGCGGGCATCCGGTGGTACGCGCCAGCTATCGTGCAGACGCCCAGGCTCAGCGACGCACGGTGGTCGTGTACGGCCACTATGATGTGCAGCCGGTCGACCCGGTGAGTGCATGGCACCATCCGCCGTTTGAACCGACCGTCATCGATGATGTGTTGTACGGGCGGGGTGCGGCCGACGACAAAGGACAATTGTTTTTACAGTTGTTGGCAGCTGAGGCTTGGCTCAAAGCTACCGGTGACATTCCCGTGAATATCGAATTTCTCTTCGAAGGCGAAGAGGAAATAGGGAGTCCGCATTTGTTAGCCTATATTGAGAGCCATCGCCAGGAACTCGCTGGGGATGTGGCTGTCATCTCGGACACGCCCATGCACGCCCCGGACGTACCAGCGATCTGTTATGGGATTCGCGGGTTGGCGGCGATGGAAGTCACCGTCAAGGGACCCTACCAAGATTTGCACTCCGGCGCCTTTGGCGGAACGGTGGCGAACCCAGCCCTCGTATTATCCCGCCTTTTAAGTTCCCTGCAAGATGCCGATGGACGCATTACGGTGCCGGGGTTTTATGACGACGTTGAACCGGTGAGCGCATTTGATCGACAAGCTATCGAGCGATTAGAATTTTCCGATGCCCAACTGCAACAAGAGTTGCAGGTTCCCAAACTTTGGGGAGAGCCAGGATATTCGACATTGGAACGCATGTGGTTACGGCCAACCCTGGAGATTAATGGCATCACCGCGGGCTATCAGGGCACCGGGCAAAAAACGATTATTCCCGGACAGGCCAGCGCCAAGATCTCGTGTCGGTTGGTGCCGCACCAAGATCCCCACAAAATTCAGGATCACATCGAAGAGTGGTTGCGGTCGCAACTGCCGTCGACCGTTACGATGGACGTCGTGAAACATTCCGGCACGACCATGAGTGTGACCATTCCTGTGGACGATCCCATCATGGCCGCGGCCAGTGCAGCGGTGCAGGATGTTTTTGGCGTAGCGCCGGTTCTCTTTCGCCGCGGCGGTTCCATGGCAATTATCGAATGGTTTCAAACGGTCTTGCATCAGACCCCGTTATTGCTCGGATTTACATGGCCGAACGAACAATTTCACGCCCCCAATGAGCACTTTCACCTGAGCAATTTCCGTCGCGGAGCCGAAACCATTGCGCGACTTTGGGATTATTATGAAAAGGCGGGAGCGGACACATCAGCGTGAGCGAGCGATGGTGACTCCAGTTCGTTGGATCGCGCTGGGTCGGCTGGGTCAATGGGGTCCATCCACGCTGGCTAGCGCGGATAAAAGCCTTTGGGATCATTTGGTTAAGGGTGAAGCCTAACACTACCAACCGGGATTTCCCAACTGCAGGGTGTGATGGTCGGCTGGAAAGGAGACGTTTAATGGCTCACGTGCAACATATCGTGTTGGTGAAATTTCCCCGTGATCTGACGGAAGCGGAACTGGTCTGGATAGACGGGCTTTTGTCTCGATGGCCACA
>PXYV01000096.1 GCA_003023745.1 Sulfobacillus acidophilus | reverse complement strand
GGCGTGGGAATCCCTCCTTCCGCGAGACATCGCGTGCGTGTCTCACATGGGTACACTCACCTGAGATACCAAATCGTCCGTGTGTTTTCGCCATTTTTACCGTATCATAAACATGTACCATAATGATGCTCCAAGAAAGGCTCAGAGACGATGATTTACGGCTACGCCCGGGTCAGTTCCACGACCCAACATCTGGACCCCCAACTGGCCCAACTGCGGACGTTTGGATGTGAGAAAATTTATCAGGAGAAGACCTCAGGTCGAACGCTAACACATCGGACTCAACTGGCCGCCTTGTTGGACAGCGTCGGCCTGGGAGATGTGCTAGTGGTCACCAAGTTGGATCGGTTTGCCCGGAGCACTCAGGATGCCCTCGCCACTATTGGCCAGCTCGCCGACAAAGGGGTGTCGCTCGTCGTGCTGAACATGGGCGGCGACGTGGTCGACACGCGGACAGCGGTGGGGAAACTCCTCGTCACGCTGCTGGCCGGCATCGCCGAATTCGAAGCCGACATGATCAAAGAGCGCCAAGTGGAAGGCATTGCCGCGGCGAAAGCCCGCGGCGTCTATAAAGGTCGCCCACGCACCTATACGCGGCACCATAAGGGATTGGCGCATGCTCTTGAACTCTTTGAAACCCGTGATACCAACCATTTGACCGTCAACGAGATCTGCGCCATGACGCAAATGAGTCGGGCCACGTTATATCGAGCCGCACACCAGAGGGTTCACGACATCCACGACCTGATCTGTTAACCGTTATGGCCGGTGTCTCAAGCGATACCACTTGCGGAAGGCAATCCCACTCCATACCGTCTCCACCACGCCGAAAGGCCACGTGCCAGCCATAAACCCGTAACTGGCCGATCCTAAACACGCGAGGGCAAACACGAACGTAACCCACGGAGAACGGGATTCCAGGGCGTAAAATATCATCATCAGGGTGACAATCAGGGCTCCGTAGGCCGTCAGCATGGGGATCCCCCTCCGTTCAAACGATGCGGGTTCGGTGCTCAGTGGAGTCCGCGATCGGCCGACACGGACCTATCGACCTGGGGACCGGGCATGATGGTTGACGCAGCCGCAGGCACCCGGCCCACCGTTCTGATCGGGGGGCAGCGCTACGGGACGACGCACCATGCGCCGCTGGTCGGTGAACGCCTGTTCCCGCCAGCCGACTATCCCCAAAGCGTCTTCCGTGCTGACGAGGTCTTGGACGATCTGGTCAAATTCAGGTTTCGCGATGAGCCCCTGAGCATACCGTTCGCGCGCCATGATCAACGGGTCGAGGGGCCGCGTATTCGAGAACGCGGGCCGACGCTCCCTGAACGCCCGCGAGAGCAGGAGTGCACCCACAACCGCCATCAGGCTCAGCAAAAACAGCGGAAAAATCCACTCAAACCCCAGTCCCACCATCATCGGCACAGGCTTCACATCCCTTCGTAAAAATAATCGGCAACATCCGCAATCCGCCGAGGTGCGGCTCAAGGCGACCCTCGTTCTATCCCGAAAACCGGCCCCAGACTGCCTTGCCCACCGGGTCCATTCTCTGATAGGATCAGGGAGGGAGTGGTCGGCTCCCTCACCGATGATACGGACTATCCGTGATTCTCCGGATGCGCCTGAATCCGCCGTTCCAACTCAGCCAGTTGGTCTTCCAGGTCGGCCTTTTGCACGTCCAAATGCCGTTTTGTGCGCCGTAACGCTAACAGGCTAGCGCCCTCGGAAGGTAGGTCCGCCAAAGGCCAACCGGCTTTGGCGGCACCGGCCGATTCAGCCCCACCGGGCGCCGGACCCTTCCTGCCGCCGCGACAACCACAATCCCGATTCATCATCATCTGTTCCCTCATCATGGGTAGTGCCTCCTTCAAAGAGTCCGAGCCGTTCCACGGCTCCTCGGGACCGGGATAAACCTGCTGTTCGAGCGCCATTAAACCCTCCCAGCTTACCACTGTCCCCGGCACCATGGCCTCGGTCTCGGTGAGGTATCGAGCCGATAACCCCAGGTATTGCGCCGCCATCTCGACCGTAATCGGCACCGTGCGATTCCACGCCGGTTCCTCCGACAAAAAACGGCCCGTTCGAACAGCGACGCGCTGGAGGTCCGGATAACGAAAGCGCCGATGGGCGACCTGCCCCCGCCCCACGCGATAGGTGGGCAACCAGCCTTGCAGCGAATACCATCGGATCGTGGCAGGGGACACCCCCAAGAGTGCAGAAGCTTCCTGGACACGCACATAATGGCCGATCATCGCGCTCACCTCACACCCATCCTACTAGAGGAATAACCTCTAGTCAATAGGGCATTCACGTTCTTTTATCCTGATGGGCCGCCGTTCAGCGGCTGCGGTCGCCTGAGGACTTGTTGGCGCTAATGCTCATTGTCATCACTTCAACTAACACGACTGCCACCAAATTCGATAGCCCTGTGGACCACGGAGCTCCCCAGAGTGCACGGCGAAAACCCACGGCCTACACCAAAGCGCGAATGACTAGGGGAGAACCCGGAGTCTGCGACATTCATTCCCCAATCCGGACGTCACGATGACAGCACAATTAGTCAAACCCTGGCTAATTCTTTTTGTCATGTCGCCGAGGCCGCGAGTTGATTCCGACTAAACACCAGCGTACGGATGAACTGCACAAAGACGGCGTCGGCGGGCACCCCCGCGTCATCGCGTACACCCGTGCGCATTCTGTGCGATCTCCCACGATGCGGTCAACCCCATCGCCTCCCGCAATGACACCGTGTGCCAGGGCCGCCCTTGCCCGCTCGCCATCAGCGTTCGTGCCTCAGGCGTCATGCCCATCGCGCTCACCTCTGAAGATGTCTGGGGCGACACGTGGTTGCCCCCTTTAGCAACAGCCACCACCCGAACCCCACCATCCCTCTAAGAGGGCGTCACGCCACGCCGGTGGATTCGGATCGGGTCCACTCCAAATCGGCGTGTCATCCCACCAAAGACTCCAGGCCCCCGGGATGGGGGCGGCGAGCGTGAACCAGTCGTCCAACGCTGTCTCCGCGAGCACTCGGATGAGTTGGCCTTGCGCTTGGGCCGCTGCGGCCCGGGGGCACACCAACTGTAAGCGATGCGGGGCACACGATGGGCTCGGTCGCTGATCATATCCTCCGGATATCATATCCGTATCTCCCATCCTCAATGGAGCGGACGGCCATCGCCGCCCGCTCCCGTGCCGTTATTGGTGGCGTCCACAACACTCCCCGTAAGGCTTCCCGGATCCGCATGGACACGGATCGGTCGGCTGTGGGGGCGTGGGCTCAGCCACGCCGCAGCATCGACAGGTCATCACATTCACCTCCTTTCCCAGGGGCGTACCGATGATCGCACCGGCCGGACGTGGACTTTTGCGTGGCCGGGAGTCAGCCAGACCGCCAGCCCGACGAACCACGCCGCCCGGAGGTCTTGGGCCCAAATGGTGGGTCCGAATCCCGTCAGCACCGCCGCCAGGGCGGCCCCGCCGGCGAGAATCCACACACGCTCCCAGGCCAGGGATCCGGCAATGTAGAGCAAAATCAGGAGGGTGAAAGCCCCCACGACGGTCGTCGGCATCCGCGTCCCGGTGGCGGCCAGCGTGAGAACGAGGGCCTTCCCGATCATCAGGCCCCAGCACAGCGCCGCCGTGGGGGCCGGGCGCTGGCGCATCATCAAGGCCAACCCGGTGGCCATGAGCGCCCCATCGGTACCCACCAGGCCCACGCCCTGGGTGAGGAGATGAGGCCACCCGTTGGCCGCCCCGAGCGCCACGGCTCCCCCCGCGCCGATCCAGGCGATGCAGAGCGAATCGCTATGGGGTCGATACCGCTCCATCATCCATTTCCAGCCCCACTCCTATATATCAATATTGCAATGGGGCAATGTATGGCGCACCCCATTGGCGGACAAACGGTCGCTTTCCCCGTTACACGGCCGTTGCGTCGTAGCCCGCTGCGCGCACCGCGGTCATCAGCTGATCGACGACGAGGTCCGTGCCGGTAACGTGGGCCTGGCGCTTCAGATAGTGGACCCGCGCCTGCTCCACACCCGGGACCGTCTTCAGGGCCGCCTCCACCTTGTGGGCACAGTCGACACAATGCATCCCGGTAATTTTGAGATCCTGCGTGACCATCGGATGGTCACCTCCTTTCATATCCCCCGGCGCCCACTAGCCCGCGCAACAGGAGAGTTTGCTCACATCTTTGTGAAACGTGATGGCGGCCAGCTTGACCCCTTCGACCATGGTGAGGTAGGGGAAGAAGAGGCTGGTGATGTCACTGAGGCTCATTTCATACTTGACGGCCAACGTCCCCACTTGGATGATTTCGCCAGCCTCAGGCGCGACCACATGCAGGCCTACAATGCGCTCCGTCCCTTGTTCCACCACCAGCTTAATCAAGCCGCGGGTATCCCGATTCGCCAGCGCCCGGGGGACATAGCGGAGGGGCAAGCTCGAGCAAGTGCAATCCAAACCCGCCGCCGCGGTCTGTTCATCCGTCAAGCCCACGCTGGCCACCTGCGGATCCGTAAACGTCACTTTGGGCAGCGTGGTCACATCCAAGGCGCGATCCCCCAGCCCCAGCGCATTGGTGGCGGCAATGGTCCCGGCTTCAGCGGCCACGTAGACGAACATGGCTTGGCCCGTCACATCGCCCGCCGCATAGATGGTCGGCACCGACGACTGCAGGTGATCATTGACCACGATCCCGCCGCGGGCATCCAGCGCGACCCCGACCTCTGCGAGGCCCAACCCCGCCGTGGTGGGGCGCCGCCCGGTCGCCACCAGGAGCTGGTCCGCTTCAAATTGCTGGGCTTTCCCGTCCACGAGGGCGTCCACCTGAAATCGGGCGCCGGTGTGGCTCACCCGCTGAATTTGGACGCTGACATGCACGGTGAGGCCGTCCTCGCGCAGGTACCGGAGCAACGCCTCGCTGACCTCGTTGTCCTCTTGGGCGACCAGGTGGTCCAACCCTTCAAGGACGGTTACGGTGCTGCCGAGCCGCTGGTACAGTTGGCCGATTTCGAGGCCCACCGCGCTCCCGCCGATCACGAGCAGCGTGCCGGGCAACGTCTTACTGGCCAACGCCTCGGTTGAGGTCCAATACGGCGTGTCCGCCAACCCCGGAATGGGGGGCGCCCAGGGATGCGCCCCAGTGGTCACAATCAGCCGCGGCGCCACGAGGGTGTCCTCCCCGACGGTGACCGTCACCGGATCAGACGTCCGAAGGACGCCGTGGCCCGCCACCCAGTCAATGGACGGATAAGCGGCGAGCACGTCGGCATATTTGGCCTGACGTAGTTCCTCCACCAACGCCGTCTTTTGCCCCATCACGGTGGACCAATCGACGGCGGTGCCCCCGATGTTGAGCCCCGCAAACGTAGGATGGAGTGCGGTATGGCGGGTATTGGCCGCCGCGATGAGCGTTTTAGAGGGCACGCAGCCGATATTGACGCAGGTGCCGCCCATGGTACCGCCCTCAATGATGGCCACGCGTTGATCCGCCTCGGCCGCCCGAATCGCGGCCGCAAACCCGGCGGATCCCCCGCCTAAAACCAACAGATCATAGTGTTTCATGGATGTTGTCGTCTCCTTTAAGTCACGTGTCATCGTGTCCGGGTTCACGCCTCCGCTTGCGCGATCTCCTGGCGCATCTGGCCATTCGAGGGCAACCCGCCGTCATACACCACGCGCCCCTGCGCGGTGAGGATGGCCACCTGGTCCAAGGCGACCACATGATAGGCCGTCAGCAGCGCCGGGGTGGCAAAGGCTTGCGGCCAGTGTGCACCGGTTTCTCGGGCGACGGCTCGGAGCATCGCGGCGGTATCGACCTCCGGCGTCACGTCCAAAGACAGCAGTCGTACCGTCGCCGGTAATCCCGCTTGGAGAGCAGCCAGTTGTCGTTCCCCCGCGATACAGCTTCCGCATTGCGCAGACATAAAATACAAAACGGTCACAACGCCCGGTCGGGGCCAGGACACGGTCTGACCACTCACGCTGGTCACCTGATCGACGGGGTCTGGGGATGACTGCACCGATGCGGCGGGGGGTGTGCTCCCGGTGACCGTCCCCCCACAACACGTCACCGGGACCGGCGTGGCCGGGGCCCCCAGCGCGACCGTGTGGGCGACCGCCCGCGAGACCCGTCGCGCGACGGCCGCATGCACGGGGGGCGACCCCGGATGCACCGCCCACCAGCCACCGGCCCCCACCACCACCATCCCG
>PXYV01000095.1:6353-8489 GCA_003023745.1 Sulfobacillus acidophilus | reverse complement strand
AAATGCCCATCCCGTTTCGCCATCAATTCCGCTTGATGTCGTTGCGCCCAATCGACAATTTGTTTCGCCTCCTGATGCAAATCGCACCAAGAGATGCGCTACATCCAAGACCCAGATGCGATCCACAACGTGTCCCATTTCTTCTGGAGTGAGCCAGTAGTTTCCCGCTTGTCCCTGACGATTGGCCATGAGATGCCTCCTCCACATGTGTCGGTGCAAGCCGAACCCGGACCATGCCACACAAGATGAAAACGGGACACGTGTAGCGTTTATGGCCGGCTCAGCCACAGCGTCACAAACCCTATGACAATCACGACGAGGGTCCCCCAATACCAATATTGCAACGCCGTCAGTTTTTGATCGAATTTCGTATCTAAGGCATCGATTTTGGCATCGAATGCCGCGAATTTTTGGTCCACGTCACGCCGTAAGGCGTCACCTTTTGCATCTAATGCCGCGAATTTTTGGTCCACGTCACGCCGTAAGGCATCAGCGGTCTGCTCCTGCTCCCGCCGGATCTCATCGATTTTGTCGTCCAGCCGATTGATCGCTTGCAAGAGATAAAAGCCCCAGTGATCCGGGAAGTCGTGCGTGGTCGGCGGAACGGGCGGTTGTTCGGCCATCGGGCGGTCTCCTTTCACGGCCCCAACTCTCCTCTCAGTATAACCGACTACCAGAACCAGAACAGAGGTTAGAAAGCCGCATCACATGGCCAAGTATGCTTGCCATTTCGATCATCGGCGTCAAGCGTTTTTCTTAGAATTAGAGCCACACACTCTTGTGATGCCGCAAGGTGAGCTGTTTGGCAAAGTAGACCGGCAAATCAGGGTGATCAAGCCAGAAATAAATGTCTTCGCCGATCCTGTCTGCGTGGAATGTATAGGACAAATCCATCGGCAGCAAGGCACAGCCGAACCCACCCATCAACCCGTCAGGGTGAGGTGGCGGGAGAGTTCATATACTATAACATCGTATCTGGTGTCGCCATCCAATAGAGCACATCTGGATCGAGTGTAGCCCCATCCGGCCACTCAATGGTGCGACCACGTATAAAGACCTGTCGAAATAATTGCTCATCGTTTCCAATCTGTTCCAATGCCGTGCCTGGTTTCATCCACGATGCTAAGTCGATAGATCGGATTTCGCCTTCATCAAAGGTCAATCGTAAAGCCGTTCTAGAGATCACTTGAACACTCCGAATGCAATGACCTAATTGTGATGGCTCCAAATATAAAACCCGATTCAAATAAATCCCCTCCCTCTACTCAATCAAACGTATCAGGATACTGTCCTTGCAATACCTTATTCCACGAATCCAATAATTCCTGACGATGTTGGCATACCCATTGTATTACTTCATGAGCTATACGTGCAGGAAGAGTACCACTCTTAATCTCGCACGTTTTAATATCGATTACCGCTTCATATTCAGCATATTCAGCATGAACATGAGCCGGATGATGATTATAAGGATACATGCGAATAACTGCCCCAGCTACAATCGTTATTTTGGACGAATTTGACACAAAATATACCCCGCTTTCACAAATTAGCCTCTGTTCCGAGGTGTGCTCGCGTTCAGCCATAATCTGGTTCTCAGCAGAAAAAGGCTCGGCTCATGAAGAGCCGGAGCCAATAGAAGGCGACGGAAGATTTTCAACCAGCTGTGAGCCCCACCAATTCCTACTCACTGCTACTAGATATCGCCGGGTGTCGATTCGAACCATTCCAATCCCATGTCTGCATCGTAGCATGATCACCCAGACGCGATCCACCGATCATTTCTTCGGACTTGATCCCGGGGTTTCTGGCTTGCCTCTGACCGCAACCCCGGCGATGCAACCCCGCACTCGAGTGCCTTGCCGATTATCCCGCGCATTCAGTTGTGCCACCCGCCGGAGGCGATACGACACCCAGGCTTTGCTGACACCAAACCGTTGCGCGATGGTGGCCAGTGTGTCCCCGTGCAAATAGTCGCGCGCCCATGCTGCATCACGGGCCGGCAACAGGCTCAGATCCGTGGTGGCCAAGGCCTCTCTCAGCGAGAGGGACGGGGATCGAAACGGGATGTGGTAATGCTTGTTCGCGGTCTCGGATTTCACCGGGGCATCGGGTTGCTGATCCCATTCGTGGCGG
>PXYV01000095.1:0-6336 GCA_003023745.1 Sulfobacillus acidophilus | reverse complement strand
CCGAGCCGATCCCGAAGGTGGGCATAGTAGTCTCGCACCACACGTTTGCGCCATTCTCGGCGCGTTTCAATCTGCAGCCCCGCCTCAGTCACGGCCGCTTCATACGTGCCAAATCGTTTTGTGATGGTGTTGAAGTTGGGCAGCCGCTGCTGCCGCAGCCACTGATACGCATTCGGCACCCGACCATCCACGGCTTGGCTCTGCAAAGCCTCCAGAATGGCCTCGCGAGACCAAACCGCCGGCGCCAAATGTCGGCGCACCTGCGGTGCATAGTCCGCCACTGGCACCCCGGCCTCACGCCACAAGCCCCGCCACGATCCCTGCCGGAGCATCGTCGCGACACACGGTCGATAATGCCGGCCAGCCCATTCAGCTAGCGTGAGAAACCGCTGTTCCCGGGCATAGACCGTTCGGATTGCGGCGAGTATGTCCTCGTGGGACCAGAGTTTTTTCGTGACAATCACCTTGCACACCTCAATCTGCATTGAGCGCCTTTTTTTGCCGTTGGCATTCGGCAGCCAAGGCGGGATATTGCTGGGCAATGGCCGTCAGCACGCGGTGCTCGAGCAGAAGGCGACCTTCGGTGGCCCCGATCTGGCCAAACAAGTCGTCCAAGCGGTCTTCGTAGGGCGAGCAGGCGTGGCGCAAATAATTGACGGCGATCCGGGCTAGAAAAGCTGGATCATCCGAGGGGGTCGCCCATTTATCATCGCGTCCCCGATCCATCCACAACGCATTATAATGGTCACAGGCTTGACGAATAAGCACCTTATGGGGCAACACCGGAATATGAATGGTCTGAGCGCGAACCCAATCCAGGACAGCCCGACGCTGGCGCTCAGCCGCATCTTGAGCCGCCCGCTGGCGCTGAGGTCGGCGTTCCGCAACCCGTTGCAAGGCTTGAGCGACCTCGGGTTGCTGTTCGCAGGCGATCACGCGATCAAGGTTGTAGAGGGTCATGGGAGGCCCGCTACGGTAGTGCGGATTGGGGGCGAGATGATCGGGTGTGCCTAAATACCGCCGAATCAAAGCATCGGTCCAAAATCGTTCGCTTTTGAGCCGTGCCCGCGTCATCAGGATGGGAGCGCCCTGAGACATAGTGATCCTCCTTTTGCCCAGATCATCGTGCAATGTTGGAGGCTTTAACCTTTCCGGTGGCCAACCGGGAAAGGGACGAATGTGATCACCGGATTCGTCTGCCTCTGACAATTGCTATGGTAATGCCTAGAGCTTCAGCCGTGGGGTGTATGACTGAATGAGCGGCCTCTCGCTCAAGTACAGGATCTTCCATAAGTGAAATAGCACCCAAAGGCTTCGATACTGCCGTAAAGCAGAAATCGTGATGAAATAAAGCTCGATATCGACACTCCATTCGGGAACCGGCTGCTGGTGTGACAACATAAGCATAGCCAGTGACCACACGGTGGTGAATCCTAGCCACAACATGGTTTGACGATAAATCGCAATAATCGTCACTAAATGGCCGCTTTTCCTGATGATCGCAAAGGCCTCGGATGATACGAAACTCAACACGACTGTGATAGCGATCATCGAAAAACCGAGTAGGGTTCCCGCCAATGTCGCGAGCGTCGGGTAAAGTGCCCCATTCGGATTTTGCATACTGATCAACATGTGATGAGCGATGGCGACGTGACGGGCTAAGGTCATCCATAACACCGTGATGATTATTGCGACAAAAAATTCTATCGCAAGAAAATGACGCTGATACCAATTGACCATAGCATCAATCGCTCCTATTATCTTCCATCGCAATAACTGAAAGAAGATCAGTACGCCAATTCGATTGCCTGAAACACACTAGGGTGGTCGGCCGAATGGTGTCTGTCGTCCGCCGAAATAACTTTTAAGGACGCCGGTATAGGTTTTTAGAACCCCCCCGGATTTATCCGTGGGGAGTGGTTCAGACCGTAGGCACTGTCCGGGACGAAGCCGATGCTGCCCCGCCTTGTGGTCTGCCGGGGGAGAATCACGTCTTGCTGCTGGGGTGCGATGCAGGTTTTTGCGAATCAGGGGGATGGGGAGGCAAAAGAAAAACCCGAGGCTTCGGTGCAAGCCCTACGATACTCATACCATGCTTCCCCCCTCAGATCAAGGGGATCATCCCACAATTTTTGGGGAATCACAGGTCGAATACCGAAATCTGTTCGTGGCCTCCTGCCTCGTGATCTCCCCACGGCCGCCCCTGCACGCGCCGGGCGGCCCAGGCGCAGTAGCGGGCACTGCGATCAATGCCGATGAAGGCTTTGCCACACCGGACGGCGGCCAGGGCCGTGGTGCCGCTGCCCGAAAACGGATCAAGCACGAGATCGGTCTGCGCCGAGGCCCGGATAATCCGTTCGGGGATTTCGAGCGGGAACGGGGCGGGATGCGGGTTGGCATGATCTTGCGGAATGCGCCACACATCCCCGTAGCAATTGGCGCCGGCCCGCAAGCGGTAGCCCGGCTTGGCGATCAGGTAGATGACCTCGTAGGTCGGCACAAAGTAGTGATCATTAAAGTTGATGCCCCCGGCCCGCTGCCAAATGAGGATCTGGCGCACCGGGTACCCGGCCACGATGGTCTCGGCCAGGCGTTGCAGCTCGCCGCCTTGGACGCGCCATTTGTGGTTATAGTAAATGGCCCCGGTTGGCTTGATCACGCGCCACAGCTCTGCGAGGATAGATCGCTGCCAGGCCACATAGGCATCGTGTGGCAAATCATCGGTATATCCTGTATCGTAGCCCTGGGCTAATGCGGGATTCGCCCATCGCTTTTGGTGACCTGGGTGCTTGAGCCCGTTGCCCGTGGAGTTCCGCAAATTGTACGGGGGCGAGGTGATCACCAGATCCACGCACGCATCGGGCAGGTGCCGCAGCACTGCCAGGGCATCACCGCAGATAAAATGGTTGCGCCAGGCATCCAGGGGCAAGTTCTCCAGACCCTCGGCCGGCAAAATCATGTCGGTCATGCTCACCTGTCCTTTCGCTTTATCTCGCCACCATCATTATGCCGAGCCACATCACAATGCTGGCCCCCCACAGTCCCGGCCCTAGGGGCACGGCACGAGGGGCCCGGCGGTGCATGAGCCACCCGATGCCCAGCCCCATCGCCGTGATCACGTAGCCGAGCCAGATCACCATCAGGCCATCGGTGCCCAGTCCTAGCGTCAGGGCGGCAAAACTGCCGACATCACCGAGCCCCAGGGCCTCCCGGAGCCACAGCAGCACTCCCCCGGTTAGCACCAGGCCCGTGAGTAGCCAGCGCACGGCCCATCCGCCGCCAGTGTCGGGCGGCAGCACATGCACCCACCGGGCACTCCACGCAATGCCGAAAGCCAGCAGAGATGCCCGATAGGGCAGCATCCGGGTGCGCCAATCCGACCACATTTGCCAGAGGGCCACGGTAATCCAGCAGGCCGTCCAGATGATCCATGCCACGTACTCCACCCCTTTGCCTTTATCGCAAAACAACAAAGCCCCGGCTGTTCGGAGCCGGGACTCGCATCGCCTCATCTGCCGTTATCGCACCCACCGCCGCTTGCGCACCTGGCCGGTGCTCGTGACTTCGGTGGTCGCGTAGACCAGACCCGCCTGCTCCAGGCGCAGGAGCAAGCGCCAGGCCTTGCCGCGGTTGAGGCCGAAAGTCATCGCGAGGTGATCGCTCGTAATCGCCATGCCGGAGGGCCAGGTTCGCACGACGCGCTGGATTTCGGCCCAATTGACATCGCCGGACGAGGCGGCCGGAGCGGTTGACATCAGACGGCGCGGCGGATCGGACATCGGGGGGGATGCCTGGATTCGAGGGCGAAACAGCTGGCGCCACACGTCGCGCAAGGTCGGCATCCGAAAGTCGGGATCAGTGGCCATGCAGTGCGCCCCCTTTTGTCAGTCTGTCACGATCAATGATGATCTTATTGTACAAGATGGTGGCATCGCACGCAAGGATGGAAACGGAGGCATTCGCTAACACAACAAATGGCTCTAGACCGATTTTGCTGCTCGTGATAGCATCCATGATATGCTGAGTAGCCCGATTATCTGTTTTCGCTCATGAACTCCTCTGATTAAGGAACAATGCTGGTTCATCCAGGACATGCTTGCACAGTTTCGGAAAATTTTTCTTGTCACGCCTAGAATTCATTGGCTATAGTGATCTCAAACCGGGATAATGAAAGCACATGAACTAGCAACGTGGCCAACTTTGATATTCGAAAGGAGGCTTTGGGTGTCTTCGGACCGACTTAAACTTAAAGCAACGATACCACTATATACGATACATGATCTTGGCCGTATGTTAAACATTCCGGTTTCTACCTTGGGGCAATGGATTCATGGTGATTCAGAGTCCACGGGTGATGTCTTGGTGACACATATGCCAGTTAAACGAGGGAGCCGGCAACCTTCAATTCCCTTTATTGGGCTAGCGGAAGCGTTTGTTTTGGCCGCGTTTCGTCGTGCTGGCGTGCCAATGCAGCGTATTCGTCCGGCTTTAACAGTGTTGGCACAAACGATTGGATTGGAACATGCCTTGGCATCACGGCGCCTTTTTACTGATGGAGCAGAAATTCTCTATGATATGTCTCAACAATCACATGTCGGTTCTGTACTTCGTGAGGGTATCCAACATCTTGTGATTGTGCGTAATGGTCAACAGGTTTTTCGTGATATCGTGGCAGAGTATTTGCACTGCATTACATGGGATAGTGATGGTTATCCGGAGGTTATTAGGCTTCCTGCATATTCTCGCGCCGATGTCATTGTTGATATGACGCGGGCTTTTGGACAACCTATTGTGCAGCAGCACGCCATACGTGTTCAGGATATTCTGGATCGCTTTGTGGCAGGGGAAGACTTACATACAATAGCAGAAGATTATGGGTTAGCCCAGGATGTGGTCGAGGAGATTGTTCGTGTCGCATCCCGTTGGGCTTCCTAATCTTTTTTTAGACCGCAGTTTGGGTCAAAAAATCGTACCCATGCGTTTGCGTGAAGTCGGCTTGCGTTTGACGACATTGGCCGAACGTTATCCGGGGCGCGACGAAACGGTGACAGATATTGAGTGGTTGCGTGATGCTGGAAATTATAACGAAGTAGTTTTCATGAAAGACAAGCGTATTCGCAAGAATTACCGAGGCCTCGCAGAAGCCGGGCCCATTTATTTATTTCGTGTATAAAAATACCATTCTTCCATTGGATTTATCCTAAACAAAGTCAAGGTTTCCACCCATCTCTATGATACAAAATCTGCGGCCCCCGGAGCCATCTCCAGGGCCGCAGATCATGATGGTCAGGCGTTAGCTGTTCGGCACCACCACCGGAATGAGGTACGGGCAGTTGGTGGGATCGTAGGTTTCGACATACTGGATGCCCGATTGCACCCCGATCACCTGTTGGGTGCAGCTCGTGGCGCCATTCTTGGTCTTGCACGTGGTTTGGATGGTGGTGATGGTCACGGGCTGCCGTTCAATGGCCCATCCCGGCCCTGGCAGCAGCGCATCCACGGGCGCATCACCGGCCGTCACCCAGTTGTCGTTCTGGGGCGGCACCACCGCGATGTTCTGGTTCGGGCCGTAGACCGCGCAGGTGGCCGTGGTGGCCAGACACACCGTCTGGACGTGATTGACATCCACCCAAATCGCGATAGGCGGCGTCGGCTGGTACTGATGCGCCGTGAGTTCGCCCCCCGTTGTCATCGGCACGGTAATCGTGCCATACGGAGCCACGGCCTTCGGGTTCGGGGCGCAGGCCTCAAAGGTGAGCGCTCCCGTTGTCACGGTCTTGGATTCCGTGACCGTGACCGTGGTTTTTGAACCGCCTCCGGTGGTCTTCGGGGTCGTCGGCGTGGTGGTCTTCGGGGTCGTCGGCGTGGTGGACTTCGGTGTTGTGGACTTCGGTGTTGTGGGGGTCTTCGTGTGTGACACAGCACACCCGGCCGTGCAGGAGGCTTCGTACGAGAGATATTGCGTCCCTTCCACTAACCCGCACGAGTTCTTGTTGATAAACCAGCCTTCGTGGCATTTGTCGAGGGAGCAGCCCTCGAAGTGCGTCTTGATCACGCCCGGTTGAGGGGTACACTGTGGCCCGGGCTTGGGCGGACTGCACGCACTCTTTTGGACGAGCTTTTCGGCCCCGGCCTTGAAGGTGGCATTGGGATGGTAGACACCATGCACGCAGTGCGTCATGGGCTGGAAAATCGCGTAGCCGGGATCTTTGGCCGAGCAGCCAATCAAGACCGATGGCGCCTCACACTGCAATTGGTTCTTGCGGCTCAGGCACTGCGTGAGCTCTTGCGGATTACTTTGCGCTTTTTGGCAGTTGAGACTCGTGCCGGGGATCT
>PXYV01000094.1 GCA_003023745.1 Sulfobacillus acidophilus | reverse complement strand
ACGCTGGGATAACCTTTGGGCACAACACCCCTGCGCCCAACTCGTGCCAGTCCAAAGGCGCATTGCGGCGTGATCACAATTTTGAGGTGCACCCTGCTTGCGGTTTTTGAGTGGAATATTTGCTCAAAAATTGGTAGCATTACAATAAAAGCGAATCCGAGGTGGTCGCCCTGCCCTATCGCAAAGTGTTAGGGGCGCGCATCCGTGAATTGCGCGAACAGCGCGGCTGGTCACAGTCAGTGGCTGCACGCCGCGTACCATTGTCGCAAAAGCAGTGGTCACGGCTGGAACTGGGAGACGTATCATTCATTGACCGGCGTCTGCTGATTCGGCTGGCCGAGATTTTTAATACGCCCTTGGCGACCGGTGAGTTAAATCAGTGGCTTCACGCCTTCGGGTACCGACCGCACGTAGTGCCTCTATTGCCTTTGCCTCCTAATTATGCCGAACTATTGGATCAATATCGTCACCAACCCGCCATTATTATTGATTGGGGCCGCTACTTACGGTATGCCAATGATCTGATGCAAGCTCTCTATGGAGTAGATTTTGACCAGATGGAAGGGCTTCGCCGCAATTGGCTTTGGCATTATTTTCATCCCGAGGGAATCTTTTATCACACCTACCCACCGGATTCGGAAGAACGCGTATTAAATCGCCTCTTTTGGGATTGGCAACCCTATTACATGGAATCTTGGAACCGAAACTTGCGGCAGCAGCTCGAGGTCGCGCTGAATATTACCTGGGAAGACTTGAGACGCCGTTATCATATTCCGAGTGAGCCGTTGGCCAAAGCCGTCTCAGAGGTCATTCACGTCAAAGACATCGATGGTAGCATGTTGCTGTTCCAGAATCTCACGGTGCAGATTCCGCTGCGGCCGGATCTTTACACGGTCGTCTACCGGCCGCTAAACGCGTCGGCTGCGAATTGGTGTCAGCGCCACGTTGGACACCCTCGACCGGCTTGATGTCAAGCTCAATTAGTGCACTGACTCAACGCATTAGCGCCATTGATGAAGTATTAACGATCGGCATTAGCGCCTCAAACGTGCGCGATGCCGCAACTCAAGCGGCGGCAGCACTTCTCGAGGAACTTGTGAGCAATTCGCGGACGGTGACCCTGCAATGGCGGCGCGATCCCAGGGCTGATGGTGTCATTATTGCACTGGAGAAAAATGCGACTGTGGGTCCCGTCAGTTTTTGGGGTGCGCCGACCGGATTTGAGTTGGAGGGTCTGGTGTACGCCCTTGAATGTCTCGGTCGCACCTCAATGACCCTCGATGTGTCTACGTCAATTTGCCAACTGATCAAGCCTATTCATCGGACCCTGCGCTCGGATCTCTACGTAACGCCCACTTGAGCGTTTTGTGCCCAGATGGTTCATCTGGTAACGGCGCTCGCAACCATCAATCCTTCTTTGACGTTTCGGATTATCCAACTGGATGCCTTTCCCGATCAGGCCCGTATTGCCGGAGTCGTAAGCACCCCCGCTTTGATCACGCCAGGACTAGACCCTAAGTTTGGCAACTTGCCCCCGGCTCACCTCGCCTTTTATCTTTGGCAGGCCGCCACCCAAAGCCTGTGACCCTTGCGCCGGATGGGCGCGTTGACCTCAAGTACAGGTGTTCGTATTCGGCATCCCTAAAAGCAGTACGCTCATTTGACTAACTTTCCCGTCCAGCTCCCCAGACCCCCTTTGAGATAGCGGGCCGTGTATCCGTCCTGTCGCAAAAGCTTGGCTGCTTGGCGCGCCCTTCTTTCACTTTGGTCCACCGTCACTACCGACATGCCTGCCGGAATTTCATGCACCCGTTTGCGCAACTCCAAATAGGGAATAAGGTGCGCGCCTTTAATGTGGCCTTGTCGGTATGCGGTCAAATTCCGCAAATCGACCAAGTATAGTCCCGATCGGTCGCGTTCCACTTCATCGGCGTTCACGGCAAGCGGGACTTGCTCTTGTGTTGCGCCCGGTTTCTTTCCCGTCAACCAGTCCAACACCATCGGTCCTATGTTTCCTTTCGCCATATTTTGACCTCTTTCTTCTCGCTGGGCACCACAAGTGTTCCTCGTGATCATTGTATGTCAAACTTTGTTAGGCTAAATCTCTTCGCGAAATATATTCGAGAAATAGTTTCGGCCGCTGTCGGGCAAGATGGCAATGACGTAGCCCGGATTGGCGGTCTCTTTAGCCACTTGCAACGCCGCTAACGCAATGGCCCCGGATGAACCCCCAACCAGCAACCCCTCTTCTCGAGCTAGGCGTCGGGCCATGTCAAAGGCGTCGTCATCTCCGACTGCAATCCAGCGGTCAACGACATCCACATCCAAAGTCTTCGGATAATAGTCTTCACCCATGCCTTCCAACCGAAACGGTGCGACCGGCCCTGTAAAAATCGATCCAATCGGATCGGCTCCGATAATTTCGATATGCGGGTTGCAGTCCTTCAAATAACGCCCCACACCCGAAATCGTTCCGCCTGTCCCGGCTCCGGCGACAAACGCTGCGACCTGACCGTCTGTATCCGACCAAATTTCTGGTCCTGTGGTGCGGTAGTGGGTTTCGGGATTGCTTTCCTCTTCGAACTGGCCCATGTAAGCAGCTCCGGGTGTGGAATTCGCCAACTGTCGTGCCACATGTTGGTAGTTGTTGGGGTCGATGCGCGGTACATCAGGGACAACATGCACGGTGGCACCGTACGCTTGCATCAACCGAATCTTGTCCACGCTCATTTTGTCAGGAACCACAAATATACTGTGATAGCCCAGCACGCAGGCAGCTTGTGCCAGCCCAATACCAGTGTTGCCGGCGGTAGCTTCCACCACGGTGCCACCGGGCTTAAGGCGACCAGACGCTTCGGCTGAGCGAATCAAAGCGAGCCCTATGCGATCTTTAATCGATCCGCCCGGATTGATCGCCTCAAGTTTGACCAGCACCCGCTCCCGCTCGGGTCCACCCACTCGATTCAGACGGATCAGAGGCGTCCCCCCAATCACATCCAACACATTGTCGGCAATGCGCTTCTCTCTCACACCACGTCCCCCTTTCTCAGATCGAGCTTTAGCCTGTAGCTTGCGTTCGATTTTACGCACCACACTGCCAGCCTCTGCCATTGACAGCTCGCCTTGCTGCATCGATCGCCTGATGGCCCGACCCATTCTATAGCACGCTTTCACATCCGTAAACCCGGTCGTTTTTTTGTCTGGCTACGGATCGTCCCGTCCGTGTACTCCGTAGTTGGCCTCCCCAATCGGTATCACAGGTCAGTGAAAATTCAATGGATTGTGTCCCTATCACCCCCGTAGCAATGACCTATTGCTCGTCATCCCGTCCATTAAAATCTCCCTGCACAAAGGAAGGTGCAATAGCGCACAATAAGCATGATCTGGACTGGCGTGCGTTGGCAGGAATGAGAGGGCCAATGGCGAATAAATAGGTATGACCTTGTTAGAGAAGGTGACAGCTATGGCCCAGTCATCTCGACGCCACCGTTTCGCAGTGGCTCTGATGTTAGGGGTTACCATTGTGGCAACGGCGGGTCTATCCGAACATACGGGATCGATCGCGTCGATGCAGCGCTTTTTGGCGGTGGACAACCACTCCGGTCAGGTTCTAATGACTGTCGTAACCGATGCAGCCACCACCATTAGCTACCCCATGACCTTACGCGCTGGTGCCAAGGTGCGCGTGTACGGCGTGCAAACTGGGCGCACAATTCACGCCCAACGCATTGAACGAATGTACTAAGATCGGCGAGGTGTTGGTATGAAAGGTTGGCTAATTACCCACAAGAATTGCTTGGATGGGGCCACAGCGGCGCTGGTCGCGCAACAGTGCGGGCTTACACCGGTGTTTGTGGAACCGGACCAAGCGGAACAGGCGCTATTAGCAATTGCCGATTCCAACCCGATTTATTTCGCCGATGTGTCGTTGAAACGTTCGTCGTGGCGGCAGTGGCAAAATCGCATCACCTATATTCTCGACCATCATCAGTCAGCTCTTCCTTTGTGCGGGCTACCTGGAGTAACGATTGATCAATCGCGGTCAGGCGGGCACCTCATGTACGACTTTGCAGTCCTCGAAATGGGAATGAAACCCACGGCCTCATGGAACAGGTTATGCTTGGCCGTCGAGCGCTACGATCTGTGGAAGCCAGGCCACGGTGAGGGCGAAGACTTGAATCGATTGTTCCATCGGCTCGGTTATGAGTGGTACGCCCGACGGTTTGGGTCCGGATTTGTTCCGTTCACCAGCGCCGAGGCCGATTTATTAGCGCAACTTGTGCGGGAGGAAGCGAGATTGGTGCGCACTCACCTTGCTAACGCCGTGCCCTATCAAAAACGTTTGTCCTATCCTCTTTACGCTTTGCAGTTAGCAGACGAAGGCTTGCTGAACGCGATTTCCCATACTTTGATTGAACAAGGCGCCGGGTTGGTTCTCGTCGTCAAGCCAGACGGACGCGTATCCGTACGTACCGACAACCGTGTCGATGCGGCGGCCTTAATGGAAGCTTTGTTTGCTGGCGGTGGGCATGCCCGCGCCGCAGGAGGGCGACTTTCATCAAGTCACGCCACTGACCTCTTGGATTTGCTGCAGTCCATCGAGAGTTATCTGCTAAAAATTTAACGGATTATCCGACGCGCACCAATACCTTGCCAATATTTTGGTTCGACACTAAATAGCGATGGGCCTCGGCAATATCCGCCAGATCGTACGTGCTATCAATCACAGGCGCTATTAAACCACGATCCAATAAGGGCCACGCTTCTTTCAAAAATCGTTGAATCAGGGCCATTTTCTTTTCGACAGCCCGCGAGCGCAGTGTCGTCCCCTGAATTTTTAGACGGTTACCCAGCACGATGCCCAAATCCAGGGTGGTCGCAGTCCCGCTCAGTGTTCCGATCACCACAAGGGTTCCATCGTGGGACAAAACCCGCAAGTTGTCTGCAAAATAACTCTGACCCACGAGGTCAAGAATGACATCCACACCGCGGCCCTGAGACCAATCCAACACCGCGTCGGCAAATGGTTCGTGGCGATAGTTCACCACATGGTCAGCGCCAAACGCTCGTGCTGCTTCAAGCTTGATCTGTGAGCCAACCGTCGTGACCACCGACATGTGAAACTGATGGGCCAACTGGATAGCCGCCGATCCAACACCTGAGGCACCGGCATGCACGAGCACGCGAGACCCCGGTCCCGCTCCGCCCTGAGTAAACAACGCATCAAATGCGGTCAAAAACGCTTCGGGAATAGCTGCGGCATTGATGATGTCTATCCCTACAGGCACCGGCATCGTCAATCGCTCTGGACTAACCGCGTACTCGGCATAGCCGCCTCCGCTCAAAAGCGCCATGACACGATCACCGGGACGATACGCCACCACCCGTTCCCCTACCTGATCAACCACGCCGCTGACTTCTAATCCTGGAATTTGATAGCGGGGCTTGTTGCCAGGCATAGCATACCGCCCTTGACGCTCTAATAGATCGGCGCGGTTTAATGCTGTAGCGGACACCCGAATGCGCACCTCGTCCGGTCCGGCTATAGGATCAGGGATCTCGCGGATGGTTAAAACCTCAGGACCCCCAAACTCTTCCAGCACAACTGCTTTCATTCCGAATCGCCCCCGTCTCACCGCCATAGACCACGGTCTGAGAAATTTTACCTTCCCATGACCTCATCATATCATGACGGCAACTAGAATTGCGTGGTGCTTGTTGTAGAGACGTATCCGGTTCTAGACCAGCGGTTATTGCTAACGTCATTGCGTCATGCGACAAATCTATCTGGCCCTTTGCTTGTCGCTCCGAACCCCTCGATCATAAACGTCTGTTTAGATTTAATCTATGCGCCCGCCTCGACCATACCGTATAGATCTCGTACAATAGAGGGCGCCATCATTTCGACTTGAAGGAGGACATGTTTTGACGAGGTTCAAGCTTCTTCCTGTACTTGTTCTGATTTTGGGGTTGGCAGCAGGTTGCGGAACGAGTGCAAGCGCGCCTACCGCCCATGCGCACAGCAAGAAGACCCAAGTGTCAGACTCCGCGCCTCACGTCCTCAGTTGGCGGTCGGCACCGCCTATGACCATCAATCCCAAGGACAATTACGTGGCCGTTGTTAACACCACGGCTGGCAGTTTCACCATGGATTTGTTTGCCAGTCAGGATCCAGTTGCTGTAAACAACTTTGTGTTCCTGTCCAATCAGCACTTTTACGATGGGGATAAGTTTTTCCGGGTTCTGCCCTCATTTGTTATTCAGACTGGCGATCCGTACAACGACGGCACCGGTGGACCGGGATACACCTGGCCGGCGGAGCTCCCGGTTCCTTTTCCCTACCAACCGGGCATTGTGGCCATGGCGGTCAGTGATAACAACCCCAACACCAACGGTAGTCAGTTCTTTATCTGCACGGGTCCGGAAAGCGTGGACCTTAATAAAGAGGGTATGCGGATTTTGTGATGGATCGATGGCTTCTCATGGTGAAACGAAGCCACGACGCTTTGTGTTGATCGGACTTTCACTGGAGCCGAGGATA
>PXYV01000093.1 GCA_003023745.1 Sulfobacillus acidophilus | reverse complement strand
TGCATGCTTTCACGGTATCAGACGATCGAAAAAAAGTCCAGTCTTAGATCAGGCGTTGAGGATTATCAAGGATTTCCGCTACTTTGACGAGATCTTGGGGAGCGGGGTGCGCTGCGGTGGATTCATACGCCCGGGAGACCGTGGAGCCGGCGCGTGAGCATCCCCACTCTGCGCCGGGTTGTGTGCAAGGGCAAAGCGCAATGTGACTAGCGCCGGCGACTCCAGACATGTGATATAGAGAGTTTGCCGCTACATCCGGCTAACTTTGCGGAAGTTCGAGCGGAGCGGCCAACTCTCTGTGGAACTGGGCCGCTTGGTATGGCAAACCAAGATCGCGTGTCGGGGTCAGTCCGCGTTGGTCTTTATCAAACCTATACCGGATCCTCATCTGTCTATAACCGTGCTGTGGTGATCTAAAGACATCACCAAAGGTAGGCAGGGAGGATCGACATGGGTGTGGGCACGGCCATTTTTTTGGGCTTGGTGCAGGGGGTCGCGGAGCTTTTTCCCCTCTCCAGTTTAGGGCTCTTAGTTATCTTGCCGCATTTATCGCATCTCGCCGTCCCGACGACCGGGGCTAAATATCTTCCATTCCTCACGGCATTGCATCTAGGGACCGGGCTTGCGCTCCTGATCTATTTCCTAAAGGACTGGTATCAACTTCTGAGAGAAGGCCTGTGGAGTCTTCTAGGCAAGCCGTCGTCGACGGGCCGCCTGTTTTGGATGGTTTTGTGGGCGAGCATTCCGGCCGGTGTGGTAGGCTTGGTCCTAAAAAATCCGTTAAGCCATCTCTTTGGGAAACCCATGTGGGTCGCTGTATTTCTCATCGTCAACGGTTTCATCATGATGATTGGGGATCGATGGCACCAACGCCGCGCCGCTGACCGCACTTTAGAGGCGCTACAACCGAAAGACGCTGTGCGAATCGGTCTTTTCCAAGTACTTGCACTAGTTCCGGGATTGTCGCGATCAGGCAGCACGATGACCGGCGGGCTGGGCGAAGGTCTCTCGTACCAGGAGGCGGCGCGGTTTAGTTTCTTGATGGCGACGCCCATTATCTTGGCAGCGGCCTTGGTTGAACTGCCCCACCTGCATGCTGGTGCGCATAGTCTTCTGCTGCCGGCACTGATCGGGGGAATAACTGCCGGATGTGCGGCTTGGCTTTCGACCCGATTTCTGATGCGCTACTTCCAAAACCACCGTTTACGAGCATTCGCCCTGATTTCAATGGCGTTGGGGGTATTCAGTCTCGTCATCATGCATTAAGTGTGAGGAGGGATAACATGCGCGGAGCAGTCGCAACGGGCATCATGACCTGGGTGATCGTTTGGGCGGCCGGAGGATCGCTTGAAGCAAGCGTCGTTTCAGGGTTAGCGGGGATTTTCGTCGGTGCCGCGATGATGCGGCGACTTAATCGTCTGCGCCGCTAATGGATGTGACGATTGCATTCATCAAAATTGTTTGTCGTCGCCCAGGTGGGGCGACGCTTTTGTGTAAAATACCAAGGAGAGGCCATCGTTAAGGAGGATAAAGTGTGAGCGAACAATTTCGAGTGAGCCATGACTCGCTGGGCCAGGTCAAGGTTCCCGCAGATGCGCTGTGGGGTCCCCAAACCCAGCGGGCAGTGGAAAATTTTCCAATCAGCGGTTTGGTGCTGCCACGCCGGTTTGTTCGGGCGCAGGGCATTATTAAATGGGCGGCAGCGCGTGCCAATGGAGATTTGGGTCAATTGCCGTCCCCATTGCAAACGGCCATTATGCAAGCGGCGGATGAAGTGATTGCCGGGACCTGGGATCGTCACTTTGTGGTCGACGTCTATCAGGCTGGAGCCGGGACATCGCAAAATATGAATGCTAATGAAGTGATCGCTAATCGTGCGCAGGAAATTTTGGGAGCCCAGCGTGGGGATGTTTCAGTGGTGCACCCCAATGACCATGTCAACATGGCGCAATCGACCAACGACACGATTCACGTAGCCATACATATTGCGGGGGCCGAAGCGCTCACGCACGATTTGATTCCCGCCCTAGACGAGGTCGAAGCGACACTACGTTATAAGGCCGAACAGTGGATGGGAATTGTGAAGTCCGGTCGGACCCATTTGCAGGACGCTGTGCCCATGCGTCTGGGACAAGAGGTCGGGGGCTGGGCCGGAGCGTTGAAATATTGGCGGGAAAGTTTGCAGTCGGCGACATCGCGGCTGTATCCGATCGGATTAGGAGGAAACGCTGTGGGGACGGGAATCAATACCCACCCCGAGTACAAAACGCGTGCCATTGCGGCTGTGGTGGAAAAGACCGGCCTTCCGTTTTGCGCACCCGACAACATGTTCACGTTTATTCAAAATATGGATGCGGTGTTAGAGGTATCGGGAGTGGTGCGGGGCTTAGCCACCGCCGTGGGTAAAATTGCCAACGACATTCGTCTTTTGAGTTCAGGTCCGCGAACGGGGCTGGCAGAACTGCAATTGCCGGCGGTTCAACCTGGTTCGTCGATTATGCCAGGCAAAGTCAATCCGGTTATGGCAGAAATGATGAACATGATTTGCTATCAAGTGTGGGGCTGCGATAGCACGGTACAAGCTGCGGTTTCCGGGGCACAATTAGAACTGAATGTGATGATGCCTGTGGTGGCTTTTAACCTGTTGCACGCAATCAATATCCTCGCCCGCGGGCTATTGGCGTTTAATCGTCAGGCTCTGCAAGGCATGGAGGCGGATCGCGAACGTGTCACTGGGTATGTAGAAATGAGCACCGCTATTGCCACGGCGCTCAATCCCTATATTGGGTACGACCGGGCCGCCGTGGTGGCTAAAACCGCGTTTCAAGAGCAAAAAACGGTGCGGCAAGTGGTTCGGGAGCAAGGCCTTTTAACTGAAGAAGAATTGGCGCAAGCGCTGGATTTAGAGCGCATGACCCACCCGGAGCAATAGGATGCCACGAGGTGTGACGGAGGTCTTTAATGCAGCGCTGTTTTCCGGACAAGTCGTTCTGATTACCGGAGGCGGAACCGGACTAGGCCGGACCATGGCGGAACTCTTTGGCCACCATGGTGCAACGGTGGTCATTGCAGGGCGCCGACAAGCGGTCTTGGAGGACACTTGCGATGCTCTGTCGGGCCAAGGGGTCACCGTTATGGCGCAAGTGCTGGACATTCGCGACCGGGAGGCTGTCGAAAACGCTGTAGCGGAAGTTATCGCGCGGTGGGGCCGCATCGATGTGTTGGTTAACAATGCGGGCGGCCAATTTCCGCAAGCGGCCCTCGATATTACGGCGCGGGGGTTGGACGCGGTCATTCGCACAAATTTGTACGGTACTATTAATGTGAGCCAAGCGGTTGCACGGACCATGATGAAGGCAGGCGGCGGTGTTATTGTCAATATTGTCGTGAGCTCGCTGGAGCGTGGTATTCCAGGCGTTGCACACACGGTGGCGGCTCGTGCTGGGGTCGTCGGATATATGCGCACGGTGGCACGCGAGTGGGGACCTTACAACATCCGCATTAATGCGGTGGGGCCAGGCATGATTGATACGCCTGGGTTTCGCCAGGAAATCGTGCAGGCTCGAAACGACAGCTTGATCGAAGAGACTAGGAAGCAAATTCCGCTGGGACGTTTGGGCACCCCGGACGATATTGCGGCACTCGTGGCGTTCTTAGCCAGTCCGGCTGCCTCTTATATTACGGGGCAGTATATTACGGTGGATGGGGGCAATAGTTTGGCAGGCGGGATTTCGGTACTGCCGGATCCGGCGGTGGCTGATTCTTAACGGGCACGGCTTAAGATGACGACGGCAACAACGATAAAAAGGGAGCCGACGATGCCGAAGCCATCAAAGCGCACATGCAAGAACAGCATGGAGGCCAGCACGGCTGCTATCGGCTCCGCCGTTGCGAAAAGGGCGGTTTCGTCTGGACTGAGGTTTCGGAGACTGCCTAAATATAGGGAAAACGCGGCCAGTGTGCCCAGTAAAACCACAAAGGCGATTAGTACGACAGCCGATACGCTCCAATTGCCGGGCGGCAATCTCCAGACGGGCCCTAACCCGAGTGAGACGACACCGCCTATCAGCATGCCCCATCCGACCACTGCCAGTGCATCGTAGCGGTGGATTACGGGTAGCGGTGCGAGGGTGTAGAAGGCTAGGCAGGCCGCAGACACAAGTCCCCAGATTAGGGCGGGCGCAGGGACTTCTAACCGGTGTAAATGCCCGCCCGTTGCCAAGAAGAAAGTACCTAAGACGGCAAGCAGTAATGCCATCCAAGTCGGGGGGCTTGGCCAGCGGCGGGATGAAAGCGCTACATATCCAACAATGAGGGGAGGCCCGAGATACTGCAACAGGGTGGCGCTGGCAGCGTTGCCATCGGCGATTGCTTTAAAATAGGTATACTGTACCCCAAGGAGTCCGAAAACCGCAAACGCCAGGAGGCGAGGCCACCATTTTGTGTGGCGGATGAGAGCCCTGCTGGGGGAGTTGTGATGGACGAGCCCCCAGCTGACCAGGACCGCGCCTGACACGAGCATCCGAATGCTCACGAGCCAGGCGGCCCGGAAATGGTCAGCATGAAACAGAACTTGCGAGGCAGTGCCCGATAGTCCCCACAACGTGGCACCGGTGAGAACTTGGATGATACTGCGTTGTCGAGCATTGAACCATCGGTGCGGGCGAGAGGACTTTGCCGCTTTGACCATTTGCTGTATTATACCGTGTTTTTCAAGGGGTCGGTGCTTGCGTCGATATGAAGTGTTCTTGAGTTTTCTCACACTTTAGGCGTTCGCTAATACAATGATCAGGACGTCAGCCAGACGCTCCGACGATGTGTTATCGGTTGCGTCAACTGGATAAAAACCGTTAATGTGATATAGATGAAATGTTGTCCGAGAAGCCGGCGATCCATCCTGCCACGTTATGGATGAGGGCAAAACAGCACATGATATTGAGCGAACCGTACAGGAGGTCAAGGCATGGCAGCAGGCATCCAAAAAACAGACAGCGGGTGGAAACTTGATGCTGCTGTTATCGGCGTAGCCATTGATTCCCGACGCGTGAAGCCCGGATATGTTTTTGTCGCCATCCCCGGGGCAACCTCAGACGGTCATAGTTTTATAGCGGACGCCATTTCTCGGGGAGCGGTGGCAATTGTTGGGGAGCGGCCTGGCCTCAAGCTCGGCGTTCCGTATTTTCAGGTGCCTTCTAGTCGTATTGCGGCTGCCGAATTGTCGGCCGCTTTTTACCGTTACCCGTCACGCCAGCTTATCGCGACCGGGGTGACGGGGACCAACGGCAAAACCTCGGTGGTCTACTGGTTGACCGCCCTCTTGCGGGCAGGCGGCTATGGTTGCGGGATGATTTCCAGCGTCATTAACGACAGCGGGCGGGGGACACGGGAGTCGGTGCTGACCACCCCAGAAAGCCCGGATTTGCAGCAACAGCTGCGGGAGATGGCGGACAGCGGGCTTACCCACGCCGTCATTGAGATCTCATCGCACGGCATTGCCCAGCACCGTGTCGATCAAATTGACTTGGATTTAGCCGTATTAACCAATATCACGCGAGAACACCTGGATTTTCACGGCACCATGGAAAATTATGTGGCGACGAAGTCTCTCTTGTTTGAGCGAATGCCGGCAGATTCTCGGGGCGTAGTGATTAATGCAGATGATCATTATAGTCAGCGTGTACTCAATCGCGTGGTATGCCCTGCGCTTACGTACGGAATGCAGGCAGGAGAACTGCGAGCGCAAGTATTGAGCAGTTCAGCTTGGTCGTCTCGGGTGCGACTCGCCCATCGCGATTTTGACATGGTCGTGCAATTAAACCATCCCGGACTCTATAATGTGTACAATTTGACGGCGGCGGTGGCGGCGGCCTATCGTTTGGGCGTGACTGCGGACGTTATTGAACGGGTGGTGCCGACGTTGCCGGAGGTGCCTGGACGCATGCAAGTCTTCCAGGTGCCCGGTAAGCCCATGGTCATCATCGACTACGCTCATACGCCGGATGGATTGACGCAGTCGCTGCAAACCGTGCGTCAAATGGTGAGCGGGAAAATTTGGTTGGTGTTTGGAGCGCGGGGAGGCCGTGACCGCGGGAAACGTCCGGAAATGGGAGAAATTGCCGCACGGCTTGCCGACCGGGTGGTGTTGACCAGTGACAGCCCCAATGATGAGGATCCATTGGCTATTGCGCGCGCCATCGAGGTGGGAATTCGACACATTGCCAAAGACGTCATGATGGCGATTGAACTGGATCGCAGCCAGGCCATTCAATGGGCGGTGGATCATGCTCAGGCTGATGATTGTGTGCTGGTGACGGGACGCGGACCCGAATCATATCAGTACTTTCGACAACGCCGAGTGCGAATCAAAGATGGGGAAGTGGCTGAGCAAGCCTTAGGAATCGGCAAAGGACGAGACGGCATTGGTATCCATTAGCGTTGTGATTCCAGCCTACAATGCTGAGAAGACGATTGCCGATGCCATTTTATCGGTTGTCGCGCAAAGCGTTCCCGTGCAGGAAATTATTGTCATTGACGATGGCTCAACAGATAGTACGGCCCAATTGGTGCAGTCCCGGTTTCCACAAGTTCAGGTACAGCAAATCGCCAACGGCGGCCCTTCGCGGGCACGCAACGTGGGAATGCGGATGGCGCACGGTGATTGGATCGCGTTTTTGGATGCAGACGACCGATGGCATCCTGAGAAAATGCGCATCCAACTTGCAGCGCGAGATGGCGGCGCCCGACTGGTTGCATCGGATTGGGTGCGTGGAGCGGAATTTACGTCGCCACCAGATCCCGTGCCGCGGACGCAATTGGGGTACAGGGATTTGCTGAAGATGAATCAATTTCAAACCTCGACGGTTCTCATTGAACGGGGATTGGCTAATGTGCTGGGGGGGTTCGACTCAAACGTAGACGGGGCCGAAGACTGGGACTACTGGTTAAGGGCGTCGCGGGAAACAACGATTGTCAAGGTTGACTGGCCGTTAGTGCAGTATCGAGACTTGGCCACGGGGTATAGTAAGAATGTTTGGCGTGTTTATGTGACCATGCAGCCTATGTTAGACAAGCATCGAGAAACTGCCCCAGTGTCGGCGCAAGAATTTTCGACTTTGGAGGCATGGCATCATTTGCGGTTTTGGGTCGCATTTGGACTAGCCCACGATGGGGATCATGCGAGGGCGGCCTGGCATAACGCGATCCAGCGACGGTTGCGGCGATATGTTCCACGAGCGGCCTGGCATTACCTGGCGCCGTTTTTGATTCAGCGGATGCGTCGTAGAGCACGGGGCTGATTTTTGCAAAGGCGTGGTTTAACCTCTTGGCGTCGATAACTTCCGGCCTGGGGTCGATTGCAGGATGGCGCCGGTTATGGTCGCGGCCGCCAAGCGGTCCAGAACGTTTTGGCGATTGCATCCTGCTTCTTTAAGGGCAGGGCTGGCCTTCAGGAAAGAGGAGCTTCGCTCCGTTAGCCTGGCTGCCCGCTGCACAGACGATAGACGGTGTTATGGAGATTTTTTCTTTGCACTAGACAGCAATGAATTCATCCGATATAATAGTTATCGCTGTCGCGAGACAGTGCCGGTCCTTGAAAACTATATCATCATGCCACATGAACGCCAAGATGAGAGCAGTACAGTAGCGGACGAGTCATGGAGAGTTTGATCCTGGCTCAGGACGAACGCTGGCGGCGTGCTTAATACATGCAAGTCGAGCGGCTCGCAA
>PXYV01000092.1 GCA_003023745.1 Sulfobacillus acidophilus | reverse complement strand
CAGGCGCGTGATTCCGTCCAAGATTGGGGTAAAGTTTTTTCAGCCCCAGCGTCAATCCCAATCAGAATGCGGTGTCTAGCACAGCGCAAAAAGCTCTTTCGGGGCAGTGCTGACGCATCAAAATTGGCTGAGGTTAGCTTGGTGAAAAGTGCCACACGAATTTTTGTTGGTGTTGGATGATCCTGGCACCGCGCAGGTCTGGGATGACGACATCGTGTGGAGGACGATAAGCCGTTTCGGCGAAACGGCGAGGGTTTGGCGATGGGTGGCGGAATTTAGGGTGCCAGCGCGCCGATGCAATGTTGGTCCAGAAATTGTGGGCTGAGTCATCGGCCCGTCCATGTCTCTCGCAGAAAGCGTAGCGCCCTCTGATAACCGCGGCGGGCCATCAGAGTCTGTCCAATGATGGTCCGCAGGGTGAGGACATTGAGAAGATGGCCAATTTCATCAGGTAGTGCCACCCCTTGAGATTCGTCCAATGGTAGGAATAGGCCTGCTCGAAGTGATCCCCATGACGCTTCTCGATCAAAAATTCGGTTTCGATGGCCCACCGATGGTGTCCCGCACGGTGACAGCGCGCGACCACATTATCCGAGGTCAGGAACCGCCCGGACACCCACACCCATTGGGCTTCGTGGACCACGCCGCCGGCGTCGGTCCAGGTTTTCCGGCACAGCGCGACGTGGAGCGGCAGGTGGTACGTCTGACCCGCTGCCGACCACGCGTAGTCGATCGCATTGACACCTACTCAAACACTTGCACCCGACTTCCCCAACGACGCTCACGGCGGTGGTCGCTCGCGGAATCTAAGCAGCGGATCCCCCCGACTTCCTCCCAGATGCTCCGTAAGCGTTCCCGGGGTAAGACGACTCTTTCTCCCTTGACAGGAAGTGTTGACAGCGATCCCAAATAAGACTAGACTAAGTCTAGTCTTTAGCACGAGGTGAATTGGATGAAGTCGGTCAACGTTCACGAGGCAAAAACCCACCTTTCGCGGCTTCTTGATGACGTGAGTCGCGGGGAGGAAGTAACAATTGCCAAGACGGGCAAACCCATTGCGCGGCTGGTTCCGATAACGGCCTCACGACCCACTCGGACACCCGGCATTTTACGGGGAAAGATCCGTATTTCCGATGATTTCGACGCGCCGTTACCCGGTGATGTGCAACGGAGTTTTGAAGGGGTCCACGAGTGATGCTGTTGCTCGATACGCATATCTACTTGTGGTACCTGGTCGATTCTCCACGCATTACGTCGGCAATTGCCGAGCAGATTACGAAAGCCGGCGTGGTTTTTGTAAGTGCCGCCTCCATTTGGGAAGCTGCCATCAAAATCGGTTTAGGCAGACTTGAGGCTCAGATTTCCGACCTCGTTCAAGGCATCGAGACCAGCGGATTTGTGGAACTGCCCGTGGGTGCCGAGGATGCGGGCCGAGTCGCGAGCTTGCCGCCCATCCATCAAGATCCGTTTGATCGAGTCCTCGTTGCTCAAGCTCTAGTCGGCCCTTTTCGCCTGCTCACTGCTGACTCGACCGTGGCCAGATACTCTGACGTGGTGCACCTAATAACATAATTCCGTCGGTGGGCAGGACCACGCAGTTTACGGTTGGACTGTCATAGACCCCAGGGCTAAAGCCTAATCTTTATCCATAAGTTTTTAGGGCTATTTGCAATCTATGGTTGAATGGTCACCTGCCTCGTCACCAGGGACTCAGCCCGTTTTGTGCAAAACCTGGTTGGAACATTGGTGCCACTCGCAGGTCGTTAATGCACATACGGGCCGGTTAGCGAAAAGCTGAAGAAACCTAGTTTGCTGGGCGCACGCCGTATGATAGGAGAAGGAGGGACGTCGTATGCCCCAGACCGTGAATATTCCTGAACGCTTGCCGATCTCCATCGACCCGGACGAGTTGACGGCCCTTTGTCATCGCTATGGGATTCGGGAGTTGGCACTCTTTGGATCGGTTTTGCGCGACGATTTTACGTCCCAGAGCGACGGCGACGTGCTGTATGAAATGGGACCCACATCCGCCATCCGCTCGCTCTTGGACGTGGGGCGTTTGGTGGGAGACCTTGAGGAGTTATTGGGACGTCGCGTTGATGTGGCCAACAAGCAACGGCTCTATCCCGTATTGCGGGAGGAAATTCTTTCGACACGGCCCGTGATTTATGCCGAAACGTGACAACTTCAGCACGTTGACCCCCTATCGAGGAGGCTGTCCAGCGAATCAAGCGCTGGACGGAAGCGATTCCTGTTGAGTCTCATGATGCATGACGCTCTAGTTCCGACATTCAGTGACGCCAATGGGCTGCATAACCAGCCCATTGAGCGGGGATTCCGGATAAAGCCGTTAGGGGATGAAGTGTTCTGGGAATGGTGGGAGCAGGGCGATGGTCTGTTGAACCCACTCACGACGTTCCTCAATCCCGCCAGGGAACGGTTGCCGTGGGATTTGCCGGGGGTCCCACCAATGCCAAAAGCCACACGTCCGGTGTAACGTGGCCACCGCACGGTCAGCGCGATGAAAGGCAGGAGCCGTCGACGGCTCCCACGCGATCGCTTGACAATAGTCTATCCAGACGTCGCGATCGGCACTGGCCCAGGTCAGTTCATGACCACTCAACCACGTGGCCGCCTGAGCTAGCTGACGTGCCTCGGCGCGAACATGCCCAGGAGGCTGATCGTGCCAGGCGACGAATGTCACAGAGATGTTGCAGAATGTATCGGGAAATCCATCGGCATCATACACACTCGCCCACGGGCGCTGGGTCGTGTAGATGGTATAGGGGGCAACACTGACCATCAAAGAAGACCTCCTTTTCGTGCAGGTCGATTGATACGGGTCCAGCCCATTGCCGTTCGGCTTCGGCCACGGCCACAATCGCGTCGTCGACCAATGTCTGGCCGCCGGTCACGACGGCCATCGACCCGGCGCGGGCTCAATGATTGATCCGACGGAGAATGCCTTGAGACCACTCGTGCGCAACTTTGAGCGCCGCGTCCGTGAACACGGGCCGTTCCACGCCGACATCTCGGTTGCGAGCGCATGAATCTGGTCTTGCAAGGGAAGTACGATCTCGCGCAAAGTCTCTTGAGCCGTCATCACCGCGCGTAACTGGTCAAATAATGTCTCGGGAATTTGCGTCACGGTCATCATCTGACTAACCATCTCACGCAGCACCTGTTGCAAAGCGTCAAAGGCTTGCTGAACAGCTTCGAGCTGCCGCGTAATGATGGCCGAGGCATCTTGGGAGGCTTGCGCGAGCTTTTTGACCTCGCTAGCCACCACCGCAAATCCTTCCCCAGCCTCCCCAGCCCGCCCGTGCTACCTCAATCGCTGCGTTCATCGCGAGAAAGTTGGTTTGTCGGGCCACCCGGCGAATGGCAGTTGCCGCATCATGAATCGGCTGTAATACCGTCTCGAGCGTTTCGACATGTTGTTGCGTTCGGCTTAACGTTTCAGGCACGGAGGTCAACCGTTGCCCCAGTTGTTGCAGCGCCGGCGCCGAGGTCGTAGTGGTGGTGCGAATTTGTTGTTCTATCTGAACGAGTGCTTGAAGATGTGGATCAAGCGTCGTGAGATGCTGGCGCATTCGAGATAGATAATTCATCAGCCCTGGGCCCGTCTGCCGCAAGATAGGCAGTTGCTGCCGCGCCACATGTTCCATGAGCGAGGGCTCGGGCATCGCCGGAAAAGAAACAGGGGCCGACGTTTGCGGTTGCGCCGCATCATAGTCATGGACAAAGCGTGCCAGATCCTCATGTAGTCGATGCATCAGACTCTCTAGCTGCCTCTGGAATTGCTCTTGAGCTAGTGCTTGGCTCCATGGCCAACGCGGCCAGGTTCGCCAACTCGCCTCCATCCA
This sequence comes from Sulfobacillus acidophilus, assembly GCA_003023745.1. Lineage (GTDB taxonomy): Bacteria > Bacillota > Sulfobacillia > Sulfobacillales > Sulfobacillaceae > Sulfobacillus_B > Sulfobacillus_B acidophilus_A. The sequence continues at coordinate 4,201 of PXYV01000092.1, read as the reverse complement.
TCGCATGATCAAGAGATATTGCAAAGCTTGTCCTGCCGCGATCAGATTCTCACGCGAAAGCGGACCGCGAGCAGCCTGCTCGGCCCACAGGCGCATTCGGCCACTATCGGAAGGACGAGGCAGCGAGGCCAGGTATTGTCGCAGACCTTCGCGAATTCTGGCAGCCTGGTCTGGTCTTTGCATCTCCTGTTCGAGAGCCGGCAGTCTCAAATCGTCGAGGGCGTCGTGGAATTCTCGAAAACCAGGCTGCTTGGTCGAGCCATGCGGTGTCATTCAGAGATGATGTACTCAACGTCTAACGCATGATCATTCCCTGCCCTTCTGACTCTCAGCCATCCGGGCCCACTGTTCTAAACGATCCGAGAGATCACGGCCTTGTTGAATCAGATCCCGAAAGAGATCCCGCGATGCCTCTCGGGTTTGCTGCCACTGATCCACGAGCAAGCGGGCGGTTTGATGAAAGCGTTGATGACGCTGAACTATATCGGAGAATTCCGGCCATCGTGCTTGATCGACCACGGATTGCCCATCAATCCAGCGTCCCAAGCGGCAGGCATGAAAATCCGCGATGGCTTGCGGTTCCGGCATCGCCGCCATCCCGAGCACGGCTTGATAGAGCCGATAGCGCCACAAGCGATGATCCGTGATGATGACTCGGAGCAAGATCGGTAGATCCAGATCCCCGACCGCGTGAATTGCCGCTTACCGACAGTCTTCGGCCTCGGCACTGGCCGAGCCCAAGAACCCAATGGTTTGCTTAAGCCCATCCCGGGCTTCCTGCGAGGCTTGTTGCATAGTGGTCAAGGCTTGGGCAACTTCTTGAACCGCGGTCTGTTGTTGTTGAATGCCTTGCAAGACTTGGCGCGTCGGGGCAGCCATACGCTGCACCGCCATCGTCAATCGTGTCAGTTGTGCCGCGAGTGCTTCGGTCGTGGCTTGTGCGGTATCGGCCGCTTGATCCGAGAGCCCGAGCGAGGCACGAGCCTGATCCGTGGCTTCGGCGACTTGTCGCAAGACTTGTGTCGCTTCTTGCGTGGCCGTAGTCGTGCGATGCGCGAGAGCCCGCACTTCATTCATCAGCCACGACTGCAAACCCCCGCCCGGCTTCCCCAGCCCGCGCGGCTTCAATGGCCGCGTTGAGCGCGAGCAGGTTGGTGGATTCGGCCACATCGGTCACAACCGACACCAGTTGATTGACTTGAGTGACGCGATCCACCAGACTTTGCAATTGCGCCGCCAGTTGTTGTCCTGCGGTTTTTTGTGAGGCCGCCTGCGCCCGTAATTGTTCCGGGGTTTGGGCCGCAACATCGGCCGCGGTCACTAAATCGTCAATTTGGCTTTCGACTTGATGAATGCTCTGGGTCAAATCTTGCAATTGTGCGGCCAGTTCCTCGGCAATGGCCGCCACGTGATCGAGCGCGGCTCCATGATCCTGTTCGGCCCAATAAATATCAATCAAGCCTTCGTACGCATGAACCACATCATCAATCTGCCGAGTCCAATCGAGTACCGGATTCATCGTGCGCCTCCTTGTGTCTTGTCATTGCGACATCGTTGTCACAATTCATGATGAGACGAGCCAACCCTTGTGAAGGGCTAGCAGACTTTGCGAAATGAGCTATCGCTTTAGGTGATGATTCACAAGCATTAGTGCTCTTGATGTATCACAAAAATCCGTCGGCGACCTTCTGGCATCAGACACTCATACCGCATGGTGATGATCGGCTGAGTCCAGGCTTGCATCGTCGCATAGAAGACCAATGCGACCAAAGGCCGGAAGGCATCATGCGCCCAGGCAAGAATCGGCAATAGTATGATCAGAAAACGCAATCCCCAAGATAGGCCGAGCACCAACCAGCGAGGCGATGTGGTGACGCACAAAACATTGCCGGTCCAGTGTTCCGTCGCAGTTGTCCACTCCAGCGTCTTCGTCTCGGAATGCCATTGAACGTGGCCCCACGCCGCTTGAGCATGAGAAGAGCGGCTATCGCCCCACACCAGACGCCCCAGATCACGGGAGGAAGCGGCGCCACAAGATTAAGGCCAATCCAACCGAGCAATAAAATGCCAATACCTCCATCGATGCCGCGAGCCATCGGCGTATCGAGAGGGCGATAACCCGTCATGGTTTTAACCATGCCTTTCTCGCAATGCGTGAGTTCGCCTTGATTATGACGAATCACAAGGCATCGTGCCAACATTTTGGCGGGTTTTGGCGATGATGCGAAGGCATTATCGTCGTCAACGTCGCTTCTTTCGCACGCCCTGCGCGTTGGGGGGATCTTCGGTTACAGTCACCAAGCCCGCTCGCTCTAATCGTTCGAGCCACCGCCATGCCTGGCCTCGCCTCACGCCAAAGACCTGCGCCAAGGAGATCCGAGGTAATGGGCATTCCCGATGGCCATACACACGCACGGCCTGTTGCACTTCGGCCCAAGACACCGGGGGAGAGGGCATGGGTAAGATTCGCCGTGCTACCGGCTCGGTCATAGGAGAAACAAGCGCGACCGAATGGGCGCAAATTCCCGAAGGTATACCCCGCATTCAAGTTACGCCTAAGGAGACTCACATAAGACGTGCCCCGTCAGTCAGAGACGGACATGCATAGGTCGCAGAACCAGGAACTGCCGGGAGCGATTCCGGAAACCCCCACCTCAACCCGTCAGGGTGAGGTGGCAGCAGAGTGATGAGTGATGAGACACCTTCAGCAAGGCCCAAAGCCAGGCTTTGCGTGAGTTGTCTCAGGAGTGATGGTGCACGTTAAGGAGACCAACGTGATAAGATGGAAACGAGGATTGTCAGCAGTTGCAGCGGCGACCCTATCTTTAGCGGTGTCGACTCCGACGTGGGCGTCGGTAACCCATTACTACGGCGTGGCGGTATGGTTCAATGCTCCCCAAAATGCGGGAACAGAAGCCAACCCGTATATTTCTAGTGGCTCCGCTGCTGATTGGTCCGCATCCTACGCAGGGTTCATCGCACAGGTATTGTGGGAAGGCACAAGCAACAATGGTGATTATTGGGTAGAAGCCGGATATATCTACGGGTGGCAACAACAGAACATCGCAACGTGGTACTGGGCCGACAACCGACCTACGTATGGATATGACGAACATCAAATCACGTCGGTTCCAGTTACGGTCGGCGCGACGATGCCGGTTGACATCGTGTATCAGGGCAACGACACCTGGTCTATCACGATTAATGACAGCGCGAAAAACTGGCGCTCCACAGACAATCCACCATACAGCGAATATATGTCCACTGGACTAGAGTCGGCGTCGCCTAACAGCGTTCTGGATGGTGCGTACTCATCGGGGATGGCCTATGCGAACCTGAATTATCCGTGGATTTCGTCGTGGGGCAGTGGTACAGAGTTGCATAATGACTCGCCCGCCAATGTTGCGTGGGTAAACACGTACAAGAAAATCCACGATTGGCAAAGCTACTTGCGGTAACTGTCGGTTCCGCGGTGGTATTAGGAGGAGTGGTGGCTATGGCATCGTCTTCAAACACAACGTCTCAAGGAGCCGTCGGCGGCCCCCCCGGGGTTTGTGGCCACCATTGCAAAGTCGATGGCTGCACGAATGGGGGACTCCAATCCAACATCAGCCCAATATGTGCTGACGACACGCCAGGCAGCCGAATCGCTGGTAGCGGGGGACCACGTCCACACCAACCCAGAAGTCTATCTCGTGGTGTTGCACGGCCACTTTTCTGACCCCGGCGCTCGCGTGCCCCCAGGGGCTCCGATACCGACCGGAACGCAGATTAATTTCACGATCGATCCGGTGACCCAGCAGATTTTGGACTTCGGAATCTCAAACCAATCTCTCAGCGATCTTCCCACACTGGGACAGGTTCAGTCTCTTACCTTGCCGTAATTCCCAGTTTAGCAATGGCCCTGCCGGAGACCAATGCTATCTCCGCGGGGCCACTCCACTACCTTCTGGACCCGCAGAACAATGCCTTGGTTCCACCAACGCATATGGCGGACCCTCCTTGGGTAAGAGCGCTACTAATTCCGAAGACAATCGTGGTCCCAAAACTTAACCCAACATGCGACAACCACCCCGGCGTCGGCACGGCCAGCGGCACGCCGGTGGTCTGGCGGCTCCACCAATAAAATCGCGGCAAGAGCGAGACCACTGTTTTTATTCAATATGTACATCTTTGGGTTTGGGGTTAGAATAATAGTAAC
>PXYV01000091.1 GCA_003023745.1 Sulfobacillus acidophilus | reverse complement strand
GACCACGCGGCCCGGAGGACTCAGGATGTTCATAGAGGGGAAGATTCGACACCCGACGGCAAAATCCTTTGCAAAATATTCTGGCTATTTATAGGGCCATTGCCAATTTTTAGGTGCGGAAAACGAGTGTGAACGCGGCAATCAATCTCAAAGGGCTGGCCACCCGAACGGCCCTACCTGTGGCGACGCGGCCCGTAAGGGACGCGACGATGCCGGGACAACCCGACATCGACGGGAAAGTCACGCTGGTCAGACACGAAGCGACACCCGCTGGCTTGCCAGCGGCTTCAGGGCAGGAAGAAATTGGGGCGCACAATCGCGAACCAATTTTATAGCAGTTTGTATAGTATTTGACGGACACGCTTTTTCCGCTACGTATGCTACCAAGCAAGACAGTTGGTCCCTACACGCATTTTCCGGAGGACCGGCTGGGGCGGTGGCTCGGGTGTTCAGAGATCAGGTTCAAATAATCAGTTGGCCAGCTTGGAAATTTTCTTGTCCTGGCGACGAATTGGACGAGGATGTCGAAATTGATTTGGTTTGCTGGTGGCACGCGATCTGTGCCATGGGAAGTCACGCATCTTCACGGACTTGTGGTAGCCGCTAGTGGGGTTGGTACCGTTAATGCCGCGGTAGCCGATCAGATCAGGGTCGCGTGCGCGCACAATGTCGCTGTTGTTGTGACTACTCGGGCGGGCTCAGGGCCAGTGTTTCCCGTTTATGGTGGCGCCGGTGGCAGTCAAACACTTGATTCTTTGGGAGTCAAAATTACGTGGCTACACCCATTTGAAGACGCGATTGTTGCTTATGGCATCCCTTAAGGGGAACCGACCATGGGCTGAAACATTTTCGGGGGAATTATGGAACTGTTTTCACGAATAACGGTAATCGACGGTTTACCATCCACGGACAGATTGACATGCATGGCCTGAACAAATCTTTCCGTAGTTCTTTGTGCTGTTCCCCGGTTGGGGCATGTCAAAAGACGCGTATGCATAAGCCAAGTATAGGAATGACAATCATACGATGAGATTGCGCAACCATGAATGTCGACTGACCACCCCGAATGTATTTTGCGGGTTGGTTCCTTACGTATTAACGGTATTTACGTACGACTGCTCAGTAGTTGCCTATTTTGAAGGGGTGCGTTTTGGGAGGGGAGTTGTTGTACTTCCGCAATGAAACACATGTCAAGTGAAGCAAGTTGTTACTTACTTAACGGATCATCAAGAGTCATGCCCACGCACTTGACTCAACAACCTGCTACCGATCCTGTATAAAATTCGAAGCCGTACATGTGCTATGGTGCTGTTATCCTATTGCCGTCGCCATACGTGTGGCACAAGAGATCTAAGGTCTTGAGACCGTGTGCACGGCATAAATCCACACTTATATGATAATCGCGAATGGGAGCCAGTCGATTACGAATTTGGTGCATGGCTTTCAGGGGTGGTCCTACGATGACTGGGTCGCCACTCTACGGTCGTGTTGTTGCGTGACCAACTTGTATCCGTTGCGGTACACGACGGGGCGGATGATCGGACAATTGCCGTATTGTCTGGGACTATATGCAATAAAGTAGATGAACTGCGATTCATCGAGGTGTGGAATGCCTGGTATAGACTTTAGAGGACGCTATTCGACCAACTGAGCCTAACGGAAGCCCAATTGGTCAACGTCTCCGGGTCTTTTTCGACAGGATTCTCGCCTCATTGGCCCAAAAACTCGCGCCACTTCGGCGTGGAAAAGCTTTATCCATGCTGTAAAGCGTAAGATTCCGCGTCCACTGCTACAGCACAATGGATTGGCCAATGCCAAGACCATCAATGTGGCTGGCCGCCGGGAAAACGGTCTCAAACAAAAAGTTATCACGACTATGAAGACCAGTCGACGCTAATTGCAGATCGCCAATCCTAAACGTGTAGATGGCGTTTTCCTCATTGCCGGCATATACACCCAGATCGCCCTGACGACCGAGCGCCATGAAGTTGGCGTTGCCCCGCAAGGCTTGGTGTGTCTCGAAGAGACTTTGCATCAAAGGCGCATTGGTTTGAAGCCTTTCCATCCAGTACCAAAAGCCGACTTCGCTGTCAGAGGTGCCCACCAGTTGGCTCGCAAATCGCTCGCGAAATTCCGCGTGGCGCTCCAGATATCCGTTGTGGGCAAAAGCCCAATCGCCGCCGGGGCTAAGATACGGCTGAACGTTGACGTGGCCGATGGTTGTCATGAGACTTGGCCGCCGCAAATGGACAAAGCCTTTTTGCATCGTAATCTGGCTTAGCGCTGTTTTCGCCGTGAGATCGCGGCGAATGCTATCAACCGAGCGGTATCGATGCAACGTCTCGCCGTCGCTCCAGACGATTCCCCAGCCAAATCCGGCAATGCCGTATTCGTCCAGCAAGAGGCTTACGTCTAAAATTCTGGATATCGCAAGCGGCGTCGGCGATGAAAACGCCAACATTTCGCACACAGTGAATCCTCCTTGATGAAAGAGATGGCATGACCTTTATATTTTAACCTCCAATTTTTCGCCAGGGAATTACTCGGCACCGGTCAAAATCCAAGAGCCGCATCCTTTGTCCCGTCCGAACATGTACGGCGTCGTGAAGCGGGCGCGTTGCGAATGCGTCGGACGCGAATTGGAAAATCTGGATCAATCGGTTTAATGGCGGAACATTTTTCCCAAATAACCATATGGTGTGTGAGATGTCGATAGTTGGTAGCTCTCAGAAAGGAAGTGCTGGATATGGCAAGCGTCACGACCGGTCCGATTACTGCGGGAGAGGTTCCCCCTCCCACCGAAATTGATTGTATTGTGGTCGACAAAGTCTATGATTCCTGTTCGCAAACCCTGACAACTTCACAAACGTTGGTGGCGGTCGGTACGACCTGCTCTGTCGTCGGATGCTCAATTGACTTGTCCTCGTCGACCTGCACGGTGGGTGCCATTACCCCGACCGTGACTCCCGATTACAACGATATTACATTTGTCGTGGGCATTAATTACTCCGTGTCGTGCTCCTCTGGAGTGACATTGAGTGAAACCGCCTACGTCACGCAGATTGTCACCCTGTACAACCCGAATGGCACGACCCCTTCCTGCAACATTCTCTCGGGGGCTTGCTCGTGTGTGAACCTCCCCAATGGGGATATCAATTGCACCTTAACCATCTGCCTGTTGTTGCAAACTACCGCGGTCGTTCAGCTTATGGTGCCTACGTACGGATTTTGTGTCCCACCGGTATGTCCAGCCGTTGGCCCGGTGTTGCCGTGCCCGCCCAGCCCTTTGTACCCGCCGCAAGCCAGCAACTGAGCGAACCCATCGAAGACCTCTCGAGGGACGAGAGGTCTTCCCACTATATGACAGATGCCCCAAAAATTTATCACGATGCCACAATATGGAGGGTATTGGTGCTAATTAGCAAGGATTGCCTTGCACCCCAGATTCGCCCCTTTGCGCCGTTTTTTGGTATTTCTTACACTACAAGCCAGTTGAAGTATATGGGAGGTATGACATGAGCTATTTTAGTGCATTGTTGCTGGCCGCAGGCTTGCCGTTGTCGCTAGGGTCAGCGGGACCTGTTACCATCACCACAGCACCGGTGGTGTACACACTCAATCCGATGCCTGGGATCGCCACCGTCTCGCAGGCATATCAAACTATGCAACAAGTAACTTCGTCGGGATCATCGAGTTCGGTGCAACCTGCTTTGGTGCCGACAGCCACGTCCACGAGTGAACCTCCCCCGAGTGCCAGTGGGAATGCCGGGTCAACGCTGTCGTCTGAAGCGAATGAAATGATTAATCTCATCAATCAGGCGCGTGTGCAAGCGGGATTGGCGCCGTATACCGTGAACGCCACACTGATGACATTAGCTCAAGAACGGGCTCTGGCATTGGCCACGGGTCCATTTACCAGTGATTTGCCACAGTACGGCTGGCCAATTCAAATGGAGGACGCAGCTGGGATTGAAGGTCAGGGCATGGGCGCCGAAAACATCGTGGAGGCGGCGTCGGTGAGTCAGGCATTTTCGCTTTTGATGGGGTCGGCTCCGCATAAGGCCAATATCTTAAACCCGGATGAAACTCAAATTGGGGTCGGTGTTGCGCCCTGGGGGATGGGCGTCGCGATTTCCGAACTCTTTATCGGGCCAAATATTTAAGAACCATCGGGCCTTCGTCACCAATCGGGCGAGACCTACATACAGTACCACGGGTGACGATTATGCAACGCTGGGGCGTGTCAATTGATAGGGAGTCCGACGCCGAATTGGGACCTGAGCTTTCCCTGCGTCTAGAGAAGTGGCGCCTTTCTGCGCCTAATGCAGAAATGGCGGAGTTAGTGGTTCAGGTACAAGTGGCTGAGGTGCCGCAGGTGGCCATCGCCTGGAATAGCTTGCGCCAAACGGCTCACGCCGCGCGAGGGATTGCACGCCTGCTGCCGATGCCGGTCATGCGAACTCGCAGCCTAGCCGATTCACGCATGGTGCTGGTGCATGTCGCCAAAGATGCAGCGCGTGTTAACCAGCAGATGGATCGGCTGGCCTGGGCCCTGTTTTTGTGGCAGGCTTTTCGCAATCCGGCGCACACAGCCTGGCAGGCGTTATGGACGCGGGTGGCGTCGGATGCGTCAGCGTTGGGCGAAGCCACGGTCCAAAGCGCTAGGACGATAGATGGTGAGGATTTGCCTGTCGCAAGAACACTCGAGTCTGCCGGGTTAGCTGGTGCGCCTAAAGAAGAAGAGCAGTTTCCCGCTGAAGCGAGTACGCGCGAAGAGGATCGCACACGCGTCGCAGTGGCTGGTGCTCACCCCATGCCCCCCACCGTTGTCAGTAGAGCCGTCGCACGCCAATCCCTTCCACTGACGAAACCTCGCGCCCTCGCGCCTTCGGTTGCGGCTTTACCGCCGTCGAATACGCCTCTCGGCAAGCCGCGCAAAGGGTGACACTAGCCTACTCCGTGGTCACGGAGAACCATGGGAAGGTGCACCACATCTTTGGTGCAGCGAATTCATCTCGAACTGAGCAATAACTTCAGTACCCCTTGAGAACACGATCCCTCACGAGCTGGTGCGGCATCTGGAGTCGTTACACAGGTGTTGACTGACCGGTCGGAACAGCTATCGCCACACCGCATTAGGCCCCGCCGTTTCATCCGACGTTCGTTGCAATTTTGCAAGCACACGGCCTGTCGGGGACGGTCGTCACGATACCGGCAGACCATTCGCTGGCCAGGCCCGTAAAACTCCAAGCAGAAATTGAGTAACTGCCAGAAGTTAGGTCCAAAATGCGAGACGGGCTCTCCGGGATCAATGATAGCGTTTGGATGCGTCTTGACATATGCTAACGATATCATGATAATTATGCCGCCTTTACTGGACTACCGAACATGGGTTGAACATGATAGCCCACGAGAGAGTTCGCGAATCAATTGACTCATATGTACACGTGTCGCCACAATCCGGGAATCTCCGCACGGGACGACGAAAACGAGGGGACTTCAGATGAGCGAAAGACAGAGCATTCCCCATCCTTATCAAGGACGTAGAGTCGTTCTTGCCACCAAACACCAAAAGGAGCACGTATTGGGACCTCCTCTTAAAGCCGCGTTGGGACTTGACCTGTGTGTGCCTGATGACCTGGATACCGATCGCTTCGGAACGTTCAGTGGGGACATCGCGCGTCAGGGCACGCCATGGGAAGTAGCTGTGCGTAAGGCGCGTCAGGGAATGAAGGCCGTCGGGATAAAGTTAGGCTTGGCGAGCGAAGGGAGCTTCGGTCCCCACCCTCAGCTGTTGTTTATTCCAAGCGATTATGAACTCCTTGCCTTTGTTGATGACGAGCTAGGCATCGAGATAGTCGAACAGGTTCTCACCGTTAGCACTAACTTTGCCCATGCCGCGGTTGGAGCGGTGGAAGAGCTCGAAGACTTTTTTACTATGACGCATTTCCCTTCGCACGGATTAATCGTAAGGCCTAACTCTGGCCTGCAACCGGGACTCTTGTTCAAAGGTATTACAAAGGTGGACGAGCTCGAGGAAGCCGTGGGCCAATGCAGCCGTGCCTCGACAGATGGTCTTGCGCACGTGGAAACAGACATGCGTGCTCATATGAATCCGACCCGGCAAAAGGTGCTACGCGAGGTCGCGGTGCAACTTGCGCGCCGACTGGCCACCCTATGTCCGGAATGTCGGGCTCCGGGATGGGGACTGGTTGATGTCGCCCGGGGACTACCGTGCGAATGGTGCGGTGCGAAAACCGACTTGGTGCGCAGGGAAATTTATGGATGTCCACGCTGCGATTATCGTGAAAACTATCCGCGAAGCGACGGCCTTGAGGTTGCGTCCGCAGGCAACTGCCGTTGGTGCAACCCATAGGTCTGCCCGTTTGTCCCTGAACTTAGTGCAGATTGCGGAACGTTTGCTCGTATGATGACGCCATGTCAACGCGGCCGGCCTAATTTCTGTTTGGACCATGCGAGGGCGGTTGTCAAGATCGGCGTAGCCGCCGGAGGGAAACTTTGACGAGGACCACAGCTGGCCTATCCTTGGTGATGCACTTGATCCAGCAGGTGCAGATCGGGCGCGACGGCTTTACAATTATGGCTGTGGCTATCGGTCAGTCTGACGATGGTAACAGGGTGGTTTCGTCCAGAGGCCAGGCCCGCCTCGGTGCGCCCCGCGTTTGACGAATCGTATCACTTAACCGCTGCAAACGCAAAAGAATGCGCAGCTTTTCCTCATACGGCAGTGATGCGAGTTCACGCCGATGCTTCTGTTGTACGGTCAGCATCGTCTCTATTTCAGGCGGCAATGTATTCACGAGGATTCACCGTCCGTGGTTGGCAATGGAAGATGGTGACGCATGCAAATCTGCGTAAGAAAAGTCAGATCGGGATGACCTTCTTCCATCAGCAGGCGAATGCGCTCCCGATCCTTAGCACGCCCGGTTGCAATAGATACACAGATCAGGTATTCAATCCGAAGAACACGAGTGGGTACTTCTTCGACGGATACTGTCCGCGCATCTTCTAAAGCTGCTTCCAACAAAGGATTGTATGCGGGCAAGAACTGCACAGGGATTCCTTCGATGATGACATACTCATCCTTTGGCTCGTACCCCCGTTCCCGAAGTGCATCGTAGATCGGGCTGAGTGTCAGCAACCCACCATGGCTTACTGGCAGTATCACAAAGACATCCAAATCATACGTGGCTACAGGCTCAACATAAAACATGGCACCCATGGCTCCACCAATGGCATACCGTTGAAACGCCCCATGAGCTTCTAAATCGTTCAGCACCGCAAGAGTACTTTTCATGCCACATCTCCTAAGAAGCAACAATTCTCACTCGAAGAAGTATGGACCGTTTCTGGATATTATACCAAGGTCACGGCTATTGCGGGGCTATCCCTTTTGGGACAACCCTTGCAATGCCACGATCATAAAGGACTAGTCTGACAAAGACTAGAAATCCCTCGGTGCAAATTCCATCACCATTAGGGTTATGATGGGGTCGCCAGTTAGTCCGCAAGGGCAAGGATCCTGCGACAGACATGCTGTGAGCCACTTTCTCTGGATTTTCTGTCCGTAGGTATGTAACAGCCGCCGCAACCCCTACGCTACCAATGTGGCCATGAGGATGTACCTCTTGGTCGAACTTTACCGCCGCAGCCAGTCGCGCTACGACCTCATACCCCAAGACTAAACTCTTCAGCAAGTGCTGGACCGATGCATCACCAGAGCGCTCCTCAGTGTCGGCCAACAGAGCCGGCACAAGGTGAATGGCTGGATGCCCAGTCGGGCGAACTCCTTCATCTAGCTCTAAAAAGGTCCCACCGGTAGCATTCACAAAAGCAGCGCGATCAGCCGTTGAAGGAAGGTCCCCAGCCAATAAGGTAGCATTCCCCCCAGACAGACTTAGAGCAGATGCCAGTCGTTCGATCTCCGGCTCTTGAGCACCTTTCAACATGACTACAACAGTATCCGCCAACACCATTTGAGCACGAGAAGACCATGCCGTCATGTCTTCTAGATGTGGTATCACCTGCTGGACCAGTTCATACTCTATACCCCCCATTACCGAGCCCCCAGCCGTATGAAGTGCCCTTGGCCCTCATCTACAATACGCCCTTCTTGCGAAACCACCTGGCCTCGCAAGTAAGTTGCATGAATCCTTCCACGGAGACTACACCCGACCCACGGATTATCGGGGTTTCGTGAATATAACATGTCGGGCACAATCTCGCTAAACCCAACAGAATCCACCAATTCTAGCGGCAATTGCTGATTTAGCGCCATGTCTAACAAAACCAGGGATGGGCGTTGGCGGTGTCGGCGTACACCACCAAGCGGCTGGCATACGATCCGCTGGCCGCCTTCCTCCCATAGTGGAGCGAGCCGTCTAACTGCAGGGGGCGCCGCTTGCCCAGCAGGCTCAGGGGTATCCATTGCTGAGCCCATTCGACCCACACGGTGCCCTTGCTGCGGATAAGCCAATCCCAGCCGAGCGTGTGCAAGAACCAACAAAAGCGTTGGGTGGCAACGCCCCGATCCGCCAAAGGAATGGGGTGGCAGCCCGTCGGGAGGAGACGGGCGACGCGGGCACACAACGCCTCCTCGTAATCGCGCCTGCGATTCTTCAGATCGACCTTGGCGACGGTGGTCCAGGCGATCGGGATGGGGCTGTCGCTAGTCCTTGCGGCCAATCTCACCTTGCCAGAGACCACCTTGGTGTGAGAACCTATCGAAGTGACGGCCCTTCGCTTTCCCGCCCGGTTCTGTTGTCCGGTGCGATACTTCGCTACTATTCCCGTCTCCGACTCCCGGTCCCACCCAGTGGTGAGGAATTGGCGGTCGTCGCATTGCTCTGCTTCATTCGACCACCGGACCAGACAGACCCTCACCCTAATCTTTACCAATAAATTTTCATACATAGACGGTTAAGTCAGGGAAGAGTCCCCGAGTGGAGGAAAGTATGGTAAAATTAGGGAAATCGGGGCATTCGGGGAGGAATGGCACGGTGACG
>PXYV01000090.1 GCA_003023745.1 Sulfobacillus acidophilus | reverse complement strand
CCATCTCGAATCCCTCCTCGACAGAGGGTCTTCGCCATCGGGCGCCTTAGATCCTTTGAAGATGGAAAATCCTGCGAAACTTAAGGTGCATTAATATAGATTACGGCGGTCCGTGATAAACCGGCCGGATTCCAGATCAGCCCAGGTGAGCGTGGACGGGAGTTTAACGCCCCGCCGTTCGAAGCCCGCCAGGGTCTTGTACGCCGGGAACCCCGCACGAGCCACCAGGCGGGCCCGCCGGTTGACATCCCGCTGGGCCAGTTCCGAGTCGAGGACCGCAAGCAAAAACTCTTCCTGACGGGGCGTCGCGCCTTCACACAGGTTCACAGCCGTTTGCGTCAACACCAGCTTGCGGCAGCATTGCGCAATGGTGGCGCGCCGGGCGGCGCGCTCTTGGGGGGGTAATCACGGCAGCACCTCCGTTTCACGTTGAGGGATAAGGCTGTTGTACGCGCTCAGATCGACCGAGTTCGTCTCAGGGTGGGGCCATTGGGCCATGCGGATCGCGCGCACCAGGATGTCGGGATAGGCGATTTGCTGATGCTGAACCGCCTGCTCCAAGGCCTGGACGGCTAGATCAACCCCGTGGCGCTCGGTCACATCCGCCAAGGCTTGCAGACACGCCTTCACGGGTGCGGGGATCAATGGTGTCGGTGCGGGTATCCCCGTACTGTCGGGCATGGGTCGTAATCAGCATGCCCTCCGGGGTGTAGGGCACCACGGTGAACGCGCCGATTTCCACGACTAACTCTTGCTGGGCCCATTCCGGCGCGGACGAATACCAATGATGCGCATCCCGATGACACACACGTCCCATGGCCATCGGTTTGCACTGGGAGATAGCGCACGGAACTGAAGGGGTGGCGCGGTAATGATCGCAAGGCCTGACGGTCGGTTTCGAAGAGCTGAGCAATCGATAGCCCCTTCTTGTCGTGGTGTCGCATCCAGAGCTTTGACACCACATCCAACGCCGCGGTGTTCGCCGCTTCCCAGCTCCCGAGCACCGGCGGCGGAACCATCCGGTTGCGGCGGAGATAGCCGACGTTGACCTCAACGTGGCCTTTCTCCTGCCCCGCGTGGGGATTACAAAATCGCGTCAAACCCATAATGGGCCTTGAATCGCTCGAAGAGTTCCGCATAGCGAATCACGTCGCCCAGCCGTCGGCCAATCCCGGTCGCGTTGTCGAACACCACACGGGAGGGCACGCCGCCGATGCGCTGCCAGATGGCCTGGAGACCATGCGTGACGCACTCGGCGGTTTTCCCCGGAAAGTACTGCAGCAGTGCGGCATTGCTAAAGGGGAAACTAACCACTCAGTATTGGACCTCAGTCGTGTGCGAATCTCCCGCTTGCCAATAGGCCTCGGCGGTGCCAAAGTCCACCTCCGCCGTGCTCGGTAACTATTCCAGTTCTCATGTCCCGGTTTGTTGCGCGGGCCGAGCGGCCGGCAACTGCTTGACATAGTGCTGCACCGTGGAATAAGAGTGTTGTGTTGAGTCTCATGATGCATGACGCTCTAGTTCCCACGTTCAGTGACGCCAATGAGCTCCGCATGGCGACCGCCCCGGGCGGTGCGGCCACCTGGGCGTGGGCACTCGCGTGCCCGGACACCCCAATCGAGTCGCGATAAGCCGCTATCAAAGCCGTCGCTCGTTTGGCGAGCCGGGGATCAAAACTTTATGGCGGGGGTATCGACAGTTACTGTTGCTTGCTCTGTTGGTGGGAGCAGGTTCCCCGGAATCATTCGTAAAATCCGTCCTGCCGCAAACCGTCGCGGCCCGCGACGGGCCTTTCGGATGCCCCTACTCACCACGCACACGGTAAACCGTCATGGTCTCTGTAAAGCCTTTTGACCTTGTCTCGCAGTTCCTCACACCCCCTTCTCCATCGTCGCATACATGAACTGGCAGAATATGCCTTCCTGTGGGTAAGGATTAGGCTTTAGCTAGGGGGATAGCAGTCAAAATTTTGGGCTGGACCCAGTCAGAGAGTTGCTATGTCATAGATCCGTAGCAAGAAGATGGTTCTGATGTACCGGACACAAAGCAATCAGATTAAAGGCTTAACGAAAACCGAAGACGAAGCCTAGCGCGAAATGTGTCGGTATGCGAAGAATCTCTACCATGTCGGATTGTATGCGATTCGGCAATACTTTTTTCTCGATGGCCAGTACTGGCGCTACGAATCCCACGATCACACCATCAAGCACAACGCGAATTACGCGTTACTTCAAACCGGGCTCGGTCAACCCTGCTCCAATTCGTGGATCTCTCGTGTCGGTCTTTCTTCACCCCGATCAAGAAAGCGCAGCCGGATGAATACCGATTCCATGATGTAAGGCTACCAGACTTGGCGGGCTTTGGCTCACAACAACAGTTGCTCGAAGGAGACTTTTCTTCATTGTCACAAAAAAACGCGCCTATAAAAGGCGCGTTGCGAAAGCATCGTGAAACAAACGACAAGGAATTATTACCCCTTGTGAGAAACATGCACAATCAAATTGGCTTTACCTGCAAGGCGAATACTTAACGGAGTGCCAACGGGGATCTGACTGAGTGTAGCCCCTGTGTGCTGAGGCCAGATGAGTTTAACGGTGCGTCCTGCAAGTGAAACACTTTCAGTGCCCAAACGATTCGCCACATCAAGGCTTTGCGTGGACTCCGAGACGAAAGTGCCTCTTGCAACATTTGCGCGATAAGCAATCTTTTTGTGATGCTTGGCTGGGCGTGGGATGACTGCTAACGTTGTTTTTGTAGCTGGGTTGATAACTACCAGCACATGGTGTCCGGCCTTAACTTTCGCCAGCATCTTTGTTCCGGGCACTGTGGATTCGGTAATCGTTAGGCTGGGATTTGTTTGGGTCTTGACGGTGAGAACCCCGTTGAGATTGGATACAACGGTACCTGCCTCCCTAGTGGGCGCTGCTGCGATGATGCTGTCGGTTACTGTAGTGCCTGAGCGAGTGCCATAGACGCTGACATGTGTTCCACTGGTGAGGCTGGACATTCCCAACATCGTTGGCGAAACATTCCCCAACGTCACTATGGTATGCGAGTTGACGATGGTCCATCCCCCGTTGGATGCTGTTAGAACGCCTTGTGCTACGGGCAAAATAATTATTTGGGGATGAGCACTTTTCGCACCGAGCACAACGACGTGCTGCCCAGCAGCAAGCATAGTCGTAGTGCCAGGGTACGCCCCCACATGGACAGTGATGCTATTCACAGGTAATGTTTGAACCTTTTTATTGTGGACAGTCAGTGTTAGAGTGGTGCTGCTTACTGTCGTGACAGTCGCGTGGTGCAATGCTTTAAGATGCTGTTTGTGAGTGCCAGTATGACTGGTGAGCGTAGGGACAGGTATAGATGTGGCCATGGTTCCTGCGGTCAAAGGAGCACTTGCCGCGAAAGATAAAGGACCCGCTGCTAGAACACCAGTAGTAGCTATACCGGCTAGCAAGGAAATCATCGTCAATTTTTTCATCGTGATGCCTCCTAAAGTTTCATCGTTCTAAAAACTACCCTATCAACATTATGTTTCCAATTCTTTACCATTAAATAAACATTGCCTGAACTTTGGTGGATCAATTGGCTACAGCTGCTGATAGTGTCTTGCAAGTAATCGAGTAGGAGGGCGTGACTGGCCCCCGGCGCCGGGGAGATTAAGCTACCCACCTTGCAATCTCCCCGGAACCCAGCGTGCGGATTTCCCGCACTGAGCTCTTCAGCTGTGGTTTCACCCAATCGCGTAGCGTCGCAAGTCCTGATAGGAGATGACCAGCTGAGAACGCTTTCAACGAACGCGTTGCTTGAGTGCCTGAAACTCCGTCCAAGGTCCCGTGACGCTTTTGACTGCGGCTGCTGAGCATGCGAGGCCAGGAGTGTTCGGTGGCTTGGTACCCTTGGATGAGGGCACGCATGTTGCCAGCCCTGTCATAATAAGCAAGTGTCCCAGCAGAAGCCCATTGAAAACTTGCCCTGGGACATCGACCGTGTCATGGCTCATCTGCCGTAACGTGTCTGGGAGGTAATGCATAGCTCGCCGTTATGGAAAGTTGAGGCGGAAAACCGCGCGACCAAGTCATTCGGTGAAGACATTACTCAACATAACGAAACGGATTTTCGGGCAGGATTTCTTAACGACTGTCGGACAATAACTCCATGTCTTGCGATGTTGTCGTGCAAATCGGTGTCCCGTCCCTAGATCACCGCGTTTTCCTGCGGTTTGCCCGGCGTCACATTCCGATCTGTGAGTTATGCATAACCCTTTCCAGAAGGCATGGAGGGCGGCGTATGGACTCATCGCACGTTGAGATGCGTCAAAATCGTCTCGAGCCGGTCGCTGGTGTAAATAGCTCCGTTGTCCGTTTATCCTGAATTCAGGATAAGTCCGTATACCGCCGCGCGGGTGCCCCCTACTTCTGGAGCGATTCCCCCAGCAACGCTTCCCACAGCGCACTGTTGGCGCTCCAGGCCAAGCGACCGGCCCCGATGTGACGGGAATAGTCCTCCATGAAGACGACACAATGCGTCGCGTGTGTGCGTTCGGGGCCTTCGGGGGTCGGATCCGGGAGATACGGCCCAGTCATCACGTCCGACTGCCACAAAGTGCCGGGTTCCGGCGCTTCCCAGCGCCGATACCGTTTGGGAGCGGCAGGCTTAGGTTAGCGCGTATGCCTCACCGTCCCTTCCTTCTCCCAACGAGATAAAGCCAAGCGATGTTTCCGAGCACCTCCGATTCATTCCTGCGACCAGACGACATCCTACGCCCTGTTGGCTTAGTGCACACTCGCCCCCGAAAGCACGTGATTAGCTATCTGAAGCATATTCTCCATACGCCATCATTGTGGCGGCGTCTTCTAGGCCCTTTGCGTCAATTGCCCGCCAGTTGAAGGAAGCAGTCCTGCATGCTCTTCAGAGATCCAGTATAGGTAAAGACGCCCGATTCGATGAAGCACCGAATACGCCAGAAGATCAGTACATCGCTGGTGACTTGGGGATGCCACCCGAGACATTCACCGACAAGCCTGACCGCGACAAGAGGCGTCTGACGCCGCAACAGAGTTTGCGCCTGCTCAACGACGAAGGGATCCAAATAATCCACTCCGACGGTCGCGACTTGAGCGTTCACGATTTGGCGCAAGAGGCCGCCGCTCTCAACCAGTCGACGCCACTGGGTAATGGCGGCATAGCGAGCGGTAGGGGACAACGGAACGGCATGATCCATCAAGGGCGGCAGTTCATCCGAACTGATCTCGCCGGTATATTTGATGAAGGACTGAACTCCCGCCGTATCATGCACACACGCGTAAGCCTGATTAACATGAATGATAGACACCGGCGCGGTTAGTGGCAGATGGGCCAAAATGCCGTAGGTCCCGGTCAACTCCGCGGGGTTCTCCGCGACCCAGATGACCACCGCGTCGTCATGACTGCCTGAGTGCTGCCATGTGCCGATCCGCTCCCAGCTCCGCCTGAGACTGTGGAGGTACCGTGGTTGCGAAGGGATGAGCACACGACTCCACCACTGGTCGCGATCCTCTCGGGTGGCCTCACTCAAGATGTCCCCTAAGGGTCCGCAAGTTAAATCGTCTTCTAAGGCCATAACCGGATCAGGTAGGTCCAATAATTTCATGGTTCCGGCGATAGACGCTCCGAAGACCACGTGGGTTGGCATCCGACGACTCCTAACATTGGGCGATGCATCAACGCGCCTTTACCTAAATAGTTCCCAGTCTCAACTCATCTTCTGCCGTATTTTCACTTGTTGCAAGCTTCACCTTCCGGGACACTCGCCCCCGAAAGTCGGTGATTGATGACAGAAAGTAAGTCCCCGCTCGCGATGGAGCCGGAAACGAGGTAGTTCCTACTCGGGCACTTGGCCCATCGTCCGCAACATGGCGACGACGGCGTCTTTGAGCGGTGGCAGGTCATGGCCCACGACTTCCCACACAAGCTCCAAGTCGAGACCGAGGTAATGGTGGGCCAAGCGGTCTCTCATTCGAGCAATCGAAGACCAGGGAATGTCCGGATACCCGGCCAACAAATCCGCCGGCAGCTCCTTCACGGAGGCCCCGATGAGTTCGAGATTGTGCACAATGCCATCCTGTAGCAGTGGTGACTCGAAAAATGCGCGAGACCCGTCCGCAGCGTACGAGGCGATTCGATCAAGACTCTGGAGAATCTGCTCCAGATAAGCCCGAGGTCGCGCCATCATAACGGAATGCACTCCCGCCGAATTTCTTGGTAAATCGCCGGGGGCAGTCCCCGTTCGGACACCACGTCCACCGGGCAACCGAGCAAAGCCTCCAAAGCAGCCTCGAAACCGAGGAGATCGAGCAGACTGTGCCCCGGGCGCACGCGTACGACGAAGTCGACATCGCTACCCTCGGACGCGGTGCCCCGTGCCTGCGACCCAAACACCCGGATATCCGTCATTCCGAACCGGTCGGCCAAGTCCAGGATCTCGGTGCGCTGGTCAGAAATCTCTCGTGGAAGCAATCTCGGCTCACCCCTTATGCCTCTTAGTATACACACCCCGGAGGCACGTGAAATCAACTGATGCGGGAGATTGTCTCCTGTACTCTCGCCCCCGTAAGATCCGCTTCAATTGCCCAAGCCAAATTAACCGCGAAAGTTGATGCTGGAACAAAAACACCTCGTTGTGCCGTATCAGGTAGAGTAATAGAACGACCACGCCCGGGGAGATCTCTCGCGGTACCGCTCAGCGGGAAGGTGCCTCGCAAGAGGCGCGTGACGGGAGAGAAGTCAGCCGAGGCCATCCTAGGCCAGCGCGGCCGCGCTGGCTGAAGGGCCGAACATTACCAGAAAGTGGTACAACGAATGGATTCGTGGGACACACAACGACAGCCGAATATCTCGCCAGCCGAGAGCCTCGTGCCGGATGACCGGCAGTCGGACTGGCTGATAGTACTCGACGCGTGGGAAAGCCACGTATAAGGGGAAGCGGCCCGCAGTTGTGGAATCGTTCTAGGGCAGCATGGGCTCCATACAATGGGAGAACACCGGCCTTCATGCAAGGGAAGGAGAGACCGAACCATGCCAACAGGATGGGAACGAATAGCAGAGAAAGCCCGTCAAGAGCCGGCCTTACGTTTTACGTCATTGGCCCACCATCTCACGCCGGAAGGGCTGTGGAGGCCTTGCACCATATGTCGCCATCTACGGCTCCCGGAACGGATGGTGTGACACACCCAGACGCCGTCGACACCTTCGCGACCTGGGCCGAGCCGATGCTTCAAGCGGTCCACCGCCACGGATACCATCTACCCGCCGTGTGGCGGGTGTGGATACCCAAGCCCGGAAAGGCAGCGAAGCGTCCGTTCGGAGTGCCCGGTGTTACGGACCGCGCACTACAGCGGTGTACCGCTGGGTCTTCGGTGCCATTTATGAACAGGATTTTCTCCCCTGTTGGTTTGGCGGGCGCCCGGGGCGAGGAGCCCATCACGCCCTGGCGACGCTGAATGAAATCATTGCGGGTCAGCGCGTGAGTGGGGTCTTAGAAGCCGATCTGAAGAACTTCTTCGGTGCGCCAAGGTAAGCTGGGCGCCTCTAGTCGGTGAAATTCCGACCCCGGCAAGGACTTAGCCCTCCACCGGGAATCGAGTCCTTGGACCGCCGAAGGTAACGACGGCGGTTAAGCGTAGGACCGAGCGACATCCGGGCCGCAACGCTCATGGAGCCCTCCGCCGGCTGCGGCAGCACATCGTCTTGGACAAGACCCGCTGGGTCTTCGAGGCGGACATTCGCGGCTATTTCAACCATATCCAACATGACTGGGTGCGCAAGATGATGGCCCACCGCATTGGCGATGGCACTCTTTTGCATCTCATGGGCAAATGGCTCAAAGCAGGCGTGATGGACCATGGCGTCCTCGTTCGGACGGACGAGGGAAGCCCGCAGGGGTCGTAATGTAAAGCTTTACATTACGACCCTTATGCGGAGTAAATTCAAATGTAAAGTAAAGCCTCGAAAGCGGCACGAATGCTCAAGTGACGACCCATTTACTTGGCATAACCCCGAAGCGATTTTAACCCAAAACCGCGTCAATTGGGGGAGAAAGAGGCTAAAACCTCGAAGTTTGGAAGTCGGCAATCCCACTTTCCGGCGGCCCCATGGGGATCTCAGCGAAAATTCCCCGACGCGTTATGCCAAGTAAATGGGCTGAGACTCGTGGTGCAAAGCCCGATTCCTGCATTTACCTTGCATTTCCATTTACTTGACATAAGGCGGGCCCATTTCACCCATTCTTGCGAACATCTACCTGCATTACGTGCTGGACTTGTGGTTTGAACGGCGCTTCCGTCTGGGATGTCAAGGCGAAGCGCACTTGGTGCGCTTCGCTGACGACTTTGTCGTCACCTTCCAAGATAGTCGTGATGCCCACCGGTTTGCCCAAGAACTTCGCGTACGGATGGCCCAATTTGGGCTAGAACTCGCGGAAGAGAAGACGCGGCTGCTGCCCTTTGGGCGCTTTGCGCAGGAGTGGAACCCCCCGGGGGAGCGACTGCCCACCTTCGACTTTCTCGGCTTCACCCATGTGTCGGGCCGAACTTGGGAGGGGAAGTTCACGTTGGTGCGCATACCGCGTGGGAAGAGTCTGCGGCAATTTCTGGACCGGGTCCATACCTGGCTCGTAGCGCACCGACATTGGCGGCGTCGCGATCAGCAAGCGTACCTAGCGGCGATGCTCCAGGGGTTCTACCAATACTTCGGCTTGCATCCCTGTCGACGGAAGCTGTGGGGCATCTATTACGAGGTTCAGCGCCAATGGGCGGGGCAACTCCGGCGCCGGAGTCAGCGGCATCGCATGTTTTGGAGCTACCTGCGGACGCGAGATTGGTTTATCCTTCCTCAACCGCGATTGACCCACCCGGAGGTGTAGCGAGCCGACTGCGTGCGTTGTTTGGGGAGCCGGATGCGCGAATTGCGCCTGTCCGGTTCTGCGAGGGGGCCGCGGTACAAGGGGGAAATGCCATGCCGGCCCACACCCCCAAGGCCGCGGTCTACCCACCGAAGTCTGGACCACCAATGGATGATACGCTTTGTGGAGCATCGCGTGGGCGACCCACGCATCCTCAGTCTCATGCGTCGGTGGTTGAAAGTCGGTGTTCTGGAAGCGGGACAGATACACGAGAGCACAGAAGGCACTCCTCAGGGCGGTTCGATTCGTGTGCTCTTAAGTAATCTCTACCTCCACTATGTCCTCGACCTGTGGTTCACCAAGGCGATTAAGCCAAAGCTCCGCGGAGAGGCGTATCGGGTGC
>PXYV01000009.1 GCA_003023745.1 Sulfobacillus acidophilus | reverse complement strand
GTGTTGGCTCTGCACCATCAACAGTACCAAAGGGGGATTTTTTTCCTCAACCGTCAAAGTCCACCGAAATCACATCTCTACAGGACGCTTTCGTGGTTGCGATGCTATCCTGATTTTACCATGGGCGTTGCCTCCATTGTGGGGCTTGGCTACACTAAAGAAAAAAGGCAGGAGGGAATGCACTTGAAATTCGCATTGTCAGACTTGAGGTTAACTAGTTCGGCTTTTGCTGATGGCGGATTTATCCCAAGTCAGTACAGTGGCGAAGGGACCAACGTATCGCCACCTCTCAGTTGGACGCACGTACCTGCTAACACTCAGTCTTTTGCGGTGTTTTGCCACGACCCCGCTGCTCCGCTGGTGGCGTCGGGGCGCTACGGGTTTACACATTGGGTGCTCTATAATATTCCAGGTTCAGCGACGGGTCTTCCAGAAGGCGTCAGCGACTACACGACTGGACCCAATGACGCTGGCCGTGCCGGCTATACCGGTCCTATGCCGCCGCCAGGCCACGGCCCGCACCAATATTTCTTTTGGCTTCTGGCCTTGGATCAGGACCTTCACCTTGAGACTGGCCTGGCGCTCGGTGAATTCCTCGAGCGCGTGGAACCGCACCTGATTGGCATGAATCGTTTGGTGGGCCTCTATCAACGCTAGGAGTACAAGCTGTGCACAGGTACTGGGGACCGGTCACGTTGCAATGCGTTCTAGGCGATATTACACGCCAAGCGGACATTGATGCCATTGTCAATGCGGCAAACCGCTGGCTTGTCGCAGGGGGAGGCGTGGCCGGGGCGGTTCACGCGGCTGCCGGTCCTGAACTTGCTACGGAATGCAGGCAACTCGCCCCCCTACAGCCGGGTCAAGCGGTCATCACCTCTGCTTACCGCTTGCCTAACCGCTACGTTGTCCATTGTCTCGGGCCAGTGTGGGGGTCCGACCCTCATCCTGACCAACTTTTGCGCGATTGCTACGCCAATGCGCTGGCCTTGGCCGACCGTCATGAAGTCCGCTCCATAGCTTTTCCATCTATTTCGACCGGAAGTTTCGGCTATCCCATTAACGAGGCGGCGCCAATTGCCGTCAAGGCCATTTTAGACCAGACACCCCACCTGCAATTCGTCCGCCTTGTGCGTATCGTCCTGTTCAGCCCGGAAGACCTGTCGGTCTATCAGCGTGTCGTTGCTGCCATTTTGGAATAGGCTCTTGCCAAACAGGGCGCGCTGGGACGGGTACGCCAACGGATCCTGATGAATTGCATGCCGTAACGAGTATCAAGTCACGATCAAAAACAGGATTGGGAGCGGCAAAGCCAGTGCTGGCACTTTATTGGGCCCGTCAAGGCGGGACCTTGGAGATTGTTGACGACCTGGGGCCGGGATGAATGATGCACTAAAAGTGCTGCAAGCGAATGTTCCGGCAGATTCTCGCCGGTCGAATCGGGCGGCTTGTGATCATGCCCAAAGATCGACTGCTGCGCTTTGATGCAGACCGGATGGGTGCCATTTGTGAAGCCAAGCTCGTCGCCGTCGTGATCATCATCCCAGACGAAGCCACAACCTTTGAGACAGCGTGGGCGCAGGATTTCTCGAAATCCTCACAGTCGTTTCGGTCCGGCTTGATGGCAATCGCCCGCGGACGAACCAAAAAGCATTCAAGACGAGCGGCATTTACGATAGTTTGACGATGACCAATGCGTTTCTCCTTAACGGTCGGAAGGTGCATATCGCCAAACTCGACTGGGTCCGCCTGCGCACATTCTTGCGATGTACGGCAACGGTCGTTAGAGGCATTGTGTCCTGGAGTGCGGATCGCTGGATCTTCAGTGTCACCCGTCGAGGCCCTCGATTCCGATCAGATCCACCGTGAAAACCACACGGTGGTTGGGGTGGATCTCGGTGTGTCGACGTTGGCGACGCTTTCGAGCGGCGAGAAGATCGTGGGACCGAAAGCTCTTGCGATTGTACAGAAACTACTCCGAAAGTTGTCACGACGATTCAGTCGCCAGATGGAGGCCGCCCAACTGCGGGCCGGGTTAGCGCCTGGCCAACCCATTCCGAAGGGCATGGCGGCATCAATGCGGCGATTAATTAAGAGCAAGTGGCGGAGAGTTCGATGGGCGGCTGTCCATCCGTGTCTACCTCCCGGTAGGTCCGCTCGGTGACGCGTCTGGGGAGCGCCCTCCGGTGGACGACCGGCCCTGCAGGCCTTAGAAGCCGTGACGCGATAAACCAGGAGAAGCAAAGTTTGGTCCTTGACTTAATCGTGATCAGCTGTGGATAAGTCCATCGGAACGGTTACCAAGAGCTCTGGGCGGGTTACCCCCGGGATCCCGAGTGCATGTCTTAGCCTCCACGTGATGCGATGCCTATCTCGTTGTCGTGGTCGACGAGGCTGCCTTACCCGGTCTGGGGGTTAGGGCTCGGTACACGCCTGGGTCCGACGCTGGTAGCTGGGGCCCAGGGGATGCGCTCGCCCAAGATGTGTTGCTGGCAGGAGAGAAATGGCAGTGAAACCGATGCGTTTGACGTGCGTAAGACGGTCGCAGAGGTCCCGGAATTGGCAAAACTCGATGAGAACAAGGGATGGATGCACACAAAAGATTAACCTAGCGTGAGACGATTGTGGGCCCGTTAAAGCTAGTCCTTCGAAAGAACAGTGTTGTGTCCCGACGCGGGTCTCGGCGTGGGCAATGGAACGTTTAAGCGACAGAGCCCCGTAGACGTGGTGTGGTGAATGCCGAGAGGCGAGGATGCTCGTCATACGTGCCGGAGGGGGGACATAGCATGAAGGGAAGTCCCCGAATCGAGGTGGTGGAATGGACGAGAAACAGCCGAACCGGACAGCGACAATGATCACCGGATTCACTATGCTGTTGTTGACTATTATGTTGATTGTATTCTCGGAGCACGGCTATCACGCCACGGTAGGGGCGTTGAAGCTCTTTTTTGAAGTGGTGTTCCCTTCGCTGCTTCCCTTCTTTATTTTGTCCGATGTATTGCTGTCGACAGGCATGGTGCATTATCTCGGGGTTTGGTTTGAGCCGCTGATGCGGCCTTTATTCAACGTGCCCGGCGTAGGATCATTTGTCTTTTCCATGGGGTTAGCGGCCGGGTATCCGATGGATGCGGTGCTCACGGCCAAGTTTCGCAAGCAGGGACTCTGCACGAAGACTGAAGGTGAACGGCTTCTAGCTTTTTCTAATTCAGCAGATCCTCTCTTTATATTTGGCGCAGTGGCAGTAGGAATGTTTGGAGCGCCGGCGTTGGGGGCGGTATTGGCGTTAGCTCACTATGCGTCTGTGCTCATGGTGGGGCTAACGTTTCGGTTTTACCGTCGCCAAGACGGGGTTAAACCTGGAGAAGGGGTTGTGGTGCGAGGGATTCACCAACGGGCGTTGGATGCTCTGATGCGAGGGCGTGCCGAAGATGGGAGGAGTTTAGGGCAAGTCCTGAATGAAGCCATCACGGACTCAATCTCCACACTGTTTATGATTATGAGTTTTATGGTCCTATTTGCGGTCTTGATCCGTGTCCTGACCGCGACCGGTTTGATGGGAATTCTGGAAATTCCGTTTGGCGTCTTGTTGAGATTGGTGGGCCTATCACCCCACCTGGTGAACGCGGCGATGCAGGGATTTTTCGAAATCGATTTAGGATCGGCCGCTGCCGCCCACGCGTCGGCACCACTGATACAGCGGCTCGTGGTGGTGTCCGCTATCATCGCGTGGTCGGGATTGTCGGTGCACGGTCAAGTGGCCTCGGTTTTGGCGGACACGGACATTTCCATGAAACCGTATTTTGTGGCGCGCGCCTTGCATGCCGTCTATGCGGGAATCATGACGGTTGTGCTGTTTCGTCCGGTGCAGGCGGTCTTCTCCGGTGCGGCGCTCCCTGCCTTTGCCGCGCGTGACTTCCTGTTACAAGGAGCACCGGGGGGCATGATGCTCGATGGCCTGCATTTAAGTATGTTGCTTGTCGTGATGTCGCTCGCAAGTCTTGCCTTAGGCGCGCTGTTAACGGGCTTTCTACGACAAATTCGTCGCACCTGGCTTGCTTTGCGCTACCGATGACGGTCAAAATACCGCTGTGGAGGCGATATTGTGGCAAAGACCACGGTTTACTTTGGAGATGATGTGGTACACGGCTCGGAGCAAAGCTGGCATCTGGAGCAGATTCGCCCTTTTCTCGAAAGTCCCGATGGGGATGGCCCGGCCGTTATCGCCCGTTATTTTCCGCGTGTAGCGCGCCGACAGGATGTCGCGCTATGGCGTCAACGTTCGCTGGAGTATGGAATTCTGGAGTTGTCTTGTGGGCAAATCGCACGTGAATGGGTCACATTTCCTGGCCATGTGCACCGTGGGCCGCGCTTGGTCCCGTTTTCGTCCGTGCTAGAAGTGCTGCAGGGCGACGGGGCGTTGTACCTGCAACGGGTGGGCACGTTTGATCGAATTTATGAGGCGACGATTGTGTGGTTGTCTCCACCGAATCGAGTCTTATTGCCTCCGGGTTACGCCCACGCATTGGTGAACTGTGGGGACGTTCCTTTTGTGGTGGCGGAGGCGCACTCCATCCATACGACTGCGCAATTTTCCGACATAGCCCGTCATCGCGGAATGGCGCATTACATCGGTCCGGATGGCTTTCGTCCAAATTTGCATTACCGCGTCATACCACCGGTCCGGGAAATTCCTGCACACGCGATGGCCCCGCCCCAAGCTCCAGAGGGCGACTTATACGAGTCCATGATTAAAAAGCCTGAGCGCTTCCGGTTTTTACATCCGATCTAGGTTTGCCTAAAATCATGATGTCACGGGCTTGAAGACGGCCTAGTGTCTGTATGGTTTCCGACGTCGTAGACTCCACGCTCACCAGTGAGCCGTGACGTTGCAAGACTTGCATAAAGTATTCGACTACTGGCTTAGTCATTCCCAACCGACGCAACTGATGAGGCATGTCGAGAAAAGGATAGCATTGCATGTCAGGGACTATGGTTCCCACGATAATGACGTCATGCGGTTCCCTGGGGTCACGCACAATGATCGAAATCCCCGTTCCGACTTGCAGTCGCTCAACCAACGACAAGAGTGCGGACGGGTTGCGAAACCAGGCCCAAACGCGCGCCACGGCCTTCACCTCCGCGCCTAGTCTGTCACAGGTTGCGGGTGTACAAACCGGCAGTGATTGGAAAACAGCAGCTAGGGGCTACGCGTCAGAGGGATAGGAGGGCGATTCGCATTCGGATAAAATATTGCCGCAAAAAGGTGCGTAGACGCTGCCAGTCGGTGGAGAGCACTTGGCCGGCAAATACCTTGGCGTGGTGTTGGGCCACGGGGGGGGTGACAGATATAATGGGCAGCTTGACTTGGCGGGTGGGAACCGGACTTTGCTCCGTAACGAAATGATAATGATAGTGAATAGAGAGCTCAGGGGTTGTGCCATTCGCGGTTTTGGCATACTCCCAGTTCACGGAAATGTCCGGGCGAATGCCGTCATACAGGGGAATGTGCCAGTCATCCTGCAGTGCCGCGAAATATCCGTAGCGACCCCAGGTCGGATCGGCCACCACCCATCCGGCGTGAGGGAGATAAAATTCCACCCATTGGTGAAATCCACCTTGCCCAGCGCCGTTATTGGTCACATATCCGCCGATTAGCTGTGCCGGAATGTGGTCGGTCCGCAATAAAGACACATAGAGGTCGACAAAGTCGCTGCAGATTCCGAGCCTTGACTTAAGAGTAGCCAACGCGGAACCCGATGCTTTCAAACTATAATTGTAGTGAATATGGTAGGCGACCCAGTTAAAGAGAACGTGCGCGCGCTGATAGGGGTTGGATAGACTTCCGACCAGTTTTTTATCGAGCTTGACAATGGCCGGTGCGTCCGTATCGATTTGGCGAGGATCAAGCTTGGGATTGGTATATTCGCGATAGATTTTGGAGTGGATATTGTACGGACTATACGTTTTCGGCAGGTGGTAGGAAATATCGGATGACGTAGCTTGATAATGCAACGTGATTGTGACCGACTGGTGCGGTTTGAGGTCAGGCCAGGTATAGACCCCAATCAAGTTATTGTTTGGATCCGCAAACGTCGAGTTCGGCTCCTTCGAGTAGCCCGTCAGCGTGACATGCGCATACGCACTCGGAGGAGCCAGGAGCACCACATCAGCCTTTACATTGAGTGCGGCAGCCCTGCCACTATTAGTCAGCGTCACCGTCTTTGTAAACTCATAATACGCTGGAAGTGTCGTGACCGCGTCGGATTGCGATAGTGCGCCAAACGAGTACGCCATGGCCGTGGCGGGCCACATGATCAACATCGCAGCACTTAGGCACGAGGCCATCACAGTTCGGCTTATCGTCACCCCTCCTCGCTATCGCAGTGCCTGGCTTTAACCCCAGATTCCGCTGTCGCGATACGCGGCAGCGTACTACCGGATTTTCTCCACCTCCGCCCGGATATCTTCAAGCTTGACGTAACGGTCACAAGCATTTTCGAGTTCGGAGGAAATCATCCCGCGCGTGCCAACCCCCACAATCTCCTTTCCTTTGGATCGAATGAGTTCCACGGCGCGTTCAAAATCCCCATCGCCGCTCATCAAAATTGCCACGTCGTATCGAGTGACCGTATTGAACATGTCGACGACTATTTCAATATCGAGATTTGCCCGACGGATTACCGCGTTCGAGCTTTGATCCAACGTCTCCTTGATGGACTTTTCTCGAATGGTAAACCCGAGGTGCCGAAGGGCGGTTAAAAAATCCCGTTGGCTATTGTCGGGGGGAACTTGCACTCCAGTGTAATAAAAGGCGTTATACAACTCGCGCCCACGCGTAAAATACTCAATCACCCGGGCAAAGTCTAAATGCCATCCCAGTACGCGCTGAGCGTAAAACATGTTGGCTCCATCCACAAATATGGCCACGCGTTCATTGTGATAATCCACGTTCCCCCACCTATCGCATAATTTAATTGGTGTCATTTTGTCTGCGGTCTCGTACCTGGGATGAGACCGTAGGATTTGGTATCATTATGACGTATTTCTTGGACGACTAAAAGGGACAATCACGTGTGCGGAAGTTTTTCCCTTGTAAGGAGAGACGGGTTCATGTCAACGGGATTGAAGCTGGTGGTGCTGGGCGCCGGAAGTTCGTATACACCGGAATTGATGGCGGGTCTGATTCGTTATCAGCCGGAGGTGCCGGTTGAGCGACTGATCTTCGTGGATGTTGCAGAGGGTGCCGAGCGCATGCGCATTGTGCGAGATTTCGCACAACGGATGCTCAGCGCGAGTGGGACACAGATCACAATTGAATCCACGTTGGATCGACGCCAGGCTCTTAAGGGAGCTGATGTTGTGTTTAGTCAGATTCGGGTGGGCGGCATGAAGGCCAGGGCTCGCGACGAGCGAATTCCCATGAAGTATGGGGTGCTGGGTCAGGAAACGGTGGGCCCGGGAGGTTTTGCGAATGCCTTGCGAACCATTCCCGTGGCCCTGTCAATTGCCCACGACATGGAAGACTTGTGCCCCAATGCCTGGTGTTTAAATTTCACCAATCCGTCGGGGATGGTTACCGAGGCGATGTTGCGCTATTCCGCTATTCACACGGTGGGGTTGTGCAATGTGCCAATCAACATCCAAAATGCAGTGGCGCGGGCGGTATCAAAGGAACCCGAGCGCATACGGTTGGACATGTACGGCTTGAATCACCTGTCGTTCGTGCGCCGTGTCTGGTTAGACGAGGCGGATATCACCGAACTGGTGCTATCGTATATGGCCGGACGTCAGACAACTGTCGCCAATATTGCGGATTTGCCTTTTTCCAATCGGCTGATCGATGCGATTCGGCTGATCCCCAACGATTATCTGCGCTATTATTGGCTGACGCGTGACATGGTGCGGCGTCAACGCGAGGATCTGGAAGCGGGACGGGGAACCCGCGCTATTCGAGTCATGGCGGTGGAGGCCGAACTGTTCCGCAAATATCAAGACTTGACTTTGACGGAACCTCCGCCTGAACTGGCCAAGCGGGGAGGAGCCCACTACAGTGATGTCGCCGTTGCTGTGATGGCATCACTGACCGGTGGCCGTGAACGTGAGATGGTCGTAAATGTGTTGAATCGTGGAGCTATTGACGGATTGCCTGAAGACGCATCGGTGGAAGTTACCTGTCGCATTGACAACAAAGGGGCTCATCCGCAGCCGATGGGCGCGATGGATCTGGTAGTGCGAGGCCTCGTGCAACATGTCAAGGCCTATGAGCAGCTAACCATTCAAGCGGCGCTACACGGTGACAAAGATGCGGCACTGGCGGCACTGGTGGCAAATCCTTTGGTGCCAAGCGCCGATGTTGCGGCCGATTTATTAGACGAGATTGTTGCCGAAAATCAGCCCGATCTGGGTCGGGACTGGGTGCGCTGATGTGGGTCGGGGTGGACGGAGGAGCCACCAAGACAGAAGCTTTAGTTGTAGATGAAGCCCGCGTGTTGGGATTCTTTCGCGGTGGGCCATCCAATCATCAGGGCGTTGGCATGGATGCGGCTGTCCGCGAAATTTGTCGCACTGTCAGTGGTGCTCTCCATGACGCAGGGGTGACTATGGATGCTGTTCAAGGCGCGACGCTAGGGTTGGCAGGGGCTGATTTTCCCGAAGACGTGACCCGTCTACTTGACGGAGTGTCTACGTTCTTTGCGTCGATCCCGGTGCGGGTGGTGAATGACTCTGAAATCGCCTTGTACGCAGGATCTGAACGCGGGTGGGGCATCGTCGCGATTGCTGGAACGGGTGGTAATGTGTTGGGGAAAACGCCCGATGGTTTGATCCGACAAGTCGGCGGGTTAGGGTATGAGTATGGAGATTATGGCAGCGGCATTGATATGGCGCGAGACGTTTTGCATCATGCGTTTCGCAGCGCGGAGCTTCGTGGTCCTCAAACTTTGTTAGAACAGGTGGTTCTCAGTACATTTGGGGTCCCAGATTTTCCGACTTTAAGCCAGGCCATGTACTCACAGAAAATTGCGCCTGAGGCGTTTTTAATGCTCGCGCCGCTTTGCTTTCAGGCAGCACGCCAACAGGACGCGGTGGCTATTGACATTTTGCGGCGTCAGGGGGTGGCGATCGGCGAAAGTATTGTGGGCTGCGCCCGCCTGTTGCATTTGCAAGCGACGGCTGTCGATGTCGTGTTGGCCGGAAGTTTATGGCTGGGATCGGCACCTCACATGCGAGACGCCTTACACGCTGTGGTGAGTCGAGAATTGCCCCTAGCCCGAATTGAATTGTCTGAGTTGCGGCCGGTTGCAGGAGCGGCCCTGATGGCCTGCCCGTCTTCGGAACTGCGCGCCGCACTTCGGGAAGATTTTCGGTTTAGGGGTGTGGAGTAGATTTTTGGCAACTGGGGCAAAGACCGTGAAGCTCCATTTGGTGAAAGTCGATATGAAATCCTTGTTCGTCGCTAATTGACTCTAATGCAGCCTCGAGCCGACAATCGTACAAATCAAAGGTCTTCCCGCATTGTCGGCACACCAAATGGTCATGGTGGCGGGCAAACGGCTCTCGGAGCTCATATGCCACATTTTGGTGATCCTGCAAGACCGGATGCGTAATTTGCAGTTCCGTGAAGGTCTCCATAATTCGGTACAACGTAGCGGTGTTGAGCCCAGACTCCTCCACTAGGGCTGCCAGCTCTGGAACGGTGAGAGGTTCGGAACTCTTTTGCATAGCCCGAAATACGGTAAGACGGTTGGGCGTGACGCGTACATGACGGTCCCGAAGCAACTTGGTGAATTCTTGTTCTCCTGCCGTGGGCATGCTTTCATCTCCCCGATGGCCTGCGTCAACCAAAGGCTTACCGCAATTGCATCATATGCCAAAATGCGCGTGATCTCAAGGTGGGGCGGCTTGCCGGATAGTGATTGGAGCAGTAGGATCAGGTTATGAAGCAACGGATGATCTATGCGGCGATGATAATAGGAGCGTTGACAGCGGGGTGCGGCACCGCTCATGGGACGCATACGATTTCTCATGGAATGACGCCGCAGGAGGTAAAAAGTGAGGTGTTGGCCCGCATCCGCGATTGGCATGCGATCAGTGAGTCTGCGGTGGTCTACCTCAAAGAATCACACGGCCCCCAGCAAGTGGATGACCTAACGCTGATAAGTCAAGAAAACCCTGCGAGTTTTCGTCTGCAGGTGACGCCCACTCAGGGTGCGTCGTATGAGGTCATTGACAACGGGTTGAACACGGTGGAGTACCAAAAAGGATCGAAGCATTATTCGGTTTTAACTGCGAGTCCGGCAGCCTGGACGGAGTTTCAGATGCTGGGAGTGGGCCTGCCTCAACTGATCCAATCGAGTCGAGCCCAGTCCGTTTCCGTCAAGCCAAACGAAGTGGTTTTGCACCTCAGTACGCCAATCACGTCCACTATTACGGCGCAGGCGACGCTTTGGTTCAATCTCGTCACCAATACTCCGTCTCGTTGGGAGGCGGTGTGGAAAGGCGGCTCTATTATCGAACTTGCCAAGACCGTGCGCGTCAACCCTGCTTTGCCTACGAGCACGTTTTCATTTACGCCGCCATCGGGTGTGAAGCCAGAAGTGGCGCTAACCGTTGCCGGTACCGAGCTCGATCAGGCCCAGGCCCAAGTGTCCTTCCCCATCGTGCTGCCGCCTGCGTCCGAGAATCTGCAATTGATGAATGTCAACGTGGGTTCCTCCGCTAATCGGCGCGTGGTATTGCTGACGTATCAAACCACAAGTCACAGCCCTGTGGTGATTACCGAGTCTAAGGAGTCTCATTTTACGCCCACCGCAGGCATCTCGCTAATCAAAGAAACACTCGGCGGTCTTACGGTCCAAGTGGGATCCATGCCGGATGGCGGCGAGATTGGTGCGGTTACCCTGAACAAGACGTTATTAGTAGTGGAAGGCCCCACCTCTGTCGTCAATTCTATAATTAATGCCTGGAGCACGTTGGTCAGCATATCACCTTCTCCATCCCCCTAGGCCAGTGTGACTGTCAACAAAATACCGCGATGCTTGCCAGGCGGTTTGACGATGGGAGAGGTACGTGCCCCGATTTTTGCAACCGGCCGTAGGGTAGATTTCCGGCGGCCGCTCGCGCATGCTGGAGGCACAAAAGGAGTGGGAGAGAATCGCACAAAGCACCGCAGGTTGGGGATTTTCGCCTGGCACGTTCGGTGAACTTGTTCAGGGGGAGATTGGTGGCATCCCTTTTTTGATTACGCTGCCGATTGCCTGGGGAACGCGGGCGACATTTGTTTCGGCGCCGGGGTATCCCCTGGAAGTTTGGCCTTCGCACCGCCGCAAGGCGCGACGTGCCGTCGAGATGCTGTTGACCGCATGGGAGAAGCCTATCGAAGGGGTCCTCATGATTCAATCCACGTTACCGGTCGGCAAGGGAATGGCCTCAAGTTCGGCCGACATTGTTGCCGCATGTCGTGCGGTCGCGGCCCATTTCGGTCGTTACTTGCCACCTGCTCGAATTGCCGAAATATCGGCTGCGATTGAACCGACTGACGGAATTATGTACGACGGCGTCGTCGCTTTCGATCCCATCCGCGGCAAGTTACTAGAACGACTTGGTGCGCCACCTGCCATGGTTATCGTGGGGGTGTTAGGCCACGGTCGTATCAATACCGAAGATCACCATCGTCGTCGACTCGACTACGAGCCTGAGCAAGAGCGGCGCATCCAAGAAGCGTTGGATTATGCTCGTGCCGGGATTAAGACGCGTGATGCAAAATTGCTAGGACAAGCGGGTCGGATTTCCGCGGAAGTGGCGCGTGAGCGTGAGTCCGATCCGTCATTGGACGAGCTTTTGCAAATCGCCGATGACGAGGCGTGTGGGGTCATTATTGCACATAGCGGCACGGTACGGGGTGTGCTCGTGTCGTCAACCGTTTCGCGCGTGACTCTACGCCGTTTAGAGCAGCGCTTGTGGCGGCTGGATACGGGTCCCGTGTATCAAATCGGGGTCGCTAATCCTCGGGTTGGGACACTGTCGGGACGACTGCGCTAGATTCGGTGGTTATGCCAAAATATGAGATTTACCGTTGAATAGGCCCAAGATGGGGCACTAGACCGTTTTACAGACCGGATGGGCTAGCTTGGCACATATCCCTTTTTCCGGCAAAAAAGCAGGATTTTCGCCATTTTCGTCGAATCTCTGCGGTAAGCACGATGGTCGGCTTCTTTTTTGTGGTGGAGCGGTCCAGAGAAGGAGGAAATTTGGTGCGCAGAGGTTCGGTTTTTGCGCTGTCGGTTGCAGCCTTTATTATGACGGCAGGTCCCCTGGCGTACGCCGCGACCGTTCAGCAACTGCAGCAGCAGGAAGCCCACGCACAGCAGCAACTAGCGGTCGAACAGCAAAAGTACAACCAAACCCAGGCGGCAATCAATCAAACCGTAGCCGAAATGGATCAATTAAATCAAGATTTGTCCTCGGCTAAAGCGCAAATTGGGTCGACGGGAGCGCAAATTCAGTCAACCGACCGAGACATTCAAATTACGCAAACTCTCCTATCGACTACTCGAGCCCGACTGGCGCAAACGGAAAAACAGCTGGCGGCGACCACAATTGCCTATCAACGCACGACCGCACGGGTTGCCCGAACAAAAGAGCAATTAGCGCACGAAAGCCACCTACTGTCGGCGCAGCTGCAGTTGATTGAAGAACGTGGATCGATTGGCTATTTGGATGTGATTTTGGGGGCCCATTCGTTTTCCGAGTTCATCAGCCGCGCGCAGATCCTGGGACAAGTGGCCGCCGCGGCCGCTCAAGAAGTGCAGGTCATCAAAGATGATGAAGCACGTTACACGTTGGAGCAAGACAACTTAAAACGCGAAAGTATTTTTCTGAGCGAGTCCAAAAATTCCATTGCGCGGCGGCAGTCGCTGTTAAGCGGAGAACAGGCATTGTTAACGCGGGAGCGGGAACGCGCCATTGTTTTACAAACCGATGCGGAGCAAGAAGCGTCAACCGTGTCTGTGGGGTTAAATGAGCGTCAGCGGCTGGTTGCCCGGTTACTAGGGCAGCGCAGTCAATTGGCGTCGGGGATGGCTAGCTTGCAGTCCCGCATCGCTAGCCTGGTGAGTCAGATTCAAGCGTTGGTGGCGCAGTTCAATGATGGCACACTGACGCGCCAGGCGCTGTATAACGCGTTGGTGCCATTAGTCAGCCCCATTGCTCAGCAATGGGGGGTTCCGGTGCCCTTGGTGATTGCCGTCATCACTGTCGAGTCGGGGGGGAATTCAAGCGCTGTGAGCAGCGCTGGCGCTATTGGACTGATGCAAGTGGAGCCGGGAACCGCGCAGGACATTGCGACCGCGGTGGGTTTGTCCGCGGCAACGGTGATGCAGGAATTGTATAATCCATCGGACAATGTCGAACTGGGCACGTACTACTTGCACTACACCTTGGGACTATTTGGAGATAATACCCAATTGGCAGTGGCTGCCTATAATGCCGGTCCGGGCGCAGTGCAGCACTATGGGGGCATCCCGCCGTATCCGCAAACACAGCAATACGTGGCCGATGTGATGTCCTTGTATCAATTGTATTCTACCTACTAGGCGTGTGGACCCGGGCCCGCCTTAAGGCCCAGGCACCACTCCCGCCGGTTATTGCCAGTGCTACTATTAAGGCCCAGTGAGCCGGTGCGACGAATGCCAGGACCAACGTGAGGCCACTGAGGATCTGCAATGCTGGTGCGGCGTTTTCGACGGCGGAGTCCGTGCGGTTTGTTACGATAAGCGCTGTCACAGCGAGTAGCGCCGTGACCCAGCGTTCCAGCACGGGGACCTCTGCCGGGTTGGGAATATGGTGCCACAAATATAGGGTGTCCCACACCCAGCCTAAAAGCACCACACTGGCCGCTCCGATTTTGCGTGGCCACGCCAGCGTGAAAAGAAGCGCCAAGAGTGATATAGCGGCGGGCAAGAGAATAACGGCCCACACTTTGCTCCACACGTACAGGTGGGATAGAGGGGCGGGCAGAGAAAGCTCGGCAGTCAACCAGGGCAATGTCAACCAAGCCTGAGTCCAAAGCACGGCGAGCAGGGGTCCTATAAGGGCCGCGTTGACCATGAATGTGTGACTCTCCTCATCCCATATTGCCATCATTTTGCCCTCACATGCCCCGTTTTAGACGGAAATTGGTTCAATGATGCAATTTTACGCTACACTATACGTAAGAGCAGAATAGAGAGGACGGTTGGCGATGCAAAATCGATGGCTGCGGGGGCTCTTGACAATCGTATTTGTAGTGTTGGTGGTGTCGTTGTTGATGGAGTTCTTCAAC
Organism: Sulfobacillus acidophilus; assembly: GCA_003023745.1. GTDB lineage: Bacteria > Bacillota > Sulfobacillia > Sulfobacillales > Sulfobacillaceae > Sulfobacillus_B > Sulfobacillus_B acidophilus_A. The sequence continues at coordinate 58,451 of PXYV01000009.1, read as the reverse complement.
GCGCCCAGTCAGCCGATCAGTCAGACACCGTATAGTACCCTGGTTCATGCTATCGACAATCATCGGGTCTCGTCGGCTTCCGTCGATCCGGCCACGTATGAAGTCCAGTGGGTGGCTGCCAACCATGATCATTATGTGACGGTTTACGCGCCTGGAACGACGGACGCGATAAGTAATCGGTTGAATGCCAGCGGTGCCAATGTGACGATTATGAAGCCGGCTGGTTCAGGGGTGTGGTTGACGGTACTCGGTGATATTTTGCCGCTTATTGTCGTGGTGGCGCTGTTGTTTTTCTTGATGCGGCAAAGTCAGGGCGGCGGGAATCGCATGATGTCCTTTGGACGCTCACAGGCGCGACTGGTGGCGGACAATCAGCCGCTAGTGACGTTCAAGGATGTGGCGGGCGTCGAGGAAGAAAAGCAGGAGCTGGAAGAAGTTGTTGACTTTTTGCGAAATCCCAAGCGTTATTTGGAAATGGGAGCGCGGATTCCCAAGGGCATTTTGCTGTTTGGTCCGCCTGGAACCGGAAAAACGTTGTTGGCACGTGCGGTTGCTGGCGAGGCTGGTGTCCCGTTCTTCTCGGAGAGCGGTTCCGGCTTTGTGGAGATGTTCGTGGGAGTCGGCGCGTCACGAGTTCGCGATCTCTTTGAGCAAGCCAAGAAAAATGCGCCCTGTATTGTGTTCATTGACGAATTGGATGCGGTTGGGCGGATGCGCGGGGCTGGGTACGGTGGCGGCAACGATGAGCGGGAACAGACGCTTAATCAATTGCTGGTGGAGATGGACGGGTTTGGGGTGAATGAGGGCATTATCTTAATGGCGGCGACTAACCGGCCCGATGTTTTGGATCCGGCCTTGTTGCGACCAGGTCGATTCGACCGCCAGATTGTGGTGCATCCGCCGGATCTAGCGGGGCGTGAACAAATATTGCGGGTGCATATCGCCAACAAGCCGCTCGCAGAGGATGTCGACCTCAAAGTCATTGCCAAGCGGACTCCGGGATTTACGGGAGCAGACTTGGCCAACTTGGCCAATGAGGCTGCGCTATTGGCAGCACGTAATCGCCAGCGGCGTATTTCCATGAATAACTTCATTGAGGCGACAGAACGGGTAATGGCGGGACCGCAAAAGAAAAGTCGCATTATCACCAACTTTGAAAAGCGCGTCGTGGCATTTCACGAATCGGGCCATACATTGGTCGGAATGCTGGTTCCGCATGGGGATCCCATTCATAAGGTGACTATCGTTCCCCGGGGAATGGCTATGGGATACACGTTGCCTGTTCCGGCAGAAGACCGCTACCGGATCACGCGCGAACAGTTTTTAGACAAGGTGGCGATGTCTTTGGGCGGGCGAGCCGCCGAGCAAATTGTCTTTGGGGAGATTTCCACAGGCGCTAGCGATGATTTGGAAAAGTCGACCAAGATGGTGCGCCAGATGATTATGGAGTATGGAATGAGCGAGGAACTGGGTCCACTAACCTACGGTCGACGTTCAGAATCGGTATTTTTAGGGCGCGATTTAATGCGTTCGCGCGACTACAGTGATGAAGTGGCATCTAAAATCGACCGGGCTATTCGCCATGTCGTAATGGAACAGTACGAACGGGCCAAAACGATCTTGTTGCAGCATCGCCATGTGTTGAATCGTCTGGCCCTGGCCCTCATGGAGAAAGAGACGCTGGAGTCAGATGAACTGCGCGCCATCGTTCAAGCCACTCCTTAATTTGCGTGAACACGCGGTCCCCGCGAAGGGACCGCGTGTTATTGGGGCCAGACTAAACTTAAGTTATGGGACGTGATCAGGCGTGCACCGTCCGGACCGTTAGGGATCGGCATCCGTTTAACGGCCCGTTCGCATAGTACATCCAGGATAATCTCGGGTGGCCGGGGATCATGTTGCATGATGGATTCCAATGCCTTGCGATCAATGGCCACTACCGCGTTCTCAGGATCGACACCTTCAACATTAATCCGGACCCACGAAGCGTCGGTTGTTGCAGACTGGACTCGAATTGCCAAGCGCATCCCCCATCCGCCATGAGACGATTTCCGCTAATAGACTATGATCATTCTGGCCGTCTGGCAATAAGGAGATAAAGTCTCCTGTTGCCTAGTTGATTCGGAGCGTTGCCATCCTCGCCTTTGGAGCACAGGTCTTCCATCCCACCTTGCCTCTTTCGGCTTCGTCCGGGAACGTGCCGGCATTATATTCGAAACGTTGGCTACGAGTTGGCTGCCGCGTCCCCCAGGGAACACGTGGGATTGGCATATCCATGGTATAATCGGAGCGCCGAGTGACCGTGAAATGAGGGGTTCGAGTGATGAGGAGGCGTTACCTATACCTCAAAATGGCATTGTTGATGATGGTTGACGCCGCACTCGCGAACGCCTCGGTATTGCTGGCCTTGTACCTCAGGTTTCACACGCCCCGGATTCCCGAGCCCGATTTGTTGGCCTATTTTCATGTGGCGATTTGGTTTACGTCGGCAACCATTACAATTTTTTGGTTAACGCGGCTCTACCATCGCACGGGGCGCTATGCGTTTGCCCGAGACGCGCAAGTACTGATCTTCGCAGTTGTGGTCTTGACGTTGGTGCTTGGAATTTTACTGCTCATCACGTGTACGGCCGACTATGCACGCCCGGTGTGTCTCTTGTATACGCTTTTCGCCATTGCCCTGGTAGGAGGATGGCGCCTTGTGGTGCGCTCATTCTGTGACGTCCACTTTTTCCAAAAGCAAATTCGCCGAGGCGGACCGGTGACCGTCACTCGTTCCGAGAAGGGTGAATCCGTCCGCATGTTGGACTTGGCGAGCCATCTCATAGGGCTTTCGGGGTCGATACCGGCATTGTGTCTACAGGGATTCGTCCCGGCGAGAAATTGTTTGAGGAATTATTGACTTCGGAAGATTGGGCGCATGCAACGTATCATAAGCGGATCTTTGTTTACAATCGAGATGCTGTGGCTCGCCCGGCGTCTCTGTGAGATTGAAACATTAATCAAGAACCTGGGAAAAGTCTTTCGTGACGAATTCAAGCGTTATTCAAGATTGTGGTGCCTGAATACTGCTCCGGTGCGCGGATGCCTATTGCCATTGCGGAACGACGGGCCCCGGACGGCTAGGCCGACAACATGGCATAGGGTGTTATCGCAGGGAGTGATTAGAGGAGGAACATGGCGGTGGACCATATGCGAGTGGCTCTAATCGGGTGCGGAAAGGTCGGCCATCGGCATTTGCAGGCGCTGGTCCATGATCCTCTGGTCGATTTGCTAGCCACGGTCGATACGGACCCAGCCAAGGCCGCAGCGGCTGCGGTGGCATTTGATGCCGATTCGTTTGCCGACGTCGATGCGTTGTTGGCACAGCATCGCCATTTAGACGGAGTCATCCTTGCGACGCCGTCCGGTACGCATCGCCGATTAACAGAACAGTTGCTCAATGCCGGCCTCAATGTGCTAGTAGAACGGCCAATGGCTCTAGATGCGGATGATGCACGCGCCATGGTGGCGACGGCCAAACAAGCGTCACGCGTTTTGGCGGTTACTCATGCGAGTCGGCTGTTACCGTCGGTGGCCCGGGCGCTCGATGTATTTGAACGGGGACAGATGGGCGAGGTGATTGAAGGGGCAGTGTCGGTATGTTGGTCCCGGCCGCAGTCGTACTATCAGTCCGCGCCGTGGCGGGGAACCCGTCGCATGGACGGAGGCGTGTTGTTTAACCAGGCGATCGCAGCACTCGATGTCTTGTTACAATTCTGTGGCCGTATTGACGAGGTCTTTGCGTACGCCGGTACTGTAACCCACGAGATTGAAAGCGAGGACACCGCGGTCGGTGTGATGCGCGCTGATACGGGGGGGTTATTCACGATTACCGCCACGACGTCGGTGCATGACAATGACCTAGAAGAGCGACTGACGTTAATGGCGAAAACCGGCACCGTTGTGTTTGGGCCGACTCTTCGTCAGATCGAGCATTGGCATGTGCCAGATGAGGATGAGGATGAGGTCCGGCAGGCTCTGAATGATCCGACCGTTCCACCGAGTTGGAAGGGGCATCTGGAAGCTTTAGAAGATTTTCGTCAGGCAGTGCAAAGCGGTGTAGCCTGTCGTTTGTCAGCAGACAGCACCGTGCATACGATCGAGGTCGTGCAGGCGCTGATGCAATCGGCACAAACGGGGTGTCCCGTTAAAATAGGTGAGTTAACGAGCTAAAGCACCAGGTTGCGGAAAATCGGTCTTTACCGAGTAGCAAGTGGATACGTTGAATTATGGAACCGGCGTGCGCATCGGCCTTTGCCACCCCCCGGGTAGAGGCGATGCTGCCGGTCCATCAATGTTGCTGCCCAAATTTTAGGGAAGGGGGCCAAGCCTGGTGGGGCGACAGACGGTCTTGCCGTATAGTGAGCCCGACATTGGAGAGGCGGAAATTGCTGCGGTTGTTGACGGGGTAAGGTCGGGCTGGCTGACGTCTGGGCCTTTGGCGCAGCAGTTTGAAGCGGCATTGGCCGGGCATCTGAGGGTGAGTCGGGTCGTGGGCGTGCCATTATTTCAGCCACGCACTGAGATCACGCCCGATTAATGCTTGTGTCCTTAAAATGTCTTCTCGATAAAAGGCGATGAGATCCGCACGGGTCTGAGCTGTCATGGCGGGAGGCCGATCTGTCAGCTGATGCCGCAGCTTGGAGCGCGCTGCCGCCGGCAGAATCTTGCGGGCTAAAAGCTTCACAGGATTGCGGTTTTGGAGGATCCAGGCTGCGAACGAACTCTTGCTGACGCCCGACTCATTGACTTTCCCACCTAAGTTGATGGGGACTTGGTCGTCAATCCCGAGGAATCCAAAGACACGGCGGAATACTGCGGGAGCGTCGTCGAATTCCTCGTGAAGGAGAACAAGCAGTCGGCTGGATCCGAACAGATCGAGGTAACGCGCCAGATGTTGGCCATACAGGCCGGTCTCCCGATAACGCCACTGCATGTTCCAATGATGGGCACGGCGATTGTCCTCGTCTTTTATTGCTTCTTCAAACGTTGGGGCGGGCTCGACCGTACCCATGCGATGGTACACATAGTGAGAATAGGCACGGTCAGCGGGATGGCGCAAGACCGCCACCATGTAGGGCGGTTCCTTGAGGCGAAGCTGAATGCGTTGGGCGGCATAGGCGTCAGCGAGATACCCGGTGGAAGCCTCGCCGCGAACAGGATAGCTTGCACCCGCGTCAAATAATTTAAGATAGTCCGCCCACTGGACGATTCCGCGGGGGGCTGCAACCGGCGTTATCCACTTAGGCTCTCGCTCGTCGTGGGAGAAAAACGCAGGCTCCTTGACGGGACTCATATAAATTTGAGGGTGCTGCGCCACAGCTCGATATAAAAACGTGGTGGCGGAACGTGGGGCTCCCAGTATGAAGAAATTTGGCGTCGACATGGCTCAAAACTCCTTTGCTTGCGACACCTCATATGCCACGTACGCAAGATCCGATGAACCTGGGGTGCCGTTAACCTGCCATTAGTGTACCATGTTTATCCATTTTTGCGTGGAACCTGTAAACGTTGCTCGGATGTCCGAGACCTGGTATGTCGGTTGGATGCCTTCTTGGGGACAAACGGCGCCAGCTCCAAAAAGCCATGGTGAGACGACCCGAGAGACCCGACTTGCGCGGGTGGGAGACATTCCGCGGATCTAATTGGCTTTAGCCGTGGGGAGGATGTCCATTTGGCTAAGGGTCATGGCCAATAAAATTAAAAGACCGCCCGACACCAGCGACAACGTGAGGGGGGATTGGCCGAGCATCCATGACAGAAGGGATCCTAAAAGGGGTTGCGTGTACAAAAATAGGGAGACGACAGTCAATGACTGCCGATTGACTACCCAAAGCCATAAGAGATATGCCAGGCCGGTTGCGCCAATCGCCAAAAATCCAGATGACCAGACAAAGGTCGTGGTCAGGTGCGCGGGTAGGCTGGAGCCTTGAAGCATCCACAGGACCGTGCTGCCCAGAGCACCGAACCCAAAAACCAAGGCCGAGCCGGGGGCGGGATCCACGCGATTCGCTAGCGCCGGGGACACAATGTTATAGAGCGCAAAACAAAAAATAGCGAGAAATAGGGCCAAGTCCCCGCCTAAGTGCCCCGCATGTCCGGGGCGGGGTTCGCCTAAAAGAATCCAGCTGCCTCCTAAAGCCAAAATGAGCGCGATTTGATGCCGCCAAGAAAGGTGCGCTTTGCGGAACAACGCCGCTAAGAGAATGGTCAGAAGTGGTTCCACCGCTACCGAGATTGAAGCGATGGCCGGGTTGGTTGATCGAAGTCCGATGATTTGAAGCCATACCGGCACGGCAAAGCCAATGATACCCATGAACGCTGCCAAGCCAAGCAAAGACCAACTCCAGCGTTTGAGGTGAAGTAAGAGGGGACTCAGCAACAAGAAGGCTACTACTAAACGGATGGCAGACAACAGGCTGGGACTGGCTCCACTATGAAGGGCAATGGCCGTGACAGGATAGCCTACCGCCCACAGGGCATTCATCAAAAATAGCCAGAAAAGGTCCACGTCTACGCATTCCTCGACTTTCGCGACAAAGATGGATAGAAAGCGATGTGACCAAGCGTTCGCGGTGAAGGCTTCAAACTCCTGCCCATGGAGCTGCGATTGGGATCGACTCGCATGTGAACGTACGCCAACCACCGCAGGGTGATCCGAGGGGTCCACGCGGCCTGTGGACAGATGGTCGAACACGCGACCGCTTATCCTATCTTCTCAAGAGAAGCGGTGTGGAGGCGCAGTTCCCGAAAACCGGCGTCTTTCACGATGGAAAGATACAATCACCACAGGTGCAAGCGCGAGCACTCATATCTTAGCCAAACCGGTTCTTGGTTTCAATGGTCACATAATACACGGCGCCATAATCCCTGGTGTTTCGGCGCTGAGGATGTCAGGCGAAGGGGTTGGCTGTCGAGGTCCTTTACTGATAACTTCGACGACCTCGTCGTCCATCGCATATATCGGAGTTGGCGTCTGGCATCACATTGTTGTGAGTTGACCATGTCTTTCTCGCCGGCACTGACGCGGTTCGCTAGTCGTTGATCAGTTCAAGAGCCGATGGGCCACGCGACGCAACAAAGCGCCACCACAGTGCCGTTCCGGCACCCGCAGCCCAGATCCCGGCCAACACCAAAGTTAATTGGGGAAAGGAAGTGCGTTGAATGGCGACAAGAGTACCTAAGTAGCCCAATTGGCCTCCGACGCGTTCCCAGGCCGTGACTCGGCCACGGATACGGGATGGCCATGCGCTGGTCTTAAATTCGTTTTCCGCCAAAAAAAGCGATTCCTGTACCGAGGCTAAGAGCAACCCATAAACCCCAATGGGTGGTGGGATGCACCCATAACGCCATCGCTACAAGCCATGTGCCCCCGTAACTGCTTACGAGCAACGTGGCGACGGGGACCGTGGCCAAGAGGGGGCTGGCTAATCCTGCCATTAAAGCTCCGCCCGTGCTAAGAATGAGAAAGTGCACCAATAGCCGCGGATATATCTTGACACCTAAGGCATAGGTCACGAGGGCAAAGCCGGTCGCATTGGTATAAGAGAAGATCACGGACGTTATAAACCGTGCCGTGAGGAAAAATGGCGGCAATCGGAAGCGCGAGGAATTTTGTGCCTGCAACCATTTGACGGATTCAGGCAGGGCTCGACGCAGTAGCCCGGATAGGATGGCGAGTATCGCCGGGATCAGAGTGATGGTTGTTTGACGGATACCTGGATGCATTGGGAGAGCGGTGATGACCGCAAGCACCAGTCCGCCAGAATTGGAGAAATTCATCATAAGATAAAAGACGTTGGTTCGTGTGGTTTTCGGAAGCAATTCTTGACTCAAGGTCAACACCGTAGTGCTTTCTAATCCGGCCGTCATGACCAGCGCCAGACAGCCTGCAGCCATTAGAAGTTGGCTTTTTGTCACCAGCAATAGGAGGCCTCCCACTAGATACCCAAGGGGACTCCAGCGTAATACACGGGTGCGTCCAAGATGGTCGGCTGCGATACCCCCGCTGAGGATGCCCACAATGAATCCTGTGGGAGCGTATGTCAGGTGCCACAGTGCCCACGCTGGATTTCGGGCGAGCCATGTGGTGGACACGGCAGCAACGCCATAGCTAAACGCATTCAAAGAAATTGCCAGCGACAAGATCCAAAAAGGGAGGCGCATCCACATGTTTTGTGAAAAGAACGATCGAGAAATGGTCATGGTGATATGTTGCGCACAGAATGCTTCAGTATGCTGTTGGCATGGTTGAGACGGCTGGGTTATGCGAGAGGCCATCATTCCCCGAACGCGTTTCGGGGTGTGTTTCGAGAAAGATCATTGATTGCAACGGCTGCGATTGTTCGGCCGTCAATTCCTTCAGGACCTGGCGAAGAATCCGTTTTGTGGAAAGCCGTCCCGTTTAAGGCTCACTTTTCGATCCCGTAAGCACCTTCAAGAGCGTTTCGACAACAATAGTCCGATAGCGCGGTCGACGTGGAATGCGTATCTCTTCTATGGTGGTGTTGTGCTGTAAAGGTCGTAACTTGGTCTGTCCAGGTGGCGTTAAGTCAGTGGTGACAGCTGGTCCAATCCGTGCAACGATCCGGTTGAGATACTTCGTGTCCGTAATATTGACTCGGTTGGGTCGAATCCTTATGGTAAGTAGGGATTGGAGGAACAGGGCGTGTTGTCGGTGAGTGTGGTCATCCCCGTATACAATCAAGCGGATTTGATCGGTCGGACGATTTCGGCTTGTTGTCAGGGGCGTGTTTTGCCGTGTGAAGTGATTATTGTCAACGACGGCTCGACGGATGATCTGCGCAGCGCGGTGGCGGCGGTAAAGGATTTGCAAGCCGTTGACATTCGTGTGATTGACACGGCGCACGGAGGACCGGGGCGTGCACGCGACGCAGGGTGGCGGGCTGCCTCAGGAGACATCATCGCCTTTACGGACGCTGATGCGATACCGGAGCCTGAGTGGATTGCCGCCGCCTTAACTGGATTTACGACCGACGCGATCGGAGCGGTTGAAGGAAAAGTTGTGACTAGTGGGGTGCCCCGTATCTTTACGCATCAAGTCAAGAATATTTCGGGTGGGCGCTTCATGACGGCTAACATGTTCTACCGCCGCGCCGTGATTGCCGAAGTGGGGGGGTTTAAGTCCCGCTACCGCGAAGATTCGGATTTGGCATTTTCTGTATTGGAGCGCGGATACGCAATTCCCTTTGTTGCGGATTGCGTGGTCGTCCATCCGCCACGTCAGGAGCGCTGGAACTTCTACTTTCATAAGGCCAGTCGCAAGCGGTTTGAGGCGGTTTTGTTCCGAAATCATCCGGAGATAGCGCGGCGGTATTTGACGCGATGGCAGCCAACCGAACTTTTAGTGGTCGGAGGAGAAGTTTTATGCCTCTTAGGCATTGTGCTAGGGGTGCGGAGTGTGGTTGCCGGATTTGCTTTCTTGGCCTTAGGCCTTCCTAAACGCATTGCCGCTTGGCTGGATGGACGCACCTATAGCGGTCGCGATTACCTGATCGTGTGGGTTTTAACCTTGATGTTGGTGCCAGTCGAGGCGTTTTATCATTGGTGGGGGGTTGTATTGCCCCCGAAATCACGTGTGTGATCACATTCAGGGGAGATAGGAGATCGCGATGAAGTCGGTAGCTGTGACTATTCCGACCCTAGGGGCGAGTCATCTGCTAGATGCATTGGCGAGTCTTCCCGCGGGTTTGCCGCTATACCTACGGGACAATCGGGTCGACAATTGGGGTGTGGCCAAGAGTTGGAACTGGGGAATTCGGGCGGCCTTGGCGGATGGCGCCAAATATGTGCTTGTGCTTAACGACGATGTGCGAATAGACACCCCTGATTTTATTGAGCGGCTGATTGCGGATTTGACGCAAGAGGGAGTCATTTTAGTGAGTGGGCGCCCCGATCATGTGAATACAACGGCTCCCGACACGCGCCTGGCGATGAGCGCGTTCCTGTGCGATTGCCGTCTATTTGACGAAATTGGAGAGTTTGACGAAACGTTTTGGCCCGCTTATTTTGAAGATGCCGATATGCTCCATCGCATCCAAATGAGCGGTCGATGGCGTACCCATTTTGATGCTAACGCCGTCTTTCACCATTGGGTGAGTTCGACGATCCGAGAAGTGGCCGGCGCACGCCGCAGCCGTAAGGCGCACTATCGCGCCAACCGCGAGCGTTTCTATCAAAAGTGGGGATTTTATTCGGATCAGGCTAAAAAATCCTGAGAGGACGTGGGTGGGCTGCGCGTATGGATCGATGCCCTCGGTCTTGACTCTGAAGCATCGGGGATCGGACATTATATCCGGGCCCTGGTGAGCACCTATGCGGCCCGTTATCCCGACGATGTGGTGAAGGCCTTTGTGCAGCCGAATGTTTCGCTGGACGCCGTCGACTGCCTGGCCGTGGCGCATTCTCTCAGCAGTCGCGGGCGAATTTGGTATGAACAACGGCAAATTCCGCGGCGCCTGCGACACGAAGTGTATGATGTGGTGCACTTCCCCGATTATCAGTTGCCATGGCTCACGCCCTTACCCCGCACGGTTATGACCGTGCACGATTTGGCCGCATTTGTGCTGCCCGACGTGTTCCCGCAATCCAAAACCCGAGTCAAGCAATTTCTCATGCGACGGTCGGTGCGGTTGGCGCGACGCATTATCGTGCCGTCGAAAGCGACCCGTCAAGATTTAATCGACATTTTGTCGGTGCCTCCAGAAAAGATTCGGGTCATTCCGCACGGGGTAAAGCCTTTAGGCCGCCCGCTGCCTGAACGCGTCTATGCCCGTCCTTATTTCTTAGCGGTCGGCACCGTCGAACCGCGGAAAAACTTCTCAGGACTGATACGCGCCTACCATTTGCTGCGAGAACGGCGGAAAGATGTCCCCGACCTTGTCATCGCCGGTCGCTTAGGATGGATGTATGAAGAAACATTGGCGCTTCCGGCAAAACTTGGGGTTGCAGAGTCGGTCAAATTTCTTCAATATGTGTCTGAAGAGATCTTGTCTGCCTTGTATCGGGATGCCATTGCGCTAGTGTATCCAAGTTATTATGAAGGGTTCGGACTGCCGGTGATCGAAGCTATGCAAATGGGACTCGCGGTAATAACCTCATCGACAAGTGCGTTAGCGGAATTGGGAGAAAATTCGGTCTGGAGGGTGGACCCGCGGGACATCGATAGCATTGCGCAACAAATGGCGGAAATTTTGGACAATAGCGATGAGGTCGCGCGTCGATGCGTGATGGCGAAGTTATGGGCGGGTCGGTTGACATGGGATACTGCCGCAAGCCTGACGCGTCAGGTCTATGAGGAAGCGGCTTTAGGAGGGTGAGTGGTGCAACAAACAAAAACACCTGTGGCGCTCGGTGAAACTCGTTGGCAAGCCTTGCTGTGGCCATTATTGGTAATTGCCGTAGGCGCTGTGTCAATTTTTGTGTCTGGAGTGGTCGGTGCACTTGTTATCATTATCGGGTACATCTGGCTGGTAACGCGCTCGCTGCCGGTCGCGTTGGCAATCTACGTGGTGTTCTCTCCCTTCCCGTTCGGGCTGATGTTGCATCACCACCACATTGATGTGTCCGATTTGATGGCTCTCATGATGGCGGTGCGTCTCGTCGTGACCTCTATCCGCGAAGGTAGCGAGTCATTGTGGCAACGCTTCATGGGCAGCCCCTTTTGGCGGCCGATGACCTTGTTGCTGGTGCTGTCTATTCTTTCGCTGGCGACGGCCCTGTCGCATTCGACGACGGCGATAAAAATTTTGGAATACATCGAGTTCTTTGTGGTGATTGTCGCAGTAGCGCGTCAAGCCGATTTGCGCGAGGAGGCCTGGAAGCCCGTCATTGCCGGGCTGTTTGCCATTGCCAGTGCACTGGCGCTTATGGGATTTTATCAGTTCTTGTTTGCGGTTGGTCCCGCGTCGACGGTGGTCGATCATTTCCATGTGCGCGGCGCGGCGGTCTTTGGCCAACCTAATGCCTTTGGTGGTTTTGAAGCGATGGTTTTCCCATTTGTGGTGGCGCTCTTGGCCTACGGTCCCGACTGGTCGCGGCGCTGGTGGGGCTGGGTGGCTACCGTCTTAACGGCTCTGGCCGTGATTGAGTCGTATTCCCGGGGAGCCTGGGTGGCATCGGTGGCGGCGGTCTTCTTCATGGGTGTGGTGGCTTGGGTAGCACGAGGACGCACCATGATCAACCGCAATTTCGTGGTGCCTGCGGTGGTGATTCCAATCTTGGCGTTTGTGGTGATTGACCTCTTGGGGAAAGTCCATGTGGCACCGCATTTTGCCCATTTGGCGGTGGGACAGCACCCGCATGTGAAGCCGCATTCTCCGGTGAAGCCGCCGCCGCATTCCCATGTGAAACGGCCTCCTCATGCGTTGCCGCGCTATTTGCGGTCCAAGACCACAGGAAAGATTGCGGTTTCTACCGTGACATCGATTCTTCATCCCAAGAGCAATTTTGATATGCGGCAGCGGCTTAAAATTTATAAGGAGGCGTATCTGGCGTTAAGACACCACCCTATTTTGGGAGTGGGCTTGGGTGGATTTCACCGCTATTCAATGTTGCATCCGCAACCGGGGCTCAAGTCAACGCCGACGGCACAAAATCTCTATTTGGAATGGGGCGCGGACCTCGGAGTGCTGGGCTTGGTGGCGAGCATTTGGATCGAATGGTCGTGGGTTAAAAGTGCAGTCGGGGCTTTAACGTCTAAAGTGCGAAAACTGACACCGTTTGAGTTTGCCATGGGGCTTGGCGCGTTTGGCGCCATTGTGTCGTTTATTGTACATGACTGGGTCGATTTTCTCATTGACCATGGAGTGATCGTCCCGTTCTTGTTGGCTCTCGCCGTGGTCTGGGTTTTAGCAGAAAACCGTCGGTCGCGGAGAGCCCCCTAGATGCGGGTTGCGCTGGTTCACGATTGGCTGGTCAATATGGGTGGCGCGGAGCGAGTCCTCGAAGAGATTGCGGCATTGTTTCCGGAGGCTCCGATTTATACCGGGGTGGTTGACCGGAGTCGGCTATCGCCGTTTTTGCGCCAACGCCGCATTATTCCAACGTTTGTCGAGGGGTTGCCGTTTTCCCATCGGTGGTATAATCGTTATTTGCCGCTATTGATGTATGGGGTGGAGCAGTTTGATCTTTCGGCCTACGACTTGGTTATTTCGTCCTCCTCGGCGATTGCCAAAGGGGTCTTGACGCGGGCGGAAACCTGGCACGTTTCATATATCCATACCCCCATGCGATATGCCTGGGATTTGTATCATGAATATCGTACGCGCGAGGCCCGGGGAATTTCTCGCCAGTTGATGGGGCCCGTATTCCATTATATGCGGCTTTGGGATCGGTTAAGCGCCGATCGGGTGGATGTACTGCTAGCCAATTCGACCGCGGTGCGTCGCCGTATTCAAAAGCATTATCGGCGCGAGGCCGAGGTGATCTTTCCGCCGGTGAGCGTGGAACGATTTCGCGTGGCGTCGACTCCGGGGAGCTATTACTTAGTGTTGTCGCGCTTGGTGTCTTACAAACGATTTGATTTGGCAGTGTTGGCCGCGAATCAGTTGAAAATCCCACTGGTCGTAGCCGGGGATGGCCCGGAGCGAGAGGCGCTAGAAAGGATGGCTGGGCCCACCGTCACGTTTGTCGGGCGTGTCGTGGATGAAGATTTAAATCAGATTATGGGTGACGCCAAGGCGTTAATTTTCCCGGGAGAGGAAGATTTCGGCATTGTGCCGGTGGAGATGCAAGCCACTGGACGTCCAGTGATTGCGTTTGGCCGAGGGGGCGTGCTGGATACGGTGGTTCCCGGAGAAACGGGCTGGCTCTTTGCGGAGCAGACAGTGGATGCCGTGGTGGAGGCGGTGAAGCATGCGGATCAAATCGATTGGGATCCCGTTCGCATCCGTCAGCAGGCCGAGCGGTTTCGCGGGGAAGTGTTTCGGGAGCACTTCCGACAAGCAGTACTCGCCGCAAAGCCCCATTTAGGATAGAATAAGCGCAAGATTGCGTCGGTGGGGGAGGTTGCTTGGCGCGTCAACTACCCCGCCCTGAAGGGCGGAGCGTGCGAGAAACCGCATGCGAGGTTGACCAGGGGGTCGGAGAAATCCGGCAGACGTGGGATACAAGTCGCTCAGACTCACTCCGGGATGCTTCCTCAGTCCCGGACACTGGAAGGTCGGAATCATGCTGGCGAAAGGGAAAGCGCCGAAGGTTCAGACTGCATCCGCAAGGATGGAGCCGATATCCGACAACCCCGAGGGGAGCGGAGGCGAAAGCCTCCCGTCACAAGGCCCGTAAGGGTTTTAGGGGGTAGAAATGGCAGTTTTGGTGCTGGACAAGCGGAAGAATCCGCTCATGCCGTGTTCAGAGAAACGGGCACGGCTGCTGCTGGAACGGGGTCGGGCACGAGTGCATCGCATGGTCCCGTTCACCATCCGGCTGGTGGATCGGCGGCAAGAGGATTCCGGGTTGCAGGACATCCGTCTGAAGCTGGATCCCGGTAGCCAAACGACTGGAGCGGCATTAGTGCGAGAAGTGGATTCGGTCGAGGCCACCACGGGGGAAATCCGCCGTACCGACGTGGTGCTGATGCTGCTGGAATTGCAGCATCGAGGCCATGCGATCCGGGATGCGCTGACGGGCCGGAGAGCGTTTCGCAAACGGCGGCGCGGAAATTTGCGGTACCGCGCACCACGTTTCAACAATCGCGCGCGCCCGGCAGGATGGCTCGCACCGGCCTTGCAGCATCGGGTGGACACGACGATGGCTTGGGTATCCAGGTTGCGGCGCTGGGTGCCGGTGACCGCACTGTCGCAGGAACGGGTACGGTTTGACACGCAGGCCCTGCAAAACCCGGAAATCTCCGGCGCCGAGTATCAACCAGGCACCTTGGCCGGATATGAGATCCGGGAGTACCGGCTGGAGCAATGGGGACGGGCATGCGCCTATTGCGAAGCGGAAAACACGCCGCTCGAAATCGACCACATCCACCCCAAAAGCCGGGGCGACAGCGACCACGTGAGCAATCTCGCCATCGTCTGTCACGACGGCAATCAGGCCAAAGGCACTAGGCCGTTGGAGCAGTTTCTGGCGAAGGATCCTCAGCGGGTCCGCACGATACTGGCCCAGGCCCAAGCGCCTTTGTGCGATGCGGCAGCGGTCAACAGCACCCGGTGGGTGCTTTTCGCCAAACTCAACGAGACGGAATTGCCGGTAGAAGTCGGCGCCGGCAACAGGACCAAGTGGAATCGGCATCGCCTCTTGATTCCCAAGGCCCATTGCCTGGATGCGGCCTGTGTCGGGCGAGTGGATGCCGTGCAGCGTTGGCAACAACCCGTATTGCAGATCAAGGCGACAGGCCGGGGCAGGTATCAGCGTACCCGGCTCACCAGGCATGGTTTCCCGCGCGGGTATCTCACTCAGCAAAAGCGGCATTTCGGCTTTCAGACCGGCGATATGGTCAAGGCGGTCGTCACGAAAGGCAAAAAGATTGGTGCCTATTGGGGCCGCGTCGCCATTCGCGCCAGTGGCCGTTTCGACATCCAGACCGGAAACGGGCGGGTTCAAGGCATCCATCACCGATTCTGCCAGTTCATCCAGCGGGCAGACGGGTATGGCGATTCGTGGGCCACGATAGCATCGACGCAAGGAGATGCGGGAGTAGGGGCGGCTGGCGACGCCGCGCTATCCCTCCCCGGCATAAAGGCCGGGGTTTCCCGCGCAATTGGATGAATATCGCCATCGACGTCTCCAACACGGCTGGGTTTCGTACGGGGACCGAAGAATACATTGAGGGTTTAGTGTATGGATTACGACGGGTTGGGGCACAGGTGGTTGGGGTAGGACGGCAGACTTCAGCCTTAGTCCCGGATAAGCCGCATTTGGGGTTGGAATTGCGCCGGCATCCGTCTCCGCTTGCTAAGTGGTGGTGGGAATATTACGGGGTGCGGCGGGTTCCTAGGGACGTTGAGCTGCTGCATATTCCCTTTATGGCGCATCCGCCCGCACGGCTTTCGGTTCCGTCGGTTGTGACGGTGCATGACCTTATCCCCTACCGCCTCGCCGCTTATCGCAAAAGTGTCAAGGAACGCCATTATTTTTCGCATATTGAACGATCCCTGCCCTACGCGGATCGGATTGTCGCAATATCCCATGCGACCTTCGATGACATGCGCGAATTTTTTCCCCATTTAACGTCAAAAACAGTGGTTATCCCCAATGGAGTGCATCCGGACTTCTTTGAAGAGCTAGACTCACAGCATCTTATGCAAACCGCACGACGGTTTGGATTGAGGCGCCATCCCCGGGTCCTCTACGTGGGCGGGTTTGATGAACGCAAGAACGTGGGAACGCTATTAACGGCGATGAAGACGGTCTTTTCACGCCACCGTGACGCGGAACTGGTCTTAGTAGGAGCCAAGGACAACCTCTCGGTGCGACGGGCATTGGTGGATCTGGGGCTAGATAGTCAGGTGCTGGTAACGCCCTTTGTGTCGCGGCACGATCTGGTAGCTTTGTATCATAGCGCTGATGTCTTTGTGTATCCGTCCCGCTATGAGGGGTTCGGACTTCCTCCGGCGCAAGCGTTAGCGGTCGGGGTTCCAGTCATTGCCAGCGATATTCCATCCGTGCGCGAGGTCGTGCAAGATTACGGGATACTCGTCGATCCAGATTCGGTGGAGGCATGGTCCGCAGCCATTGAACAAGTCTTAGACGCCCCCGAGACCGCACATCGCATGGTGACCGAGGGGCAGGTCTACGCGGAAGAGTTTTCCTGGCCGCGAATCGCACGAAGCTATCTGAACGTCTATCATGATGCATTGCGGGGGAGATCGTAATTGCGAGTTGTAGTAACCGGCGGTGCCGGATTTATTGGTTCACACTTAGTGGAGGAATTAGTAAGACGCGATCTAGATGTCGTCGTGGTCGACAATCTGTCGCATGGATCGTTGAAAAACTTGTCGGCATGCGCTCATTTCATCCAGGGAGATGTGCTGGAACGCGATGCCTGGTTGGGTCAGATCGGGCGGGCGGATGTGCTGATTCATTTGGCCGCACAAATTAGCGTGCCTTGGGCGGAGGCGCATCCTGAGGACGATGTTCGCATCAATGTAATCGGCACGGTGGCGATGCTGCAGGCGGCGCGCGAGCTCCAATGTGGCGAGTTTCGCTTTGCCTCGTCGGCAGCCGTCTATGGCGATAATCCGAATATTCCGCTCGCCGAAGAGGCGCTCAGCATTCCTCTAGCCTACTACGGGTTGGATAAGCAGGTGGCGGAGATGTATATACGGCACGAAGCGCGGTCAGGTCAACTGCGGACGACGATTTTGCGGCTTGCCAATGTTTACGGACCCAGGCAGCGTGTTAACGGCGAAGGTGCGGTGATTGGCGTATTTTGTGAGGCACTGGCACGCGGCCAGGTACCTCGGATCGACGGAGATGGGCAACAGACGCGGGATTTCATTTATGTGAAAGATGTGGCCCGGGCCTTTTGTCATCGGTTGGGGAACGTGGACGGTTCTGAGGTCTATAACATTGGCACGCAAAAGGCTACGAGCGTGGTGCAAATTTGGCGCACTCTGGCACGGTTGGCAGGGAAGTCACCTGAGGCGGTACGCTATGGACCGGAACGCCCGGGCGATATCCGGCATAGTCGGCTTGATGTGGCACGAGCATCGGATTGGGGATTTCTCGCGGAAGTGGAACTGGAGCCAGGCCTGAAAGAAACCTATCAGTGGTTTATAGAGGATGCAGGCTTGGCGTGAGTTCTTCCATCTTGTGGGTCGTGCACGATCTGGGATGTAATCCGGGTGCACTAGCTGCCTATTGGGGTTCAGAGGTCTTGAATCACGCGGGCTGGCGGGTTGTGGTGCAGCCCCTGGTGCCCCCGACCGGTCGGCCGCTTGCTGTGGATTGGCCTCACGTCAACGCCCCGCTCTCGGCCCATCCGCAGCGCTGGAGCAAAAAGGCGCAAAAAGGGCTGCAAGACGTTGCCTGCGGGTTTGACCGGATTATATGCGATCAGGATTTTATGACCGACTGGCGAGTGGTTGAGGCAGCCACAGGTCATGTCGGCCTCTACCTATTAGGACGGCAGACTGAGCCGCTGACGCCTTTGCAGCGGTCCCTGTACACGCGCTTGGACGGGATCCTGACCGTCAGCCGCGTCGCTCACGCACACTTTGCGCACGCGAATGTGGTGATGGCCAGCCGTCTGCATTGCCTGCCGCCCTTGGTGGACTGGCAGCGCAAATTGGACCGGCTTGATGGGGAGCGCAATGGTCTGCGCATAATTACAGCTGGAATTGTCGACACATGTAAGGGATTGGACCTTGTGTTTAATGCACTGAGTGTGTTGCGCGATCAGGGGCAATTGGTGACGTTGACCGTGTTGGGCGACGGTCCTGAACGCAACCGACTCGAAGTGTATGCTCGGGCACTGGGAGTTTCGGTGCAATTTGTGCCGCAGTGGTCGGGTTGGGCTGCGTGGCTGTTGCAATCGGACTATCTTTTGGCACCGCAGTTTGACGATGGGTTGGCCTTGGATGTTGATGCGGCGGTAAGTCTTGGCGTCGCTGTGATTGGACACAAACTACCGGTCATTGTCGAACGGGCATCGCTCCAACCTCAGGCGCTCTTGCTGGACGAGATGAACGTCATGACAGTCGTCAACACACTCAAAAGACTACGGCCTGGCCTCCGATTGCACGGCACCTCGACGGCTCGAATCGCACCTTGGGAAGCAGCGCTGGCTCTTCGGCGTTAGGCCTTGCCGGGACGGGTGGGGCCTTTGACACTGACCCCCCCAATAGAACCAACTACCAGGCTGATGACGCCAAACGCGACCATTGCCGTGACGAGCGCAGCGATATGGCCGCCCGGCGAGTTGGCCCAAGCCAAAAGCTTCAGTCTCACGGCCAGGTGCGCCGGCACATCAATGTCGCGTAGACTGTCGCGCACCAAAAAAGACCCAAGACCTGCAATCACACCAAATAAGACACCGATCATGGCACCATAGAGTCCAGGCCGCGATGACGACAGTTTGGCGCTGCGTCCCCCAAAGAACGCCAAGGTGAACACCACCAGATACAGGGCAATGGCAATGGCCGTCGAGATAGAATTATGGCGAAGCCATACGATATTTAGGAGCGCCAATATCCCCAGCACAATTGCCCCAAATAAATAGGGTGTGGGCAACATGCGACGCATAGCCTGATTTCCTCCCCCTACGTTGTATGATGCTTAACTTGGCGTCATTGTCAAATGGCATCCACTTCGCATGTCCTTATTTTACGCTGTTCGCGAAGCTTGCCTCCATTGCTGCCGACGAGTGTGTGCTTGGAGGATGAGGAATGTAATCTCTACGCGTCCTAAAAATTATTGCGGAAATAATCTCATCCTTACGCAACTCATCGATCATGATTATAATGGATTACGCAGGGAGGGAGTTCGGGATGTCTCGCGGAAGAACTAATCGCTGGGATGAACTAGCGGTGTTTGTGGACACAGCGGCAGCGTATGTTGCGTATCTATTTGTTGTGCATGCCTATTTAGCATGGTTTAATCCTCGAGTGGCGACGGTTCACCTGGTATCATCGTATTTTTCTTTTTCAATTTTTGTGCTGGCGATTTCTTGGTTTGCGCTAAAATTAAATTTTCGTGGCTACTCGCGCCGTTGGAATCAACTGCCCTCAGAAATGGGTATGCTAGCGGTGGCTTCCGCCGAGACGGGTCTTGCCCTGGTGCTGCTCATCTTCGTATTAAAGGCAAATTGGTTCTCCCGAGCTATCTTTCTACTATTTCCAGTTACCGCGTTTGTGTTTCAAACGCTGGTCCATTCCGTCATCAAACTCTCCGTGGGGCGATTTCGCCTAAGTGGTCGGGATCAGCGACGGCTCATCGTGCTCGGCTATCCCAAGCGGGTTAGCATTTTCAGTGAGACGGTGGCCATGGTGCCTGAAGCGGGTATGCAAGTCGTGGACCAGTTGCCGGTCCGATTGGGTGACGGCCAGACCGCGCAAGCGGCGGTGGATCGCTTGCGTCAATTGTTTGCCTCTACCGTGGTAGATACGTTAGTGATTGCTATGCCTGTGGCCGAGGATGTTTTGATGCCCGCGATTCAGATGGCGCGCCAGCAGGGCAAGGAAGTGCGACTGGTTCTGGACGAGATGGGCGCTTTGGCGCACCGCTCGCGACTGTATGATTTTTACGGCAATTCGGTGCTGGTTGTCGACGCCTCCTCTGCCCACCAGACCTCGCGGTCAATCGTGAAACGGGTAGTTGACATTGTCGTCTCGGTGATCGGCATCGTGGTAACCTCCCCGATTATGCTGGCTGCCATGATTGCCTTGAAGATTGATGATCCCACGGGTCCCGTCTTTTTTACACAAAGACGGGTGGGAGTGAACGGTCGTGAATTTCCTTGTTACAAATTGCGGACGATGGTCCCTAACGCAGAAGAGCTTAAGGAAGAACTTCAGCATTTGAATGTCATGTCTGGTCCTGTGTTTAAGATTCCTGATGATCCGCGGGTCACGCGGGTGGGCAAGTGGCTGCGCAAAACCAGTATTGACGAGTTGCCTCAACTTTTTAATGTTTTGGTCGGACACATGAGCATGGTAGGACCGCGACCGGCTTTGCCAAGCGAAGTGAAGCTTTACGGACCTGATTACCGTAAGCGTCTATCGGTGCGTCCGGGCATCACGTGTTTATGGCAAATCTCGGGTCGTAACGACATTGATTTTCAAGATTGGATGCGCTTGGATATGGAATATATTGATCGCTGGTCGCTGGCGCTCGACTTAAAGATTATGGCTAAAACCATACCGGCAGTGTTTCAGCAGCGAGGGGCCCATTAAACGGGTGGTTGTGAAATACTTTCGGCCGACCAAAAATTAGCGCAGATTTAGCATTGCCCACGAGACTAAGATTGCACGGAAATCTCCTCCGTGGCGTGAGGATCTGTGGACTCGGAGCAAGAGGGACGAACTTGAGAGCGCCGTTCAACAGCCCAATTCTCCAACAATGGCAACGCCTAAAGATAACAGCATGTGTCGCGATGCGCGCCGGCCAAACCGATTGCGCTGTGTAGTAGGTTACCCTTCGTCTTTATAACTCCTATCGAGTAATCCCTCATCGAGTGGTCCTACTTTTCGCGTACGCTGAATTAGCCAATGCCACTCGCTAAGTTCCGGCAGGAATTTATGCGAGAAAAATCGAATGTAACGGAAGTATCAAAAAAATACCATAAGGTATCGCTGTGAGACATATCCCGTGGCAACAATGTCGGTTAATGGCTGGCTAGTGTGAAACCCGGGAGGTGTTCAGTCTATTTCGGCTGGAACTGATGATCCGGCGGGCGCTGTCAATGCGGTCGTCGCGGTCACAGGGTTTGCATATGTAGTTCATTAAAAATAGGCTGCACCTACCACATATGATATCAGTTGGACGCGAGCCCACATACAGATCCTCGTGATATCGCCCTAGCGGGGCGTTTTTCATTCGTCAGGCCACCCCGATTTCGAGCCATGGGTGTCTCCTTAATTAATCATAAAGCGAGTTGATCGCCATGCTGGACCAGATTGGAGCAATAGACGCGCAACCAGTCGGGCCTTGGTGTTTTCGTTATTGGATGGTTTGGTATCATGAAAGCCGAAGCAGGCTTCCTCGAATAGCTGTGGTTGCTACGGGGTGATAGCGGTTCCAATTGATCAGACGGGGATCACAGGAGGGGTAGATGGCGATTGCGGAAGCGGATTGGCGGACATTTAAGGAAGTGAGGGCGCGGGCGCTTGATCGTTTCTCGCGCAGGATTGTGGACGAGTGTCGGCTGGTGTGTGATGACCAGAGCGTTTCAGACCATGCCCGCTATCTAAAGTTGTACGATCTTCTTCGGCAGCGGGACAAGGAAGTGCAGCGCATGTTTGATGACTTTCGTCGGTCGACTGCGATATTTTGTCTCATGGACATGTGGCGCCAGGGACTGGTGGACGAGGATGAATTGCGCCAGTTTAGTCCTGAGGTGGTAGATTGGGTAAAGCAACGGGGTTGAGACCAAAGGACGCGCATCTCAAACGCTGGGCGAGGTTTGCCTTATGGCAGGGACCGATTGTGCATCTCTAACCGATGGATCAGTGCCAGACGCTGGCAGACAAGCCGAAGAGAGGTTTGGGCCAAACCAGCCCGCTCGCGACCTCATGCGCCTGCCTCCCCGGGGGATGCGAGCAAGATCTGAACATAGGCCGGTGTCCATCTGCGCCGAATGCCTATGGTGGTGCTGGGCCGAATCCGGTGCTGCGGTCCGGACTTGAGCAAACTATTGACAACGTGACAGGAGGAGAGATCGTGCCGCACATTGATTTATTACATCTCCTAGGGGATGCCCCGGAGGGGCCGTGGGCTATTTTCTCGTTGCCGCACGACGACGGCACCGACATGGTCTCGGTGATTGTGCCGCGATCGTTGTGGCTTTCCGTGACTCGTGCCCATCCCTTTGACAGCGAAATTTCTTTAATGGAAACGGTGGGGCGCGCAGCAGTCCAGCGTGCGCTCAAGGCGGGGAAGGTTGGGGATCCCCTCTTTGTGATGGCAGAAGACGTGCCTGAGCAGAATGCGGCGAATGAGCTTCCCTGGTTCCGGGCCTTGCGGGTGTGCGGACAATGTGGCCAGGACGTGCCTGCGGGCGAAGTGTCGGAAGGATTGTCCAATGCGCTGCCACCGGATTCACGGGGTTACATCGAGTTGAAAGTTCTGTGCCCAGCGTGTCAAATTCAGACACCCCACCGCCTTACTGCTTGGGGAATTCCTAACACATAGTGGTACTTTTGGGCGTCTGTACCATATGATGTAGTATTCCCAGGGGGTGATAGTCATGCGAATGTCAGGTCATCTCCTCCCGTCTGCTAATGCCAGGGACTGGAGCGATGCGCTGGTGGGAAACGATCATGTGGAACTGGCAGTCACACTGCGCTTGTGGAATGAAGAGAACGCATATCAGACCATGCGGCAGCGCCATCAGGCGTGGACCGTAGCAGAACTGCACGCTGCTCACGGTGTACCAGTTGATGTGCGGACCAAAATTGTCGAATGGCTCGTGCACCGTGGATTGGTGGTGACGGGGGAAAGTCCTCTTGTTATCTGGCTGGAGGGGACTTTTGAGGCTGTGTCACAGACGTTTGGGCTCGCGTTTGAATATCGGCAAGAGGGCAAAGTGCGGCAATTTCGGCCCAGTCGCGAGCCCACGGTACCCGATTGGGCAGTACCGTGGATTACTGGGGTGGTGGGACTGCAAAATGTCGCCCGGTTGACTCCGCACCTGCGGCAGCCCCAGAGAACAGAAGAGCTGGCCAATGGGGGGCAGGGATTTTTCCCGCAAGATATTCGACAAGCGTATCAGTTTCCGCCGCAGTGGGATGGAAGTGGCGAGACACTGGGGCTTCTCGAGTTTTCAAATGGCTATAACCAGAACGATGTGATGGCATTTTGGGAGTCGGTGCACATTGTGCCGCCCGCTCTCGCCTTTGTATCGGTCGATGGAACTGCCAATGACGGTGGAGTCAACCCGCAAGATCTGGAAGCGACCTTAGATGTTGAGTGGGCGGGGGCATTGGCTCCAGGAGCGCAATTGGTGGTGTATGAAGCCAACAGCGGTACCAGTGATTGCGGATTCGGGCTATCCGTACTACGGGCCCTCGATTACGCAGTGCATGATATGACCTATCGACCCACGGTGTTATCCATCAGTTATGGTGACGCAGAGAGTCGATTTCCGGCAGCAGAAATGCATGCCTGGGATGCGGTCATGACGGAGGCCGGGCTTTTAGGGGTGACTATATGCGTGGCTTCCGGAGACGAAGGAGCCTATGGCTTAAATGGTCCGGGGTGGCCCATCTGTCATGTCGATGCACCGGCTAACTGTTCGCATGCGGTGGCGGTGGGAGGTACCCATCTGCTGCTGGCGCCCACAGGTGACATAGCCTTGGAAACGGGTTGGACCGATACAAACAATAACGGCGCTTCGGGCGGCGGCATCAGTCAAATGTTTGCGATCCCCCCGTATCAAAGCGCGCTTGATCTGCCCGTGAAACCCTATGACAAACTGGGCCGCGGCGTCCCGGATGTTGCTGCCAACGCCGATCCCGACACGGGGTATGCGGTGTACTTTCAGGGAGCCGCCACGGTCGTGGGTGGTACATCGGCCGCATCGCCACTGTGGGCTGCACTCTTTACCCGCCTCAACCAAGCCCGTGCTCATCAGCAACTCGGTCCCGTGGGCTACGTCAATCCGATACTTTACAATCTTGGGCTAACCTCGGCGTTTCGCGACATTACCGTCGGGAACAACAATTACGGATGGGTGGTCGGGTACGAGTGTGGACCCGGATGGGATGCCGTGACGGGCTGGGGCAGTCCTCATGGCGCAGTTCTTGTGGAGCAGTTTGTATCGTTGCAGACTTGAACCTGCAAAGACTAAGGCGGGAAGGCCAAGCCTCCCGCCCTACACTCAATTAATCCGCATGCGCGGGCGACACTGGTTCCCACGACGCGTTCAGCCACTTTTCATACAAAGCGATTTGAGCGGGCGACGGATTCGATACCGGTTTGATGCTGACGTCATCCGGGGGAGCCGCCGCTAAGGTGACGGGCACATGCTTAAGTTCGCCTAGGCGAAAGAAGGCCACGTCCACCGTTTCGCCGATCCTGAAATCTTGCGCGATGCGGTTCTTCAGCGCGTCCTCGGAGGTGACTTGAAAGCCGTTGATGGCAATCACTTCGTCCGCGGGGTTAAGGCGATCTGCAGCTGGTCCGTTTGCATAGCTGTGTTTAATAATTAACCGATGCCCATCCTTTACTTCGACATCGGCACCTAGCCAAGCAACAGGTTCTTCCCGGCGCCGATTGTCTGAGTCGTGGTCCTCGTCGGGATCCGGATTTTTGTATTGCCGTTCTACTGTGAGCCCCACATAGCCCAGGAAGTGTTCAAAGGAGATGGGGCGCGTACCTTCGATGTAATCTTGAAAAAACTCTTGAAACGAGGAACTCGCCACCTCTTCTACCGTTTCTTGGTATACGGATTCTGGAAATCCGACTCCGTGAGCGCCATAGCGCGCATACAGCCGGCGTAGAACTTCGTCCAGACCATACTGGCCGGCAGTACGCTGGCGAATCTCCAAATCCAGACAGGTGCCCACCAGATCACCTTTGAGGTAATAGGAAATGGTTCGATTGGGTGAATCGGCATCGGGCTTGTACAGCTTAATCCAGGTATCAAAACTGGATTCTGCCAAACTTTGCACCAGCCGTCCCGGTAACTTTTCGTAAGCTTTGATGCTGTCGGCCAAATTGTTCAGGTATTCCTTGACGCTAAAGAGGTTAGCGTAGCGCAGTGTCAAGGACGCAAAATAGTCGGTGAAACCTTCCATTGCCCATAAGAGTCGTGTATAGACCTCCTGATTATAATCAAAGGGGCCTAACATCTCGGGATGAATACGCTTAACATTCCACAAATGAAAGAATTCATGCGATATCAATTGTAATACGTGTCGGTATTTTTTTCGGGATTGATAGGCAAACCGCGCCGTACCACAGGTGGTTGAGTTGAGGTGTTCCAGCCCTCCGGTGCCCCGATCAGAAAGGTGTAGGATGAATGTATAATGTTGATAGGGGAGTGCTCCAAACAGGTCACGCTGTGCTTCAACAATCGCTTTGATGTCCGCCGCTAAGCGGTCCACATCTTCGTTGCCGTGACCCCACACCGCAAGCTCGTGCGGTTTTTGGTCAACATCGAAGAAAATTTGCCGATGCGTGCCGACTTCCACCGGGGAATCAATTAGGACATCATAGTTTGACGCCTGATAACGCCAAGGATCGCCGTTGATCCGGTCCAATCCCGTGGACACGTGCCAAGTCGGGGGCGCCATAATGGTGACGTCATAGGAATAATCTTTGTATTGATCGGTCAGCAAGAACAACTGCGCCCCATTGAAATATGCGTGTGACTGATCGAGGTGGCTGGTGTCCACCCCTAGTTCAAACGCAAAGACTTGATACCGGACAGTAATCGTACTTTCTTCGAAGGTATCAAATCCCCACTGATTTTTCTTCAGGTGATAGCACTCCAACGGTTGATTGCTTTGATGCACAGTCATATCGAACACGTGTCGGGCAAAATCCTGCACTTCATACGCGCCGGGTGTCCAGACCGGCAATGTGAGCGTATGGCGACCGGGTGGAAGGTCAGAAATCGCCAGGGTCATGTGGTAGACGTGATAACCTGGTTCACGGCAGTCAACGGTAAAATGAAATGTGGGGCTAGGCAAATGGAACTCCTCCGTCTCTCATAAAGTGCCACAATGCAGGCCATCGCGCTGGCATTCCCTAACTTAGGGTGCGATTGCGAGATAGGCCATCACTAGCATAATAACAATCTGGAAGAGTCCTTGCACCAGAGCCAGCCAGCGGGTGCGAAAGGTCCAACGCCGCAACAGATCGGGGTTGGGATTAGGTTTTCGCAATTCGTTCAACATCCGCAAGTTCGTCGGCAACAAAAGTCCCAAACCGACCACCGTAAGAATCAAAGTGACTGCACCTGCCGCCACAATCCAAGGAAAGATGGCGCTATGAATCGTGGCAAAGCCGTCGTGATGGGCCACGTACCATCCGGCTGTGCCGGTTGTAATGGCTAAGACGGGCATGTACAAAAATGTGTTGGGGACGAGCCGCCGTTGTACGGCGATGCGCTGGCCCGGTTCCAAGTGTCGCCACACCGGGCCCAAAATGAAACCCAAGAAGATGTCGGCACCGGTCCATAGACAGCCGCCCATGACGTGGCAGAGCAGCAAGAGATAGAAGCGGCGGGTGATGAGCGCCACCACCAAAAGCGCGGGGAGGGCTAAGACCCACCAGGTCAGCCGTTTATAAGGGATTAATGGCTCCATTTGCGCCTTTGCAGCGGTCTGAACTTCTTGCACTGCGATCACGACCTTATCCCATAATTTGTGAAGATACAGTTCGCCGGGACTGGATAAAATCCTGCCGACCGCGCCAGGTCAATTGTTATCGTGGTACGATGTCATGAAGAGTTGAAAGCCCGAGCGCACAGCTATCGACGAACGGAGGGGTGGCGTGTATTTAGAAGACGCACATCGGAAAGTTTCACAGGCAATCCATGACCTAGCTGAGCCTATCATCCAGTTAAGCCACAAAATTCATGACAATCCAGAAACCTCGCTTAATGAACATCAGGCAGCTCAGTGGATCACCGAGTTTCTCAGTGAGCGCGGATTTCGTGTGCGTAAGCCGCTAGCCGGCATGGATACGGCCTTTCTTGGAGAGATGGGAGCTGAAAAGCCGGTCGTGGCATTTCTCTTGGAGTATGACGCGTTGCCGGAGATTGGCCATGCTTGTGGACACAATTTGATCGCGGCAGGTGGTTTGGCCGCGGGGGCGGCGTTGGCGTCGCTAGGCACCGACCTGCCAGGAACGGTGCAAGTCATTGGTACGCCGGGAGAAGAAAAGGACGGCGGTAAAATTATCGAGCTTGAAGCCGGAGTGTTCACGGAGGTCGATGCAGCCCTCATGTTTCATCCGGGTTCGACAACGATGATGTGGCGTCATTCCACGGCCGTAGTGGAGCTCACCGTGCAGTTTCACGGGGTCGCAGCGCATGCCGCCGGCAGTCCCCAGCAAGGCCGCAACGCACTGGCTGCCATGATTCAGTTTTTTGTGGCGGTGGACGGCATGCGCCAGCACATCGCGGAAACGTCGCGCTTGCACGGAATTATTCGTCACGGGGGCTCGGCCGCCAACGTGATTCCTGATTTTACGGAAGCCGAAATGTTAGTTCGGGCGATTACCTCCGACGACACTAGGGCTCTATTGGAACGGGTGCGCGCGTGTGCAGAGGGGGCGGCGTTGGCGACCGGCTGCACCGTCACGTTTGCGGAAGGGCCGCTGTACAGCGAGCGTAAGAATAATCATACCCTAGCGACCCGGGTCGGTGAATATCTTCAATCCCTGGGCCATCCGCTAGAAGAACCGATATTAAAAGGGGGCACCGGCTCGTCGGATATTGGCAATGTCAGTCTCGCTATCCCCGCCATTCACCCGTACCTTGCGATTGCGCCGCAGGGAACGCCTGGCCACTCCATCCGTATGCGGGATTATGCGGGATCGGATGAAGCCCAGCAGGCCATGTTGCATATGGCTGAAGCGCTGGCGCACGCGGGGGTGGATTTGATGTTCGACCCAGACTTTTTGGCTCTGGTAAAAAGCGAATTTGCCGTGAGTGGTCCCGATTTGCCCGCATAGCGCGGGTCCACCGGTTGGAGGGTCTTGTGCCGCCAACCGGCTCGCATTGCGGCGACGCTGCCATTGCCCATTAGTTGCGTATCGTTGGACCTTTGGTTCTAGACGGTTGCGCTCTTTTAGTGTTTTAGAGCGCAGCCTATCATTTCCCCATTGTCGTTCATCAAGATGGCGGATGCGCTGGGGGCTGGGAATTGCGCGACGGGCGCTGTCATCCTTCGTTTGCTCAATGCGTGAAAACCGCTCTGCTTGTTCCACACGCCCAGGCGATGGTCCTTTAAAACGATGAGGCTTTTGCCTGAAAGTCCGGTACCGATGCTGGGACTATCGTCGGTGGACCAGCTCCACACACTTTTTCCGCGGACGTTCACCAGTTTGTCGGTGCCCTGACCTTGGGGTAGTGGCGTACCCAGCCACAGGTATCTTGAGTCGATGGCCCACATCATCCCATTGCCGTACGGGGCGACGCCCACTAAGGTCCCGGTTCGAACACGATAGATAAAGGTTTTGCCAATCAACCGATCTCCAATTGGGGAGTTTCCGGCGACGGATACAGCGAGATAGCGGTTATTCAAAGAAAAGGCGATATATCCTACATAGGCGCCTCGCGCGGCTTTCGTCAGGTGGACTTTCGGCAAATGGATGGTCGCGATTACGTGCGGGGTCGCGGCATCAAAGGCCCAGAGGATGATGGGACCAGTTACCGGACTCGGTTGATATAAACTGGGGGAGAGAGCCTGGCCACCGTCGACGTTGCGACGAAGGCGCTGTCCGCCGACCGCAGCACCGTACTCGCCGTCGGGCGACACAAACACCTGGCTGGGCGAAAGGGGAATGTGGATTCCCGTTGACTCGGTCAAGGCGACTGTTTTTGGCTGGTACCCACCCGTCACAATCGCCGGGCCTGCTTGGGTGTTTACCCACTCCTGCCAGGTGTCGGTTGCTGCTTTCCAGACAGTGGGTTTTCCCAAGTGGCCATGATGAAGGGGATATAGCCAGTCGCGCCTATCAGATGTCGACGCCACGACTGCCTCACGAGCTGTGAGATCTACGAGATGGCGACCTGGGCCGAGATTGACCGGGTACGTTTTGAACGAGGGTGCCAATCCAATCACGGCGTGGCCGCTGGTCGGCGACACATTATAGCCGAACAGGCGGCCCGAGGGAGACCACAGGGGGACCGATTCCGGTGATGCATGACCGAGTGGCGTAACGGTCAAGATCTTGGTGATGTGAGGCGCTCTTTGCAGGTGCGCGCTACTCCCCGCAGTGTAAGACCAGCCCGAAGCGGCCAGTGACAGCCCTAAACAAGCGATTCCCCCGAGTATGCCGATTCGCTTCATCAGTTTTCACCTCATTCAATGCCTAGGGTTCACGCATTCTGGAACGATGGTCGTGACAATTGACTTTGATTGCACACCGTCCGCGAAACACTTGAAATGGTTCCCATTTAGAAAGACTGGGCGCTTAGGCACGGTCGCGGATGAGTCGAGCCATCCGAATGGCCGCTTCACCAAGGCGCGTGGCGGATTCGGTCAGAGCAATGCGAATGTAGCCCTCGCCATGCGTTCCAAATCCGCTTCCCGGGGCGACGAGGACGGCCGTGTCTTGTAAAAATTGTTGGGCCCACTGGATTGACGTGTAGCGGGCGGGAACCGGACACCATAGAAAGATGGATCCTTGGCTTTTGGGGATCAGCCAGCCCTGCTCGGCGGCGGCTGCAATAAAGGCATCGCGGCGGGTTTGGTAGCGGTTCCGGACCTTTTCCACCACATCGTCGGGACCGAGCAAGGCGGTGCGGGCAGCCGCTTGAATGGCGCCCCATTGGCTGCAATGCAAGTGGTCTTGCAAAAGTTCGATGTACTCGATAATGGTCGCATTGCCAGCAACAAACCCGATTCGCCAACCCGCCATGTTATAGGATTTGGACAAGGTGGTAAATTCAACACCGGCCTCGATGCCGCCGGGCCGGCTCAGCAAGCTCACGGCCTGGATGCCGTCAAACGTAATGTCGCCATACGCCAGATCGTGTGCGAGCACGGTGCCTTGTTTGAGGGCTTTGGCGATGCACGCGTCATAGAAAGCCGCTGGCGCAGTCCGGCCCGTGGGATTGTTGGGGTAGTTAAGAAACGCTAAGCGAACCCCTGTGGGCCATTGGTCCAGGTCGGGCAGGAATTGGTTGGCTGGATCAAGATGCCAGGGAAGAAGTTCACCTTGGGCCAAGGCAATGCCGGAGAGATAGTCGGGATAGCCCGGATCAGGCGCCAGCGCACGGTCGCCGGGGTTTAACAGGACTAAAGAAATTTCTTCTAAGCCGATTTTACTGCCGATAAGGATGGCCACCTGGCGAGTTGGATCGAGCGTCACGCCGTGACGCCGCCAGTACCAGGCCGCGACCGCTTCCTTCAGGGCCATCAAGCCGCGAAAAGAAATATAGCGCTGGTAAGTGGGATCTTCTGCAGCTGCCTGTAAAGCTTCGATGATATGCTCAGGCGTCGGCTGATCGGGATTGCCTTGACCGAGATTAATCACGTCGATGCCTTCGCGCCGCTTCGTTTCGACTTGTTCCACCAATGCTGCAAACAATTGGTGGGGAAGCCGTTGTATGCGTTCTGCCGGCAGCAATCGCAGAGCCTCCTCTCAAATGGTTAAGATTTTGCGGCTCGATCTAACTCCCCATTTTCGCTGCACCACGGGATACCCATCGCCTTGTCAACGCCACTCGACCGAGCGATCTAGAACGTATCCGATTTTCATGAGGGCGAACATCTATGGGTTGACATCCTCCCCACAGCTAAAGCCGGGGGATTCCCGATCCTCACGGCATCGGGTTCCTGCTTCGTCGCGCCGCCGCTTCTGAGGGCTTTCGCCGTTCGTCCACGGGAGGGCGCTCCCCAGGCTCACCGGGCGTGTCCCGCCCTGTTAGGTGCTTCGCAAAGGCGAAGTGTTTAATATTATTGGCCGCTAACACATCCCGATCCTGGTGGCGTCCACAAGCAGGACAATCCCAGTGGCGGTCGGCTAGCGTGAGATCATGATTGTAGTATCCGCAAGAACACAGGCGCGAGGAGGGCGCAAACCGCCCGATGACGCGCACATGTTTGCCAGACCAGGTGGCTTTGTATTCCAGTTGGCAGCGAAATTCTGCCCAACCGGACTGGCCGATGTGTCGGGCCAAGGCGTGGTTTCGCACCATGCCGGCTACGTTCAAATCTTCGAGACAGACGGTATCAAATCGGCGCACGAGGTCCGTACTGAGTTTGTGGAGAAAATCCTGTCGCCGATTTGCCACGCGTTCATGCAATCGGGCAATGCGCCGTCGCAGTTTCGCGCGGTTCTTTGACCCCTTCGTCGTTTTGGCAAATCGCCGCTGAAGGATCTTCAGGCGATATAATTCGGACTCCAACCATTGGGGATGTCCATACTTTTCACCCGTCGAAAGCACCAAGAAATCGTGGAGTCCGAGGTCACCGCCGACGGCACGTTCCCAGGTTTCTGCTACGGCGTCAGGGACTTGGTTTTCGTCCTCGACGAGTACCGATGCGAAGAACTTGCCCGAGGGCACGCGACTGACGGTGACGGTTTTGATGCGACCGACAAACTGCCGACTGAAGACAGTCCGGATCCATCCCGCCTTGGGGAGGTAGATGACGCCGTTTTCCCAATGGATCTTGACGCCTTGGGGGTACGTGGCACTTTGCTTGCCCCGCTTGGAATGAAAACGCGGGTACCCTTTCTTTTCGCGAAAGAAGCGCGTGAATGCTTTGTCCAAATGCACCAACGCTTGTTGCAAGGGCTGGGAGGCCACGTCACCTAACCACGGCAATTTCTGTTTGAGCGCGGTGAGTCGTTTGTCTAACTGAAATCGCGTGATCCCCTGGCCTTGGGTTTGGTAGGTGTTGGTCGCCAACGCCAATGCCCAATTATAGACATACCGCACGGACCCAAACTGGCGGTTTAGGAATACGGCTTGTTCTTCCGTTGGATAGAGGCGATAGCGATAGGTTTTCAACATGTCCATAGAATAGCACTGATTTCTATAAGTATCCAAGATTCGAGGGGCCACGGGGCATCAAGCTCCGCGCCCCCCTGCGCCTGATATCCCCCTGTCTGAAGGCCGGGACTTTACGGCGCATATTCGTAAGATAGCACACATTGCGAAAAGTGGGAGCGTGGTGCGAGAAAACTTTCGCTTCGCCGCTTGCCTTATATTCCCCTAGCGGAAGGTAGTCGGTTTACGCTGCGCTTCATGCGCGTGGGCCAGTGTGCGTGCGGAGGTGTGGACAACATGCCTCTCGGGGAGTGCTTGATAAATTCGCATCGTTCGAGCCTACAAACCCAGCGTTATACTGAGAGGGAGGTGGGACACGTGGCAGTATTTGCGGTAACTGATAACATATTTGGCATCGATCTATATGAAGAGGGGCGTCCGGGCCGATCGTGCGCGTATGTGATTCGTGCGCGCGAGCCGGTCTTAGTGGAGACGGGATCAGCCCGCAGTCACCCGGCGTTGGTTAAAGGCTTGGAAGAAGTCGGTGTCTATCCAAGTGATCTACGCCATATTATTGTGACGCATGTGCACCTCGATCACGCCGGCGGAGTTGGGCAGATGATGGAAGTTTCGCCAAAAGCCCTGTTGCATTGCCATCCGCGCGCGCTGCCGCACATCATTGATCCGAGTCGGCTGATCGCTGGCGCGCAGGCGGTCTATGGGGATCAGGCGGAGGATATTTTTGGCCCGGTGAAACCGGTGGCAAAAGAACGCGTCGTCGCTCAAGGCGATGAGACGATGTTGGACGCTAAGGGCCATGAACTGGTATTTTATGATACCCCAGGTCACGCTAAGCATCACCTGTGCGTTATCGACCAATCCACGGGCAGCCTGTTTTCTGGGGATACTGTCGGCATTCGCTATACGCGTGCGTATACCGGGTGGCCGTTTGAGTGGGGATTTCCGACCACGACGCCGTCCGATTTCAATCCGGATGTCCTGTTGGAGACGTTGGACCGATTGCTGTCGCGTCGGCCGCGCCGGGTATGTCATACTCATTATGGCGTGACGGAGCCTGCCCGGGCGGCGTTCGACTTTACTCGGCGCGGCCTCCAACGCATTCAGGCGATGATGACAAGGCTCAGTGAAACCTCGACCCAAAGCGAGGTGCAATCCTTGCTTACTAGCACGGTGCGCCAGGAATTGGACGCAATTGGGCATCCGGAGGTGGACGTGGGCGCGGTAGCGCTCGACATTTTTTTAAACAGTCAAGGAATTTTGGTCTACTTGCAAAAGCGAGCGGTTGGTAAACTTTAAGGAGGATGACGATGATAATTGCGATGCCTGTGACCCCTGATGGCCGGGTGGGAGATGGATGGGGCCGTGCTCACACGGTTGCCATTGCTGAGGTCACGCCAGCGGGTGAAGTGGTGCGCTGGGAAGAGTTTGAGGTGAAGTGGGACGAATCTCACGATCTGTCGGGCGAGGGGCAGCATCATGCACGCATTGCACGATTTCTGATGGACCATCACGTTGAGCGCGTCGTCACCGGCCACATGGGCGAGGGCATGGCCCACATGTTGGGGCGGATGAATATTCATGTGGTTTTGGGAGTGCATGGTGTGGCCCGCGATATGGCTGGGCAATTTGGACGGACGGGGTCAGTGGGATGAAGCATCTGGTTATCGGCGCGTCGGGACAAGTGGGGCATGCGCTCATGCTGGAATTGAGTCGCCGGGGAGAGTCCGCAGTCGGTACCTATCTCTCGCATCCTGTGCCTCAGCTGATTCCCCTCGACATGCGCGATCAAGACCAGATCGCTGCCCTCCTTAAGACTGTTGCTCCGGATGCGGTGTGGATTCCGGCGGCCATGCCGGATGTCGATTACTGTGAGCGCCATCCCGAGACAAGTTACGCGACAAACGTCGAAGGTCCTCGACAGGTTTTGGAGCAGGTCGCGTCGCGCAAGATCCCGCTTGTCTATTTTTCCAGCGACTATGTCTTTGATGGCAGTGCCGGTCCGTATCGGGAAACAGATACCCCTCACGCGTTGCAAGTATACGGCCAGCATAAAATTTTGGCGGAAACCGAGCTGTTGCAATATCGTGAGACGTTGGTGGTGCGCCCTGCCTGGGTGTACAGTGACGAGCGCAATCCGCGCAACTTTGTCTTTCGCGTCATCTCTGATCTTAGGGCGGGACGCGTGATTAGGGCCGCGATCGACCAATACAATACCCCGACGCCGGCGGCACCCTTGGCCTGGCATGCGCTCGATGCATTAAGCGTCGGCTTCCGGGGTATTTTACATGTGGCGGGTCCCGAGCGTCTAAGCCGGTTGGAGTTGGTGCAGCGCATTGCCGCCCGGGCCGGTTACGCGCAGGGGATGATTGAAGCGGTGCGGCTTAGCGAATTGTCCTTGGCGGCACTACGGCCGTCCCAGGGCGGACTTATCACCAATTTCGCTCAGTTTGCGGTGGCCGATCGGCTGGAAGACATGGATTTCAGACGACTATTAACCGGAAGTTAACACAACCGTAACGCGACCTTCATCATTCCTTCATGCTTCCTTAACAGCGTCTCGGCACAATAAAAGCGGGGCCGTTGTGAAAATGAGGACAGGAGGAAACGCGTGGAAAGCCAAAATCCGAACGTCATTGAGACGTTAAATGATGCACCGCTAGGGCTGTTTCATCTTCGTGCTGTCATCGCATCAGGTATGGGCTTTTTTACGGACGCCTACGATTTGTTCATTATTGGCGCTGCCTTATTGTTGATTGAAGCGCAGTGGCACCCCACCAAAACGATGATTGGATTATTGGGCTCCACCGCCTTGATCGCGGCATTTGTCGGAGCGTTTGTGTTTGGTCGGCTGGCGGATTTATATGGCCGCAAGAAAATTTACGGCATCGTTGCCGCCTTGATGGCGTTGGGTGCGTTAGCCTCGGCATTTTCTCCCAATATTTGGTGGCTTTTGATCTTTCGCTTTATCATGGGGCTGGGTATTGGCGGAGACTACCCGGTGAGTGCGGTCTTAATGAGCGAGTACGCCAACACCAAAGACCGCGGCAAACTAGTGGGATTAGTGTTTTCAATGCAAGCGGTCGGCCTGGTGGTCGGACCCATTGTGGCCGTGACCTTGTTGGCGGCGGGTCTGCCTCACGATGTGGCATGGCGGTTGATGTTGGGGTTGGGGGCCCTCCCGGCGGGCGCTGTCATTTACATGCGCACGCGCATGCCGGAGTCACCCCGGTATGTGGCGACGGTTCAGGGCCAGGCACAAAGAGCTCAAGAAAGCTTGGCGCAATTGGCAGGCCGCGAGTTGACCCGGGTTAAAGCGTCGCCGTCAAGCTCAGGACATCGTTTAACGTTTCGCCAGTTCATTCAAAACCCGAAGTATGTTCGATATTTAGTCGGCACCGCAGGCGCCTGGTTTCTCTTTGATTACGCGTACTACGGCAATTCCATCTCGATGCCGTTGGTCATGAAGGCAGTGGCTCCTCACGCCGCGGCGATTACGAATATGGCCTGGACGCTGATTGTGTTCGCCTTGGCGGCGGTACCGGGTTATGTTTTGGCGTTTAGCAAGATGGATCAAATTGGTCACCGCAAATTGCAGCTCATAGGATTTGCATTGATGGGTGCGGCTTTTGCGGTGATTGGTCTGGTGCCGCACATGACTACCCTGGTGTTACCCTTTTTATTGGTGTTCGGCGCCAGTTATTTCTTCTCGGAATTTGGACCTAACACCACCACCTTTGTGATGGCTTCCGAAGTCTATCCCACCAGCATGCGTACCACAGGCCATGGCATTTCGGCTGGTGTTGCTAAAGTGGGCGCATTTATTGGTGTATTTCTGTTCCCGGTGCTGGAGAGTGCGTACGGGTTGCACGGCACCCTCCTAATCACGGCCATTTTCGCGGGATGCGGATTTTTGCTGACCTTGCTCTTGCCCGAACCCAGCCGCCGCTCTCTCGAAGCCATTTCCGGTGAGGCGGACGCCGCCCTGCCCAATTCCCACGATGTCGTTAATGGTTAGCCGTGCAGGGCCAGATCGCCGTCCAGAGGCAACCCCATTGAGTCGGATCCAAAATGGGCTGGGAGCGGACAGGGGGTCTCGGTGTGGTTAGCCTTGAATTTGGGCGTCATAGACGACTCGCCCGAGAATGATGGTCTTTGACACTTTGCTCTTATATTCAAACGGATGTCCATCCCAAATCACCACATCGCCATCTTTGCCAGCTTCCAGCGATCCAATACGGTCGCCCACGCCGCATAGCTCGGCTGCCGTTTGCGTGATGGCTCGGATGGCATCGGGTTCTTGCATGCCTTCGCGCACTGCCAGGGCGGCACTGACCACCAGGTATTGCTCGGGAACGACGGGATGGTCAGTAATGATAGAGACTTTGACGCCGTGATTGGCTAAGATCCCCGGCGTCTTAAACGACCGGCCCCGCACCTCGACTTTGACCCGGGCGACTAGGGCCGGTCCGCAGGACACCGGAATGTTGTAGCGCAGCAATTCATCGACCACTTTATAGGCTTCGGTGCCGTGCTCGATAATCTGATCGACGCCAAACTCCCGACCGATACGCATGGCTGTCAAAATATCATCGGCGGTGTGCGCGTGCGTGCGAAAGGGGATTTCGCGATTGAGCACGAGGACTAACCCATCCATATCCAGGTTGCGCTTATGATCGCCATCCTTTTCGAGTTCGCGGCGATAGTCCAAGGCGTCCAAGAACGCTTGGCGCATCACTTTTGCCACGCCCAGCCGTGTCGACGGCATCTTGTTCTTGTTGCCGTAGACGCGCTTGGGGTTTTCCCCCATGGCACTTTTCATGCCAGAGGGCGATTTCAAAATCATGTCATCAATATGCTGGCCCCAAAGCCGAAGCGTGGAGCCTTGGCCGCCAATGACGTTGCCGCTGCCGGGAGTGACCCAGGCAGCCGTAATCCCTCCGGAAATGGCGTCATGGAGCGCAACATCCACGGTGTTGAACGCATCAATGACCCGCACCCCAGCCGTGATGGGATCCGTGAGTTCGTTGCCATCGGCCGTTCCTTGGGCTTCTCCGTCGGAAAAGACTCCAATATGGGAATGCGAGTCAACAAAGCCAGGAAAAACGTATTGACCGGAAGCGTCGATGACGGGACATCCTGCTGGGACGTGGACATCGGCACCCACCTCCCTAATGAGTCCATCATCTCCAATGAGTACCGTACCCCGAGAAATAGAACCGTGCGTGACCGTTTCCAGACGACCGCCGGTAATGGCGAGCATGGGCGACATCCTTTCTGCAATCTGAACGGGTTACGAAAACCTCGCATTGTCATTTTCTTCCTACGATATACCGAGATCGCAGCATTGGCAATCGAAGTGCGCGCGATAGGGCTAACCTCCTGGTCATGTCGGTGGCAACGGGGTGTTGCCTGGTCGAGAACTCCCTGTGTCCTGTTTGTGCGCCAAGGTTGACGTGCATTGGACGGTGCTTCCATGCCCTTTGATGACGTTAGGGCGCAAACCAGGTGCGCGATTGGCGGATGTCCGTCCCTGGCCTCTTCGGTCGACTATGCCGCCGCTGGTGTTATCCGTCGGTCCAATTCATCCACACAACGCGGTCGAGCAAGAAGGATTTACGCCGGTGAATGCGAAATGTAATCTGTGACAAATGTGATATCTGCGGACGGGAGACGCGAGCGCCATGAGTATTCCTTTTTGCGATACGACCGCCTTAATCGTTCCACGGCACGATAGTGTCATCTGTACGGCGGTGTCTAATCCTGATGATTTATCGGTTCTAAATTTCTGCCAAGACACGCTGGAACGATATGCTAGGCAGTTTCAGTGGGATGTCTTGACCCTAAAGGACACTCGACTGGCACCCGAACGACCGCCCGCGTGGGACAAAGTGGTGCTGATTAATGCGCTGCTCACATGGTACAACGTGGTGCTATGGCTTGATGCGGATATGCTGTTTGTAGATTATACGCGCGATATTCGCCAAGAGGTGCCCAAAGCCACGACCATGGCTATTGTCTCGCATGCGTATAATGGTCAGATTTTTCCTGATACCAGTGTCTGGTTAATGCGTCAATCGGCGCCAAGTACCGCGATTTTGCAATTGCTCTGGAACCAGGACGACTTGGTTTCCCATCCCCAATGGGAGAAGGCGGCATTGACGAGAATACTGGAACAGGGGAAAATCGACGGCGTGCCGGTATCCACCTATACGCATTTTTTAAATCATCGTTGGAACAGCACGCTCAAGGATCCGAGTCCGGAGCCCATCATTGCTCACTATCGGGGACTTTCCAGTGTTGCTAACGGGTTAAGAGCGAGGCAAGCCGCATCCAAATCCGACGAACCCCTGTCCATAGGCAAACAGGTGGTGTCTGGGACAATGACCCTCTTTGCTGAACGTGAAGAAGGGGTAGAGGAATGGCATCGGCCCTATGTGCAATTAATCAAAACAGTCTATAGGGGTGGAGAGGTTCTTGATGTCGCTTGCGGACTCGGTACGTTCTTGGCGGTCTGCCAAGACGAGGATCCAACCCTCAAACTGACGGGTATTGAATTAGACACGATATTGGCCAGCCTCGTGCAAGACCGAGGGATTTCGGTCTTGACTGGAGACGCGATTGAGGTGTTGGAAGGGCAAAGCGCTGACAGGTATTATGATGTGATTCACATGAGTCATATCTTGGAGCACTTAACGCCTGATCGGGTGATACGCCTTCTCGAACTGACGACAAAACATTTGCGGGTCGGCGGCGCGATGATCATTCGCACTCCCAACTGGGCCAACGAAATCGTGCGATCCGGCGGGTTTTGGCAGGATTTTTCTCATATTAGACCGTATCCGCTAGAAGTTTTACGGCCTATCATGCAAAGGTTGGACGTGCAGGAGTGGGTGGCCGGATTTGAGCCCTATGGTTGGCAAGATGTATTCTGGGTGGGTGTTCTTAAAAAGCCTGTAACGAAAGTCGTGATTCAAGGCGCGGCGCGGGTCATCCATTCATTGGCGAAGGTGAACGAGCATTGGGTGCGCGAATTAACCACCGCCGGATATCAGGTCGCTATCCGCGAGACCGAACCATTTGCGCGCCCGTCGTCTGATATCTTTGTGGAATCCGCCACGTCGCGAGAAAACCTTCACCAGGATGTGTGGATCGGGCATTCGTGGCCGGTATCGAAGCCCCCGCTGAGTTATGGCCATAAAGTGCTGTATATTCCGTGGGAGTTTTACGCTCCACTCGCCGAATGGGTCGACCGCGTCGCGTTGTGTGACGATGTCTGGACCACAAGTCAGTATGCGGCGGACGGCTTCAAGGAATTCGGGCTATTTTCCCGACCTAAGGTCGTATATCCTCGAATCGATGTTCGCGTCTATAAGCCTGGCGGGGCAAAAGTCAATTTGGACATCCCCGATGACTATGTGCGACTCCTGTTCGTGGGCGGTACAATCTGGCGCAAGGGCATCGACGTGTTGCTGAACGCCTATACCCGCGCATTTACGTCGCGTCACAAAGTGTGTCTCATCATTAAGGATATGGGGACGTCGTCGTTTTATCGCGGACAAACCCAGGAGGCGTTGATACAGTCTATCAGTGCCTCTTCTGCGGCGCCTCGCGTGGTGTATTTAGCCAGTGATCTTTCCGAACAGGAAATCGCCGCATTGTACCGAACGTCTGACATCCTGGTTCATCCATACCGGGCCGAAGGGTTCGGCATGCCCATTTTAGAAGCCATGGCGTCGGGTCTGCCGGTTATCGTGACTGAGGGAGGACCTTCGGACGAATTTGTTTCGGACGGAGTCTATATCAAGATTCCGGCAACACTTACGTACGGGCCTCACCAAGTGGGAGACTCTCCAACCCTTGGTCCCATCCAATGGCTGGAACCCAATACCGATGCCTTGGTTGACCTCTTGCGTGCGGCTGTGACCCAGTCTGCTGCGATGAAGAGCATTGCATTGGAGCGGACTCACCACATCGCCCAAAAATGGTCTTGGGCAAATCTTAATCCTCAGGAGTTTTTGTCCTAACATCAGCGTTGAGCTTGCGAAATTAGTTGAAATAGTGAGTGGTACCAGTGTTTCACGAGACTCAGTGCGTCGAGAAGGGGTGGAAGTTCGCAGAAATGGCTATTCTGCCGGGTTGGACCATGAGAAATTGAAAAATCACGCTTAATTCTTTGACTTTGTTTTTGAGGGGTTATAGATTACAGGTGTAAGACTCTCGACAGGATGTCGGGAGATAGCCAATCAAGGAGGATAAAAACGAGATGTATATTAACACCAACGTTGCAGCGCTTTTTGCGCAAAATTCCCTCAACAACACCCAAAATTCGCTTAACACCCTGCAGCAGGAAATGTCCACGGGCTTGCAAATTAATTCACCGGCGGATAATCCTTCCGGGCTCGCCATTTCAAACTTGATGCAAGGCGAAATTGGCGGGATCAACAGTGCCGTCAATAATGCGACCCAGGCCAATAATCTTTTGAATGTGGCCAACGGCGGCATGCAGACAGACGTGCAGATTGTGCAGGAAATTCAGCAGTTGGCGGTGCAGGCCTCAAACAGCACCAATAACTTGCAGGACACTCAAGACGTTCAAAATCAGATTAACCAATTGTTGCAGACGCTGGATAACGTGGCCCAAACGTTGAACTACAACAACCAGGCGGTGCTCTCGCAAGGTGCCACCGGAGGTGCGCCAGCACTTTCTAGCGTTGACCAGGTGTCGTATGGCACGGCATCGACGGCATACCTCAATGTAGCCGATGCCTCCGCGGCCTTAGGTACCTATTCGGTTGTGACACAGGCTTCGGCCACGTTTGCGGCAAGTTTCTCTACGGCTGCGACGAGTGTGGTAACAGCGATAACGGACAACACCTTTGCCTCGGTGGGACTATATTCGATCGCCTTGTCCGCCGCCTCAACTACCGGGAGTTCTAATGCGACTGTGACGGTGACACTGAACAGTGGTGCTAGTGTTTTGGATACCGTGACGTTCTCGGCACTGTCGACTGCTATTGATAGTACGACGGCTGCAACAACCACGGTTAATTTGGATGGAACCAGTGTGACCATCAATTACGCGAGCCTGACGTATTCAACCACACCGACAACAGTCAATGTGACGGTAAGCGGCACCTACTCCGTGGTGGCTGACGTCTATAGCGGCAGTACTGCCGTTGGATCTCTGACCTATAACACGACCGTCACGTCGCCCTTAACCGGCTTGCAGTCGATTGCCATCACCGGTGCGACTGTGGGACTGAACCTGACCAGTATTGCGTCGGCACTGACCTATTCCAGCACTAACTCTGATTTTGCCGCCTCACTGACACAAGACTTTACGGTGTCAAGCCCGTTGCAAAGTTTGCAGGTGGGGGCTGATTCGGGCAACATCACGGCGGGGCTTTATACCGTATCGATGTACTACGCCTCGACGACTGGAGCCGACTATGTGACGATCACCGGTCCCAATGGATATAGTGCGACCGGTTCGGTCAGTAACTTGGCCAATGCAGCCGGCACGCTGACGCTGCAGTTGGTCTCGGGCAGCAACATGAGCGGAGCCAATAGCTTTGTGTTGACGGTCGATCAGACCGATCTGAAAAATGCGTCTTCAACGTCGCCGATTGTGCAGTCTGTGTCGGTGACCGCGGC
Organism: Sulfobacillus acidophilus; assembly: GCA_003023745.1. Classification (GTDB taxonomy): domain Bacteria; phylum Bacillota; class Sulfobacillia; order Sulfobacillales; family Sulfobacillaceae; genus Sulfobacillus_B; species Sulfobacillus_B acidophilus_A. The sequence continues at coordinate 16,432 of PXYV01000009.1, read as the reverse complement.
GCAGCAGTACACCTTCCAAACCGGTCCCACCCAAGGGGACGGCAATGCCATTAGCTTGGGGTTCGGCTCATTCTCGAGCGCCTCGCTGGGTCTTACCAACCTGAATGTCACCAATACCCAAGGCGCCCAGTACGCCATTACCCAGGCTCAACAAGCGTTGTCGATCTTGACGAATGCGCAAGGCCAAGTCGGGGCGCAGGTCGATCAACTAAATTACACCATCTCCAATTTGCAGACACAAACGACCAATTTGCAAGCCTCGCAGTCTAGCATCATGGATGCGAATATGGCGCAGGTTACGAGCCAATTTGCGCAAGAACAAATCTTGATGCAGACCGGTATTCAGGCATTGTCGACAGCTCAGCAGCTACCCTCGCTTGTCTTAAAGCTGCTTTCGTAGTCAAAGGTGTTGTGGGGTGGATGGGCCGCTGGGCGCGTTCCATCCACCACACGGGGCTATTGAGGAGGTCTTATGAGCATTAACTGGTCTCAAGTGTATTCCGGACCGATTGGCCAAATCTTGAGCGACTTGAGTCCAACGGTCTTTACCGATCTGGCTACGCAGGAAAGTCAAAGCCAGTTAACCACGTTGCAAGATGAGCTGTCCAGCAACAAATCGGAGATTAGTGCCTGGACGACGCTGCAGTCAGATGCTCAGTCCTTTAACAGCGCGCTACACACACTGACCGAAGCATCGACGTATAACCAGCTGCAAACATCGTCGAGCAACAACGTGGTCACCGCTGTGGATAGCAGTGCGTTGGCGGGTCAATATACGCTGACGGTACAGTCGGTGGCGCAAGCCGAAATCGACTCGGGAACTGCGGCGAATATGACGGTGACGGATCCCAATTCCACCTTAAGCGTCAACGGAACAACCATGACCGGCGCGTTTTCCCTTTCGGTGGGCGGTACCACCATTAACGTCACAATTCCCACGGGTGGGACGAGCCTCAACGGGCTCGCGTCTTCGATTAACAGTGCCGCCAGCGCGGCAAACGCCGGCCTGACCGCCAGTGTGGTACAAAATGGTCAGGGCGATTACGTGCTCGAACTGCAGGCAACACAGACTGACCAGCCCATCACTTATGCGGATACCTCCGGATCGCCACTCTATGATCTCGGCTTGGTGTCGTCGACGGGGACCGGTACGCAAAGTGCGGCCAACGTGTTGCAGGCGCCAAGCGCTGCCGAAGTGAGTTTTGGCTCGACTTTTAACTCGGCCGATGCGGTGACTTCGAGCAATAACACCTTCTCCAACCTAATTCCGGGATTGACGGTAACAGTCAACAGTCCAGGAACCACCACAATTAGCGTGACACCCAATGTTTCGGCGATGGAACAAAGCGTGCAGACCTTTGCATCAGCGTGGAATCAATGGGTGTCAGATACGCAGTCCTTAGCACAAGCTGGACAGGTGGTGGCGTCCGGCTCTGGCGCCTCGGAGAGCTTTTCGTATCAGGCTAATTCCAGTCAGGTTTTGACTTCAGCGATTCCCACGGCGGTCCTTAATCAAGTTCAGCAATTATTGGGTTCGTATTCGACGAATTCTGGATCCCTGTACCAAAGTCTGGCCAATCTGGGCCTAACCTTTTCGGTATCAGGGCAACTGTCCGTCAACAGCACCACCCTTAATAACGCCATTACCACCGATCCCAGCGCTGTGCAAGCGATCTTTCAGGGACTGCAATCGTCTTTACAGTCGGGTGGGGCATTGGGGATTGTATCGGGCTTTAGTCTGGGGCCGACCAGTACGACGGGAGAAGCCATCGATACGCTGACGCAGCAGGATACGAATATACAAAATCAAGAGACGCTGCTCAATCAGAAGACGACTGCGGAAGAGCAACAGGCGATTGTTCACTATGGACAATGGGTGAATCAGGTGGCCCAGTATTCACAGCAATATGATTTGCTCAACGCGATTTTCACGTCTGAGACAAGCAGCAGCAATACAAGTGGGGTGTTGTAGACGATGGCCACAACCAAAGAGATCCTTGAGAGCTATCAGCGCGAACAAATTACGCTAGCCTCGCCCGAAGCCTTAACCTTGATGCTGTATGAAGCGGCCCGAAAAAGCGTCATGCAGGCACGCACCCAGTTAAGTGGCGCAACTGTCGACGTTTTAACAGCATCGCAGTTGGCTCGTGACATTTTCTTGGAGTTGGCAGATAACGTCAACCTGGACCATCCCCATGGTGCCACCATGCGCGATTTATATCTGTATTGCTGGCGGACCGTTATGACAGCAACCTCGCATCCCGATCCCGACCAACAGTTTAAGGTGGTCGAAGCCGTGTTGGACCGGTTGATGGCGGGGCTGCGCGCCTTTATGGCGGGCCAATCGTCACATGCGAGCGAGAGCGCGCCTACGTCGTTGAATTTTGTTGGTTAGCCCGCCACCGTTCCTGAGCCGCCAACAGCAGATTTTCTTCGTTGGAATTACGATTCTGCCATTGGCTAATTGTGTTGATCACCGTGTCCAAGGGAAGGCTGAGCAAGACGGCATCGAGTACCGCGTGAATGTTGGAGCCGACCAAAATGGTGAACATGCCTTGCCAGCCCTCACGAAAAGGAGGATTTTTGCCCAAGGCAACGAGCAGCGTCGCCAGCGCCTCTTGCGGGCGATTTTGGGCGTGGAGAACTTGAGACAAGCGATATAGGGACTTAAAGCCACCAATTCCCGTTTCGGTCATCAAAAAGCCTTTGGGTTCCCCCAGTTCTAGACATTTGCGAAACGACTTTTCGGCTTGTTCCCACTGTTCGAGCCGCATCTGAATACACCCTTGCAAATAGTAGAAGTCGGTATAAGCAGGGAATGCCACCTGTCCCTCGCGCAGGACCCGTAAGGCGCGCTTGGGTTGGCCGCCAAACTCCAACGTGCGTGCATAGGTATATTGAGCCAGCACCCACAGCGGGTGTTCGACCGGAATAAGGCTCAAGGCCTTGCGAGCAGCTGCCTGCGATAGTTGGGCCTCACCGTTGCCCAACAAGGTTTGGGCCAGCTGCCACTGCATGTAAGCATCATCGGACTTGTTGTTTAACTGGCTTTGGATCAGTTGAAGATTGCGCCGCCCCTTGTCTTTGCCCCGCACGACCGCCGCCAGGTAGCCTTTATGCAAGAGCCGCACATCCAACGGCCGGATAGCCATGCCAAGGCCCTGTACGGCCGGGAAAACTTGTTCATGCACTGCGCCGGTGAAGCGAATCTTGGGATGCGAGCGGAACAACCGGGTAACGTAGCTTTCACTGATATCTTCGGCGCGATCCATCAGCGACACGATGCGCAAGTTGTAGGCATCGGCGAACGGGTGTTCAATCGCTTGTTGCAAGGTGGAAGCGTCGTCGCTTACGAGCTCTTCGTCTGCATCCAGAATCAGCACCCAGGGGGTTTTGACCAGGTCCAATCCAACGTTGCGCGCCTTGGAAAAGTCATTCGGCCACGCAATCTCGACAACCTGTGCCCCAAATGACCGGGCGATGTCGACCGTATGGTCGGCCGATCCGGTATCGACAACGAGAATCTCGTCGGCCACGCCGCGAACGGAAGCGAGGCACTGAGGCAGAAACCGCTCTTCATCTTTGACAATCATGGATACGGTGAGCTGACCGTTCATTCCTGTCCTCCCGGGAGTCGTTTGTTACATCTAATCCTAGTGTAGCGGACTGTTATTGGCTTTGCCGAAAAATAAAGAGAGGCTGCGATGAGATTCCCTACGGGAAAATGAGCATGGGGCGCTTTGTGCGCGGGTGAACAAGCGGAATGAAATCCACATCGTAGATTTGGCGGATCATTGGGTGGGGCAGAACGTCCGCGGCAGCGCCGGTCAGAATCAATTGCCCCTGATCCATCACCCAAAGTTCGTCGGCGTACAGGCCGACCGTGGTCAGGTCGTGATAGGCCATGAGCACCGTCAGCTCGCCGGCATCAACTTTGGCCCGCACCAGATCTAAAAACTTCATGGCATGTCCGGGATCTAAATGAGCCGTCGGCTCATCGAGCAGCAAGAGCGGCGCTTCTTGCATCAGCGCGCAAGCTAACAAGGTGCGCTTGGCTTCCCCTCCGGACAGTGTGGTGAAGGCACGGTCTTGAAGATGCCAGACTTCGGTCCGGCGTAGCGTCGATTCTAACTGCGACGGACTGACGGATGGACGAAACTGAAGGCGATCGCGCCAGGAGAGTCGATTCAGTCCGCCGAGCTCGACAACTTCGCGCACGGTGAGATCAAAACTGGTGTCTAACGTTTGCGGAACAAAGGAGATTTGACGGGCGCGTTGCGCCGCCGTCAGGGTCAACACGTTTTGATGATTCACGATCACCTCGCCCGTGTCCGGCCGCCACAAGGCGGCGATGAGCTTTAGGAGTGTGGACTTGCCCGCGCCGTTTGGGCCGATGAGGGCGACGAACCGTCCGGGCGCGATACGCTGCGAAATCGGGCCAAAGGTTTGCGATGCGCCTGGCCAGTGATAGGACACGTCGTGGAGTTCCAGCATGGCGTCTTGCATTATCGAGACCATCCTTGCTTCCACCGATTTTGTCGCACGAGCAGATAGAGAAAATAGGGTCCGCCCAAAAACGCGGTGACAAGTCCTACGGGGATGGGGCCAATCACGGGCATCGAGGTCGCGACCAGCTCGGCGAGGGTGAGAAATGCGGCGCCAATGAGAAAGGCAAGTGGAATCAGTTGGCGGTGGTTGGGTCCGTTTAGGCGCCTGACCACATGAGGGATGACCAAGCCCACAAAGCCGATGAGCCCGCTGATGTAGACGGCTGCACCCGTCAAAAGGCTAGCGGAGACCAAGAGGACAAATTGCACCCGTCTGACCGGCACGCCCAGATGATGCGCCTGCTCTTCGCCCAATAAGAGCGCATTCATGTCGTGGGCGTAGGGCCAGATGACGAGGAGCGACACCGTCATCAGGACCACGACCACCGCGACCCGACTCCAGGTCACCCCATTTATTCCCCCGATTTCCCATGCAAAAATAGTGGTCAGATCTTGGCGGTTCAGGAGCATCAAGAAGGTCATCACGGACGTCAAGATGACCCCGACCGCATATCCTGCCAGAATCAAGGTCAGCATGCTGGTCGTCCCGCGTCCGCGCGACAAAAGATATGAGAGGAATACTGCAGCGAGCGCTCCGACAAAAGCGCCGGGCGCCATCATGTTAACAAAAGGCAAGAATTCTTGCATAAGCGTGGCACCGAGGCCGGCGCCGGCCGATGCGCCGACGATGTACGGGTCCGCCAGCGGGTTTTTCAACAACGCTTGCATGACGGCACCCGCCACGGCCAATCCACCCCCGACTAAAGCAGCCGCAACCAGTTCGGGCAAACGGATGTCCCACACAATGACACTATCGATCGATGCGTTGGGCGAGATGATGCGGTCAATCACGGTACGTAGAGGAATGGGAGTGGGGCCATGCATCACGCCCAGCAAAAGTGCGAACAGCAGGACCGAGAAGGCAGCAGTAAAGTTGACAATTGACTTCCCGGTCCGTGGCATTGGTCACTCTCCAATCTTCAAGTGGGGGTGAATAATATGCACTAATTCCTTCAGTCCCATGACCAAGGCCGGCGATGGCTCGTCAATATAGGACGAATTGGGCATAACATAGACGTGCCCCGTTTTGACCGCCAGGATGGCCGAAAAACCGGCCCGCTGGTCCTCTTGACTGACAGTAGTGCCTGCTGACGAATCAATGAGAATATCGTTGGGATCCGCCTTCACAACTTGCTCCGCGGTGACCAAGGGGTAGGCCTGAGTGGACATTGAGGCACCGACATTGACGGCGCCGGCCAAGTTGATCAATGAGTTGATAAAGCTATGGGGGCCGGCGGTGTAGAGGTCTCCTAGGTCGTAGAATACTTTGGGGCGCTGGTGCGTGGTCTTGACCTTTTGTTCGATGGCGTCCATTTGCGCCCTCATCTGACGGACCACCGACTGTGCCTGCCGGGTGCGTCCGGTGGCTTCGCCTACCAATTTGATGTCGTGATAGACGCCGACAATCGAGGCGGGGTTCAAAATTAACACCGGAATGTGAAATTGCTTCAAGTCGGACAATCCTTTAATGCCGGTTGACGCGACAACCAGATCAGGCTTGGCTGCGACCACCTTTTCCACGCTGATGCCGGGATAGGAAGGGCCAATGTTGGGGATCCCCTTCAACTCGGCATGCCAGGGTGCGGGCGTATACTGAAAGATCGAGTCATCCATTCCCACGACTTCGCGTTTGAGCCCGAGGTCCAGCACAATTTCCGCATTGCTCGGTTCCAGGGCGACGATGCGTGTCGCAGGCTTATTTAAAATCACTGTTTGATGCAGATCATCGACAAGCTTAATGCGATGGTTTGAAGGTGCGCTGGTGACCTGGGCGGTGGTGCCGCAACCGGCCAACACGACCGCACTTGCGGCTACACTTAACGCGGCAAGGGTAATGCGCTTAAACACGAGAGTCCCTCTCTTCACTAGGTAATGAACCTTAGGTGAGAAGGGCCGCATAGAAAAAAGGCGGCGCCCGACAACCCGCAGGCTCGCCCGAATATTGTAGGTAGGTCTCCTGGCTCTCGGATCATCGCTCGAACGGGCCTTCCACCGCCATGACGGTGTGGCCGATCCGCTCCCCTGATACAGTGGCGGGTGCCGCTCAGGAATTTCACCTGATTCCCTGTTATACACCTACAATTCGGTTGCTTCTAGTGTAGCGGCAGTTACGTGGTCCCGCAAGGCGTTGATGCCGATCAACTTAACAGGTGGACCGGACTTAACACCAGCACCCAGCGGCGAAAGTTCGGAAGATACCGCACCAGCAACTGACCGCAATTCGGTACAAAAAGAGTGCGTGCGGCAGGGCCTGACGACTTTGTAATTACTAACATGACCCCTTTAATGCAGTCGGCATGCGTCGTGGCGATGGTCAGGCCGGGTTCATGTGTGGTCACGAATTTTTCTAGCGCGGTCAGCACGCGACCACCCACGGCGAGAATGGATTCGCCCCCAGGGGGCGGATTAGCCTCGGGATCGCGCCGCCAGGCCTCATACTCGTTATTATGGGACCGTTCCAGATCGGCGAGCCGGATCCCGTCCCACAGTCCTAAATTGACCTCGGCCAACTCTGGTAACACCGTCGGTGTCAATGCCAGTGCATCGGCCAGCGGCTGAATCGTTTCCCGTGCCCGCAACAACGGACTCGTGACCATGTATCGGATCGGTGCGTGACAAAGATGTTCCGCCAGGCGGCGTGCTTGTTCCTGACCTTTGGTCGTGAGACGAGGGTCCCAAGAACGATAGGCGAAGCGACCTGCAGCGTTGGACTCGCTTTCACCATGGCGCACCAATAAGACATCGTACCCCAGCGCCATTGACAACCTCCCTCTGTCTCTAGTAGCCCTTCTATATTACTCGTTTTAACGAATTGATGCGAATCTTGAAAGGGATTGCACCCCGCATTGGCGGGGCGAAGGCAAAAGCGGTATGGTAGGGATGGGGTGGCTTACGATGAGATTGGCTACCGAAATATTCGATCAGATTTTTGTCGTGGTCCGAGATTTTGAGCGTCGGTTTCGGGAACAAGGGTCGGGCACGTTATCCACGACGCAATTTCAAGCTTTGTCTATCCTGGAAGAATCCGAGCCGGTGACGGCGATGACGATGGCACAGAAATTGCGCATTGCGCCACCCACCGCCACGCGGGCACTCGATTCCTTAGGACGTCGACAACTGGTGTTGAAAGAGCGCGATCCCCAGGATCGCCGCATTGTATGGCTCAGGCTGACAGATAGGGGGGAACATGCATTGCTCAAGGAGCGCGAGCATCAACTCGCATGGATGGTTAACTTGCTGGATGCGCTGACCCGTGATGAACAGGAGCAGTTCTTGGACTTAATGCGGAAAATCGCATCCCGGGTGGATTCACCCTCGTGAGTCACGCGAAGGCCATCGGCCTCATCATTAATCCCATGGCGGGACGAGATATCCGCCGTCTAGTTGCCCATGCGTCGTTGCAATCGCAAGCGGAAAAAGCCTTGATTGCGCATCGAATTGTGGCGGGGATTGCTGCCGTTCCGGGAGTTCGGGTTTTAGTGCCAGAGGATCGGTCTGGCTTTTTTTCGTGGCTTTCGACGGAACTTCCGCCGGAAGTGCCGGTGGAGCTGGTCTCCCGGCCCGCTGCTGTCGAGGATTCGACAATGCTGTGGGTGAGCATGTTGGAGGCTGCGGGAGCAAGAGCGCTCATTGTGGTCGGCGGAGATGGGACTCAGCGCAACGTGGCTCAGGCGCACCCCAAAATTCCGGTGCTGCCCGTAGCCGGAGGAACTAATAACGTGGCTTGCTACTTAGGTGACCAAACGGCCGGTGGATATGCTGTGGCGTATTTTGTCAAAGAGGGTGGCGCATATCACCACTGGGCCGTTCAATCGAAACTGCTTCATGTGGAACTGCCGGGCGGGGTGGAAGAGATGGCATTAATTGATGTGGCCTTGACGCGCCAAAATTTTACCGGAGCGATGGCGGTGTGGGATCCGAGTGACGTTCAGGCGCTGGTACTCTCGCGGGCGGACGCGCTGCGGCCGGGGTTGTCGAACGTGGGCGCTTTTGTGTCTCCAGTTGGTGCCGACGACGATTTTGGGTTGTATCTGAGTTTGGGCGATCGCGGGCGGGCATGCCCGGCCGTCATGGCACCGGGGCTTATGGCGACATTTCACGTGGAGCAGGAGCGGTATCTTGGGTTTGGCGACACAGTCGAACTGCACCCACAAGATGCAGGCGGGAGTTTGGCCTTTGATGGCGAGCGTACCGTTGTTTTAAGTCGCGGGCAGTCAGCACGGATCACGCTTAGGCGAGACGGCCCCTGGGTCTTGGACCCGGCTCGGATTTTGACGGTGTCAAAACGCTCAGTGCCCTCATGAGAATCAAGACTTTGTCGAGCGGACTGCATTGATAGAGACAGCTTGACACGATCGTTCACGGGCAATAGAAAGCTGGCGATAGAAAGGTGGACCTGTCATGACCCCTCTTTTTCTGGATCATGTTGTGTTAGAGGTGCGGGATCTGGACCGTAGTCTGGCATTTTACTCGGGTGTGCTGGGATTGGTCCCGGAACGGTTGGATTTGTACCGTGCCGGCACCGTCCCGTTCGTCTCTGTGCGCGTGGGGGAAAGCCTGGTAGACCTCTTTGTGTCGGATCATCCCGGATCCGGGCCCCATCATTTTTGTCTGACATTTGAGGAGCCGCTTGCCAGCATTCTGGTGCACCTCGACCTGCATGGCATCCCGTATACCGACCCCGGCTCACGATTTGGAGCGAAAGGTCAGGGCGATAGCGTCTACGTGCAGGATCCCGACGGACATACGGTAGAGTTGCGCACGTACCAAAATGCGCGGTAAGGCGCCTGGCAGGCATAAGAGAATGTTAGGCGCAGGAGGCGAGCCCCGCGATGCGCGACTGGGGTTGGGGGTCAAGTGTCTGTGATACTGGGATCTGTCAAAGCTCTGCGGTGACAATCCTGGCAATGTCCTGGGATCCATTCAGCACTGCAACGATGGCGAGGACCCCCAATAAGACAACAAAACTTTGGAATTCTCCACGACGACATGTTTTGGCAATGTGTGGCAGCCCTGGTTAGTCGTCAGCCGACTCCCGACCCATTTGCTTGGCATAATTGACGGTGTCGCGCCCTATGTATAGCGAGGGAGGGATTGGATCGTGGCTGACACATCCAAGGCGCCGCCGATCGGGCCTGATCTCACTGAGGCAGTGACACAATTAGGTTTGTTGCGTCGGCAGATGAAAGAGTTGGAAAGTCAAGAGCTGACGTTGCGCGCCCGCGTCCTCGCGCAAATTACCCATTGGCCGCGCCATGCATTCCCGGTAAAGGTCGGGCAGTTTGAGGTGCGGTTGAGTTACCGCAAGGGACGGGTCGATTCGAATCAAGCCGCCGATATTTTGACTCAGGCGCGTCTTATGCCAGAGGTGCCGCGGGTTGCTTGTGTGCGCGCTGACGCCGAGATCGAAGCGCTAGGTCGCGCCATAGCCAGCTTAGCGATGCCGGAAAAGACGCGCCATCTCTTAACCCAACATTTTCAAGAAGCGATTGATTTTTGTCCGGACATATCGTTTGAACTGTTGTCCGGTTTTCACGAACGTGCGCGCTTAACCACAGATCAGTATCAGGCCTGCTTTCGGGACGGCCAATCCGTCCTCCCAGTGCTTACGGTACGCTGATGGGATAACGCTGGCGGTTGGCCTCGATGATGGCGCGATACCTAAGGGCGGTGGGGCGCAGGTGCCGGGTGAGGGTTTGATAGTCGACTTCAACGAGTCCAAAACGGGGCGCATATCCTTCAGCCCATTCAAAATTGTCGAGGAATGACCAGTGATAGTAACCGCGCACATCTATACCCTGGCGTTGCGCGTCACCAATGACTTTCAGGTGTTCTTGCAAAAATGTGGTGCGCAGGGAGTCGTCGCGTGTAGCAATGCCGTTTTCGGTGATGAGAATGGGCTTTTGCCAGACTTTGAGGCGGCGCAGGAGGGCCAACAGGCCTTGCGGATAGATTTCCCAGCCTAGGTCGCTCAACGGGGACTGCGCGCGATTTTGGATGGGGTGAAGTCCCTGGGACCAGTGCGCATATTGGCGCGTGTAATAGTTGACACCGATGAAGTCTTGGTGGTTGCGCACCATACGGACAAAGCGATCATTCATCAGATAGCGCACGACATGAGCCATGCCTCGGTCGGGGAGAGAGTTGGTCCAAGGCTCAAAAGCAATGAGGTGATGGGCTAAGCCAACTAGGGCGTTGGACTTGACCGCCTTGATCGTCTCATAGGCGGCCTGATGAACGTCCCGGAGTCGGTTAATCAGCCGCAAGGCACGGGCGAATCCATGTTGTCCCGGAGGCCACTGGGCAATCAGATATCCCATCACAACCAGAACGAGCGGCTCGTTGATAGTCACGTAGAGGTCGGCCAGATCGCCCAGTTCGTGCATCACCCGGGTCACATAGCGGATGAACCATGTGGTTGCCTTGGGGTGCAAGAACCCTCCTTGGTCCGATACCCACAACGGTAGCGTAAAATGATGCAATGTCACTAAGGGGATGATCTTGAGTTCGCGCAATCTCTGCAACATGGCGCGATATTGCCCGAGGGCTTTCGCGTCGAACTCGCCGGGGCGCGGTTCGATGCGGCTCCACTCGAGGGAAAAGCGGTAGCTATTCACACGTAACTGGTGGAGCATGGAAAAATCGGAAGGCCAAAGATTCCAGTGGTCGCATGATCGGCCGGATGGTTCAGCGACCCGCCCTGCTTGCTCCCAGCGAGTCCAGTCATTGTGTTGATTGCCTTCGATCTGGTGGCTGGAGGTTGCGACGCCCCACAAAAACGGGGGCCACGTGGCTTTTCCGAGACTCATTGGGCGTTCCCCCGGCGAACGCGAATGGCGCGGGGGTGAATCGTAAAGGTCACCGGCAAATGCCCGACAATCTCGCCGTCGGCGTGGACCAGCATATGTGCGGGCCCGTCCACCGACAATTGTGAGGCTTCAAACGTTTGCACCGCCGGATGAGCGAGGTGTGCGCCGCGAAAGACGCGGACCAATAAGGGCAACACACTTAAGCGTGCGAGGTCGCGCACCCATACCACCTGAAACAGGCCGTCGTCAGCTGCGGCACTGGGACACATCAGCATCCCCCCCGCGTAATAGGGGCTATTGCCCAACGCCAACAAAAAGGTCTTTTCTGAACGGACTGCATCGCCCACATGAATTGACATATCGGCAGACTGGTAGTGGACGAGATGTCTCAGGATGCCTCGCAGGAAAATCCATGTGCCGTTGCCGTGTTTTTCGTGTTGATTGACCCACCCGGCCACTTCCGCATCAAATCCGACACCGGATACGGTCAGGAAATATTCGCTGTTGACCTGACCAATGTCAATCCGCATCTCCGTACCCCGAAGCGCTGTTTCCAACATGTCACGGGGCGACTTGGGATATGACAAGAGACGGACGAAATCATTGCCAGTGCCGGCCGGCAAGACCGCAAACACGGGTTTAGCGGAAGGCATAAGCCCGTTAATGACTTCGTGGTGAGTTCCATCACCTCCCAGCGAAATGACGGTTATATCCTCACGCTCGGCCATCTCACGGGCCAGTTCTGTGGCGTGACCGGGGTGGGTGGTTTGCACCACATCCACATCTTCGTGGGCAAGGTAGGGCGCGATGGCTTCGAACAAGTGCTGAGCCTTGCCGTTGCCCGCTGTGGGATTTACAATAAGTCGCGCAGTCATGGGTCCTCCCGCGTTATCGCGTATGCTCGATGAGGCTTTTGACGGTCGCGATTTCGTCAGCATACTGCGTTTCCTGATTGACTGGAGTCTCGAGATAGAAGGGGATGTCCGCTAGGCGCGGATCATTGACGATGCGTGCGATTCCGTCCAATCCCAGCGCACCCTGTCCGATTAACTCATGCCGATCCTTATGGGCTGCGAAGGCAACTTTGCTGTCATTGAGATGGATGGCGGTTAATCGACGCATAAAGTCGGGATGGTCAAAGCCTGGGAAGGCACCGGGATTTTCGCGCGTCATCATGCCAGCCGCAAACGCGTGCTGGGTGTCAAAGCAAATCCCCACGTCATGTGGCGCAAACGGCGCCACAATGGCTAACAACTCGTCTAGCGAGGCACCGATCTCCGAGCCTTGTCCAGCCGTGTTTTCAACCAGAATCTGCACGCCCTCGGTGCGGTTCTGATCTAATACTTGTCTTAAGGCGTGTTGCATGCGTTCGATGCCCCAGTCTCGGCCCCGGTCTTTCGGCTTGCCGCAATGCACGACCACGCCATAAGTCCCGCGGGCTTCCGCAATGACCAGATCCTGGACCAATGCCGCAATCGACACATGATACAATTCGTCGTCGGCGGCAGCCAAGTTGATGAGATAGGGTGTATGGCCGATCGCTACCAAATCCAGTTCTTGCATTAACCGCCGTCCACGCTCGGCATCCTCACGGTTCAAAGGTTTGGCATTGCGAAATCCGCGCGGGTTTTTCGTAAAATATTGAAACGCATTGGCGCCTAAAGTCGGGGCGACTTTCGCGGCAGTGGCAAACCCTTTGGCGACACTGAGATGGCAACCCAACCGCATGCACCCAACTCCTTAATGACTCGGAATCCTCATGCCTTTAAGTATCATGCGCTTTGGCCGTGCTTGAGTCAACTTTACAGATGTTTTCGACCGATTTTTTAACCGGTGGGTGCTGTGCTCGATCGATCCCCCGAACCGGCGTCCTTAGACTGAAAGGCGCCGACATCGAGTTAAACCCTGGAAAAGGCCTTCCCCGCGTCATGAGATAGCAATTGTTGGGGTTGGCAGGAATTTTTCAGATCAGACGAGAATCCGAATAGTTAGGATGAATAACATCAATTCGGATGCGGCGGAGGGAGATCATGGCGGCCCAGTATTGGACGTACCAAGCGATGTGGGATGAATTAGAAGCCTTGCAACGGGAATATTCGCAGTTTATGCGGGTGGAAGTGATTGGTCAAAGTCGGGCTGGAAGGAACATGGCGGGTGTGACGCTGACGAACTTCAAGACCGGTCGAGCTGAGGACAAGTCGGCGGTGTTTGTTGACGCCAACATTCATGCCGGGGAAGTTGCTGGCAGTGCGGTGGCGCTCTATTGGATGCGTTGGTGTTTGCAAAACTACGGGACCAATCCAGAAGCAACCGAATTGCTAGACCGGCACAGTGTGTATGTGGTTCCCCGCATTTCGCTGGACGGTGCCGAGCTCTACCTTACCACACCGTATCGCGTGCGTTCGAGCCCGCATTCGTATCCTTTTTCCGAACTGCCTGAGGGTTTCGTGGAAGAGGATATTGATGGGGATGGCCATATTCTGACGATGCGGGTGGTGGCAGAAGACGGGGGCTTCGTTCCGGATGAAATTGATCCGAGGATTATGCGGGCCCGGCGGCCTGGCGAAACTGGCGGAACCTACTATCACGTCTTTCCCGAAGGCCGTATTGAACGGACGGCTAGGCGTGGACCACAGCCCGCCTATGCCCAGATCGGTCGGGCTCGCCGTTACGACATGGATTTCAATCGTAATTTTCCCATTCGATGGGCAGGTGAAAGCGCTCAACATGGCGCCGGACCGTTCCCGTTGTCTGAACCTGAGCTGCAAAATCTGGTGCGGTTCATTTTGTCTCACGACAATATTGCGGCCTATGCGGCACTGCACACCTCCGGAGGAGTCATCTTGCGGCAGCCCTCGACGGGCGAGGATACCGTGCTGTCTGAGGCAGACCGCGAACTTTTTACGCGGGTGGCCGATATGGGTGCGCAGGTCAGCGGATACTATGCAGACTCTAACTACCATATTTTTTCCACGGGACATGAACAGGTTCTTATGCCGGGTGCGGCAGATGACTGGATGTACGACCACTTGGGGGTATTAAGCTTTACGGTGGAAATTTGGAACTTGCCCAAGCACGCGGGTGCACGGGGCTACGCCGAATTGGGGATGCGGCGGATGTTAGAACTGAAGCCTGACGAGGCGGTGGAAGATCAACGTAAGATTTATGCCTGGGTTTCCCGTGAAGTTCCCACAGACGGAGTGTTTGACTGGCGGGCGGTTGATCATCCCGATTTCGGACCGGTGGAGGTAGGCGGATTAGATCCGAAGTTTGTGCGGCAGAACCCCCCTCGGCATCTTTTGGAAGAAGAATGCGCGCATGTGAGTGCTTTTCTTACGCGCCTAGGCCTGTCCACACCCAAGCTGGTGTTTACCCATTTGCAGGCGACGTCCACGGGTCCAAATCTCTATCGTGTGGTGGCGGAAGTGGCGAATGGAGGCTACTTGCCCACGTCGGGTACGCACAAGGGCCAAACATTACTTTTGCAGGGTTTGACCGCTGCAGTTGAGGGAGAAGTGAAGATAATAGCCGGCGTTTCGCCTAGCCCGCTTGGCCACTTGGACGGGTATGGCGGACAAAGCGTATGGTTGCCGCCAAAAGGTCAGCGGGCTCAGGTCGAATGGGTGATAGAGGCAAAGGCGGGCACCACCATCACCGTTGCGGTAGGCGGTGCACGGGCCGGAAGGGTGTCGCAGTCGTTGACGTTGGAGGCGAGTTAGGCATGCAAGGGAATGACTTGAAGTTGCTGGTTCCGGCGGCCCTAACCATGACCTATTTAAATGCCGGAACGCTTGGACCCACCCCCAGTCCCGCCCTGGCAGCCGCAGCGGCGAGCGAGTTGGAATGGGTAGAGGCAGGCCCCGGTTGGCATGATCACTATATCAATGCCAAGGCTGAGGTTCGTCAGTTTGCCAAACGAGTGGAACGGGCGATGCCGGATGGCGTGGTCACCATTACGCAAAACAATAGCGAGTCGATTTTGCGGGTGTTGTGGGGAATGGAGCTTCAAGCGGGAGAGGAAATTATCACCACAGACCACGAACATGGGGCGGTGGTGCAAAGTCTGTCGGCTATCATGCGGCGGTTTGACGTGCGCGTACGGGTCGCTGAAGTGAACAGTCCGCGCGGCTTCGTCGAGGATGTGCGCGCTCTGCTCAACCATCGCACACGTCTGGTGGTGATGAGTCACGTCTCACATCTGACAGGCTGGGAACTTCCTGTCGCGGACATCGTGACGTTGACGCAGGCGTACCCCAGATGTCGTGTGCTGGTGGATGGGGCTCAGGCTTTGGGGAATATTGTGGTTCAGCCGCATCGGCTGGGGTGTGACTTTTATGTATTCTGCGGTCACAAGTGGATGATGGCGCCGGCCGGGTGGGCTGGCCTGTGGGTTCGTCACGATCGGCGAGAGGAATTGTTTACGCGCTGGCCCGCGGAACCCTCTCCGCTAGAACCGAAGGCACTGGAACAAGGACCGTTGTCCAGCTTTAGCGACGCGGGAGACGACTTGGAATACGGGACGCGCTGTTGGCCCCGCGTTGCGGCCTGGTCGGTCACCTGGGATTATTTTGAGGAAGAGGGCTTTCATAATCATGCCCGTTATCAGCTCGATCTGGCAGATGAGGCGCGAGCGCGTATCAGCCGCGTTGACGGATTTGCTGTCAATTGCCCCCAGCTTGACAACATGCGAGCGACGGCTTTGATGACAGTATCGTGCCGTCAGCTAGGGGCCGGCTTGGCGCAGTGGCTTTATCAAAGACGAATCGTGACCAAGGCGCAATCGGCGGCGGGTGGTATTCGCATCTCGTGGGCCGCATTTAATACCATCGACGATTTGGAGGCGTTGGTAGGGGCGTGTGCAGACCTTTAACCCGATGGTTCATGGGGTTGGGTTCCACCTGCTTCCCCGGGGTCTGACTCCCATAGGCGCTAACTTTTGAATTTATTGTGTAGACGTAAAGGAATTTGACCCTGCCGTCGCGAAGTCAGAAGGAGACCCATTCTCTTAGACGGAGA
>PXYV01000089.1 GCA_003023745.1 Sulfobacillus acidophilus | reverse complement strand
GGCGTGGTTAGGGCATCATAGGCCCCCGTCAGCAGGGACACCAGCAACTGGGGCCCCGTCGGCGGCGCCACCACCCGCAGAGGAGAAGGCGTAGGGGTTCGTAGTTCGAGCACAGCCCGCCGTCGCCGTCCCCAGACGTCCACCCCGTCGCGTCGGGACGCCATTGGGCGGCTCTGACGTGGACGCCTTGGACACCGACAGATGCGCAATGGTGTCACGTATTGCACCACTCATTGCACCATCGCCCCACAGACACCAAACGCCCCCCGTCCGAAGACGAGGGGCGGGGCGTCCTGCGGGTGCCGATCCAGCCTAGGACGGTTTCGGGGCGGGCGCGTGGGCCGTGGTCGGCGATAATGCTCTCGCTCTGCCTCATCCCACTCAAACGCTGGCATCTTGTTCGCTCCTCGTTAAAGTATCCCAAGGCAGCATAACAAGGTGCGGAGCCGTTGTCCAGCAAATAGGCTTATGCGTAGGTTGAAATTTCAAGTCTCCTAACCAAAGGGCCTCGGTGAATAACGGCTGGCCGTCTTTTGGAAGAAGTCCGTCATGCCAGTCATTTAGGCGGCTTAAATGCTAGCAGGATTTCTCTCGCCCGACCGTCATTTAGGAAAAGGTCGCCCTCCAGTTGATTTACGGCATTGGTTCGGAGGTCAACAGACCGTTTGTCCAACTCATCTGCCTCATGCAACTTTTCTGCGACGGTTTGTTCCAGTTCCTGCCCAGGGTATGGCAGGACAAGTTGAGAAAGATGTTCCCAACGCACGCGGGTCCGGCTAATTCCAGTGGCTAAAAGCAACATGTTTGCGCGCGCTTCCGGCGATCGCAGTAGGGCCCAAACAACGTGTGGGTCCACATGAAATTTTGGGACCAATACGCTATATTCCGTGGTGACTACGCATCCGTCCAGTTCTGGCGGCACGATTGCAGTAGCACCATATGTAGCGCCGATATGACTTACTACAATTTGACCGGAATGAACGCGGTACAACTTTTGGTATGTACTATCGTCTGCAACTATTTCGTCTCCTGCTTCAGCTACTCCGTCATAGCGTACCCTAAGATATGTCACAAACTCGGTATTGTCGGTCGTCAAAATCACGTCGTCATTGTCCACTACATCAAAATCCACAGGGTCGACCAACTCGGAGACGGTTACCACTGTCAACCCGCGGGTGTTCCATGACCCCGTGAGGCGCCCAGGCGGGATCCAACACGACTTGACGTCCATGCGATCTGCTATGCGGTCTCCTGGCACCGTGTATTCCGCCACGGAAGGGTCACCCTGCAAAAAACGCCGAAACAAATCGGCAACATCACGAATTTCTTGTTCGGCCAATCGACGATTTTCCCTGTCGATCGGCAAACTACGCTGGCGTGGAGAATCATCGACGCCAACATACTTGCAAGCGTACATAAATACTGAAGGCTGGCCGCTCTCTACGGCCCCATTTTCGTCATGTCGCCGTTTCCGCAAAACGAGCAAGGATGTTTTCACCCTCGCTTTTGAACGCTGAAAGGCGTCCCCGGGCAGCGAAACAACAGCCTCAACAATAAAGTTCTGACGGATGAAATCTCTCATCCAAGAAGCATCCGATCCGCCCAATATTCCATCGTCTATGACCGTCACCAACCGGCCACTTGGTTTCAAAAGGGTGTGATATCGTTCGAGGAACATATAGCTTGACTTCAGCGTGGGTCTAGCCGCCCTTCGGCCACCTTGTGTCCTATAGGCGATCTGATAAGCGTCCAAAATATGCGCCTCATAATTTGTGCGTCGATCGTAATGTTTAGCGAAAGGAGGATTCGTCAACACGACATCTACAAATCCCTCGGGATGCTGGTCGAGAAGGTCCCTCAGTTGAGTCTTTTCGGCCAGTAATTCCGGAGTGTCGGTTGGCATAGCCGTTATCCGTTTGTCTAATGCATCGCATTGAAAGATGCTACTACCCCCGTCTCCATGCAAGAACATGTTCATTCTGGCAATACGTGCCAGAGGTGGTTCCTTTCCCACGTCAACACCATAGACGTGATCGGTTGCAATGGTCTTTTTCAGACGTTCTTTTTGCTGTGCAGTTAGAGCCGTATTATTTCCTACCTTACCCCACATGTCGGCCAACGCCTCGATGAGATATCCTCCCGTCCCACAACAGGCGTCCATCACGCGGTCAGTATGGGTCGAGCCGTCAGGCCGTACAATCCCTACCTTAATTTGGCCCAGTAAGGTTCCTAGCTTTACAATACTCCTGGGGGTGAAGAATTGACCGAGGTCTTTGCCTCGCATAGTAGCGTTCAAAAACGTTTCAAAAAGCCGTCCGTTTAAATCCGCATCAATCCCAAACAAGAAGATATGCTCTAATTTCTCTACCACACCTCTAATGGTTTCAGGAGAAAGTGCAATAGTATCGTCAACGTCGAAAATTCTCTTACGAGTGCCCCTCTGTATGTCATGTTCAAGACTATTCAGCAGATTTCTGAATTGAATAGTATTTAGAGGGTTCGGATCATCCACCTCCCTGTCTCTGAGCCAGCGAAGCGAAAATCTGACCTCTTGGGCCGGAATTTCTATTCTTTCCTCGCTGACGATTCGTGGATAGCGATCCCGGATAGACCGATCAGATAACAGTTTTAAAAAAACCACTTTGACAAATTCCTCAAAAGCGGCCGCTTGACTCATGTTGTCCTTACGATAGATATATTGGTGACAATACGCAAAAGCTGCGTTAACTTCGCTGAGAGATTTCTTCTCCAGCACAAAAGAATCTTGCTGATGGGCAGGTAACGAGTAACTAAAGGCCGCCGGTGATAACATGGTTCTTAACTGTTGGTATTGAGGATTCGCGTCGGTAAAATCCTCAAACCGAAGCGTTAAAATTGGTTCATCCATGTCCCATTGATACAGCTCAGTGAAGAACCCGTTGCTAAGAAGAAAATACCGAACAGGATTCTCGTTTCTGTAACTTTGATTCAACATTAAGCAGTAACTAGAGCATTGGTCCGTGTGATCCCTCAACGATTCGGATGGGGATTTAGCATCAATGATCCACCGGATGGTCGACCCCGATTTCAAAGCATAATCTGGTTTGTATGGCTGGGTTCGTGTGCCACGACTTACACGCAATGTCTGTATGCTCGCCTTGGGAACTATCTCACCGTCATCATACCCAAAGTCTGCCAACAGCCGATTAATGAAAAATTGTTCTACTGACGCCTCATTTGTGAGAACACTATCATCGCAAAATTTGTTACGCATTTGATTTATGCCTCCTGCAACTTGGTGACATTTCTTTCGGCGACTTTTTTTGCAATGCTCTTTGCAAAAGGCCAAGTTATAACGGTATTATATCGTTCGATAGAAACGCGCCTCAAATAAGAAGCTCCAAAACCTAACGGCGCCCCCGGGACCGAAGCGCGGGAGTTGAGACGGGCCTGTAAAATTCTTTGTCTAAACTCCTAAATCTCGATACAGGGATCTCAGCCAGCGATGTCCATACTATCCAAAGCCCAGATAGCAAAGACTTCGTCTCGCACTACATCATCCAGTCCGCTGAAGACATCCACGCGGCGCTCAAAGACCTCTTTGCGGAGACTGCGAACCCTGCTTGAAGAAGAGCTCGATATGCACCTGGGTTATGCCAAATATGCGAATCAGAACGGAAGACGGCCAGTAGCCGTAATGGCCACAATCGGAAAACCTTGACGTCGGCGTAGTTCTGCCCCTAACGACCTGCTTCAAGCGCATGCGGGGACGCTCAAGAAACTACTCGTGTTCCCGTCACGCGGCGCCGGTACACTTCGGTAATTGTCAAATAAGACCGCTCAACTGGATATGCTGAAGGGCCGAGTCAGAAACTTCAAATTCTGAAAACGATTTCACTCTTGCGCGGGAACCCGCCTCGCCTCGTTATCGCCGTCACGGATCTATTTGTTCACCGACACCCCTGCGAAAAACTGGGTGTCTAAACGTTGGGCAGACTCCGCTTGCATGTTCGGTAACATATGACCGTAAATTTGAAGCGTGATATTGATATTAGCATGACCCAACCGTTCACTGACCACTTTGACTGGAACAGGCGGGTCCGCCGTCAACCATGCGGTTGCCATCGCGTGGCGCAGGTCATGCGGGCGTAAGGTCGCGGGCAGTCCCGCGCGTTTCCGTAGTCTTCGAAAGGCCCGGTTGACATTTCCCGGCCACAACATAGTCCCGCGGCGAGATGGAAAGATCCACTGATGCGGTGTCTCAAAAAATAGTGGCTGGGGAGGCAGGACTCGAACCTGCGCATGCGGGATCCAAAGTCCCGTGCCTTACCAACTTGGCGACTCCCCAGTATCGTGGTGGAGCTTAGCGGGATCGAACCGCTGACCTCCTGCGTGCAAATTCGCGCACACCCATTTTCCCCTATGTCCAGGTGTCCACCGCGTCGCCAGTGGACGCCATTTTGCGGCCTTGACCGGACGTGGTAGACGCTCACAGATACGGCGTCCTATCGCGTATTGCACCGCGGATTGCACCATGGGAGACATGGTCGCACACCGCGCGAGACAGCAAAAGCCCCCCGTCCAGAGACGAGGGGCAAGCAGATCCCGGATATCATCTTACGAGGCCGGAGCGGGCGGCTTCGCCGTGGTCTTGGTGGGCGCCTGCGGCACAAACGCTTCGATGAGCAGGCCGAGGTAGTCGGCCAGCTTGGGATACTGCTCCGCGAGGATCTGCTGCGCTTCGGCGCTGAGATTATGCTCCGCCGCCGTGAGGGCCGCTTGGAACGCTTGCACGGCGGTCTCCGCCGTCCACGTACCTTTGGCCTTCGCGTCGGTGACGAGCGTTTGGTTCACCATGTTCACCGCGTCTTCGACCACGGTCTTGGCCTGCGTCGTAGCCCACTCCAACCCGTCTTGGATCAGCCGGTTGGCGGCGGCATCCTTCGTCACCCGCAGGTGTTGCTCGCGGACGATGAGGTACTGCCAGCCTTTGGCGAGGAGACCCGTGACGGCCGCCAAGGCAAAGGGCAGCACGGTCTTCGCCGCATCGAGAACAATCGTCGTCCACATGCTCGCATCACTCCTTTTGAAATACCGCCTTAATGGCGGCAATGAGGGCGGCTTGCTCCGCTTGTGCGGTCTTCAGCGCCGCGAGGTCGTGCGTCGTGGCGGTCAGGCGCTCGGACAGCGTGGTCACATCCTGTTGGAGGTGCGCCCAGGCCGCAGCGGTCGGGCCGACGCTCGCGGACACACACACGGGCAGGCCGCCCTTCGCATCGGCTTGGACGGTGTCGTAGTCGACCGCGACGCCGTCCACGCTTTGGTTCCATACGCCTTGGACGAGCTGGTAGCCGCGTGTGGGCACGTCCGGCACCTGCGACGCCGAGCGCCAGTACGCTGTAATCGTGGGCAGTGCGTACAGTTGCGCCCCGCTGAGCGGTTGGCCCGCGCCGACGTAGACGCCCGCTTGATAGCCCGCGGCCTGCACCACCTGGCCCCAGTTGGTCACCCAGGCATAGATGGTCGTGGCGGGCACGCCCCCGCAGGCTTCGAGATCGAGCCACAGGGTGACGGGCACGGTGGCATGAGCCGGGAAGCCGGCCTGCTGCGCGATGGCCACGATGGCCGCCGCCCGTTGCGCGGCGGTACTGGGAACCGCCCAGGCAGGCGTGTAGTAACCTTGGAAGAGGCCGACGGCCAGTCCCATGCTTAAGGCGGTGGCAATGTCGGCTAAGACGCCGGGGGTCGCGGCATCGAGGAACACGGCTGCGATGCCCTGGGCGAGGAGGGCCTGATACCAGGTCGCGGCATGGCCGGTAGAACTGAGATCCACGGCTTTCGTGCCGGGGGGTAAGGCATAGGTGATCATGGCTGCTTGCTCCTAGAGATAGTAGGCCCGCGCACTGAGGAAGGTGCGCGGAGTGTCGAAGTAACGGAAAGGCAAGGCAAAGTTGGCGTGGCTGTTGTCGAGTAATGCCGCTCCGTAGCAGGAACCCCAACTGTTTCTGAAGAAGAGAAGTTCTTGCTTGAGGTCTGCGCCAATGCAAAGGACGGCGTGCCCCCCGAGAGGCTGTTCTGTCGGTCCTGGCATAGGCA
Source organism: Sulfobacillus acidophilus (assembly GCA_003023745.1). Lineage (GTDB taxonomy): Bacteria > Bacillota > Sulfobacillia > Sulfobacillales > Sulfobacillaceae > Sulfobacillus_B > Sulfobacillus_B acidophilus_A. The sequence goes on along the minus strand of PXYV01000089.1, from coordinate 3,252 downwards.
CAATGCCGGATGTCAGCGTATCATTAGATTCAAAGCTTGGGTAGACGACAATCCCGACTTGCACCACGGTTGGTTGGGTGGGATGGGCCAGCGCGTTCAGGATTTCATCCAGCGTCGGGCACCACAAGCCCTCGCGGATGCGGTGCTGGGCTGCGCTTTGGAGCATGGCGTCGGTGATAGGGACGACAAAATCTTGTTTAATGTCGGGATCAAGACTATTAGCCCAGACCCCGACCACTTGCATGGCGTATTGGGTTTGCCGGAGTCGCGCCCCCATGTCCTGGGCGAGTTGGTTAACTTCCAGCCGTTCGACTTCATAGAGTCCTAAACTGGACCCGACAAAGGCTTCATTCCGCCAGCGGCGGCAGAGCCAGTCCATGGCCCCGGCGCCAGATTCCCCGGAGCATTCGCCGATGGCGGGAATATTTTGGTTGCGCACCGGCCCTAGCCAGGGCGCGAGATTGACTTCCGGCGGGAGTTCCGGGCGCGGGCGCACGTGATAGACGCTGCTCCATCGCCGATCAAACGGGCTGGTGGATGCGGGACGAGCAGAGATGGTATAGAGAGCCATACACACTCCTTTCCGGCGACCGCCGAACTACGTGGGGTCGCCTCAGCAGGGATGCCAGCCGCAAGTGGGACAAAACCAGCCCCCGGCCTGCCAGCGCATGGGCGTGGCGCAGATGAGGCACACGGGGTTATCGGCCATCGGCGGGATCGGCATCTTGCGGTACGGTTTCGGCCCCGGTTTTGACGAGCTTTTGACTGATCCAGGCAGGGAAAGAAATGTCGTGGATGCCGTTGGCAGCCCCATCTGCCGGGCCGGATAAGTGGTGCTCGCGGCACAAGACCAGGCAGTTTCGTACATCGTCGACACTCGTAAGAGGTTGATGGCGTAGGAGATGAGAGTAGCCGTACACATCCCACTCCAAGAGCCATGCCTTCAGCTTGTCGTAATCCACCACTTCCGCAAACATCCACTCCGCCCCATAGTGATGGACTTGAAGATTTTGTGTCGTCCCACAAATGTAGCAGCGATAATGCCCGTCTTGCTTGAGGCGACGCTTGGACGCTCGGAACATGGGGGTTTCTGTGCGGCGCACGTGCGTCGGATCATTGACCACTTCAATGAGATGGCGCACAATCTGGTGCGCGGGAACCTCAGGTGCCATGCCCTATTCCCTCCCGGTCCGTCAAGGCGTCCACTTCCGCGTCGATTTCGGCGGTCTTGGCGGCCACAGTTTGCAACGTGCTTTGCACCGCTTCATTGAGGTGGATGAGCGCGGTGAGCATATCCCGCTGGGCGGCCATCATGGTATGCAGTTCTTCGGTGAGTTGGGTGATTTGGGTCACCATTTCGTATTGCCGACGGGCTTGGCGTTCGGAGGCACGGCTGAGGACGTTGGTTCCTACCATCAGGAGAGGCAGGGACCAGAGCTGCACCGTATTCGACCAATAGAGCAACGTCACTTCCGCCCCTGGAAAGAGCAGCGGCAACAACCCATAGAGAAAGAAGGCGTAGGTCGTCCACATCGTGCCGAAGAGGAGGGTCACGTGGACGGCGACCCATTCGTTGATACGATTCAGCGTGTGTCGCATACCGGCTCCTGCTCAGTGCCCGCGCGTCAGAATGCCCACGGTGAGGCCCAAAATGCCGATAAGCGTGGCAATGGCAATCTGCGCCCAATACGGCAGCGCGAGTTTGACTTGGTGCAGCGTTCCCTGGACGTTCTCCCGCAGATCATCGATTTTCTCGTCCATGTGGGTCCGGAGGTCGTCCACCTTGCGTTCCATGCTCTGGGAGAGGGACGCAACCTTGTCATCAATGCGGTCAAATTTCTGGTCGAGGTGGGCGGTCAGCGTGTCGCGCCACGCGTTGAGGTTTTTCACATCTTGCTCCAGCGCGACAATGCGGTCATGGTCGGGTATGTCGGGCATGGGATGACCCCCTTTGGGCGTAAGTCAGGCGTGCTCCCACGGGCGCGGGCCAATCAGCCGGGGGCTAAACGCCAGGGACATGGGGCTGGGCAACGGTTGCGCGGTCAGCGGGTAACCGGCTGCGTGCCACGCGAGCGCCACAAACCCGCTGCAGGTAACGTATTTGGTATGCCACCGTAACGCGCGGGACCAGTGGAGGTCATACAGCGCGGCATCCGCCAAGAGCGCGCGGATTCCGTACGGTTGTCCCACGTGGGCTTCCGCCCACCGCAGGGCGGTCTGCATTTGCGCGGGTGTGGCGTCGTGCACGCGGTAGACCCAGCCGTTCGCGGCGTATTTGTCGAGCGGGCTATGGATGACGGGATCGACCTGTTCGATGAGATGCCCGTCTCCCACCAGCGCGGCATGGACAAACGGGCCGCTGGTACTGCATGCAATCGCCGCGTCCAGCAACCGATCCCAAATCGGCTCCCCCGGACGCGGCAGGCAGAGGATGATGTCGCCCGGCTGGAGTTGGGTCACACGGTACATGATTAGCCGGGATAGGTCGCGATCAGGTCGCGCTGGCCCCCGTCGCCGACCGCCGGCAGCGGGGCTGTCGCTGGCACGACTGCAAATTCCACCCCGTCGGGCGGCCACGTGACCCGGTACACGTGATAGGGCCACTGATATTGCCGGGCGTATTGGGCCGCGAGACCGCGTGCCTGGGCTTCGGCTTGGGCGTTGAGGGCGGCGTCGGTGCCGATGCCGCTGATTTCCGGACTGGGCAAGAGCCCCTCCGCTGCGGCGCGCGCCACACTGACAATGCTCAGTAGATCATGGTCAATCGGAATCACTACGTAATGCGCGTGGTAGTGCTGTTCCAGATACCGGATGATGGCGGTGATTTGGGCACTCACGCTGAGCGTGGGGATGAGGCCGCTCGCGGGCATGGTGACCCCGAGTGGGCCGAGGGTCTGGAGAAATTGCTGGAAGGTGGCATCGGTGTCGGCGGGCGTTTCGGCACACACCCAGCCGTAGCCGTCCACATACCGCGGGGTGTACCCGACCGGGCAGGTCGGCGCGGTAGCCGGGTTGGTGCCGTAAGGACTCGTCAGAGAGGCCATCAGGGAGACTCCTTTCGTTATTCCACCCCAGGGATGGACTGCAAATCGGCGGCGTAAGCTGCAAACGCCTGCGCCGCGGTCGCCAGGTCGCTCGCATACTGCGCCACGGGTTGGATGGGGTTGCCACTGCTGTCGAGCGATCCCGCCAGCGTCACAGGCAGATTGGCGTTGATGTTGTTTTGAATCCAGGTGATCGCCGCTTGCTGGG
>PXYV01000088.1 GCA_003023745.1 Sulfobacillus acidophilus | reverse complement strand
TTTTGTCCTATCTGGCCACCGTACCCGAAGAAATTCAATCCCGTCTGGGCCGACTTCCCGAATAGCACCGGAAGAAATTAAGGAGCATTCATATAGTATATGTATTCCTAAATAACGTGCGCATCTTGGACCTCCAGTTTCCAGCGCCAGCGAAAAGGGACAGGGTCCTCGTCGAGTTAGGCGAGGTATGCCAGAATGCGCTCCGTCAATTCCTTTTGGGAATTCACGCGGATGCCTTTCAGCAGTTGCTTGGAGAGCTTCGTAAAGAACATCTCGATGAGATTGAGCCACGCCGCATGCTTGGGTGTAAACACAAAGTCGAACCGATTCGGGACCGTGTCCAAATACGCGCGGGTTTCTTTCGACGTGTGGGCTGACTGATTATCAAAGGGGTTGGTGTGTCGTCAGGGGTTCACCCCATGATCGCTCCTTGACCCTGGCGTTGTGCCCACGCACAACTTCCAGATGTCTTCGAGACGCGCAATGCGACTTTACCTGGGACTGTGGATTGGGCTCGCCTCGCCTACGATCACAGTAAGTCATTCGGCAAAAGGAGTCTAGTCGAAATCATGGTGACACGCATGTACGAATACCATTCGGTAGACATTGACGAGCGCAGTGTGTCTATCGTTATACCGGCCCATAACGAGGCCACACGGATTGAAAAAACTATTACGGCTATCCTTGAGGTTTTTTCGCAGTCGGTCCACCCCATTGAGATTATTGTGGTTGACGATGGCTCGACCGACACCACGCGTAATGTCTTGCAAACTATTGTGCAAAAATGGCCTGACGTCGTGCGTGTCATTACGCTTGCACACAACCATGGCAAGGGTTACGCGATAAAAACGGGGTTTGCCCACAGCCACGGGGATGCCGTAGGCTTCATTGACGCCGACCTAGAATACCCGGCTGACGCGCTTCCGATTATGGTCGAGATGGTACTGGAATCAGGCCAGGCGTGCGCCATCGCCTCGCGTGTCGCCGATAATCGGCCGGTGTGGGAGCGGTGGTCGTCCAAATTGGCCCATCAGGCGGCTGCCACCGTGCTGGAGTTGCCGGTACGAGACACGCAGGCAGGGATCAAGATGTTCCCGGGACCTTTTGCTCGCACCACGCTCTCCCACTGTCAGCAAAGTGGGTGGCTCTATGACATTGAAGCGTTGCTCCACGCGGTTGATCAAGAGTTCGAGATTATCGAGGTGCCGGTCATGCAAAAAAGCGTGCGGCGCCGCCGCGCAAGCCTTTGGACCATGGCCACCTGCTTGCCGACTTTGCTTACGCTAGCCGCAAAGCACCGTCGCACCTTGCGCCAGCAAGCCCAGCACGAGGCACGCCAGGCCACGCGATTTGGCCTCGTGGGTATCGTTAATAGCTTGGTCGATCTCGCTAGCTACTGGGGTTTGGTGCAGTTATGGTCCCCAGGTCATAACGGTTATCAGGCGGGCTTTGAATCGATGATGGCCTGGGGCGTCGCAAGTTTGGTAGGCTACGCACTGCATTCACGGTATACATTTGGAAGGCGTTTGCCGCGTACCGGCTTTTATCTCGTCACGGGCACCGGGGTCGCGGTTCAAGTCGTCACCACAGGCTTAATGACGGCACTTGGCGGTCCTCACTTAGCGGTAATAGGCAAGCTCGTAGGGATTTTTCTGGCCTCGATTGTCACCTACAGTGGCTATCGTTGGATCGCCCACTCAAGTCCCGACTTGCAGGAAAAATCCCGCGCCCGCAACATTCAGGTGCGTCAAGCTGACATTCCCGTTGTCCAATCTTGAATCCTGTCATGACCGATTGACGACGCCTGCCACTCTTCATATCGTTTAATGCTGGTCTGCCAGGGTGATGGCAGACCCAACGCGTGACTAGTGTTCGACACAAAACGTTTCCTGGTCGAGAACTTGAAAATTCTCTACGTACACGATGTTCTTCCATTTTGCAGGAAATCCGACTACGCCGCGGCCATGAAGATCAGTCGTTAAAACGAGCGGCTATGGGCCGTGTCGGGGTGAAGGGTCTCCGTTTTCATCGCAACGGTTTCGGCCAACCTTTAGGAAAAACCCGGCCAACGTGGTGCCCACTGATTGGCTGCCATGACCAACACGTAACTGAACCATCCGCCCGAGTTACGACTTCTTGATGCCCATGACGCGCAGTGGGGCTTCCGACTCAAATCACGCGGTTCGGTGTGGCCATGTCGAACTCTTGGATCGCATAATGATGCGCACCGGCTGCGGGGAACGAACGCAAGCCCGGAATTGTCTGCTACGTCTGCCCGATCTTGGTTGTCTGGGGAAAGAGCAAGCCCTGCGCTTTGATGACGATCCTGGGTTGCACCCTGACTCGGCAGGACGAGGGGGGTACCCTATTTTAATCATGCTCGACCGATCGTTTCCTCCTTATCCATTGCCGACCCCGGTCGCACTCAGCTCTCGTTCCCAGCGGTCGCCTTGTTGCCTTGTGACGCCTTAGTGCCGCCGTCTCTTCTCGATTGGCACTTCTACTCCCATTTTTTCTGCAGACATGGTGCGAACCATAGCCAGCAAGGTGATGACTACATGATCCCCACGGTTTCCAAGACGGAGGTTGAGATATCTTTTGATACGATTGTGAGACTCACAGCGAACGCCGCTCTTTTTATACTAGTTTTGTAGTAAGTCGTCGGTTTAACACGAATGGTGCGTGTTGTTGACATGGAGGTGCCGAGTTACATGCAATCCCCAGCGTTTCAGTCTTCAATGGCGTTGATACCTGAGCCGCCCCAAACCCTCATTGGCCGCCAGGAGAGTTGGACTTCACTGCACACGGCTTTTAATAGTGGAAGCTATCCGATGATTTATGTCTGGGGCGCTCCCGGAACCGGAAAAACCTACCTCGTGCGCCATTTTGCCCAAACGCTGGAGAAACAGGCCAACATTCCGTTTGTGTGGGCCCCCGGTCGCAAAGCGGATTTCTCCGCGCAAGCCTGGTTGCGGGCGATGGCGCACGAGCTCGACCTCACAGAGGACTCGGAGCTCACCTTCGATCAGGTCCGGTCCACTTTGCTGACCCGTTGCCGGACCCATCCGTTTCACTGGATTGTTGATCATATTGACGATGTGCCCTTTGCTTCGCAGGACTTGGCCGAGGTTGCTCAAGCGCTCATCCGCCAAGGCGGTTTTGTCACCTTTATTGGACGCACTTCGCCCGTACAGTTATGGCCAGGTCAAAACTATTTGCGCAGTCAGTTGAGTACCATCCTGCTCGAAGACTGGTCTTTTGACCAAGCGCGCGATTTTTTATCACACCACCAAATTAACGACGAAGCACTGGTCGACCATGTCATTCAAATTACCCAGGGACGGCCTCAGTTGTTAGCGGCAGTCTGCGATGGGCTCACTCACTTGGATGCCACCCAGGTACCCGCTGAACATACGGTATTTATGGCACACGCCATGGATCTCAATGGATTTTTAATCGAGCAAATATTTCATCCCGGTTCTTTGCGTCTCACTTGGCGTGCGGGACAGCCCCTGGATGCGCGCGACACACTCATCGCTGCAGCGTCGATTGCTCCAATGGTCAATCGCGAATGGATGACCCGTGTGGTGGGTCGCGCCACGGTCCACCAGGCTTGGGAACGATTTGTCAGTTGTGCCACGTTAAATAGTTATCGCGGCGGATATTACGGCTTGTTCCCGGCATTGCGCGAACAGATTGCGGGGGCGGTGCAGAAGATCCGCCCCTGGACCTGGGAGCAATGGTTGCGCCGGTCCACCCATTACTATCTGTCCTTGTTGCAGTCCGGTCGACTTGAGCCCGACCAGGCCTGGAGACTCTTGGCCGGCTTTATTCGGCCGCGCTTAGGCTATCATCCGTTTCGCAGCGAGGGCCAGTCGTTGATAGTGCGCCAGACGGATCACATCCTAGAGATATTAACGGAAAACGGAAAGATCGTAGGACAAGTACAAGTTAATGTACAAGACGGTTCATTGTTTCTATCCGATGCACAACTGCTAGAGACTTCTTTAAACTGGTCACAATTGGTGAACTTGGTCGCCCAACAGTTTCATTTGTATTCGGCGATACACTGGGAAGCCGCGCCATCGTCCGGGGAACTTGCGCATTTGTTGAAGCTTTTACAATTCACACCACAAGATGACCAGTGGTGGGATCTCACATTTGCCATTCGGACGTACGCTCAGTGGTTGCAGGATTTGGTCGCCCCACCCCAGGGATTAATTCCCGGCGATCCGGTCAGCGTGACGCAAGCGATTTTGCAAAATTTAAGCGCTGGCAATGAAGAATCGCATCCGCAAGCGGATGCCTATTGGGCCAGCATTGCCGACAGCAGCACGTTTCGCGCATGGTTCCGCGATGCCCTAAATTCCGCAAATCTGGGAGAGCGGGTAGATGGTAAAACCACACTGGTTTTGTATTACGTCGATCGGCGCGGAACCCACGAAGAATTAGCTGAACTATTACATGTTTCCCGCGCCACCTATTTTCGCAACCATCGCCAAGCCTTGGAACGCCTTGCCGAAGCAGTCTTTTGCTAGATACTCGCGCCCGTCTAGAAAAATGAGGCATTAAGCCCGGTCAGAGCTTGTGGCGTTCTAACCGGGCATTGCCTCCCATCGCAATAACTAGGGAGCACTCTGCATCATGCTAGCCATGTCGTAGTTCACGTAACGTCTCAGCAAATCCTGATGGCATTTCATCGCCACCTCGTGAAATGACGCAGAGGCTGGCGCATGCTGGACCGCAACAAATACCGGGAAGCCCAAGGCGTCAGATTGTTCCAGGCGATGAACGATCATTTCGCTTTGCATTTCTGACACGTGCGCCAAGAAAATGACCCACTCCGCCATGCTCCATTTGGTCACGATGTCTGTCACGCGGGTACTGCGGTGGATGTGGCGAGTCACATTCTCGACAGCTTGTGTATTCACTCGATGTCGCGGCTCGGATATTCCCAGCACGACCACGCAGCCCCAATCATGTGGCTCCTCCCGCAAAATACGGGCAATGCGCCGCTCGGCCGCCCGGGGTGGCAATATCCCCCACTGCCGCTCCTGCGACGAGCGAAAACTAGGGCCAGGGGCTGCGTCGTACGACCACGATTCGAGCTTTTGCAAGCCACGGTGAATGTATCGCTCCACGACCTTGGGTGACTGCTGCAGATTGGACGCGATTTTCTCCACCGACATTCCCTGGATTGCCAACTCCAATGTATGGCGTTCTTTAGGAGTGAGATGAGGTTTTAATTCCTTATGGGGTGTCATTGAGTCTCCTCCCTCATCAAAGCCTCTAAAAGGCCAACAGCCAGCCGTACCTTGTGCTCGACCACAAGGGCTCACCTCTGCGTCATTAGTGTAGAGAAATCCGAGCGAATTCGCAGTGTCAGCTATAGTCTCAAGGGCTGACCAGTTCTTAGCGCAAATGGTGCACCGAACGAGTCCCTGGTCTGATCAGCCATGTTGAGACCCGCATGAGCGAGGTCTGACACGCCCTGGCGCAATGTAGCAGCCCCCTGCGCAGTACAATGGGATTGGCACTAGCACTGAGGCAACATCTGAGCACACGACAGGAGTACTAGATCATCACGCGAGCCGCGCCGCTGCCGTGGAAGGCTCAGCTCTTGATCCAAGGAGGCGAGAGATCATGGTGAAATGGCCCTGGCGTCGACACTCACCAGCAACTGTGACACCTCGGCAGGCGGCCGACACGCCTGACACGCAATGTGCCCGCCACAGCAAGTGGGCCGTCAGCTACTGCCATATCTGCGGAGAAGCTTTGTGCCTGGCCTGTGATCCGGGATTGACAGCCCGTTGTCGCAAACATCGCCGTCATTGAGCGGACCCGTATGCGATTGGGAAAGAGTCAGCGCCTATCGCCGTCAGTCAATAATCCTTTGGTTCAAAGCCTCTCGACGTGGTCTCCAAGGCTTCTTCTCATCATGCTCCGGCGCCGAGCCGCAATGCGGCACGATAACGGCTCAAAACGGGTTTCCCGTTCATGCTTAGGAGGGTTGTTAGGATGCAAAATGAACACCGTCACGGAGTACGGTGGGATGGTTATCGGTGAGTTGAGCGCGACCCGCTGCGTGCGGACACGGTGTGTATGCGCATCGTAGCGGTGGCCGTGCACCACCTTGGCTGCCTGATATGCGGACAGATGCAGGCGTATCCGATACGCCTGGGATGCTGCCGTGTTGACAAGCATGACCCCCAAATCGCCGTTGCTTTGGTGCACGGCATAAACATCTACAAGCGGCTGACTGGAATGGGCTTGAATCATGGTGTCCCCGGGACGCGCCAGAATACGCAGCATTTGATAGGCGTAATAGGTCGGAAAAGGGGTCTCCGCCGGTGGCTCCTGCACATTCTGCACGCGCGATCCGTTGGACAGGAGCCCATAGTCCCCATACTCTGAGCGATGACCACCTTTGGTGTCTTGGCTGACATTAGCGCCATTGTGCAAGTCCCACCAACTAACGTTAGCCGCCCCGTACTCAAGCCAACTCATGAAATCATTGTCTAAAAATAGGGCGTTCACAATACTGGTTGTTTGCGCTCCGGGGTCCGACGAGACCGAGTTGGTCTCGTCCACAAACACCTCGATATGAGCTGCCCGATCCCCTGTGCCCTGTTCAATCTCACGGCGCAAGATGGCCATCATCGCCGGAATCCGGCGAGTGGAGGCCAAGAGCCCGGCATTCGAGGTGTGTCCCGGATTCTGGGGATACCAGTGTACAGCGACGAAGTTGACCCTCCGCCCAACGATCCGCAAAACCGTCCTGTTCCAATGCGGCGCTAGGCCCCAAGGCCAATTCTCGGGAAGCGTCAGCACCACGCCCACCTGAATGTGCGGATCGGCCTGCTTCATGGCGGCGATATACCGCCGAGCGTTCTCGGCATAGACGGCCGGTCCTTTGTGCCGATGCAGATCGAGTTCCCAGGTCACACCATAGGTGCCATTCCCGTAGACTTCATTGCCGATTTCCCAGTACCGCACCTGATCATGGTGCGTGACATCGGCATCTCGGACCCAGGCGGCGGCTTCTTGCGGTTCCCCGCCCCCCGTTCCCGAAAAATTGGAGCCGTAATTGACCGTAATCAGCGCAGTGGCCCCCACTTGCCGTACGAGTTGCATAAAGCGGGCGAAGGTATTCCGCGGATCGACGTAGCCGGACTGGCCCGGCACCAGCCGATTGTTTGCCCAGTCGTATTGATCGGCGATAGAACCCCCAGGATACCTGAGCACTCCCACGCCAATCCGTCGTAGGAGTGCCGGGATCGCGGGACTGGTCAGATCCTTGTCCCAGACCTCCGTATTCAACCCGAAAGCAGTCGCGGGAATGATCCCCATCGAGTGGGCCGCGTTCACTGTGATCACGGCCGGGGGTGGTAACGCAACTTCACCGCTGGCCAGCGGGATGAGAGCCACTGCCACGAGCATCGTAACCGCGCTTCGAGCGCGACGCCTGCGCCCGCCTGGCTTCCATAGCACGCCTTCACCCGCAAGCCAATTCGAGTCTTCGATGAAGAATTTTGCGTCGCGCCATGGCTTTCCGTCCTTCTTTCTCACTCAGGACTTTAAATTTCTACTGACCGTCTGCGCCACCACCAAAGCGCTCCGAGGCCAAATGCTACGACCGGAAGGGCTGCCGCATAAGGAACATCGGGCAATTGACCGGTCGGCGTGGATCCAAATAATGCGAGCATTTCAAAAGTTTCGGGCGTGCTCGCAGTGGCATCGTAGTCATTGGCAGGGATGAAAATCGTTGCCGTTCCGCCCTGGCTGGAGGCTGTGCCAAACAGCACCGTTTCTGGCTGGATTGCGGTCGAGACGGCTGTACCCTTATCCCCGATTAACATCACCTGTTGGTTAGGCTGCAAGCCGGACCAGACCCAAACTGCCTCATAGCCGTGTTCCTGAGCGTTGTAGGTGACGGTCAGCGTTCCTTGTTGTTCAGCCGTTAGACTACCGCCACTTGGGGGATCGTGAATTGCTCCCTGACGCCCTAGATAGCTTTTTGTGTTAGAACCCATTTCGATATCGATGATCCGATTTGCCGGCGCACCTGGTCGAGATTCCGCTGCCACCGCCTGCGCGGTGGTGCCGCTTTGTGAACTCGCGATCGGCGCAAAAAATATTCCAGCTGCGACTACTGCGATCGCACTAGACGCCAATACGCTTTGGAGCACCTTGCCATTCATCATGTGCCTCCCATTTTTCGTCAACTACACCTTTGTAACTAGACCATGACACATCGAACACCCCAGGACAGTCTCATGTACGGTCCCAGCCCGGCATCAATTTGCTGCGTGGCGGAGATCCCTTATTCGCCGCGTCATTTCATCGGGATAACAGATTGAGACGTCGACAGAGACTGCATCTTGCATCCGCTGCGGTATGATTAAGAATGGCAGGGGGTTCCCCGGCATAAGGGAGGAAATGACGCAATGAAGCGGCAACAACGGGTTTTATGGTGGGCAGTGGCCGCCACCGCGGCGACAATGCTCAGCGCGTGCGGAGCACCGGTCCATGCGAGTGCTAGCCGTAAGACGCATCCGCAATCGTCTTCAGCTAAGGTTGGGACGCGTCCAACCGTGGTCTCCAACCACGTTATTCAAGCGGCATCGCCTCCCGTAACCAGCGCACCACCAGCCAGTCTTGACACACTAGACAAAGCGCTACAGAAGCTGCATATTAAGGGCCTCACGGTGCTTGCCCCAGGTCCGGTCTTTCCGATGCATGCCGTGCGCGTGTCTGGATCGGCACATACATATTCGGTCTTTCTGCGCGCGGCCAATAACGCTAGCTTTCGCTTTGGCGGAGAGCTAGAACCGTCCCGATCCCAAGCCTCCGGTCAGCTTTTGAATATGCTAAAAGTGTCGGCCGGTCCCGGCACTAAGGTCAAGCTGCGTGGCGTCACCGTCCACGTCTACACCGGGCCAGCACTCGTCACCTGGTCGCAAAAGCATTGGATTGTGGCGGTCTATGGTAACCGTTCCACATCACTCGCCCCCTTAAAGGCCGCCGCCCAGAGCCTAATTTTGCAGACTCAAAGCACAGCCCTGCCGTCGACCACCTCAGGAGTCATTAACTGGAATGTGGCCACATCGGCCTCAAGTTCCGCGATTGACATAGCCTGGCAAAAAGGAGCCAGCGTGTACTGGCTGACCACCGCCAATGGCCACGGGGTGACAGACGCCGTGAATCTTTTGAATTCTCTGCATCCGCTACGGTAGGCCAAGTGTAAGCCACATGTGCTACACACTAGAGACTTTGACACTCTCCCTGGTTTTAGCCCTATGTGCCTCCTCTGTCTGGTTCCTCCACAGGGTTCGTCCGTCTCTGAGAATCGATGTGGGTAATGCATAGGCCTACAGGCACAGGCGGGGTTTTTACGGCGTATTTGATAATATACATCCACAGATAAGTCAGGTTACAGGGCACAGCCTCCGCTTAACTTACTAAACAGAAGTGTTCGTTAGGATTGCAGACCTGTATCGAGGGTAGGAAACTGGCACAAATTTCGCGGGCATTTTCGCG
>PXYV01000087.1 GCA_003023745.1 Sulfobacillus acidophilus | reverse complement strand
ATCTTCGTCATAGAAACGTCTACGAGGAATGGGGCGGCTTGTAGCAACAATTTTCAGCTTCCGGCTTAAGATAACTTTAGGGCGGGGTCGTTGACACGCCGATAACAGGATTCACCAAACTCCGCCCCCCGCAGCGGGGGAGAATGGAGTCAGGCAAGCTGCTGTTGTGTCTCTGTGCACACGGTTTTAAACAACTGCTGACACCCCAGGCATTCGTCGTTGATTGCACCGCCACCACGTACCATCGGCCCCGCTCTTAAATGATGCACGCGTTAACCGTCCTATACCCTCGACCAATTAAGATTCATGCCACAATCCCCCGAGCCAATCACAGGTACAACCCAGGCGCCCGACTGGGGTACATAACCATTAGGCCAAGAAATCGTCAAGGGTGGCTTCTCCTCCAACCGCAAAACTGCCATGGGAGTGCTTTGCGCACCCTGACCCATAGGATTATCCCGCATAAGCCGGGACACTAACGCGGGATCGGTGTCATGAGACCACGCCAACACTTCGCTGCCAACGTCATTGACATCGACAACCGCAACCCGACAGCCAAATCTCTTCACGAAGGCAGCGATTACGGTCTCGGGATGTTCTGGCGCCAATACGATAAATTGATTATACGGCGGAATAGTTGTAGGGCCAGGGCCGTCGATCGCGGCGACCCGACGTCCCGCCACGCGATAAAAATCGCCGGAACGCCCAGTCATGCGATCAAAGATACCGGCCAGCGCCGCCACGAAAATGCGCACGCTGCCCGATTCCCGGATACTCATTTCCATCGTCTCAGCCCGCTTTAGCCCCAATCCATATCCCACAGGGCGCACGTGCCGCGCTAAAACTCGGGCTAAGGGGCGCGGTTTGACAGAACTTAGCGCGACAGCCCGCCCCTCAGCAATGGCCACCATTTTCTCTCCGAGCACCAAAATGTCGCTTTGCGTCAACTGACCGACTAAATACTGAACCATTGTCCGGTCTAGACGTTCTCCGGGACGCACCAAATGTGTTCGAACCACATATCGACGATAGACGCGGCCATGCACCTTGCGTATAGGCTTTTCGATCCAGCATCCTGCGTCATTTTCAGTGACTAGCACACTACTCACGCTGCATCGTCTCCTGTCTCAGATTGTAGCCACACTACCCTATTCTGAGGACCAGACGAATGCGCCCGCGATCTCGCAAATTTCTGCATTCACGGCGTGACTAACGCGCCTAACCAGCGGCCAAATCCTCTACAACGAGTACCGATTAAGCATCTGATGAACACTATGCGCAAATTCCAACGCTTCGCTTAATGGCCGCTGCCAAACATTGCGTCCAAAAATGAGACCTGTTGCCCCAGCGCGCATGCACGCCTCGGCTTGTTCCAAAGCAGTTGCGCCGGTTTGACGGTCTCCCCCGGCAAAAATAACCAATGAGCGACCTGCGGAGCGAATTACTTGGGCCAGAGCGGTTTCTTCAGTCCACGTCCGTTGGTAGGCTTTGGGCGCCCGGGACAGCTTGGCACGATCAATCTTCGGCACATTCAATTTAATAACATCGGCGCCAAGTTCCTGGGCTACCCGTGCCGCATAATCAATGGCATAAACGGTATCTTTCCCGCCCTTGTCTTCAATGGCCGACCCGCGGGGATAGGACCAAACGATGACTGGCATACCATAGCGCTCAGCCTCCTGGCGAATATCTCGAAATTGTCGAAAATCCTCGTCCTGCCGGGAGGAACCAATATACAACGTATAACCGACGGCGTCGGCTCCTAGGCGCACTGCATCCTCCACACTCGCGTTGAGCGGTGAAAGCGGCGCGTCGTCGCTAGGGATTTCGGTTTTGCCGTTCAACTTGAGAACCAGCGGAATTTTCCCCGCATAGCTGGAATAATACTTTTCCGCCAACCCAATTTGACACGCAATCGCCGAGAATTTGCCCTCCATCGCAATGCGGAACTGAAAGCTCGGATCTTGACTTTCCGGCGCGTCAAAAAAATCTCGAGGGCCGTGCTCTAACCCCTGGTCAATTGGTAAAATCATGAGGGTGCCGTTGGCCGGTCCGTTCCCGTACAACAAGCGGTACAGGCGCGCCTTCTTGCCAACCGACGTCGTCAACTCATCTAGGTGGGTCCGATTTGCCACGTCTATTCATCCCTTTCCTGATGCATACCGAAACGGTATGACATGCTCGTTAAAAAATTTTACCATAGGACCTTGAAAACCACCGAACCGCTCCTCTTATATTGACCGCGCTTTGCCCCGTTATGATGGTGCAAGGCTTCCATCACAATACGCGTCTCTCCATTCACCTGCTCGTCGTGCTGCCGGGTTTTGTCGTTTAAGTCGTTGCTGTGCCAAATTTCCCCGGTTGTAAGCGCTTATGAGTGTCGAATAGCCCCGGCCGTTCGTTCTTCGGCGTGGCAGCGCGACCTTGCAATTTGCTGACTTGAATCACCAAGTGCCCGGGTAAAGCCCCCGCCTTTAGCCCTATACATTACCCACATCGATTTTCAGAGAGGCGGACGAATCCGGTGGAGGAACCTGACAGCGGAGGTCCAATGGCCCTGTGGCCATAAATGGCCGAGCCCGGGACGCAAGACCAGACCCGCTGCGGGCTTCGCAGGTAGACGGGGTCTTGGTTTCGCGCGGAAATGTGCGAGACGGGAAGATGGGGAAGCAGTCCCCGCTGATCTTGGGCGGGAAAGGCCAGCAGCTATCTCGGGGGATGCCCGATCCGCTCGACGGTGTGCAAAGTTCGGAAGGACAGCGGTCGACACCATAGAGCCGCTTTGACACCGTCCGTCCGGTCGGGCTGCACCACCGTAGCACGATAGCCCCTGGCACTATCCCGCACCTGCGGCAGGTCTGTTCGGAAACAGCATTCCGCGCGGTCTTAAACCGTTTGAAATGCCTCGGCGCTGACACGATCCATGTCGACGCTAACAGTTGCCCGCTCGCGGCAGGACCGCCGACGCCCGACAACGGCTCGCTCGCCTGTCTCCCACCCATAACCAGCACCGGTTTTTGATGTCCTGGGCGCTATCCAGTGGCACCGGCATTTGATCAACGCGGATATGAGCCTCGTCCCAACCGATTATAGTCTCATGGCCTGTGTCGACCTCTTGCGAATCATCCTTCTCGACACACCTGTGCACGATTCACGGTCTTGGTGAGCCGAAGCGGCCACGGTTCAATGATGACGGGTTGGATGACCGCATCGGCCGGGCGGGCCTGCACCCTCACATGCTCTACCGCCGCTCAACCGTCACGACCTGTGACTGCGCAGCCGCGGCACTCAAGTTTCACCAAACCAGACGAGAAAGCGCTGCCTTTAACCGCGGAATCTATCACTTAGATAACTTTGAGCAGCCTCGACAGCAGTCGCCACTTCGCCAAACCCGGCAGCTATCAATTTCACTTTTCCCGGATAGGTCGCAATGTCGCCAGCGGCAAAGATACCAGGCCGATTCGTGCGCATCGAACTCGTCACCCGAATTTCGTTACCGTCCATGTCAAGTCCCCATTGCGAGAAGATTCCCGTTCCTGGGAGCAACCCAATCGCGATAATGATAGCGTCAACTTCAAGCGGAACGGCCAAAGGATCACCTGCCGCATCCTGCAACCACGCCTCTCGTACCCGATCGTCTCCTCCAACCGCCCGTAAAACTCGATTGGGCATCAACGACACTCGCGGGTTGTTCTCGAGTTTGCGCAGGCTGTCTTCATGACATTGAAACGTACTGCGACGATGAATAACACTCACGTGTTGAGCCCGATCAGCAATAGCCATAGCCCAGTCCGCTGCCGAGTCCCCACCCCCCACAACCAATACGCGACAATTATTAAAGTCACTCAAACGATTGACCACGTAGTAGAGTCCGCGCCCTTCAAATTGATCTATCGCTGGATTCATCATGCGGCGCGGAATAAATTCGCCAATTCCCGCCGTAATGATGACGACCCGCGTCTCAAAAACTCCTCGATTGGTGTGGATTCGATGGATATCCGACGTCGAATCCAAGGTATGAGCCGTTACCCCCGTTAGCACCTCGCTCGAATACTGAAATGCCTGTTCCTTAAGCCGGGCGACCAATTCCCGACCTGTGATGTGAGGAAAGCCACCGACGTCGTAAATGGGCTTTTCCGGATACAAATGTTCCAATTGACCGCCGACCTGGTCTAAACGTTCTAACAAACGCGCATTTAAACAATTCAATCCGGCACAGTACAAACCAAACAGACCGACCGGGCCGCCCCCAATAATGGTGACATCCGCCGTCTCTGCCATCCACATCCCGCTCTCCTCGGTTGTAGTTAGAATTCCGCTCTCTAGTGTACGAGAGGCCAGAGGGGGTGTCAAAACCTCCACAGCGGATGATGGTATAATGCAAGCTAGATTAGTGCACCGGGAGGAAATGGCATGCCGACAATGATCTGGCCAGCACGAGAGCAAGGGTGGCAAATACTCAACCAATACACCAAAAATCCCAACTTAGTTAAGCACGGGCTTGCGGTCGAAGCGGTTATGCGAGCCATCGCACAAGCGCACGGCGAAGATGTCGAACTATTCGGCCTAGTCGGTCTTTTGCACGACTTCGACTACGAAATGTATCCGCACATTGGGCAACACACCATCGAAGGCGGGAAAATTTTATTAAACGCAGGATTCCCTGACCGGATTGTCCGCGCAATCCGATCCCATGTGACCGAAAATGGATTACCTCGCGATGACTTGCTGGAGCGAGCCATTTTCGCCGCCGACGAGTTGACTGGATTTGTGGTTGCTGTGACGTTGGTTCGACCTGGTAAAAGCCTCAGCGAGGTCTCCCCGCGTTCTGTCATCAAGAAACTGAAGGATAAGGGCTTTGCCCGGGGTGTCAATCGCAACGACGTCTACGACGGTGTGAAAGGACTGGGCGAAGACTTGGAAGCGTTTATTGCTTTTGTGGTCGACACCTTAAAACCTCACGCAGCCGAATTGGGGTTAAATCCATAATATTTAGGCCTGCTCAACTCGGGTTGGAACGTTGCGGCAACGGCCGCCGTCCAGCAAATCCTTCTTCCAGTCCGTGGTAATAGCCCACCTCCGGTTCGTCCTTTTGCCAACATAAATAGACGGGGGTTCCATCCACCTGGGACGGAAAATCCACCAAACCGGTATCGACATCGGTAACCCGACACCCCCGTTGGTTGATGCCACTCAGAATCCGGTTGGCCTCCGCCACGATATGGTCAAATTGCCGTTTCGTCTCTTGATAGTCCGACAACATGATGAGATTTCCATCCGGACGATACCCGACCTCTCGCATATCGCGCATCTCTTCATATTTTTCCCGAGCTTCTTTCTGCATCCTTTTTAGATCATCCAATTCGAGGCGCAATTCATCCAGCAATTGATTGGCCTCTTCCAGGCTAAATTGTCGCGGCTGCACAGCATCCCCTCCTCAAAATTGCGCCGGTGTGTCCTCTAAGCCCGCAAGGTGATTGACACGCCGCGCTGCGACAAAAAGGAAGTCTGAGAGGCGGTTGAGAAATTTTAGCTGAGTTCCATATGAAGAATCTTCTCCTAAAAAGCTTACCAGACGTCGTTCGGCTCGCCGCACGACGGTCCGGGCCACTTGCAGTGCGGCTGCGGCCGGTACGCCGCCGGGAAGGATAAATTGTTTGAGCACCGGAAGCTCGGTATCTAAACTGTCAATCCATCCTTCCAATTCTTGAAGATCAGCCTCCCGGACCCGATCCGAGCGATTTTCATTGATATTAGCCAAATCTGCCCCAAGACTAAACAAGCGGTGTTGCACCGCCTCGAGCATGTGGTCCAGTGTCGCGTCAGACACACCCCAAGCGCGTGCCATCCCGATCCAGGCGTTAGCCTCGTCCACGGCACCATAAGACTCCACACGCAAAGAATCTTTGCGTGTGCGCTTCGGACCCGCCTTGCCCCATAACGACGTATCTCCCAAATCCCCAGCTTTCGTGTAAATCTTCAATTACAATCGTCTCCCGCCTTCTATTTTACCTCATTCCCCCATGTGGACTAAAGAGGAGAATGAGGGTACCAACTGTCATTAATGCCGCACCGGCCACCACCCCGATCGCTTTCCCCTCGCGAAATGCAAAAACACCGAGTATGGTTGCAGCCACCCCGGCCCAGGCCGATATGGCTTCGACCACAGTGAGAGATACCATTTTAAGCAACGTAAGCACGGTCAAATACGAGAACCCATTGCATAGAGCGGATACGGTCGACCATGCGGGCCGACCTAAAACCAGTTGCACACAAGACCTCCACAATCCATAGAGCGTCACCGGAATGATTAGCCAGGCCGTCACCGACGTAAAGAGGCTAGCCGCGTATGGCAACGAAACGTCTAGCGACTGGCGGGCATCAAGACTCCTCCCGACGACGAGCGCTACATCGCTCAGCAACATCCACAACACGGCCATGGGCATAGGTTGATCCCTGGGCAACAAGAGCACGGATCCGGCCACAAAGAGAATTAACGCCACCACTACGTCAAAATTCCAGGACGGTGCCACCAAAAACAACATCACGACCGTCGCGTTCGCAAACCCGCTAACTTGGCTGACGGGGCCGCGCGTCAAAGCCGCTGTGTATAAGCTGAAGGACACTGCATACACGGCACCGGGCCAAAAGGCTTGACTGACCCAATCAGCATGTCCGGACACTAGGCAAAAAACCCAAAGCATACCGGCCGCCCCGCCATAGGCCACCATCGTCGTCGCCAGCGGATGGCGTTCGCGCCCCAATCCGTGAAAGGCAATCCGTTCTCCCGACAGGAATGCCACCCGTAACACGACGAATTCCCACAAGCCCATCGCCTCATCCCCCTACCACAATATGTGGTTAGGACAGGCGATACGCTGCCTAAAACGAGTTTTTAGCCGGTCCTACTTCGACAATTCTCGGACTCGCGCGATACGTATCGATCCCCAAATTTTTGATTTCTGTACCGTGCGCCGTCTTAATCTCGAGCCAGTTTTTCACACGGACGCCGACTTGCCCGGGCGCTTCAATGACGGTTTGACCCGGTTGCAGGCGAGGATTGGTGCGCGTGATCGTCCGAAACGGATATTCATCCAAAATTTGATGTTCAACCACGATTTCTGGGCCTGGGCGGGCACCCCAGATCGACACCGTCAAATGGCGCTGGCTAGCTGCCGCGGTGATAAGAATTGGTGTTGATTGATTGTTGCGGAACCGAAAATTGAGGTAGTCCTCGGCCACGGTAGCATCCTCTCCGGGTGGCAAGTACGGAACCGTTAAACCGTGTTGATGCCGTTCGACAATCGGTAATCCGGTGCGTAATAGTGCGGAGTATAAAGTGCTCGATCCTTGGCATACTCCTCCCCCAATAGATGGGACGATCCGGTCCCCCACGAACATTCGCCCCCAGCCGTATCCATTGGCCTGCGTATAGGGGCCGACCTGGCGATAATACGAAAAGATTTGGCCGGCAGATACTACAGCTCCATTAAGCCGGGTAGCAACCAATTCGATGTTTTTCGCTTGCGAAGGCGTCGCATGAAAATAGTTCGTCGTACGCGTTGCCAAACGATACGGAAGTCGATCGGCCACACCCCGTCCATTAATGACAACGGGCGCAAGCGGCGTGCTTCGCGCGTATGCCTCTCGCGCATCGCCCCTCGCCTGCACTGGCTGAACCCATTGAGGCCCAGTCATCAATCCCATCAGCAACAACCACATGTGCAACACCCGATCATCCTTCTTCCCCTGGAATCTTGTCACTGCCGCGCTTCGTGTGATAGGCTGCAAAAATCTGGCGCGAATTATGCGCCAATGCCTTTAGCGTTCGTAATACTGCCCATGAACCGCGCGGCTCTCGGATCAGCTCGCGTGCTTTGACTTGATTGACCAATATTCCGGTTAGGTTATCAACCGGAGCTGAAAGACGCTCGTTCGCCGGGGTGCCTCTTGGCTCGTACCCTATCACCGCGCCCGCAATTTTTCGGTCCTACCAAGCATCGCGGCACCTTCGCTCAGATTGCGTTCACACTCGTATTGAGCTACCATACATGAGTAAATTCTCGGAGGCGTCTGCGATCAAGGCGTACGTTGACTGCGAAATTCCAGTTATACCGGACCTTATGGCTTACGCCAACTATTGACGCCTATCGTAACAGAGGTTTTAAGTGGTTGTGCCCCACCGGGCGCTCGGCAGCACGCCCGGTTGAGATTTGTGTCGCGGACGTTGCACCGGCTGCGACAGGGTTAGAATATCAAGCCTCCTGCACTTGACAGGCGCGGCGGCGATCGTTTCAACTAGCCCTCGTAAGACTGTCCGAAACAGAGGTCGGCGACGCAGTGGCCGACTGGGCGCCATGAAGCCTTGCAGCGTCTTGCAATTGAGCGCTGGTCCACAAGCCGACATTCCGTGGAATGCAGCCTCACTTGCAAGAAGCAGGCCGCCACCGGACACAGGCGCGCCTAAGAGCTGAAGTAGTTGACACGATTTTCAAGACACTGATCAACATCCCGAGGGGCGATGAACATGCGGACCGCGCGAATTGGATTGTTGGGGCTCGGAACCGTGGGACAAGCGGTGGCTCAGTTGAATCGTTCGGCCGACGGAATCGCATTCCAGATCGTACGAGCCCTGGTGCGCGATATCAAGGTTCCCCGCTCGGTAACTATCCCCCGCACCTTGGATCCCGCAGAAATCATCGATGATCCGGAAATCGACATCGTCGTCGAGGTGACCGGGCGGCGCCACCCTGCCCGTAGATGGATCCTTTCCGCTCTTGAACACGGCAAAGCGGTCATTACTGCCAACAAAGAAGTGATGGCGTATCATGGTCCCGAACTTTTGCACGCCAGTCAGATTCACCATGCCTATTTAGGCTTTGAGGCCAGCGTTGGTGGTGGCATGCCTGTATTGGATGCACTGCGCTATCACCTGACCAATACACCAGTGCACGAAATTTACGGAGTGCTCAACGGCACCACCAATTACCTCCTATGCGCAATGGCTGAGGGCCAGCCGCTTTTTCACGCCTTGCACAATGCCCAGCAAGCCGGGTATGCGGAAGCCGATCCCACAGCGGACCTGAAAGGATACGACGCGGCTCGCAAACTGGTGATCCTGGCTTTTTTGGCGTTTGATGGCTGGCTCGATCCTGACCATCTCACCGTCACAGGATTGCACGACTGGCCTCCGGAGTTATTCTTTCGACTGCAAGACGCAGGCTTAGGGTTGCGCTTGCTAGCCGTAGCGCGAAAAGATCACAATGGCGTCGTTACCGCACAGGTTCGCCCAACCGTGATACCGGCCACAAGCCGACTGATGCAGGTAATGGGAGCACAAAACGGTATAGGAATATCTACGGACGCCGGCTGTTTCTGGATTGAAGGACCGGGAGCAGGGGGCATGGCAACCGCGACCAGCATTTGGTCAGACATTCGTCGCAGCCAGCTGTTCGCAGATGGTTTCTTCCCTCACCCCGCTCCGCACATTTCCGCCGGTGAGGTCTCTTTGCCGCTCCTTGAGATTGCTAGGGATCGAGACCGTTCCCTCACCACTGGTCCCCAGCCGTCCCAGCGGTTTGCCGATCCCAGTCTGCGCCTCGTGCCGCCCTTGTCAGAACCTAGTGACGGCACATGGACTTTTCCCTTTTGGGAGTGAATGAACTCTCCCGCCTGGCTACGCCGAGGC
>PXYV01000086.1 GCA_003023745.1 Sulfobacillus acidophilus | reverse complement strand
CAAGACCCTAATCGATTCCTTTGCGGAATAGTCCGACAATCATGGAAAGCCCTTCAGGATGTCTCCTCCACGGGCAAAATCCAGGGGTGCGAAATGTGAGTCAAGAGGAGTGCCGGAGGCTCGCTACCCGTGCGCAGAAACTCTCGCCTTGTGGGGCAGCGGACCTTTGGGGGATGCGATCCTAATGGATAAGTCCTAAAAGTCCGGTGGTGATAAGGTAAATGGCCACCACGTAATTCAGTAACTGCGGTCGCCATAAAATTACGAGACCTGCTACGAGTGCGATGGTTGCTGGTATCCGGAGAAAATCGGTGGTTACTAACATCAATGTCACCCCCTGGAATTCGGCGTCCGACAAATTATATTGTTGGGTCTGTGACGAGATGCCTAGAAGCGTTATGAATGGGGGTATCAGATTATATGCCAAAATCTGGTCTGGGGAGGTTGTACTGGCCTGGTCTCACTGAGACTATAGCGTCCAACACTCTGACCAACAACTGCGCTTATGTCTGTTCCCGGTTAGGCTTCATGATTTCGAGACGGGGGTCCTAGTTGTCGTCCTCAGGGGGAGGCTGGCCCGGCAGGTGATAGGGGACCACGGTGACGCTCACTTCGCGGCGGAACACTAAGATGGCTTCCAGCGCAAACGCCATGTGGTTATGCAACACATTTTGCCAACGTCTGCCCACCACCAGTTCGGGAATCACGACAATGACACGCCCCTTGGCGAAGAGATTGGCCAAATGATCGATATAGCGGACCATCGGCCGTAGTACGGAGCGGTATTGCGACTCGATGGATACAAATTGCACGCGTGGATCCGGCGCCCAAATTTTAAAGCGTTGTTCGACTTGTTGGGTTCGTTCGCGTGACGTGGAAATGTGCAAGGCAATCAGTTCATGGGGATTCATAGAAAGGGCCGTGGCAATCGTCGCCATCGTCATTTTATTTACACTGGCCACAGGCACCACGACGACCAGACTCTTGGCTTCCGGCTTTACATCTAAATCACTGAGGCGCAAGTGATCGGCGACCATCTGATAGTGTCGGCGAACGGCCCGAAGACTCATGATAATGAGGGGGATGGCGATGACCACAATCCAAGCACCCTCGGTAAACTTGGTGATCACCGAAATGATGACGACAGCGCTCGTGAGGAGGGCCCCTAAGCTGGCGGTAATAATCGTGGAAATCCGACCCGGTGCAGGCGATTCCAACCACCGCTTTTTGACGAGACTAGCCATGGCAATCGTGAAGCTCATATACACCCCGACAGCATATAGAGGAATTAACGCGTCGGTGTCGCCTTTGAAGATGATGATGAGCAAGATGGCAAAGGTTCCTAAGACTAAAATGCCATTTTGATAGACCAAGCGGTCACCGCGCGATAAAAACATGCGGGGCATCCATTGGTCGCGCGCCATGATGCTGGCGAGTTGAGGAAAACCGGCAAAACTGGTATTGGCGGCGACAGCCAGGATCGCCATCGTGACGAACGACATGAGATAAAAGTAGATGCTATGCCCGAACAGACGAGCGGCGACTTGCTGTAACACGGTGACCTGATTGTTCGGCACAATTCCCAGACGGTATGAGACAATCGAGGTGCCGAGAAACATTGCCCCCAAGAAGATTCCTAAGAACAATAAAGTTGTGCGGGCCCGTTTTTGAGCGGGACTCCTGAAGATGGGCACGCCATTGGAAACGGCTTCAACACCGGTGAGCGCGGACGATCCGGAACTAAACGCCCGCAGCAAAAGAATTGGGGCGACAACGGCTAAAGGACTGGGTGCGAAAAATTGGTGGATCGGCTTGGCATCGGGGACCACCTTGAAGACGCCGTAGAACGCCATAATGAGAACCATGACGATGAACAGGTAGGTGGGGGTCATGAACAAGCTGGCAGATTCGCGGACACCGCGCAAGTTTACCATCATAATAATCAGCGTGAATAGCACGCAAATGGGCACCGTCCATGGCAGGAGGCTCGGAAATGCTGACACGAGCGCGGCCACACCGGCGGTGACACTGACCGAGACCGTCAACGTGTAGTCGATTAATAACGCAGTGCCGGCGAGGACGCCCGACCACGGCCCCAAAGTATCGCGGCCAATAATATAAGCGCCGCCGCCATTGGGATAGGCGGCGATAATCTGGCGATAGTTAAATACCAAAAACGCCAGCAACAGCACAATAACGCTAGAAATCGGCAAAGAAAACCACAACGCCCCAATTCCCGCAGTGCTCAGCACGATCAAAATCTCTTGTGTGCCATAGGCCACTGAGGAGAGAGCGTCCGGCGCTAAAACCGCAAGTCCCTGCGGTACAATGACTTTGCGTCCGGTTTCTTCACGATCTTTTAACGGTCTGCCAAATAAAACCCGACGCCATTCCATACTCCACCTCGTCACTAGTTCTAGTCGATCACGTCAAAAATGGCAACCCCTGCGGCGGTGCCAGACGCGATCGGGTTTTGCTAACAAGCTGGCTTATGTTCGGGTTTCACGGGCGTTGCGGCGCAGTACTGGAATGTCGTGCGCTCGGAGAAACTGCACGGGACCGATTTTTGAATGGCGGCTACAGCGCTGAAGTACGGTGCGATTAACGGAGGAAACGGGCGCGCAGGCGGTTAAATGCTAACCTCGCGCGGGGTCTGAACCCATCTTGGTTCAAAATTGATGGTAGGCGGTGAGGATAAGGCTGGTGGTGGTCCGTACACGCTTTATCCGGCGTTTTGCAGTGCGCTTCCCATGAACGCACCAAAAGGATAACGATTACTCTCGAGGTACGGCGTTCAGTCGCGTTAGCAGCGAAGCGGCCATGGAGGCAGGGTCATCTACTTCAATGGCGATCCCCAAATACGGCAAGCGCCCCAAACGAAACCCTTCCAAGTCCAAGGTCATGACACGATTGGCGTTTTCATACGAAAGAAAGTACCAACCTCCCTCGCCGATGTAGTGTCCTTCATGAATGGGACCAATGGCGGTGCCGCCCATGCGCAAAAGGTGCGGCGGCAGGTGCAACTCGGGGTAGACAGCACGAATATTGGCGTAAGGGATCACCAGACGTCCTTGCAACGCGCCAATCATCGTCAGGCCCGTCAACACAATCTCAATGCTGTCTGGCTGAAGTTCGATGCGTCTCATGCAGTCCTCCATGTTTATTGCACCGCATATGCGCGTGCGCAATAATTCGTTTTCTTTCATCCTACGTGATCACGTGGATTCCGTGAAGTAGAGAAAGCACAATTGCCTAAGATTCCGTGAAACTCGCGCACGGACGAGTTCGGCCTTTTGGATTGGCTCGGTATTTTTGGCGCTATCCTTCGGCATCGACCCGCACGGTTACGGCAAAGTCTTCGCGATTGTAGACCACCACACGCATTCCGCCCCGTCCCGGGATCACCGCCGCGATGACATCGGCTTCGACTGGGATGGTTTCAAGAATGGGAACGTGTTTGGGTCTCCAGCCGTTATCAACCACAAAAGGCGGGGCGGCCGCAAAATTGTGGGGCAGCACCTTAAGTGTGACTAGGCGCATCGCCATCGTTAGGGGACAAGTACTGAGCCGGGATTGTGCCCATTCGCCCGGACTGGTAGTCTTCAAAGGCCTGAACAATGTCGGCGTGTGTATTCATGACAAAGGGACCGTACGAGGCGATGGGCTCTCGAATCGGCACCCCGCCCATAAGCAACACCTCAAGGCGCGGATTTGGACCCGACGGGCTGGAAGAGGCGGTGACCGTCAACGATGCGCCCGGTCCAAATGCCACTCCCTGCCCCTCACGCACCAGCACATTAGTTGTTCCGACACTGCCGCTTCCCGATAACACGTACGCGAGTGCATTAAAGTTTTCAGGCCAGGGAATACAAAGGCGTGCGTCCGGCTCCAAGCTGGCGTGGATTACCGTGATGGGGGTCCATGTCACACCGGGACCGGAATATCCTGCCAATTCACCCGCAATAATGCGCAAAAGCGCATCGCCACGCTCAGATGCGACCAGTGTTACCTGCGCTGCCTCAAGACTTTGATAGCGCGGAGGCGTCCACTTGAGCCGCTGCGGCAGGTTCACCCACAACTGAATGCCGTGGAAGAGTCCGCCGGTGCGGACCAGCGCTTCAGGAGGCATCTCGTCGTGCAGGATGCCTGCGCCTGCGGTCATCCACTGCGTGTCCCCGTTGCTAATGTATCCGCCGCCGCCTTGCGAGTCGTGATGTTCAAAGGCTCCGTCCATAATATATGTCACCGTTTCAAATCCCCGATGGGGATGCCAGGGAGCACCTTTGGCCTCGCCGGGCGCATATTCCACGGCGCCCATGTGGTCTAGCAGCAAAAACGGATCGGCCTCGCGAAACCCAATCTGTTGGCTCGGCCAGGGCCGACGCACCGGAAACCCCGCTCCTTCCAGCAACGAGGGTGCGGTGGAAATGCGCTCGACCGGTCGATCCGCAACGCCTGGGGGCGGTTCTGCAACGCGTTGCAACGTGGTCCATTGTTCAGGAGTAATGGCGGGCATGAATACGCCTCCTCAATACTTACTAAAGAGAAGTATTATCTTTTAGACCAGTATTGTCAATCCCCGACAGCAGCGCGAAACGGCTTTTCTGCGAGCGTTCCGCGTGGACATCGAATCCAATGGATTTCTTGCCGGCGAGAAAGACTCTGCTACTGTATTCTTATACTGGTGTAGTCCAGTCCCGGGTGCGAGGGGCTAGCTTTGTGCGAGAAATGACGAGCGCGGCGACCGTCTCGTGAGCTTGCGCCGGGCCACAATATGTTAGGTCGATGAGGTGTGACATGAGTTATCAATCGCCGATCACGGTGAGCCGGAGAGCTGCCCGCCGATTCCTGGTGGAGAGTTTGCTTTTGATGCCGGAAACGTTGTCACGGGCGTTGGAGATTACGTTGGACTGTTTGGAAGCGGTGCAGATCGACCCGGTGGCCCGGGTGGCACGCAATCAGGACTTGGCGCTTTGGGCACGCCACCCGGATTATCGCCCTGAAATGCTCGAGCGTTTGTTAAGCGAGCATACAGTCTTCGAATATCTGGCCAACCAAGCTTCGGTCTTGCCGATGTGGGACTATCCGGTCTTGGAAGGTGTACGGCGTCGATGGCAACGCCGGTTGCAGCCGGAACTCGACAGATTTGCGCTTGTTGTTCGGACCATTTTAGAGCGTATTGAGACACAGGGCGCAATGCCCGCGCGTGCCTTTGACAGCAAAGTCAAGGTGAGGGGTTATTGGGATACCACCAGCGCCGCAACCAAGGAGACGTCTCACGTTTTGAATTTAATGTGCGACGCGGGACTTGTGATGGTGGCGGAGCGAAAGGCGGGCATGCGTTACTTCGACATTCCAGAACGCATTGTACCGCCGGTATTGCGGGAGCAAGCGCGTCAGATTTCGACCCAAGAAGCGGATGAACAGCTTTTTGACAAGTATCTCAGAGCCTATCATCTGGTGAATAGTGGTGATCCACGGCTGGGATGGATTGGACAGTCAGCGCCAATCCGACAACGCCTATTGTCTGAGCGGTCAAAGGACGGACGTTTGCAAGCGGTGCGAATCGAAAATGTGAAAACCCTGTATTACGTGTTAGAGAACGAACGCGAGCGCCTGGAATTTTGGCAGGAGAATGCAACTCGATGGGAGAGCATGGTACGATTTCTGCCGCCGCTCGACAATCTCTTATGGGATCGTCGTCGGGTAGAGGATGTGTTTGACTTTGTCTATCGCTGGGAACTGTATGTCCCAGTAGGCGAGCGGCAATTTGGCGTCTATGCCATGCCAATTTTATGTGGCGATCGGCTGATTGGCCGCATTGATCCGCAGTTTAAGCGACAAGACGAAAAACTTATCATACACAATCTAACTTGGGAGCCGAGAGTTAAGCTAACGCGCGCCATCACACAGCGCGTTTACCAAAGCGTCGAAAAGTGGGCCGAGCGCCTAGGTGCGCGATCTGTCGAATGGAGTAGCATACCTAGTGCCATGAAGAATGGGTACTAGCAGAGTTGGGGACCAAGACGCCAGTGCAAGGTTCAGGCAAGTATCGAAAAGCGCCGCCAAACCCTACTCCGGACAATTTTGGATCGAAACCGCTTCAACCCGCTCGGGCAAGCGGATGTTTAAAACCTTGGCATAAAAGGCTAATTCCGCTTCATAGCAACGGGCCATGGTGTCGGGATGGGAAAATTCGTGTCCTTCTTCCGCAAATGTCACGGTGCCGACGGGCAACCCTTTTTGGGTCAGTGACTCGACCAGGGCTTGAGTTTGGCTCACCGGGATGACACGGTCCTGCAGCCCATGAAAAGCCAGTACCGGAGCGCGAAGCCGATCAAGATGAAACACGGGCGATCGTTCCTGATATAGCGCCTCATGCGATGGCAGGGGGCCGATCAGCCCATCGAGATAGTGGGACTCGAAGTGGTGCGTGGCCCGAGCTAGCGCCGCTAGGTCACTGATGGCGTTGTACGTCGTCGCGGCCCTGAAGGTGTTGCGAAAAGCGACAGCCGCCAGCGCCGTGAATCCCCCGGCGCCGGTGCCGCGGATGACGGCGCGGCGAGGGTCGGCTTTGTTGTGCCGACTTAAAAAAATCGTGGCGGCGATGGCGTCGTCGACATCAACGATCCCCCAGTGGCCGCGCAAGCGGTCGCGATAGGGGCGGCCATAGCCGGTGCTTCCCCCATAGTTGACATCCATCACGGCAAACCCGCGCGTTGTCCAATATTGTATATCCAGTTGAAAGACGGGCTCGCAGCGATCCGTAGGGCCCCCGTGCACCATGACCACAAGTGGCGGCGATTCGCCCTCCGGCGCGATATAGTCGCGATTTTTGGGGGCGTAATAATAACCGAAGGCGATGGTGCCATCGGTCGTGGGAAATTCTAGCGATTCTGGCAGGGACACGTCGTCTTCGTCCATGATCAGGGGGACACTAGTCCGGACGATGGCAAACTGACGATGATCGGCATCATAGCTGACGATGGCCTTGGGCGACCGGTCTGCTCCCGCAATCATGAGCACGTGGTCCCCCAATACCTTGACATGCGAGATGGTGGAAAAAGGGCAGGCCAGGTGGCTCATTTCGCGAGTCGCGACATTGATGCGCACCAGCCGCGCCAAGCCACTAAAGGTATAGGACGCCAGGATTTCGGTCGCACTGACAAAGCCATAGGTCGAGAGTCCGAAAGTCCAGGCGGCCTCACCGAATTCCGCGTGTAAAGCGGTGACGGGACGGACTTCACGATCTTGCCAGCTGTAAAGATTCCACCATCCCGTGCGATCGGAAACGAAGTAGAGCTGATTGTCCGGCGACCACTCGGGTTGGAAGATGGATTCCTGCTCGCCTCCGGCTACGCTTTGCAGCGCATTGACACCGCCATCGTCACGCAACGTCGCCACCAGCAAATAGGAACTATCCCACGGCATATGGGGCTGATCCCAGGCGACAACCGCGAGACGGGTGCCGTCCGGTGATAGACGCGGGAACATAAAGAAGTCGTGGCCCCCGAAGAGGATTTCGCCCATCGGGTCACGCTCTACGATGGGAATGGCGACGACCGCGTGTTCGATTAAGCCATTGGCGTCGCGCACTTCGCGAACAGCGATGAGGCGCTCTCGAGTCGTGTCGACGATAAGATCGGCATAGCGAGTCAGAGCATCGGCCGGAGTCACCGGGCGGGGGGGTTGGCCCGGATCCTGGCGATAGATGCGTCCGTCACCGCCGTCACAAAAAAACACGGTCTCTCCAGATACCGTAAACGCGCCGCCGCCATACTCGTGGACTCGCGAGCTCGCATCATAGGGTGCGGGAATGCGGTCGACGATGACGCCATTGGGCCGCCGTTCAACAATCACACAGCGGCCACCATCCTCGGGCCTTTCTTCAATCCAATAGATGCTGGACGCGGTCAAAAAGACTTCTTGCAACGAAACCGTCTGTGCTCTTAACATCTTGGCGGACAACGAAGATTTCCACGTCCCGCATGGGGCTACGGTTGGCACGTTGCCCACGCTTGTCACCGCTTTCTGAGTCTCGTCATTAAATCCATTTATTCGGGCTTGATGGGGGTTTTCCTGCTATGGCGCGTCAATGAGTTTCCACTCGTAACTAAATTCGTTATAGTGGTAGCAAACACACAGAGGACGGTGAGAATTTCTGTGAGCCAGGTGCAGCGTATTTTAGGGGCTATCCAATCGCGCGGCACGGTGGTGCTGGATATTCGCTCGCAAGCGGCATACAACCAGGGCCATGTCGCGGGTGCCATTAGTGCGCCGTTCAACCCGTCCCGATGGGCTCACGCGGTCGCGGACTGGCTGAAGCAAAACGATGCCGAGGTGGTGTTGTTTGGGGATGACACCGGAGTGGCCCAAGCGGCGGCTCAAGCCTTGCAGCAACTGGGGGTGGTTGCGCAGGCGGTGTGGGATGGCGGGCCAGAGCGCTGGCAGGCCGAAGGGGGAACCATTATTGCAGTCGATCAGATTACGGTGGATCATCTGAGGCAAAACCTCGATGATTTCGTGGTGGTCGACGTGCGAGAGCCTTACGAGTGGCGCCAGGGGATCATCCCCGGCGCGCAGAAAATCCCGTTGAGCCAACTTTCTCAGTACCTGTCCGAATTCGATCGAGAACAGCGCTATGCTTTGGTGTGTGCTCATGGCCATCGCAGTCAAACCGCTGCCGAGGTTTTGGCGCAGCATGGACTCAGCGCGGCGTCTGTCGTGGGCGGGATGGCGCTATGGGTCCAGAGCGGACACCCCATCGATGTCGGGACCTGATTTCAGGTCAAATGGTCTGGGCCGAATGAACCGCATGGGGAGTTGAGGCGGTGACCGTGGGACGAGAGATTCCGCTTGCCGTTCTACCCTACCTCTTGTTGGCTTTGTTGGCGTTGATAGCGGCGATGGCGTGGTCGGCGCGCGGCTCCAACGAGCGCGGTGCGCTCGTGCGACTTGCCGGCCTCACCTGTCTATGGGCCGTCATCTCGGCGTTTTGGCTGTGGCAGTCGCGCCCGGCGAGCGCCGCAGATTGGTACCGATGGCTGGTGCCGATGACGTGGGGGATGGACATTGCCGCAATTGAAGCCTTGGCGCTTGGGCTTAAACTGTCGTTGCCGGCGTGGGTTAAGGGACTTTATGGGGTGTGGGGCGTTGCTCTGATAGTGGCCATCTTTTGGCATCCCGCTTTAACTCGGGATCCCGACGGCGTGTGGGTTTTGGCCGCTTATCGTGGGGATTTGGGACTGGCGGTGGTGGCCGCCTGGTGGATATTGGTCCTAGCCTATTTGGGTGTGCGCGCCCGGCGAGTGGATCCTTGGTTTAGAGTGCTTTATTATATCGTCCTCTCGGCCGTTGCCGCTGTACTGTTTAACTCGGACCTATGGATGCTTGGACATCAAAGTGGGTGGCCCCAAGCTTGGTTGGCGCTATTACTGGTTTTGGGAATGACCTGGGTTTTGATGGCGCGATCGACGTCAGAGCCTCAAAACACGCATGAACTAGCGGAAGTGATAAATCAAACCGATGCGGCAACCTATGGCGACCGGGTGCTCGGTGGCACTTCTGCGGCTGTGCTGGTCGTGGTATTGGAGCGTTTGGATGAGCTGTCGGTCACGTATGGCCTTAATGTTGCCGAGGAAGTGTCGCAGCGACTTGGAGATGAACTACGCCATATGTGCCGTCAGCGTGACCGGGTGAGCCAATGGCAACCTGGAGTTTTCGTTATGGTTTTTCCGGGGGTCCCCTTCCATCAGGAGCGTGACGTGCGCGCGCGCATGGCGGCCGCGATTGAACAGTTGTCGCTGCAGATTGACGGATCGACGCTGTCGTTGTCCGCGCATGTCCAGGTCGGATGGGCTTGGGGAGGCCGTGGCGCGCGCTTTCACGAGGTCGTCAGCGAGGCCTTGCACACGACTCAACGCTTGAACGTCAGTCGCGTGTAGCATGGAGCATTAGGCCCGGGTGCGGGCGGCAAACCGTCCGTCTACCTCATCAACTTTGGCGGTTGCAGTGCAACCACAGTCAACTTAAGCTCTGACCTGCGTAGAATAGAAAAACGGCTTTGGTGGAAAGCGGGGAGGCGAGATGTCTACTCCCAGTCAGGAGGACTATCTCGAGGCCATTTGGGTGCTCACCGATGAAAAAGGCTATGCGCGGGTCACCGATTTGGCGGACCGACTCCAAATTAGTCCCGCATCGGCCAGTAAAATGGTCCGGCGCCTGCACGAAGCAGGCCTTTTGACCTACGAGCGCTATCGCGGGTTTAGTTTTACACCGCGGGGGCGCAAAACCGGACGTCTGCTCTATGCCCGCCATCAAATTCTGGAGCGCTTTTTGACGCATTTGGCGATTGGTTCGGCTCAAGATATCCATCGTATTGTCGAAGGCATCGAACATCATTTTGATGTGATGCGCGTCGACCAAATTGAGCGTTTAGTCGTGTATATTGATCACCACCCTAATTGGTGGGCTCAATTTTTGGATGACGACGGATCCGTTTCGCAGCCACCCATCGGAAAATCGACATGATGACGATGAGGGAAAGGTGATTTGTGGCCAGGTTGTGATTGGGACCGGTGAGGGTACTTATGTCGCGAGCTTGATATAGCTGATGGCATCTATGTACTTCTTGAATTTGCCAGGGACGCTCTCTCCATTTTTGATAATCGGTGTTCGCGCTGCTGGAACCGCGTTGCAAGCAGGCATTGCTGTGGCAGTGTTCAACCTCTACGGAGTACACGTTTTCTCCACCGCTGATGATCATATCGCGTTTTCGATCGGCAAGCTAAAGGTAACCGTCATCGTCTTTATATGCTAGATTCCCTGTCACGTACCATCTGTTCACGAAGGACTCCTCATTAGCTGGAGGATTGTCCAGATTTGCGGCAGATGTCAACGACTCCGTCCTGAAGGGCGGAGCTTGCAGCTAGGCGATCCCGCCTGCCGCGTGTGGCTGGTTGACGGCAGCCCGACT
>PXYV01000085.1 GCA_003023745.1 Sulfobacillus acidophilus | reverse complement strand
ATCTCCGTCTAAGAGAATGGGTCTCCTTCTGACTTCGCGACGGCAGGGTCAAATTCCTTTACGTCTACACAATAAATTCAAAAGTTAGCGCCTATGGGCGCAGCCCCCACCCCATTGTGCTGCAAAGCCTCATGAAGGGCCATCGACTCCGCCAATCGCTTTGAGTTAATGTGAGGATGGTTACAGTTGCATGGACACATTTATGACCCCTCGGCCGCAGCCACTCCTCTACCGTTGGCTCGTTAAATATGAAGTCGAGGATGTTTTGAAGTAGTTTTCATAGACGATACGACCGATATTGTTCCCGATCCCGATATTGGATGGGGGTCCGGCGTAAGTACGCCAGCGGCAGACTCCAAATATGAACCAGACGCGTAAATGGCGAAATCGCAAACAACAAGAAGGCCAAAATAATGTGCACTTGAAAAGCGACTGGAACATGCGCCATTAGCATAGGATTGGGGTGCAACACCAATAATCCTCTAACCCAAGGCCCTACCGTGGCCCGGTATTCATAGGGGCCTACGACATTGTTGCGAATAATGGTGAGATAGTCACCCGTCGTGACAACGATAAAGAGAAGGACTAAGGCAACAATATCCGATATGCTTGAGTTGCGCCGTACGCGAACATTCCCCAGCCGTCGAAACAGCAAGATTGCCAATCCGACCCAGGTCATGAGGCCGGCAATGGCTCCCAGAATATCTGCGTTTTCGTGGTAAACATGAGCAGTAATTCCCATCGCCTGATATACGCTCAACGGAATCAAAAGGCCCATGACGTGACCAATAATCACTAACAAGATACCCCAATGAAATAACTGACTCCCCCACTTTAACCAACGTTTTTCCAAAAGTTCGCTGGAGCGCGAGCTCCAGCTCATGGGATTGTGCGCGTAACGGTACAAACTGCCCAGAATCATGGTCGCCAAAGCTAGGTACGGATAAATAACCCACCAAAATTGCGTCATTGTGTACCCCTTCCCGACTAAGCCTCTATCGATATTCCATCGGATATGGAAGGTCGGCCAGATCTGGACGTTCTTCTGCCGTCATCCGTCCCTCGCCCGAGACTCCCAAAGTCTTGTACAGTACCATAAAGATTGACTGATACGGGTGCTCGTCGTCCAAAAACTGCGCGATATTGTAAGCTACCCGTCCTATTCTCTCCGTCACGGCCTGAGGCACCAAATCAGGCCGAACGGCTGTCAATTCCAGCAACAGGGGTAAATAATCCGCCAATTGGTCGTCGGGGACCTCATACCCAGCCTCATGATAGAGATTGGTCAGTTCAATCAGAGCTTCTCCTCGATCCCGTGAATCAGCCAGTTCATGGGCTGTCACATACAGTGCAGCCTTAGGGTTGAAATCAAATGTCTCGACGTAGAGCTGTTCTAATTCCACACGGTCACAGTGCTGGAACTGCCACATAATCCTACCAATTTCCGAGGAGACCTCCTCGGCCACCTCCTGCCGAGCCCTAAGCCGCGCCGCAAAACTCTCCGACCCCGGATAATCAAGCAGGCCCGCAATGAGTTTCAACACAATGCGTGTCTCGTCTTCCATCTCTAGCCACCCCCCTTCTAGTGCGTATGGTCTGTCAATTGAATCAACCGCCGAGGAGCCATGATACCTTCCGGGGGAGCCAGCTCTTCCAAGCTGCAAACACCTTGCTCGTATTCCAGATTTGCATCACGGTTGCGGTTTCCCGTGGGGATGACGTAGCGCTCTTCGTACTTAGCCACGGCCAAGAGACGGGCCATGTCTTCCACTTGTCCGAGGCTGAGATTGGCCTCCTTTAGCAATTGGCTAGATGCCAACAGATCTCCCGACGCCCCTAAATTCTTTTCCCGCATGGCGGCACGCATGGCCGTAAGCCGCAGCAGTGACCGCCGCACCGGCCGGATGTCCCCCGCTGACAGAATGGATGCCAAGTACTCCATGGGGATACGCATGCTGTCCACGGCCGTCAGGTAAGCGTCCGTCTCCATGCCGGCCTCGTTGGCCAAATGATTCATCATGGGGCTTAACGGCGGTACGTACCAAACCATGGGCATGGTGCGATATTCGGGATGGAGGGGGAGAGCGATTTGCCATTCCACGGCCATTTTGTACACTGGGGAATTCTGGGCTCCTTCAATCCAAGCCTCGGGGATGCCTTGACTGCGGGCCTCGTGAATGATCTCATGGTCGTAAGGGTTGAGAAACACCTTGAGTTGAGCCTCATACACGTCCTGGAGATTTTTCACCGACGCCGCTTCCACGACGCGATCCGCGTCATACAAAACCGGTCCCAGATAGCGAATGCGGCCCACGCACGTCTCTGAACACACCGTGGGTAACCCTGCTTCAATCCGTGGGTAGCAGAAAGTGCACTTTTCCGCTTTATGGGTATTCCAGTTGAAGTAGACCTTTTTGTATGGACACGCACTAACACAAAAGCGCCATCCCCGACAGGCATCCTGGTCTACAAGTACAATGCCGTCTTCTTCGCGTTTGTACATAGCTCCCGACGGACACGCCGCCACACAGGCGGGGTTAAGACAGTGATTGCAGATGCGAGGCAAGTACATCATAAACGCCTGCTCATATTCCATCGTCACATGCTGCGACAAGCCCGTCAGATTTGGATCGCGCGGAGCGATTTCCGGTCCCCCTGCGAGATCGTCATCCCAGTTAGGTCCCCACAGCGGTTTTTCCATGACCTCACCCGTCAACAGCGAATGCGGGCGAGCCACAGGCTGATGCTGGCGGCGGGGGCTGTCAACCAGCGTTTGGTAGTCATAGGTCCACGGCTCATAATAGTCGTCTATGGTTGGCAGGTCGGGGTTATAGAAGATGCGTGCCAACTTGGACAGCGGGCCTCCTGAATGCAGCCTCAATTTGCCGTCCGTGACAACCCATCCGCCACGATAACGACCTTGATTCTCCCATTCCTGAGGATATCCGGGACCCGGACGCGTCTCCACGTTGTTAAACCACATATATTCGGCACCAGGACGGTTGGTCCAGGTGTTTTTACAGGTGACGCTGCAGGTATGGCAGCCGATGCACTTATCAAGATTCATTACCATGGCAATTTGGGCTTTAATCCTCAAGCCAATCGACCTCCTTCAAGGGGCGAATCCATGCCAGCACGTCCCGCTGGTGCCCCGTAGGCCCGTAGTAGTTCATGCTGTAGCTCAACTGCCCATATCCGCCGATCATATGGGTTCCCTTCGGTATGATGCGGGTGACACTGTTATGCGTTCCGCCGCGGTCACCCGTCACCATGCTTTTGGGCACGCCGATGGTGCGGTCCTGGGCGTGATACATCATCGCCACCCCCTGAGGCAGCCGATGGGAAATGACAGCTCGCGCCACAATGGCTCCGTTTCGGTTGAACACTTCGATCCAATCGTTGTCCTTAATTCCGATGCGTTCTGCATCTTCGACACTCATCCAGACTGTTTGACCGCCTCGAAACAGTGTCAACATTCGCGGCGTATCTGAATAGGTGGAGTGAATGCCCCATTTTTGGTGCGGGGTCAAATAGCGTACGGTGACGGCCTGCGACACGTCCGCTTGGGAATCTGGGCGGTCGCCCGGGGCGAAGGGCGGTGCCTCGTTGGGGGCGCGGTACACCGCAAGCCCTTCCCCGTAGTCCAGCATCACTTCGTGGTCCAAATAGAAGTGCTGTCGCCCGGTAATCGTTCTCCAGGGAATCTTGAAGTCCACATTGGCCGTAAACGGCGAATAGCGTCGGCCTTCTCCCTCCAGTCCCGACCACACCGGCGCGGGCAGTGCCAGCCGCGGTTGGACGGTCAGATCCTGAAAACGGTAAGCGGTGTCCTCACGCCCGTGAATGGCATCCATTAACTTCATCCCGGTGGTCTTTTCGAGGGCCTGCCATTCCTCTACCGCCCGATGTCCATTGGTAGGCCCGGATAGCGTTAAGATGGCCTCAGCAGCCTGTTGGCCGGTCCACAACAAAGGACGGCCCAGACCCGGTCCTGAACGGTCGGACCGACCGACCCGTTCCGCCAATTCCCGAACGGCGGCATGGCCGTCAATGCGAATGCCCTTCGTGACCAGGGCCTCGTCGGCCAAAGGACCCAACGTGGTCATTTGATCCACCAAATGCGTATAGTCGCGTTGCACCAGCACCAGATTCGGCAACGTTTTGCCGATGGCCGGTTCACATTCTCCGCGCCGCCAATCGCGTACTTTGCCCTGCGGCTGGGCTATTTCTCCGGGCGAATCATGCTGCAAAGGAGTCATCACCAAGTCATCAACGACCGGCAAATGCTCGCTGGCCATTCGTGAAAAGGCTTCGGCTAGGGTGCGAAAAGTGTCCCAATCGGGTTTGGACTCGAACATCGGTGCCACGGCTGGGTTAAAGGGATGTATAAACGGGTGCATGTCGGTACTACTTAAATCATGCTTTTCATACCAGGTCGCCGTTGGTAGCACGATATCCGCGTAAAGACCGCTAGACGTCATGCGAAAGTCCACATCGATCAACAAATCCACCTTGCCTTCGGGGATGTCTTCCGGCAATCGGATGGTTTTGGGGTGCCATGATTCTTCGGGATTGCCTAGCACATGCCCGGAGGCCCCCAGCATATGCTTTAAGAAATATTCATGTCCCTTGCCGCTAGCGCCCAATAGGTTAGAGCGCCAGACAAAAAACACTCGGGGGAAGTTCCGAGGATCATCAGGGTTTTCGACCGCCCACTCCAACTCCCCGTTGACCAGTTTCTGGGCCGCGTACTCGGCAATCTCCTGCGCACTGACAGCACCTGCCTGTCGGGCCGCCTTGACTACGTCGAGAGAATTCTGGGTCCACTGGGGGAAGGACGGAAGCCATCCCAATCGCGACGCGAGGGCAGCCATATCCGCGGGATGCCGGTTGCGGAACTCCCCCGACGTCGGGATTCCTCCGAGCGGTGCGGCGGGTTCTTCGTAGCGAAACTGATCCGTAGCGAAATAAAAGAAAGCCGTGCCGGCATGTTGACGGGGTGGACGAGCCCAATCCAAGCCAAAAGCCAGGGTACTCCATCCCTCCAAGGGGCGCACCTTTTCCTGTCCGACGTAATGCGCCCAACCGCCGCCGTTCACACCCTGGCTGCCCGTCAACATCACCAGATTAATGATGGCCCGATAAATGAGGTCACTGTGGTACCAGTGATTGGTTCCCGCTCCCAGAGCAATCATGGAACGCCCGTGCGTCTTCGCGGCATTCTCGGCAAATTCGCGTGCCACGCGAATGGCCAGATTATGATCTACCCCC
Organism: Sulfobacillus acidophilus; assembly: GCA_003023745.1. Classification (GTDB taxonomy): domain Bacteria; phylum Bacillota; class Sulfobacillia; order Sulfobacillales; family Sulfobacillaceae; genus Sulfobacillus_B; species Sulfobacillus_B acidophilus_A. The sequence goes on along the minus strand of PXYV01000085.1, from coordinate 5,738 downwards.
GTAATGGCTTCCTGCCAGGCCGGCGTGTAGGCGCCGCCGGGGTCGTCATAATCCCGCGGATAGTCCCCAGCTAGCCCTCTTCCGACGCCCGCGTGAGCCATCATCAGATCGTACACGGTCGTCACCCAAACCGTCTCCCCCGCGGCATTGACAATTCGCCGAGCGGGCACCCCGCGCACAAACGGGTAAGCTACACCCGGTTCAAGATTGGGAAACGACACAGCCAACACATCGTCGGATTGGCCGATGAAGCTCAAGCGCGGGTTAAGCGGCTGCCCAGACGGATTCTGCATTCTTAGGTTCCACTTTTGCTGGCCGTCCCACCGATAGCCCACCGACCCGTTGGGGATATCCGGGGCGTCGCTTGGCTGATCCCAAACAACAGTTTTCCACGCGGCTTCCGCCACCTCCAGGCCCAGATCTTGGGCGTTTAAAAACCGGCCCGCCGTGAAAATGTCCCCATGTTGTGAGATAGTCACTAAAAACGGCAGGTCGGTGTAGGTTTTGGCGTAGTCGATAAAGTATGGGGTCGGATGATCCACATAAAATTCCTTTAAAATTACGTGCGTCATCGCCATCGCCAAGGCCGCATCCGTGCCCGCCTTACAGGGGAGCCAGAGATCAGCAAATTTCACATACTCCGCATAATCGGGGCTGACGCCCACCACTTTGGTTCCGTTATAGCGCGCTTCCACCATAAAGTGGGCGTCGGGGGTGCGGGTCATCGGCAAGTTTGTGCCCCAGACGATGAAGTAACTGGCATTATACCAATCAGCACTTTCCGGAACATCAGTCTGCTCGCCCCAGATTTGCGGCGAGGCAGGCGGCAAATCAGCATACCAATCGTAAAAGCTTATCATAGTGCCACCGACCAGGGATATGAAGCGAGACCCTGCGGCAAAGCTCACTTGAGACATGGCCGGAATGGGGCTGAAGCCAGCAATACGATCCGGCCCGTAGGTCTTGGCCGTGTCCAACATAGAGGCGGCGATAATTTCGCTAATAGTGTCCCAATCGGCCCGTACAAATCCCCCTTTGCCACGCGCCTTTTTGTAGCTTTTTCGGATATCGGCATCGTTCACGAGGCGATGCCAAGCGGCTAACGGGTTGCTCTCCTGGGCACGAATATCTTTCCAAGCAGACAGCAGCTCTGCCCTCACGTAGGGATATTTCACGCGACCGGGGCTGTAGAGGTACCACGAGTAACTGGCGCCCCGCGGACAGCCTCGGGGTTCATACTCCGGCACATTGTCGCCCAGAGAAGGGTAATCCGTCTGCTGCGTTTCCCACGTGACAATCCCGTTTTTCACATGAATTTTCCAACTGCACGATCCGGTGCAGTTAACCCCATGCGTCGAGCGAACCACGCGATCGTGCTGCCAGCGGCTCCGATAAATGTCCTCCCATTCGCGTGATCGAACGTTCTCCTCGCTCCACCCCTGGTTAATGCGGTGCCCCCGCTTTAGGTAGTCCACAGACCGCAAGAGTGCATTCCGTTTATTCGCCATGATGATGCCCCCTTTTTGCGCCGTCGCCATCGGTCTCCGGCAAGGGATCGAACCCCTGGCCCACGATACGAAATCCTGGCTCTTGCACTTCCCGAATAAAATCCACCCAACTGGCCGCATTAGCCGCGACTAAAATCAAGTGATCAATCTGGCTGACATCCTCGATAGCCGCAATCGCCGCCAACACCTCCTGCGGCACGGTCCCAAACCGCATATCCAAGAGTGCCAACAAATCACGGCGATCAGCGTCGGTTATCGGATGGGCTGTTTGCGATTCAGCCCCGCTGTGTTCACCCATAGCTTCCTTCACCCCTCAGACTTCGCGATGGTGCATCTGCTCTTGGTAGGTTGCATGGCCTACGGCGGCCATAGCATCCACCGTCTCGGCAAAGAAGGCTGTGGACTCCTTACCGGCAAATTCCAAATCGACGGCAGGAACGGACCGGACCCATTCAGACCCATCCCGCTCGATATGCACCGAAGTCAGCCCCCCATCGGTTGCCGGCATCACTCGCGCGCGATATTCAAATTCGTGGATGCCCGCCGCCTGTGCAAGTTCTTTGAGGCGCCGATAGCTCTTGGGAAAGGCCCATCGCAAGGGACTTATCATCGGTAAAATCCCCCCTGTTCGACCTGAATCTCCATCAAAATCCGTTCTTCATGAAGAGAGTGGGATGTCAGTGCGGACGCAAATTCACGCATTGAAGCCACCGCATCTGGGTAGCGTCCGTCCACCATTGCATCTTCGATCGCGAGCACGGCTCGACGCAGTTGTCGATGCTCTCCTTTGAGCTCCTCAATAAACCCATGGGAAGCGGGGAGGTGTTCAGACCACTCCCGATACAACCCAATTTCCTCCTCCTGGGCATGCACCAGTACGCGCGCTTCAGCGACTTCCAAGAAAACTTCCGCGACTTCGGAAAACCGTTCGCCATCGCCGAGCAGCAACACCTTCTCGGCCGCTTGCAACGCGGTATCCACCTCATGCCAGGCATTTTCGTGAATCGCTTGGTGGGACACTGCTTGACGCAAAGCTGGACCAGACATGCGCATCAAGTCCCCCTTTCAATACACATCGCCAATCCTTTCCGAAAATTATCCCACAATATGCCACTTTTTCGATCATGTTATCAATCAAATCAAGACTATTCCCTCGCCCTGCAACAAAACCGTGATCCAGATCACATCCGGTCACAGAAATTACCTACCCATTTGACACATTTCGAGTCGGCGCCCGAGAGGATCTCGGCGTCCCCGCAACTCCGAATAGCGGTCAGATCGGTGCTGCCACAGCCCGGTCACGGCATCCTGAAGGTCCCCTGCCGTTCCACCTCGCCGGAGAATATCGCGGAGACTGAGCCCCTGGTTCGCAAAGAGACACAGGAACAGACGGGGATTCGCCGCCAGACGGGCACGCGTACAGGAACGGCAAACAACTGCGTAACGGACGGATGATGCCGATTTTTCCACCACCGTCGTGATATCCTTAGCGAGTGGCCGCCTCCTCGTCGTTGGCCTATTCGAGCGCTTGTAGGGGCCACCGTCCCGAGATCCTCTCTAAAATTTCCCGCGCTGAAACAACCTCTTCCGAGGCCCAACCATTGGAATTGCCCACGTCCCTATACTCGATAAAGCGGGCAATGTGACCACTAAGCGAAAATGTTGCGCCAGCGGCACGATGTCCGCGTCATTCATCCCACGCTTCACCACGACGTTGATTTTGACGGGACCAAATCCGGCCCCGACAACCCGTTCGAGCGCACGCAGCACCCAGTCCGCAGCAAAGCCGACTCCATTGATGCGGCCGAATCACTGAGAATCAAGGGAATCCAGGCTGCAGGTCATTCGGCTCAATCCCGCCGAGCGAAACGCGCGAGCCCTCTGTGCGGTGAGAAGAGAACCATTGGTGGTGAACGCCACATCATCAATGCCAGGAATCCCACCAATCCTTCAATGAATCGCGCGATGTCGCAGCGCAAGCGCCGCCACCCACCGGTCAACCGCATCTTATGAACACTGATCGGCCCCATCGCCCAAACCACCGTCAGCAGTTCATCTGCCGTCAAAGTGTCCTCCAATGGCAGAAGTGGGCGGGCGACCGAACATTTCCTTGGGCATGTAGTAGACACAGCGAAAATTGTAACGGTCAGTCAGGGATATGCTCAGGTTTCTCAAGGGTCGGTTTAACTGGTCCACTGCAACAGTCATCGCTCACACCCCTCATGTGGCTTCTGCGCCCACACCAACTGGAACACGCGGGGAATGGCCGAGGGTGGAAGAATATCAGCACGCAGCCCACGGCTGGCCGGGCCGCCGATGGAGGCGATGAGATCCTGCATGGCTTCTGGGTTCTGAAGCGCGATGATGTCTTCATAAAGCCATTTCCGCTCAATGGTGAAGCCAGCCTTTAGAACCGCCTGCTCAATTTTCTGTTGGCCGCGCTTGAAGAAATCGCCCGGGCCCCGCAATTGCTTCATAATCATGTGCAAAAAGGGGTTGCTGTCAGCGCTAATCGCGTAAAGCAGGCGTCCGCCAGGCCTTAAGGCTTGGTAGGCAGACTGCAGAATCGCATCCAAATCGTCAACAAGATGAAACAGCAGGAGAGCCGAGACACCATCAACCCGCCGATGAGGCCATGACAAGTCAGACAAATCGTGTTGCACGAACCAAGCCGGAGATTGGTCATTTGCGGAGGCCTCCCATGCCTCATCCACCATTCTCCCGGCTCGGTCAACCCCTAAAATCCAAATAGGTCCTATGGAGCGTGCCCGCTCTTGCAATGCAGTGACCATCGCTCCCGTACCCGTCCCCATATCCACCCACAGGTCGCCCGGATTGATCGGCAAATCCTCCACCAACCCCTTCCCGATGCCCTGGTTCTTTGATGCAAGTAACTGGCGGTATAACGCGGCCCGGGGATCGAATCCCAGCGGATCGCCCGCATCAGCCCACGCATAAAGGCTCGGGGTCCGAAACGTCACCACCCCAGAACCAGCCACTCCAAAGACCGCTAGGTCTGCCTCCATCAGTTGTTCGTCGCCTCTGCTGCTTTGCCATCCCGCTGATCCCTCAATAATCCAGAGCAGATGCCGCCCGTCCGGGATCGCCAAGGTTTCCCCGGGTTCTGCCCGTCCCGCTCGTCTCACATTGAGGCCTTCAATGCGCGCAATGTCCATACTCGCCTCGTGTCTCCTCTCCACTTAATTAACCGTGTTTGACGTCGTTCTTTCTGTGACATCCGTCACGAGGCGACACTGAATCTGCCCATTGTGCCCAGGGTCACAACGACTCCTGCGCAGGCCCCTAAGAAAGGAACCAACGTTGCGCCGTCGATGGCGGGGAGCCAACAGCGCGGCTACAGTCTCTGAACATTGGACTGATGGACCAGACACCAACCAGTACATCACTTTTCGAATTATGCGCGGCACCGTAAAGGGCCAGCAGGAACCTAGCGAATTTCACACGCCCTACGCCCCGGGCATGGTGGTACCGCTGTCGCTTCCACGTTGATCCAATAGGTGGTCCACCGACTGAAACAACAGGCGATTTATCATGAGTCCAATAAAGATAATGTAGAGGGCAAACCCCATGGCCCAAGCGGATCGACATCTATCATGGCGATGAGCCAGCCTCCATTGACGACCGATTTTTTGACGGCAGGTCCCGCAATGAGGACCGTCATCGCGGTATAAAACAGCATGGTCCAGGATAAGATGCCGACAGTCCCCAATATTTTGGCGGCCAACACCCAATGGTGGAATAAAAAACGGACCCCAAGCCCATTGGATCCGGCCACAATTGTGAAGAAGCCAAAGGTGGTCGCCGGATTAGTCAGGTCCTGCCAGATCTTTCGCGGGGCTCTGAGAACTCGTTCCAGATAGACTAACCACAGCAGGATATATAATCCGACAGCCACAGCCATCAATAGGTCCGATAGCCAAAAATGCTCATAAATGAAGAGTGCTGTCGAGACAATGCCGATCGCCATAACGGCCGCAAAATACCCCGTATAAAATAGTTTATGAAGTTGTCTCACGCGAAATCCGTTCCCCTATCCCCGTTGTCCATCCTCTGTGGCTGGCTAATCTCGAATATCCTCGCATGACGCAACGAAAGATTGTCCAACCATAACCAAACATACATCCACAGATAAGTCAGGTTACAGGGCACAGCCTCCACTTAACTTACTAAACAGAAGTGTTCGTTAGGATTGCAGACCTGTATCGAGGG
>PXYV01000084.1 GCA_003023745.1 Sulfobacillus acidophilus | reverse complement strand
CTCCCCATGCCTAAAGGCAGGGGCTTCTCGGTTCATGGCGGTGGCGTGTTCTCCATCCGCTCCCCGACGGCTCCGTCCGAGCCCGAAAATCTTGTGTTAGCCGACCAAAGCCCGGTGCAGGATGTTCTGTGCCGCATTGATGTCGCGGTCATGCCACACGCCACAACGGGGACACTGCCACCGGCGATCGGCCAATGTGAGATCCGTCTTGCGATACGTGCAGTGGGGGGTCGAACAATCCTGACTTGTAAAGCGGGGATCCACGAGCACGACACGGCGACCGGCCCTTTCAGCCTTGTACGTCGTGTATTGTACGAGTTGATGCCATCCCGCATCCGCGATGCTCTTGGCCAAATGGTGGTTTTTCAGGAGCCCTTGAGCATTCAAATCCTCAAAAGCGATGAGATCATAGGCATTGACCAGATGACGGGCAATTTTATGGGCCGTGTCGCGCCGTTGGTTCGCCACGGTCTCATGGGCTTTCGCGAGACGACGGACGGCTTTCTTGAGCCGCCGGCTGCCCTTCTTCTTCCGGGACGCGGCGCGTTGCAACCGTTTCAGCTTTCGCTCCGCCTTCCGTAACGACTGCGGATGGTCAAAGCATTCCCCGTCCGACGTGACCAGCAGATGTTTGATCCCGAGATCGCCACCCATCATGGTCTGGGACGAAGGCAACGGTACGGCCTCCACCTCGCAAGAAAACACGGCATAGTAGTGTCCGTTCTTGGCGACAATCGTACACGTTTTGATCGTCCCTTCGAGGGGGCGGTGGAGTTTAATCTTCACATCCCCAATCTTCGAGAGATGCAGCAGTCGCTGATCGTGGATCTGGTAACCGCCTTGGGGATAGGTGAACGAATGATAGCGCCCGAAAGACTTAAAGCGCGGATAGCCGGGTTTCTCCCCGTTTTTGACGCGGCGAAAGAACGCCTGAAACGCTTTGTCGAGCCGTTTGGCCACATCTTGCAGCACTTGCGAATGTACGGAGTGGAGCGCCGGAATCGCGTCCTTCCGCGCCGGAAAGCTGTTTGCTTGCGCCACGTAGGACAGCGTTTTGCCGGACTTCTCATAGGCTTCCTGGCGTTCGGCGAGTAAGCGATTGTAAAGCAGGCGGCAATGTTCTAAGGTCTCGTCGATGTGTTGTTGCTGTCTCTTATTGGGGTACAGACGGTATTTGAACGATTGGCGCATGGTTACTGTCCTTTCTGGTCTTCGATATAGCGCTTGACCCCATCGAGTTGCACCGCGCCCACGGTCGCCACAAAATACGAATTCGTCCAAAGCGACGGCAACCGGCGCTTCAGGGACGGGAATTCTTGGCGAAGCACATGGGACGTGTAGCCTTTCAACTGCTTGACCACCCGATGAATTCCAAATTGCGGATCACATTGGACAAGGAGGCGCACGTGATCGGGCATGACTTCCATTTCCATGATGTCGCTCTGGAGCTCATGCGCTTTGGTGTTCAGCAATTCTTTCAGCCGGGTATCAACCCCGTCGACGAGCACTTTCCGTCGATATTTCGGGCAGAACACGACGTGGTATTTACAGTCAAACGTGATATTGTGATTGCTTTCTACCGTGCGATCCATGCCACTTCACCCAGGAACATTATACCACAACTTAATAGATTGCGGCTACCAATCTATTGTCAGCGGGCAAGAACGGCAGCTACCGGAAAACGGGTTGGGGTTTGCCCTCATCGAGAGAGCAACCCCCAGCGGCTTTCATCCCCATAGGTAAACCAAGGGGTTTTTCGCCGCTATTTTATAATGCGCCGAGCCCCATGTGGCCGACGCCGTAGTCGTCCAAGGCGATCGCATATCCGGCTTCGCGCCACGCCCGAGCCTGCGCGATAATCCGGGGGTTGTCGACGATGTTATGCCCTTCCGACACCTCCAGCACGACACGCGCCGGGTCGGCGGCTGCTGGCAGGGTGGGACCCGCTGGCTCCCCGACGTTGACAAAGAGCTTTTGTCCCGTTGGCAGGTCGTTTACGCGCCGCAGGGCCAAATCGAGCGCCGTCTGTTCTAGGGGGCCCTGTTGCCCTTCCCGGGCCGCCTCACGAAAGAGATCGGTGGCAGAGTTGGTGTGGGATCCCCGTCCGTCCCGCAGCAAGGCTTCGTGGGCGACCACGTCACCGGTTGCGAGGTGCGCGATGGGTTGCAGGGCGATCCAGAACTGGTGGGTGGAACGTTGCGTCATGGGTACCTCCCCGGCCTTGTGGCTGTCCACGCATGTGTGTCGTTTGGCGATTAGCGGGTTCGTCGCGTGCTCTCGGCGAAAACGAGGTGAAAGCCGGGCACGGGCAGCCAGGCCACCAGACGGTCACTAGCGGCGGTGGGTTCATATGCGGCGTCCGCGAGCCGGGTGAGCGTTGTTTGCCCTTGGTTAATCATGTCCCACCACCAGCGCGTGGTGTCCCGCAGCATCAACTGGCGCGCCAATGCGCGGGTGACCCACTGGGCGGATTTATCCGGGGGTGCCGCGATGAAGAGCCGGTAGGCTTGGTGGGTTTCGGTCGAGGCTGCGCTGAGATCCCAGACGTCCCAGGGCGCGTCGGATGTCTCCGGAGTGGCGGGGTTCAGAATATAGTCGACATCATCCTTGCGCCACAGCACCCGCAACGGTTCCTCGCGATGGGTGGGGTCGTATTGGATCGGTCCCAGTCGACGCAGCAGCTGTTGGCTTCCGGTTCCCGTGGCCAACGGCCAGAGCGTGCGGGTGGTCGCTTGGTGCGTCCGCATGGCCTCGAGCACCTCCGGTTCGTCCCACCCACCCGGGGTCAGCAGCATCAGGCGCAATCCTGCGATGCCCGTGGGCACCGGGGTCCACTGGTGATATTCCCAAGCCACGAACCGGGACCAGTCGCGCGGGATCGTGGGATAGTGCCAATCGCCATTGGCGGGTTTGGCCATCGTGAGCCGGGTTGTGGTGGTGTGCTGGGTGCGCGGCTCAATAGGGCGCGGAGCATCCGGATGGGTCGGGTCGATGACGTACAGCCGGCGTTGCTTCTCAGAGGTCATGGGCGTCTTGTTCGCGCGGGTCGGGGCTGTCATAGGTTGGTTCCGCATCCTGTCCGCGCCTCCTTTGTCGCTGTTATTGCCAATAGTATATAATCCTGCTACGGTTAACGCAACCCCCCGGACATTTTTTCATGACTGGCGAAATGCGCCGTGCGCTGGTGGCCTACGTCCGGGCCATTCAATGCCCCAGCGCGTTGGCGCAGAGGGTACCCATGTGACATACGAAGGCCCCTCCCAATGAGCGGAGGGGCCTCAGCGTGTCCGGACTTCACGTTAGGTGAGGGTCCAGGTGGTTTCCGTAAACGTCTGGCCGTTGACGGTGTACGTCGCGTTGTGTGCGATCGCTGTGCCTAGCGAGGTCATGATGACCCCGGTGGCCGATACCGTCTGGTAGGTCGTGACTTGCTCCTGCTTGGTGCAGGATTCTTCGGTCAGGACCGTGGTGGTGTAGGCTTGCTGCACCGGCACGTACTGGGTGACGTAGACGGTTCGCGTTCCCGTGCGGGTCTCCGGGACATCCACCGTATAGGTGTATGTCTGGGGCACCGTGCGATAGGCAGTATACGTCTCGGTCTGTTCCGTGGTCCGCGTCGTCCAGTAGCCCGAGTTGACGTAGTGCTGCGACGTCACATAGTGCGAGGTATTGACATAGTACCGGTAGGACACGTAGTGCGAGGTGTTGACCCAGTGTTGCCCGTAGGACTCCCAGTGACAATACCTGACCCAGCGGCCACCGTCGTTCATGTAAGCGCAGACGTTGCGGCCACCATTGGAGGCCCAATAGCCGGAGCTGACATACCGCGACCCGGTTGCCCAGTAGCCCGACGACACATAAGAGCGCGTCGTGACGTAGTGGGACGTGTTGACGTACACACGCGACGTCACCGGCACCTGTTTGGTGGCCGTATAGGCTTGCTGGACATAGCGCGTGCCGGTCTGGGTCTGCGGCACCTCAACCGTGTAGGTGTAGCTTTGGGTCTCCGGCACGGTTTGGGCCTCGTCGACCGTCCGATACGCCGTTTCTTGGTGAGGCACCGTGCAGGTGGCCTGTACCGTCTTCGTCGTCGTGACCGGCACCGTCTTGCTGACCGTGCCTACGACCGGCACTGAGACATTGCCCGGGTTTCCGCCTTCGGCAAAGAAGCCTCCGCCGTTGCCCTGGCTGTTGTCGTTGGACCCGGTCCCCTGTTGGAATTTCCAGGTGACTGTGCCCAGACTCTCCGGCACCGTCGTGCTGCTGGTTGTGGATTTGAGCGGCTCCAGCAGATTGGCGTTCAGCGCGCTGGCCAGATGCACGAACTGCCCGTTATTCGTCCCGACCGAGGTGTCAACGACCCCGCCGGGGCAGGTGCCCGCCGTGACGGCATACTTGTACTGCTGGCCGGTTGTCCCGAGCGAGACGGCTTGCGTCGTTGATTGGCTTGGGCCCGTCTGGGTCCACCAATACGCCCAGTTCTGCATTTTCTGAGTGGGTGTCACGTTTACCGTACCGACCGCGTCGGCATTACAGACCGCCGACAGGTTCCGATCCGGATAGGACACCGTGGTGCCATCGGGCTGCCAGTAGGGCGAACCGCTGACGGCCTTGCACTGCCAATCCGATGGCGTGAAGGAGCTCGACGATGTCGTTGCGGGCGCGGTGGACTGCCCATAGTTGCTCACCTGCCATGACTCGGTAAAGTAGGTCGTGATCGTCCCTTGGGCTTGGCCGGTGGACGTGCCACCTTGCGCGGCGCAGGCCGCTTGGTTGTAGGACGTGCCATTGCCCCAACTGGTCTCGGTCCACGTCCGATATTGCGTGGTCCACACCGGCGGCGGTGGATAGTACACCGGGGGCGGTGTGTACGTGGTTGGCGGCGGAGTAGACGTCGTTGACGGTGGTGTAGACGTCGTCGAGGGTTGGGTGCTTGTCCCCGGCGGCGGCGTATAATGCAGGGTGCTAGTCCCACAGTTCGACGTGCAACCCGTAGGCTGCGGTGTTGTCTTCTTCTTTTTGTGGCTCGTCGTAGGCTTGTAGACACTCACGCCAACATCGCCATAGTAACCCGACGCGTTCGAGGTTTTACCCTGCCCGGCGTAGATGTTGCCGGTGCTGGTGTACGTTCCACGATTGGCCCCGCTCTTTGACAGGTTATACAACGAACTGGTGTTGGTGTTACCGTTCAAATAGGATCCCAGCATGTTCGCTGTCTGCGTCCCCGTTGCGCCGCCTAACTGCACAGTGGTCAGGCCGGTGTTGTTTGCGATTTGCTTGTTGTAATTGGCGCTTACGGCGGCGGTACCACCGAGCGTAACCACGGAGGTCGCCCCGGTCTTATTGGCGGTGGTCTTTACCGCATTGGCCGCCTGCGACGCGGACATACCTTCGATGTTTACCACGATCACGCCCTTGCCTTGGTCCTTTTTGGCATTGGCACAGTCTGTTGGGTCGTTACACACCGCAATGGTCTTGCTGGTCTTGGCGGACGCCACATGACCGACCACAAAGCTCCCGGCCATGGCGATGGTGAAACCCGCCACCACCAGAGCGCTGCGGCGGGTGAGGCGATGAATCCAATTATTTACCACGCGTATTCCTCCTTTCTTCGGAATTAGCGCGTTGGAGCGGCCAGATCGCTCCATTGCAGGCCCATTATAAAGACATGACAAATCAAAACCGGGGATCGGGGCCCAAAACGTGAAAAGCGCCCTCATAGAGGGCGTTTTTCGGCGAATTCGGATTAGTGGTACTCGGCTTGGCCTTGCTTGGGTCCCATACCGCTCCATCCTGTCTGAATAGCATGGGTGAGGGATGCTGTGGTCGATCCGATCGGGTCCAGCATAAATTCCGGATTCCAGTCCGTGACGGGTTGCTTCCAGAATTTATGCGGGATGGTGATGTCGGCGATAAAGGTGGTATACTCCGCCGGCGTCTTGACGCCTTGGGTCCAATCCCACCCCACCTGATTGCCACCGTAGTTCACCCGCGATGTGGCCAGTCCTTGGGCCAAGGTGGGCTTGCCGGCGGCGTTGACGCTCCGGGCATACAGCAACACGATGTATTTTCCGGGCGTCTCCGGATATTGGGCAATCTGAATGGTGAGTGGTTGCCATCGGACATGATTCTTTCCGCCATCCTGCGGTACCACGGTGATGCCATTGACCCACTCACCTTGCACTTTCTGGGCCTGTCCTGGCGCAGCATATGCACTCACGGTGTTCCAGTTTTTCTCCTGGAGCCACGCCAAGGCCCAGTTCGCGGCAATGTTCGCGATGCGGTTCTTGGCGCCCAAGTGCCACGTCCAACCGGGCGTGGGAATGGCCGTTGGCGGACTATTCCTCCGCGGCTGCGCTTTTGCCGTGGAGTGCTGCGTCGCCGGGCGCGTGGCCGCTGGTCGGGCGCTGTTAATCGGCGTGGCGGCTTGGACAAACCCACAACCGACCAATGTGACGCTCGCTACTGAGGCGAGCAGCGTACTGCCGAGCAATGTTAATTCCCGGTTCTTCATGAATGTTTCCTCCTTGTCATCGGGGCGGATGGCGCATTCGGCCATCGCACGTAATCCGCCCCAACGGTAGCACACCCGGCAACACAAACCGGGGATTGTTAGGCATGGACGCCCAACGCACTTTGCATGAGAGATTGGGCTTGGTTCGGGAGTAGGCCCCCGACGCTCACCTTGGTTACAATGCCCGCTTTGTTAATCCAAATCAGAATGGGAATGGATCGCGGCTTCCAGAGCGCGCGCGTCGCGCTCGGGGCCACATAGAGATTCATTCCCGGCATCCCGCCATAGTCCTTCTTGTATTGCTGCATTGTTGTCGCCATCTGGGCGGTGTCCGCTGTGACGACCCGTCCGTCCTTGCCGCTGAAGGGCGGGTTCTCCGGGCCGGGATTGGCGATTCCGGTCGCAGGGTATACGTCGATCACATCGACGGCGACGCCGGGCGTCTTGGATATGGTGGGCAGCGCGTATTTGTCAGTGTAGCCGCAGAACAAGCACCAGCTGGCCATCAGTTCAACGATGGTCCCCTTGGACCCCCGGGCGAGTGTCGTGCTGTGGTCGTTCAAGGTGCGCACGGTAGTATTCCAATTGAAGGCCGCTCCAGCGGTGATGTTGCTGACGGTTGGCGGTGCAGTCCGCTTGCCACTCGTCTTGCCGGCCGTGAGACTGTGACCGACACTGGAGCCCACGGACACCCCAGTCGTTGTGGGGGCGATTCTTTGTCGTCCCAAGGCATAGGCGTTGCCGCAGAGGCTGAGCGCCAGGGCGCCACCCATGGTCCAGACGGCCCAGCGGGGCATGGGAACAGCGCGGGACGTCGATTTGGATGCCGAAGCTTTCATAGATGAGACCTCCTCGCGGGCTCACCGGGAGCCCAAGACTATGGCTTCAGCGTAGCGAGACCGGGAGGAGGTGCCAAATTTCGCAGCCCGTTTTCGGGGACTCTTTCAGTATTTGGGAAGTTCCAGAAATGTATCAACTTTCACTGCCAAGATCGTTATAGCCCGCCTCAAAAGAGACGGGCTATAATGCCGGTGAGGGTATGCCCTTGGGCGGCCTCCGAAATGAGGTGAGGGCAATGCACTTGACGGTGACAGTGTCTGTACGGGCCGCAGCACTGTAGTCCTATGGCGCACTATTCGACAGCAACGTCGGTAGGCCCTCACACGCCGTCCCGGCTCCACCCGGGGCAGTTCCTGATTACAATATACCCAATGGATCGGCCTTATGCAAATAGTCTCGGGATAGCCGCGTTCCAGTATAAACAAGGAGCTAAAGCACTTGTGAACACCGTTCATATCAAAGATTGGCCTTCATGGTTGAAATGGGTCAAGCAGGGTTTGTACTTTTCCTTTACGCTGGCAGTCGTACTCCAAACGGTAGTTGGCCCCATCATGCAATTTGAGGACCAGATCTTCTTGGGGATTCCGATGGCCCACCCGAATTGGAGGGAACTTGCGAACCCATCCATGTGGGCGTGGATTGTAGGTTCGGCGTTAATTGCGTTTGGTATTCATGGCTGTGGAATGCGCATTGCCATGGGATGGTTTCGTCGGCAGTCTCGGTCTGCACTGGCTGCATTTCGCTGGGACGTGAGAGCTCAGAAACGAGCACGCTCAAGCGAATATAAGTGGAAGGTCATGTTGTATTTTGATAAGTACGTCTTCGCTCCTACCGGAGAAGAACTGTTTTTTCGGTGGATTCCTTTGTTTTACGCACTGACTCCCAATCACATGGTATGGCTGGTGGCTGGCGGCGTCATTTGGCCGGCGTTACATTACGACCAAGTGAAACCCCGCACATTTTGGTTGCGGTGCACTATGTTGTTTCCCGTCGGCGGACTTTACTTACTCCCCATGCTCGTGGTGTATTTCGACACCCACAACGTCATTTCGGCGTTTCTGGCGAGTGTCCTCACTCATTTTCTGCATAATACATTCTCTGCGTTTGCTCGCTACGAAGATTGGTATTTGGGGATGCCTCGTCGAGGACTGAGAAGGCGACAAACGTCCAACGGCCAAAGGCCAGCGTCGATCCCCGGTTGATGCCAGAGATCGCCCTAAAATGAAGGCGTCTCTCGTAGTTGACATGATGACGGGATGACCAAGCACTCCGATGATATGGGAGGCGGTGACGCATGTGGGTCGCTGTACTGTTTGGAGCGATTGGTGGACTGCTCCGGCATGTGGCGCAAAACCGGGCGGTTTTGTGGCCGAGAATTAGAAGAGCCGTGGGAAAACGCCCCGCTCTGGACCTTGGATTATTCGAGGAGATACTGTTAGGAGCTGGCGCGGGGCTTGTTCTTGTCGAGGGCGCTTCGGGTGCCAGCGTGCCGCCCATCGCGGTGGCGGTAGTTGGCGGCTTTGCCGGCGCGTCAGTGTTGCGTCGCAAAGCCATTGAACTATTTGGTGATGAGGTGCGATATAATAACACCAAAGAAGTTGCGACAGACGTCGTCGATGTCGATATGTTCCTGCAAGAAGTTGGGTATACTTTTGAGGAACTAGAGAAGATGCTGGAGGAGCTAAAACAACACACTGCGCTTGTAAAGGGGGATACAGATGGTCACAGCGATGGAGACAAATAACCCGGTAGAGACCAAAAAGGTCATTGCGGCGTTGCTGCTGGAGAAAAAAGCAGACATGCTTAAGATCATTGATCGCATCAACGCCACAACCGATGATCTGGAGTTAATGCGACTGAGTGCTCAACGTGAGTTGCTGTCCCATGAGATCAGACTCCTCCTCAAGCGTGGGCGTGCCTTGATAGGCTCTTGACATCCTCCCCACGGATAAAACCGGGGGATTCCTGTGCCTCGCGGCCACAGGTTCCTGCTTCATCGCACCATTGCTTCTTAGGGCTTGCACCGGTCGTCTACAAGTGGGTGCTCCCCAGGCTCACCGGGCGTGTCCCGCCCTATATTCCAGAGACTACCACTAATCGTTATAAGCGGTCAAGATTAGAGGGGCCTTTGGGGCATCGAGCCCCTCGCCCCTGCGCCTGATATCCCCATGCCTTTAGGCAGGGCTTTACGGCGCATTTGGTAACCCCAGGCGGCAAACAAGCCACACTCCCAAGGAATCCCTTGGGAGTGTGGCTCGGATAGCGGTTATTGGGGAAGGTATTTGGACAGGATGCCGTAGCTGAAAGCACCGGCGTCTGGTACAACCGTTAGTTTGTTCAACGACCAATGAAATGCAGTCGCCAATGTCATCATCCCAGCGTTAATCTGGCTCCAGTTATCGAACAGTCCACTGATTCCAGTAGGATCAATTCCCAACGATCCGACTTGCAGCCATACATGAAATCCCGCCGTAGCATCTGCGGTCCTAAGTTGAGCTACGCTCCATGTTGTAGATCTGTGACTAAAGGCATAGGACCCAATAACAACATGAACAGGAATGCCTGCACTCCTCAACAGAGCACCAGCCAAAGAGGCGTATCCTACGCAAATAGCTTCACCGGTCCCCACGACTTGACTCAGACTTTCGTCGTGCGAACCGTAAGGTTCTTTGTCATATGGCGTGTTGTACGTCAACCCCTCGCTTGCGTACTCCGCCACCGCAACCAGTCCTGTAGTCCACGAGGCGCTGTTTGCCAATAACCCACGCGCCGTCTTTGCCATTGAGGCAATGGCTGGGCTGGCTGTGTTCATGTCCGCCGCTGAGGCTAGATAGCCCGCTTCATTGCTCACGGTCGGTGCCGCGTTGAACACCGTGCTTCGGATCCATACCGTCGGGTTGGGATGCGCCTGCTCAGCCGACGCACTGCCGGTCAACTGGTTGAGCTCGAGGGCGATCTGCGTCCGGCCATGCACCAACAGGCGTATAACCCCGTGAAACTCCCCATTGGACCCAATAGGCAGAGTGGCCGTCCACGACTGCACACCATCCCAGGAGCCTCTCCATGTTTGCTTGACCGTCAGGTCTTTCGCGAACCCGGTATGAACGGCCGATATCGGCACCGTCCCCCAAATGGGAAGCCATCCATCGACCGGGCGCCCCACATGCAGCGTCGCGTGCGGGATGGCTGTCACGACATGCTCATGCTGTGCCCACATCGCGGATGGCCGATCTTTGGCCAACTGCGCCTGGCTGACCACGCGGGCCACCGCCCATTGAGTCCCATGGATGGGCCACTTTGGCGTCTTAAAGTCGGCAATTCCGACGGCCACAACAAGAGGAAGACTCCAGTGGCCATCCCATAGACCCTGGATGGTGTAAACTCCCGGTTTCTTAGCGACAAACCGCACCTGGTTGGGTGAAAACCCCGTGTACTTGGATGGGGACAGATTTCCTTTGGCACCATCCTGCCACGGAATCGACTGGTCCGACCAGTTTGCCGGTGGTGCATTCACCACGATGCTCATGGGGACGTTGTTGGCACTGCCAGGCATCTGCGCGTTGAGCCAATTTCCCCCTATCGTGAGCGTTTGCCCCGGCTTCAGATCCAGGAGTTCTCCCGTCCTGGTCCCCGGCACGCCACCCCACAGGGTCACCGCGCCATCCGCCCGCTTCCACATATACGCATCCGCGCTGGCTTGATTCGGCAACGCCGACACGGTCGGT
>PXYV01000083.1 GCA_003023745.1 Sulfobacillus acidophilus | reverse complement strand
CCGGGGCTGGCCGGCCGCTGCGCGGCAAACGCCCGGGCTTAATACGGTGTGGCCCTGACCCATTTTCTATTTTTCGGAACAGGCAAATTCCACCGCCGTCGTGAATGGCGGGCCTTCGTGCGTTGCCATCTTGTTCTGGACCTGCTATACTATTCCCGTTTGGGTTGTGACCCACGCCACTCTGCTCTGTCCTAACGCAGAGCCTCCGTTGACGGAGTCCGTGGAGGAGGTGAAAAGAATTGGCTCTTTACGAGCTTATGTATATTTTGAAGCCTGACCTGGGCGATGAGGCTCAGGTGGCCGCTATTGAAAAGGTTCAGCAAGCGGTTGAGGGTGCCGGCGGCGCGGTGGAAAAAACCGATAAGTGGGGCCGCCGCAAACTGGCATACGAGATCAACGATTACAGCGAAGGCTTTTATGTGGTTGTGAACTTTCAAGGACACGGCACCATCGCGAACGAAATTACCCGACTACTGAACATTAATGAGGATGTCGTTCGATCGATTGTCATCCGTGCGGATGAATAGCGGAAAGGACGTCCGAAATGCTTAATCGTATTGTGCTAATCGGAAGGCTGACACGCGATCCGGAAATGCGCTATACGCCCCAAGGCGTGCCGGTAGCCTCGTTTTCTTTAGCGGTGGACCGTCCCTTTACAAATCAACAGGGTCAGCGCGAAACCGATTTTATCGATTGTGTGGCCTGGCGCAAGTTGGGCGAAACCGTCGGCAATCACTTAACCAAAGGGCGCCTGGTGGCCGTGGAAGGACGCTTGCAGGTACGAAGTTACGAGGCTCAAGATGGGTCGCGACGCCGGGCCGCGGAAGTGGTCTGTGATTCGGTGAGGTTTCTGGATCGGCCGCGTGACGGACAGGGTGCAATCGATGGCAGCACTGACGATACGGAACTGCCCGATGATCTCCCATTTTGACACCGTAAGAGAGGAGGATTGGCATGCGGAAGGAACGGGGCCGCCGACCCAAGAAGAAGGTCTGCGGATTCTGCGTCGACAAGGTCACCCAGGTGGACTACAAGGAAGCCACGCGGCTTAGACGATACATTACGGAGCGAGGGAAAATTTTGCCGCGGCGCATTTCGGGCAACTGCGCGAAGCACCAACGGCAGTTGACAGTGGCAATCAAACGGTCACGAGTTATGGCGCTCCTGCCTTTTACGATTGAATAACCGCAAAAGAGCACGCCTGGCGCGTGCTCTTTTCACGTCGTCGCGCGGGGGCGAACAGTCGAGCAGATTTGATAAAGGATTAGACCTCGAATTGGAAGAATCTAGCTTGTCTGGGGTGTCCTGTTTCCCCCTGTAATCGCTGTCTACTGGGGCGCGTTTGGCAGTCCAAGGAGATTCTAGGATCTGTCAGACGCCAAACAAGTCCGTCTCAATTGCAATAGGAAAGAGCCAGGCTGAACATGAAGGAGAAATGGTGATGCGCGTCATCTTTCAATCCGATGTTAAAGGGGTCGCCAAACAAGGGGACATCAAAGAAGTTAAGGATGGCTATGCGCGAAATTTCTTGATTCCCAAGGGACTAGCCGTCCAAGCCACAACCGGTCGTGAAAATGAGCTCAACGAACGTAAGCGACGCCAGCAGCAACGCGCGGAGCGCGAGCGGTTGGGGATGCAACAGTTGGGCCAGCAGTTGGCTGGCCAAATCGTGGTGGTGTATGCGAAGGTCGGCGAAAATGATCGGCTCTTTGGTGCAGTAACGAATGCAAATGTAGCGGAGGCGTTGAGGAACCTCGGACATGATGTGGATCGTAAGAAGATACAGATGGAGCCCATCAAGCATTTGGGAGAACATCAGGCAACCTTGCACTTATACGCGGGCATTACGGTAAACATTACCGTGCAAGTGGAGCCTGAGGCGCAGAAACGGGGGTAAGCATAATGTCGGAGCAATCGCAAGCCAAAATTTCGGACTCGTCTTCTCGACGTGGGGCCCTGGCCCTGCAGCGCCGGGTGGATGCGATGGAACAAGTGCTTATTCAAATATATGGTCCCGAACGCCTGGTCTTGCGTGCGGGCAAGCTGCAGGCGTTGAAGCAGCTGCGCTCCGAAGATCTGGCGCTCAAGACGCTGGCGTTGCAAAAGTTAATTTTGGACGACCCGGGTATCACCGCCATTCCCACCCGTCGACAAATTCCTCGTATTCTGACGCATCTTGAAGACGAATTAGCGGACATGATCGCCCGCCGGACGCTGGAAGATGAGCTGGAAAAGAAAATTGCCGAGCGTATGCAAGAACGGCATGAAGAATATGTGCGCGATATCCGCAACCAGATACTGAAAGAAGATGGGGGACCCGAAACCCCTGAAACGCTGAAAAAACTTGATCGCTTGACGGAGCTGGATAAGGTGCATCTGAAAGGATCGGCGTTGGATGTCGTCCGCCCTGCCAGCTTGGAGGAGGTTGTGGGTCAGTCCGCTGCCATTGAAAGCCTGATGGCAAAACTTGCCTCGCCGTTTCCACAGCATGTCTTGCTTTACGGACCCCCTGGGATTGGCAAGACGACCGTGGCGCGGTTGGTTCTGGAAGCGGCGAAAAATCTCGCTCAATCACCATTTCAGCCCCAAGCTGCGTTTGTCGAGGCGGACGGCACGACCTTGCGCTGGGATCCGCGTGAAGTGACCAACCCCTTGCTCGGGTCCGTACATGATCCAATTTATCAGGGAGCGCGTCGGGAACTAGCGGAAAGCGGCATTCCTGAACCAAAGACAGGTTTAGTGACAGAGGCTCATGGCGGCGTGCTCTTTATTGACGAGATTGGCGAGATGGACCCGATCTTGCAAAACAAGTTATTAAAGGTACTGGAGGATAAACGTGTCCGCTTTGATTCACCCTACTACGACCCCGATGATGTTAACGTGCCTCAATATGTCCATAAACTGTTCCAAGAAGGGGCACCGGCAGACTTTGTTCTGGTCGGCGCCACGACCCGTCAACCCGACGAAATTGCTCCCGCCTTGCGGTCGCGATGCGCAGAGATTTTCTTTGATCCGCTGACTCCAGAAGATATCGAGCGCATTGTGCGCGAAGCGGGCCGCAAGCTCGGGCTCGAGGTTAAGGCCTCAGTGGCACAAATGATTAGCCAGTACACGCTGGAAGGCCGACGGGCCGTGACCTTGGTTGTGGACGCGTATTCGACTGCCTACTTGACTCAAGGGACTACCCCCCACCTCTTAGACGATGCCGTCATGCAGCGGGTGATTAGCCGATCCCGCTTGTCGCCGGTTAAACCCATTATTCGTCGTGATGCCGAACCGGGGCGGGTTTTTGGCCTGGCGGTAGCCGGCTACCATGGACTTGTGATCGAGATTGAGGCGGCGGTATTTCCAGCCCGAGAAACAGGTCGAGGGCGTTGGTATTTCAACGAAACGGCGGGCAGCATGACCAAGGACTCGGTGTTTAACGCGCAAGCGTGTCTGCGTCGTGTCACGGGCCGCGATTTATCTCAATATGACTTTCATATCAATGTCGTGGGTGGCGGAAATATCGACGGCCCATCCGCGGGTGTAGCGATTTTCGTCGCCGCGTACAGTGCGCTGACGAAGACACCGATGCGGATGGACACGGCCTTGACCGGCGAGCTGGCTTTGTCTGGACGGGTGAAACCCGTGGGCGGGATACCAGAAAAGATTTTTGGCGCTGGCCAAGCCGGGTTTAAGCGAGTATTGGTTCCAGCGGATAATCGGATGGATTTGCCGGCTACGACGCAGGCACCTGAGCTCGTGCTGGTGCACACCGTGGCCGATGTCTTGGATGAGGTGCATTTGTGAGTGTGCCGTATAACCGTATGCCTCCCCAAAGCCCCGACGCTGAAGCGTCGGTACTCGGGGCGCTCCTAATTCATGCGGATGCGGTCGCGCGTGCGGTGGAGTGGCTGACGGCCGACGATTTTTACACCGACGCTCACCGCCTCATATTTGAGGCAGCCATCGCCTTGTTTAATCGTGCCCAGCCTGTCGACGTGGTGACCGTGGGCGAGGAATTGCGGCAACAGAATTTGTTAGAGCGTGTGGGCGGCCTTGCCTATCTGATGGAGTTGGCGAGCTTGGTGCCAACGGCTGCGCATGTGGAACATTATGCGCGCTTTGTAAAAGATGCGGCGACACTAAGACGTTTGATTGACACCGCGACTCGCCTTGTGACGGAGAGTTACAAAGGTGAACAATCGCCGCGGGAACTGCTGGATTGGGCACAGCAAGAGCTGTTTCAACTCACTCAACCTGGCCAGCGCGACGTGATTAGGTTACATGACGTGTTAATCGAAACGTTTAACCGTCTCGAACAATTGTATGAGAACAAGGGTAAGCTAGTCGGGGTGCCCACCGGATTTCATGACCTGGATCGCATTACGGCGGGTCTGCAACGCTCCGATTTGATCATCGTAGCCGCCCGCCCTTCAATGGGTAAAACCATGCTGTGCCTGAATTTGGCTCGGCACGTGGCGGTGCATGAAAAGGTGCCGGTGGCGCTTTTCAGCTTGGAAATGTCGCGCGAGCAGTTGGCCATGCGGCTGTTAAGTGCCGAGGCGGAACTTCCTGCGCACCGCCTGCGCACCGGTGAATTGGACGGGGAGATGTGGGGGCAGCTGAGCCGCGCGCTGGGCCATTTATCGGAGGCGCCTATCTATATTGACGACACCCCCGGGATTTCGGCGTTGGAACTCCGAGCCAAGGCGCGTCAATTGCGGGTACAACATCAGGTAGGACTGGTTATTGTCGATTACATGCAACTGATGCAAGGCAGGCGCTCAGAAAATCGACAACAGGAAATCTCGGATATCTCTCGATCCCTGAAGGCACTGGCGCGCGAGTTGGACGTTCCGGTTGTCGCTTTGTCCCAGCTATCGCGGGCGGTGGAGAGTCGCACCGATAAGCGGCCCATGCTCTCGGATTTGCGAGAGTCTGGTGCAATCGAACAAGACGCGGACATCGTGGCCTTTTTGTATCGCGAGGATTACTACTCCAAAGAGGCGGAAAATCCGGATGTGACGGAACTGATTGTCGCCAAGCAGCGGAATGGACCAACAGGCACGATCCATCTTTTATTCAAAAAAGATGTGGGTAAATTTCTCAGTATCGCGCGCACTGAAGAACCTTAGGAGGCGGTCTAAAGTCATGTCGGCAGTGGTCGTGGTGGGAGCTCAATGGGGCGACGAAGGCAAAGGCAAGGTGGTGGATTTTCTATCCGAAGCGGCTGACGTGGTGGTCCGCCACCAAGGCGGAAACAACGCGGGACATACGGTGGTGGTCAACGAGCGGGAGTTTAAGCTACATTTGGTGCCGTCCGGCATCCTCTATCCCAAGACGCTGTGTGTCATCGCCAATGGCGTGGTCATTGATCCCAAGGTATTGCTGGACGAGATTGCCTATCTGCAAGGACATGGGGTGGACGTCAGCCGCTTAAGAATTTCTTCGAAGGCACACGTCGTCATGCCCTATCATGCCAAGCTGGACGCCGTGAACGAAGAACGGCGTGGCGATCAGAAAATCGGGACAACGCTGCGCGGCATCGGCCCGGCCTATATGGATAAGGCGGCACGGGTAGGTATTCGCGTCGGTGATCTGATGCATCCAGATGAACTGCGCGATCGCTTGTCCCGCGCTTTGGAGGAAAAAAATCATGTCCTCACAAAAGCATACGGAATCGAGCCGTTCTCCTTTGACGAGTTATACACGACCTTCTTAGACTACGGCCAAAAACTTTCACAGTATGTGGCCGACACCTCGGTGATTGTCAACGACGCCATTAATCGGGGCGAACGCGTCCTCTTTGAGGGCGCTCAAGGGACGATGCTGGACATCGACCATGGTACCTATCCGTTTGTGACATCCTCTCATCCGACTGCCGGTGGAGCGGCCATTGGAGCGGGTGTGGGCCCCACTCAAATTGATCGGGTATACGGCGTCGCCAAGGCTTATACTACCCGCGTGGGTGATGGGCCGTTTCCTACCGAATTGTCGGACGCCACGGGAGCAGACATTCGTGAACGCGGTCATGAATACGGGACGACCACCGGACGGCCGCGTCGGGTGGGTTGGCTGGATGCTGTGGTTTTGCGCTACGCGGCCCGCGTCAATGGTTTAGCGGGTTTGGCGGTAACGCGGCTAGATGTCCTCGATGGCCTGCCCTCGCTAAGAATTGCCACGGCCTACGAATATCAGGGCGAGCGCCTCACGGAGTTTCCCGATACAGCCTGGGCCTTTCGGCACGTAACCCCGATTTATGAAACGCTGCCCGGGTGGGACGAACCGATTGGGAGTTACCGTAAGCGCGAGGATTTGCCGACCAACGCGCGACACTATCTTGACCGCATCGAAGCCGTGGTAGGGATTCCGGTGGTCTTGGTGTCGGTAGGACGAGAGCGCTCGCACACCATCGTCTTGCACGATGTGTTCTAGGGGCGGGAATGCGCTGACCGCGTCCGCTACATGCCAGACGGCTACGCGCTCGCATTGGATACGCCATGAATACCGGCGAATGCCCTGGCCTTGCAGGGAGAATTGAGGTGCCACCGTGAACGCAACAAAAGATGGGCTGTCGCTTGCGCCGGCGACTGGTGTTACTCCGTTGGGTGCGCTGGTGTGGGCCCACTTTTTGAACGACGGCCTGGCCAATTACTTGCCAGGAATTTTGCCATTGCTTGCGGTTGCCCTTCACTTGCCGTTAGCTCCGATCGCCGGACTCATGTCCGTCTTGCTGTTTGGCCAGATGCTACAACCGGTATCCGGCATCTTAGCCGACCGTGCGGGAGGTCGTGGCTTTGCTGTGTGGGGCCCGGTACTTACAACCGCGGGAGTGGTTGGGGTAGCGGTAACGCGCAGTTACTGGATGCTGGCGGCATTGTTTTTAATTACGGGCATCGGCAACACTGTCTTTCACCCGCAAGCGCTGTCCATTACCCGATCGGCGACTCATACGCGTCACGGCGTGACGATGTCGGTGTTTTTGATCGGGGGCGAGATTGGACGAGCCTTAGGACCACTGGCGGCGGGTTGGATTGTGGCTACCATGGGTCTAAAGTATATTTGGGTCATGGCAGTGCCTTTAGCATTAACATGGCCTTGGATGACGCGCCTGGTTCCCAAAATGACACCGAAGAAACGCGAGGGCCGTCCGATTCAGTGGCGCCGACATCTCAAGCCCGGGGTGGCGCTCATTGTGTTCTCGGGACTGCGAGCCCTTTTGTTATACGGCATGAGCACCTTCCTTCCGATTTTGTGGCACCAGCGGGGAGGAAGCTTGGTGGAGGGCGCGTCGCTGGTTACCACATTTGTAGGCGTGGGGGTGGCTGGCACATTAGGCGCGGGCGCCGTCATGGATCGGTTGGGCAAGCGAACCGTGTTGTGGGGTGCCTCGCTCGCCACCCTAGTATTGGTTAGTTTCGTCCCCCTGGTGAGAGGGGACTGGCTCTGGCCTCTGGTGGGAATATTAGGCATCACGGCATTTGGCTCAATCCCAGTCACGCTCTTGATAGGGCAAGATATTTTTTCCGAAAATCCTGCCATGGGCTCAGGGGTGGCGCTTGGACTCGCGAATGGAGTGGGTGCTTTGCTCTTGCCGCTCTGGGGATTTTTCGCCGATCACGTCGGGATCAGTGCCGCGATGTGGGCTGGCACCGGGATGATTTTGGCGTCATTGCCCTTTATTGCGGCCATGCCGACGCATCCTCCGGTGGAGCACTCCTGAAGGTGCGGGATCGGTAGCGGCGATCAATGGGATGTACAGTGCCTTTGACGGTGTTGCAGATCGCGCCATTGCGTCGACGCAAGACGGTATGCTATATTGTAGTTGAACGCGGAAGTAGCTCAGTTGGTAGAGCGTCGGCTTCCCAAGCCGAAGGTCGCGGGTTCGAAGCCCGTCTTCCGCTCCATTTTCCCTCGCGTCGGCGGGGAGTTTTTGTTATTGATGGGAGTTTCTCAGTGTCGGGACTAATTTCAGTTGTCCAACAAATTTTCCAATCCCAGATCACGTTTGGCACGTCCGGTAATGTGAGCGAGCGGGATGATGACAGGGACGGGTTTTGGATCACCCCATCGGGGGTATCGTGGCGAGACATTGCGGATGAAAGCCTGGTCAAAATCACTGCCGGTGCAGTCACAGGGAATCTGCGCCCGTCAACGGAATGGCGGGCCCATCAAGCATTATATGAGAGACATCCCTGGATTGGCGGCGTTGTGCATCTACATTCGCCCTACGCCACCATTCTGTCCGTAGTCGGATCACCGGTGAAAGCTGTCCATTATCAGATGGCGCGCGTGGCCGATGAAGTGCCAGTGTTGCCCTACACGACGTTCGGCACAAACGAATTGGCGCAGTCGGTGGCTCAGGCGCTGAGTCCTCAAGTCCGTGCTGCTCTGGTTGCAAACCACGGATTATTTGCGGTGGGTGACAGTGTACAAAGTGCTTGGACCGCAGCGCGAGAGGTGGAGTGGACAGCGATGATTCAATATCACGCTATGCTGATTGCGGCGCCGGCGGTGTTAAGCCCTGGCCAACTGCAGGCCGTTCGAGACGCCATGGCGCACTATGGTCAAGCCCCTACCCCATAAGATTGGGCTGTTCATCCACCGTCTGATTGTGCCAGATGGCGTCAGTTCCGCTCAATCACATCAATACCGTACCGTCCACTGTGTTGACAATCGCCGGGTTTCTCAACGTGCATACTTCCGAAAATCCAACGAGTTAAAAGCAGGCACTATGCATGGGTAGTGTCCGGTATGGACCCAGCCGCCATGGATTTAGTCATGTTGTCACGCCCGCTAACAAGGCTTGGGTCGTGCCGGTTTGTGGTCTAAATCAGGCGGACGAGTCATACATTAGCGCAAATCGCGATGGCCCTAGGAGGGACGACGATGTTGCGCCCAGTGACTACCGCAGCCACAGCAGCACTCATGGTTCTGGCTCTGACTGTCTTAACGCAAGGGTTTCGCGACTTGCCCCTGGATGAACGCCCGGAGTGGTTGGTTGTGCAGATGGTTTTGTGGCCCGTCCTCATCTTAGGGATGGTTGAAGGAGTTCGATTGCTTCACTACGCGAGCCAAGGCTATGAAATCCGTGTCGATAGACTACGTCTGATTCTGCACGGCCTGCCGGCTCTCGCGATTGTCGTTTTGCCCGCCGGCCAGTTTACCAGCTGGTTTGGAGCGCACAGCATCTGGGCGCAACTGGATTTACCAACCGCTAAAGTCATGGCCGCGTTCTGGTTGGCAGCGACATTGTGGGCAAGCTGGGAAGTGCGCGGTTAAGTAACGTAAATCCTTAATGATTGTTATGCCGCGTCTTTTGTCCTTCACGAGGTCGGTAGCACCATAAGTTCTTCCATTGCCACGTCGATGCCGCCCGCCCGCCGCAACCCTTGCTGTCCAACACGGCCAGTGCGCTTTTCTATTTACCTGTGTCCCCTCAATTCCGGTTGTTTCCCTTAACTTCAACCCTATCAGAGGGTCTACTTTTTTGCTCCAATCCCATAAACAGGCTTGGCACTTCATTACAGGATTCACGATGCCCGTCGTTGCGCTAATGAAAAAACAGGCAACCCGCGTATGATGCGCGATAATGGTGGATGACGCCATGATGGCCTTGACGGTGATTCACCTAAAGCGGCTAACTTGGCGGGGAAGCATCCATAGGCGCGGGTCTGGTTACCACGTTGGGTTATTCGGTGCGAGTCCGTAAAAGTCGTGTCAGCAGTGCTCTGTCACTATCCTATAGCGCACATTCTTTCAGGGGCGATGGTGTTAGCAGATCCATTTCCAGGCAGACGAGATCCGGCCGCGAACGCTGTCATTTACGGCCAGCATGTTGAACTGCACTCGTTATGAAACCTCGGCCTGGGCCCCTGGCTCTTGCCAGAACTGGCGGGCGCCATAGCATGCTGCCCCCAAAATAATGCATGCGAGTCCACCGATGGCGAGCGTCCAGTGCACTCCAACCAACGCCAAGAGAACGCCGCCCAATGCCTGGCCGAGTGGTAGACCGACCCCAGTGACGCTGTTGATGGCTCCAAACACTCGGCCTCTAAGCTCGTCGGGCACTAACCGCTGGCGCCAGACGGAGAACAAAATGTTGTACGGCGCGTAGCTAAACCCGCCCAGCGCCAGCAGCACCGCGCTCACCCAGAAGTTCGGGGCAATGCTCAAGGCTCCGCTAAAAAGACCCCATAGACTGACAATAGCGGCTACGACGATACGCAAAGTCCACGCTGGCCGCAGTCTCGCCCACAACAGCGTTCCGGACAGGGCACCAAGTGCAAAAGCCGACCATAGAAATCCTAAGGCACGGGCTCCTTCGTGAAAAATGCTGTGTACCAATACCGGCAGCGCTGGTTCCAAGGGGCCATAGGTCAGGCTAAAGAGGAGTGTGACGATGACCAAGATCAGGAGTAGCGGGACACGCCGCAAAAACCGCCATCCGATGAGCACATCTTCCAGGAGCGATTCGGCGCGCTTGCGGGAGCCGGATTCGAAGCTTTTGCCGGGCATTAAGGTGAGGGCCACGAAGTAAATCAAATAACAGCTCGCGGTCACGATTAATGTAGCGTCAAGTCCGATTGCCGCGATGAGAACGCCGCCCAAGGCCGGACCCAGTAGCGTGACTAAGTTCATGTTGACCTGTAGCAGGGCATTAGCAGACTCCCACTGCATGGGGTCTATTAAGTTGGGCAAAATAATCATGCGGCCGAGGTATGCGAGTGGGGTCAAGGCACCCGACACAATGACAAGCGGAAGCATTAGCAAAAACGGCAGGTGACCGCGGGCATATAAACCGGCTAAGATGAAAAAAATTACGGCTTGAAAAATGTTGTCTAGACTTAAGAGGGGTTTGCGAGGCAGACGGTCCAACAGCACCCCAATAAAAGGCGAGGCTAACATGTCGCTGACGGCGTAGAGTGCTAGCGTGATACCAATCATTGTACCGGAGCCCGTGGTTTTCAATACCAGCCAGGTGATAGCAATTGTTGCAATTTGACTGCCGAGGCGCACCGCCAAGGTCCCGGCCCAAAGAAGGCGAAATGGCCGATTGTACCGTAGACTTTCGTCCACTCAGCACCTCCTGTTATGCGACCATCCTTGAGTATAGCGCACGTAATGATCTGATAAAACCGTAGTGCTTACCAATCCGGACATTACTCACCATTGCGATGGATTGGTCGGCATAGAATGAGAGGCACAGGTAGTGGACGATCGAGATGGTAGGCAAGGTCTCGTCAAAGTAGCGGAAATCCTTGATAATCCTCAACGCCTGATCTAAGACTGGACTTTTTTTCGATCGTCTGATACCGTGAAAGCATGCAT
>PXYV01000082.1:11781-13201 GCA_003023745.1 Sulfobacillus acidophilus | reverse complement strand
TAGATGACCTCAATCGGGGTGATGATCTCCTTCAAACGTTTGGTCGTCGGAGCAGGCTGCAGCCGTTTGTTCGGATACGGGAGACTGATCCCCCATTGGGTTTGATGGTGGCGCATGACGGCTTCCATGCATTTCCACAATAGCAAGGCCATGTAAGCCACGTACACGTAGGCGGTGATTTTCAACGGTTCTTTTAAGAAGAGAGGAACAATCGATAACGGTCCCTTCAGCATGGCGTGGGCCTGCTCCACAACGAACTGTGATTTATAGGCTTGCAGAAGTTCCCGCGCCGTCCGGCGCGGATCGTTAGAGAGAAGAATCAAAGTACTCCGCCGAAAGATGTCGGCGGAGAGGCGGGACTCCATCGGCTCCCTCCGCGTGGCTTCAATCCGCCATTGGTCCGCCGCGGCTACCACAGTTCCGTGGATCCGCCACGTCGTCCGTTCGACGGTTTTGCTGGTGCGCCAAGCCTCCCAGGCCCCCTCGGCATCCGCTGCGCACGCAAAGCGTTCGTGGCCCAATCGTGTGATGTCGCGGTCGAGTTGAGCGGCTGCCGCTGCGTGCCGTTCGGCCACGTGATGCTCTGCCTTGGTGGCCAACGCGGAGGAATGCACGACGATCAGGCGTTGGGACTGCTCTCCGATGATACCACTGGTTTCCCAAACCCGATAACGCGATCCATCGGATTCTGCTGACAGGGGTCCCACGACGTCCCATGTGTCGAGAGGCGCCGCTGCCGCGGCGCGTTTCGCCTCCATTTCCAGGCCAAACGTATTAGGCAGACGCGAGACATAACGCACTCCCGCTGCGCAAAAGTTCTTCACCGACTCGTGAGACACGGCCTTGGAATCGGCCACAAAAAGGAGGGTCTCGTGCGGAGCACTGATAGTATTCCACAGCGTCTGATCCAACAATGTCTCATGAGACCAGGTCGGGTCATCCGCATTGCCGTCCAAGACATCGACCGAGATAGGGACACCATCGGAGCGGGTCACCACTCCCGCGACCAGTTGCTTGCGCTCGGGATGGCCATCTTTATTGTATCCAAAGGTCACTGCCGGGCCGGCCGGATACGGCCGGTCAGGATAGTCTCCGGTCAGCGTAATCGAGGTGGTGTCCACATGGACGGTTTCCGTGTCGCCCAATCCTAACCGAACCACCGCCTGTTGACACAGGAGGCCATACATTTGCTGCATCTGGGACTCGAAGAGTTTGGTGAGCGCGCGACCGATGGCGTCATCGTTAAAGTCTGAGGCCTGACGTCCGGGGCCAAACAGGACCTCACAGTCTAATCCCCCATAGAATTCTTCCAGTCGATAGAGTGCCATGGGATCCACCATCATGGCAATGATCAGCGCCAGAAGGCGAATGCCGGGCGAGACTTTGCATTGTTTCGGATCCCAGGTGACGGAAGCATTGA
>PXYV01000082.1:0-11754 GCA_003023745.1 Sulfobacillus acidophilus | reverse complement strand
CCAAGACCCTAATCGATTCCTTTGCGGAATATTCCGACAATAATGGAAAGCCCTTCAGGATGTCTCCTCCACGGGCAAAATCCAGGGGTGCGAAATGTGAGCCAAACATTCAGCCGCTTCATGAATACTCACCAATTTACGATCCATATCCAGATCTGACATCATTAGATAAGTGTATACAACATTTAAGGAAACTGTTCAAACCCCTTCTGTGTTGGAATGCAACACAGAGCCAGGGGCGCACCGAACTAAAGACGAGAGCTTCGAATCCTAAACAGGAAATAAGGCGGTTTAGAGGGCGTCCACCCGGTATGTGTTGGAGAGTGTGGACGTGTGTACAGACAATATGAAGACCTCCCTCATGAAGATAGCTTAGTATACATGGAAACAGCGGGCTATGCCACTCACCATGACCAATATCCGCTCATGGGTTCCACGATGCACCAATGTCGGGCTCCGATACTCTTCAATGGCCGATGGAGGCCATCGATCGCCACGACTCGAGTCAACGCAATGTCATGTCTGCCAATGGGGCCTACCCCGCTGAACGCGCTTTTCCTGCAATGCGCTCCCGGGGCTATCGATCCCGACACTTCGCATCGCGAATAGTGGACGATCCGGCCCGTATGCGCAGTAGGCCTCCCGTTCCGTTTGGCCCTGTCATGGCTGCACTCTAAGTACAGACCGTCATGTCAACAACTTTACTTCCACTGGGCACTGTCAGTAACTTTACTTCCATGCTTCAGCACTAAAGTTGTTGACACCGTGACTTGGGATGGTTTCGGAGCGCGGTTTTGCGGGTGGTAATGTGTCGACAAGTTTACTTGCCTGTACAGATGCCTTCGCTTAGGGACTATTTCCACCTCGCCCTCGCATTGCTATCTCACCATGATAGGTATTCGAGAACCGGTTGAGTGCGCGTCACGCTGTCAATGTCGCAATCGGAATGATCCTTATCATCAGCGAGGTCAAGAAAGCAGGGAATCAATACTTAAAGAAATATCCTACCACTGCCACAAGCAATATCAGTCCCACTATTACCATAGCCCACAGTGGCGGCTTTTGCCCCGACGACGGATTTTTCGACATCGATGCTCACCTCAGCAAGGATTTATCGTCTTCGTGCAGGATGAGCGTGCTGACCCAGCCTTCACATTATTAAACCACAAATTATCGCGATTCGAATGACTTTTTTACCGCGCTCTCGTGGCCCATGCCTTGCCAGCATGGCGATACAGCAACACTTCGCACCCGACTCAATCGGGCGAAAGGAAATGGAACCTTAGCCGATGAATATCTCCATTCCAAACGGCCGGCGCCTGTGGCCAGTTATACCACCACCCCACGTCTTGATCCCGATGGGGCGACAACGCTCTGCCCAAATCCGTCCGCAATGCTTCGTCCATCATACAGCGCAGCCTACAACGCCCAGTTACACTCCTGCAGCACGTGAATCTCCCGCACCTTGACAGCCTTTCTCGTGGCCGCCCACACATGATAAAAGTTCTAGAAGAAGGCGCATCGTAGCCCCACGAATTCCTGTCCCGGGCAAAACCTCGAGAAAGAGGCCTACAACGGAACCACATTAGCGTATTCTCACTGCGACTAGCAGTTTGACAAGCATGACCGCGATGAGCGTTAACGGAACTAGCGCTTTAATCCCCAAATCCATCCGTGTTAGGTGGCCAATCCCTCCATCTAACCGAGTGCTGCCTGTCATGGCTATCGCGGCGAAGCTCGCGCCCACCGTGGGTACGAATAGCATGGAACAAAATACCGAAGCGGCCAGTGCGATCGTCAGGGCCAAAACCTCGTAGCACAGCACCGGTTCTTGCGGTGAGCGACCGCGTCCCATCAGCCAATAGGCGGGAGTCGTTCGCTTTTGGGGAGTCGACGCCCAATCTGCGGAAATATCACTAAAATGATGCTGCATCACCGACGCCACGCAAAAAGTCCCGTACCAGAGGGACGCCCAAACCGCGCCGCCAGTCCACTGAGAACTCGCCGCCAAAGCCCCCATGATTACCCCGGAAACCATCGCCGGAAACAGGGCGACCCATTCTCCCAACAGCGGTCGATATGACAGTCGCATAGGTGGCAGACTGTACAGAACCGACCCCGTCAATCCGGTCGCCGCCCACACCAACACCTCCCAACCGCGGATCGACGCTAGTGCCACCGCCGCACCACCGTAGATGATGACGCCCGCACCGACAAGAAACCAAATTTCACGCATGCTCAGCAAATGCAAATTCAGCACCTTAGAACCGCCCGATATCATTCCCGGCGATGTTTGGTCAGTACCCGACTGCCAATCATACAGATCATTTAGTCCGTGGGTCACCAGACCCTGTAGCACGAGTGCCCCAATAATGGCCCAGAACAAGGCCCAGTCCCAGTTAGACGCAGGGTGCTGAACCACAACAAATCCAAGCAAAATCGTGGGAATGCTCCAGACCGCGAGCGGCACGGGCCGCATCAGCAACAACACGCCTTTCGCCGTCACGTTGTCCATCTTCATCGACTATTAGCGGATTCTAAAGCCTGCTGAAAATCCTCAATCAGGTCCTGCACATTTTCGATCCCAACCGATACACGCACCACGCTGTCATCAATCTCAACCGCTCGCTGCTCGGCTTCTGTCAATTCCCGATGTGAGGCCACCACCGGCTGGGAAACCGTCGTCATGACGTCACCCAAGCTCGGCAGAAACGGTACCAATTTAAGAGACTGCACGAAGCGCTCGACTGCACGACGTCCCCCATGCAGGCGCAGTCCTACAATTGCACCATATCCCCGCTCGAGCAGGCGTTGTGCCACCTCATGATCAGGGTGACTGGAAAGTCCGGGGTAATAGACTCGGTCCAATGCAAAATGGCCGGACAATGCAGTCGACAAGGATAGTGCATTTTGTGACGCCCGCTCCATGCGCAGGGCTAACGTGCGTGCTCCCCTAAGTGCCAGCCAAGCCGCAAATGGATCAGGCGTGATCCCCATGACATTGAGGATTTGCGCTGCGCGCTGCGTCAATTCTTTTGACCCCACCAATGCCCCCGCAATCAGATCGCTGTGCCCACCGATGTATTTTGTCACCGAGTGTGCGACCAGATCGGCGCCAAAGCGAAGTGGCTGGGCATGATAGGGTGTTGCAAATGTGTTATCCACCAAAACGTGCGATCCCATCTGGTGTGCCATGGCGATCAGCGTATCCAACGGACTCACGCGCCCTAACGGATTGGATATGCTCTCGACCACCAATACACCGGGGTGTGCTTGCAATGTCGCTTTGGCTTCCGCTTCATTGTGCGTGTTCAGCCAGTAGAGTGTGTATCCTAACGGCTGCAAAACCTGGCGCACCAGTCCGGGTGTCCCACCATAAATCTCCCGAGCCACAATAACCGGTGCGGCCGTTGGACTCAGTGCCAAGATCCCCGCCAAAATCGCCCCCATGCCTGAAGCGGCAATCACAGCCGCTTCGGCCCGTTCTAACTCTGCCAGCACGTACGCCAATGCATCACACGTCGGATTCCCGCCGCGAGAATACGTGTACCCGCGGCCATCTCCTGACAAAAGACGATCTACCTCATCCACACTATGGTAGGTATAGGCTGATGTTTGATAGAGCGGGGGTGTCGCGGCATTGTAAGGCCATTCAACCGCGGGGATTTGTACGCTTAGGGTGTGAATATCGATCGAAATCGCCTCCCTGCAATAGCTTTTCCCCATCTATACCGCTTTGCGCAGGAAGGAGCAACCACACAAATCTTCATGCCGCGCGGTCGGCTTGCCCCATGATGGCCAAAGCAGCCCCACACCGACCGGCTCTCCCCGTTCGTGTGCCACAGGACTGGGTGCGAACACACCCACTGTACTCGGTTAGCACAGATGCGACGGAGGTAGCGCCAGTGCCTTACGAACGCTGACGCTTTGGGCGGGCATTTATTCATCGACCACTCTCGGCCCCCACCTCACAAGCCACCACTCGTCATCGGTCAATTTCTACTCCCCTGCACGGTCGTTCCCACCATTCTGAGCTCCCTTTACATCTAACCGATCCCGCTTCGCGCCGCCAATCTTCCACTTTTCGCGCGGAATGCTTCAAATATCGCTGGTAGGAATGCCGGACAGATCCCGCCTTTTCAGAACCCCTGCCTCGCGTTTGTGACGTCTGAAGTTGTCTGGTTTGCTTGACCTCGGGCACCGAAGGGTTCACGCAACCCAGTCGACACGCTGTGGCCCAATCAGTAGCAGTTTTGGGCACTCGAGCAAGAACCGGCGTAATAAATTTCGAACCGCATTCGTTGGACAAACGAGACGGTATCGTGGCACAGCGATCAAAAAGGGGCCTGGTTATGAGAATCATCTTTTCGCTATGGGCAAGTATCCTCCACCTATGGATCCAAATTGGGACACCAATTTTTCCACCCGTTATTCATCCAATGTTAGTTCACTTTCCCATCGTGCTACTATACGGAAGCGTCTTAACTGGCTTACTCGGCCTGCTCTGGCGCACACCCGACCGATTTTTCGACCGATCAAGTTTTTGGCTCCTAGTGCTAGGTCTAATCGCTGGCATCGTCGCGTCCGCCGCCGGGGTCATATCCGAACAGTTTGTCAAGTGGACGCCAACCACAATCGCGCTCTTAAGCGCACATCAAACGTATGCGGTACTTACAGGCCTCTTTACCATTTTAGCCCTGATCTCTCGCATTATCGCGCGCTATCCGCGAACGAGCCAATCGCGCCGGGCCTGGTCGCTGGCCAGTACGGGACGAGGGCGGCAAACCTTGCTTTCTATGATTTTTTCGATTGCAGCCGTGGTGATGATTACCATGGGCGCATCGCTCGGCGGCACGATGGTTTACCAATACGGCGTTGGCATCCACGGCGTCAGTTATCACACGCCGGCTTGGCTTTCTCACCACCAGCCGTGATGCTGAACCGGTGATCCTCGCTCCCCTCGACCCGATATTTCATCTTCGCATCTGGTCCGAATTTAGTAACGTCCAACCATCGGGTGAGCCATGCTTGTTTGGAAGACGGCTCGCTGACTTCTTTGTAGCAGGTGTCTTAAAGAGCTTGTGTGTACCTAGCCCCTAATGCGGGGACAAAAGCCGACTATGGCTCAGCTACAACGGGGCAAAAACCCATACCACAAACAACCTGCCTTTAGGCAAGCCCCGTGAAACCAAGGGTGTGGTGTTATACTATGAGCAGGCCGTAATAACCATTCTTACCTTGCACTTGACACTCGCCGGGGAGGCTTGCAGCATGCAGTGGACGCGCGAACAAGTTGTGCAACATCTCACGCCACCGCCCGGCATCGTCATGCCTCCCTATCCCAAAGAGCGAGACCGCCTGTATCGCAGAACGTTGGCAGCAATCAGCCTAGGGTTTTTTGCCAATGCGCTGTTTACGTACTTCAAGTGGCCATTAGCAGTGGTCATAGCCCATGGATGGATCGCTCTATCGGTTTTTGTAGCCAGTATGAGTTTTCTAGTGTGGATATCAAGTTGGCGCTATTTGGTACGGGCATTGGCCGTGGTGGGCCTGTTGCTATGGCCCTGGTGGTCTTTGGGAAGTTGGGCGGCCCTTTTAGCAAGCACGGCAATCATGGCCGCCAAAGAAACCCATTGTTTTCATTTTTCCGCGGGCCGAATACTGCCCTGGTATTCGCTCGCCTTAGGGATCGCACTCATCGCGCCTGTCCCCCCCACACTCATAGCGGTAGGCTGGCTTGTATTAGCAGGATTGTGGGGATGGCTGGCCTGGGCTCGCCATCGCTTGCCACTTTTTGAAATCTAGCGGCTCACAGCTTAAGAAAAGGGCAGCAGGGAGAGGTAAATCCGTCCCTGCCGCCCCCAAGCCTCACCGCTGGTCAAGCGGCACAAAGTCTCGGTGAGTTGGGCCCGTGTATTCTGCACGCGGGCGAATCAAACGATTATTTTGATACTGTTCAAGCACGTGGGCCGTCCACCCGGAAATACGGCTTACAGCAAATACCGGCGTAAAGATATCGGTCGGAATGCCCATTTGTTTGTATACCGATCCCGAATAGAGGTCCACATTGGGATATAGCTTCTTGGAACTCATAATTGCTTCCCGCACTTCATTCAGCATGTGATACCACTTCAAATCGTTGGCATCTTCCCCCACGTCTTTGGACAATCTCCGCAAAATCACCGCCCGAGGATCTTCAGTACGGTACACCCGATGACCGAACCCCATAATTTTCTCTTTGTGGGCCAATGCATTTTCGATCCAGGGCCGGGTATTCTCGACGGATCCAATCTTTTCGAGCATGTACATTACTTGTTCGTTGGCGCCCCCATGCAACGGGCCCTTTAACGTTCCGATGGCCGACGTGATTGCTGAGTATATGTCCGACAACGTGCCAGCTGTGACGCGGGCAGAAAAGGTCGACGCATTGAGTTCGTGATCCGCATGCAAAATCAGTGCCGTGTTAAACACGCGTGCATGCAAAGGTTTTGGCTTGTTGCCATGCAGCATGTACAGAAAATTTTCCGGCAAAGACAACGATCCGTCTGGTTCAACAGGCTCCTGATTGTTTCGAATGCGATCAAACGCCGCCACTATGTTGGGAACCTGCACGACTAAACGTACTGCCTTGCGGTGGTTTGCCTCCGCAGTCATGGAACCACCGTCGGGATCGTAGATCCCGGCCAGGCTGACAGCAGTCCGCAGTGCATCCATAGGATGCGTTTCATGCGGAAGCGACTTCAAGAGCGCCTTGACAGGCGGCGAGAGCGGCGCGGACTCAGCAAGCTCCGCCCGCAACTGGGCCAGTTGAGTTTTGGTCGGCAAGTCCCCCTTCCACAGTAGATACACAACCTCCTCAAAGCTGGTTGTTTCAGCGAGGTCGGCGACATTGTACCCACGGTACACCAACCGACCTTCATGTCCATCAATAAAACAAATCTCCGACGTGTTTGCGACCACGTCCTCCAATCCTGCCTTAAATCCTTCGACTGCCATAATTGCGCCTCCTTGTGCTTGCCTTTATGTAGTATCTTGCCTCGCCAGTTTGGCCCCTACGAAAATTGTACTCCTCTTTTCGGTCTCCCGATCGCCAAATTTTGATGCCATCTCCTTTCCCCCGGCAGCAACGGACTACCCCCGCCAATTCCTCATTGTGCCCCACAATTGCTATAATAACGATCAACAGAGTGCGCAGAGGAGCCAACAATTTGCTGAGGAATCGAATTCGAAAGGTCCCGGTGACCGTTCGCGGGACCCACTATATTCATGAGTATTTAGTGTTGCCAGACGTCTGCGCTGTCATCGCGGAAGTGGCCGAAGGGGTCGTGTTGGTGGAACAATTTCGACCGGCGCTGGGTCGCCGCATTCTTGAACTGCCGGCGGGACGGCTTCGGCGCGGTGAAGAACCCGTTCAAGGAGCGCGTCGGGAGCTCGCTGAAGAAACGGGATATCAGGCCAGCGAGCTGCGTTTGCTATCCCGATTCTATCCGTCGGTGGGGCTGTCGCGGCATAAGGTTCATCTGTATTACACCGTGAACCCGATGCCCGGCGAAACTCATTGGGATGCCACGGAAGATATCGACGTGAAGATCATTCCCGTGCACGAGGTCCCGAATCTCCTAATCGAAGGCCGCGCCGCCGACGCTAAAACGCATTTGGGATTGGTCTATTTTTTAAACGCACGAGGGTGGATTATGCAACGCGGGCGCTGGCGCGCCACCGAACTCGCTCAAAACCAACGTTAACAATGTTGTCGACAGAATTCTCTATACACCCTAGTGAAATTCGCTAAAATGGTTTCACAAGGATGAGAGGAGGGCATCGAACGTGATTTGTGAACACTGTGGGTCAAAAGTTGTGGACGGGGAACATGTCTGTGCCGTGTGCGGCACGTCCCTCAGCCCCTTTAACGCTCGCTCCCGCGAGCCGGCTAAAGTCATTCCATTCCGACCCAAAGGACGTTTGGCGGCAAAGATGCCTGAGCCTAAGATGCCTCGCCATCGGCCCCCGCCTCGCGCCTTGTGGTGGATTATCCTCATTATCGCAATCGCCTTGGTCGTGCCGTACATTTGGCCCTTAGGACACTAACCGTCACCGTTATCGCCATTCGTTTTTCTCCAATGCGGGTTGAAGAGAACGGTTGAGCGCTTCGCCCAAGACGTCGGCCATGTCATCGATGAGCACGTCGATCTCTTTAGGGGTGACCATCAACTCACTAAAGCGGGAACCCAGGACCTCGTCAATCAAGCCACGCTGCTCGGACGGAGCCATCTCCTTCAAAATATCATAGAAGGTCATGTCGTCGGCTAGTTGCTGGGCTAAGAGGTGCACCGCTTCCTGAGCGATGCTGATCGATTGCACGACGGTGCAGACACCAATCGCAATCACCGGCACGCCCACGCTTTCCCGCGTCAATCCTTCACGGCGATTTCCGACGCCCGACCCCGGATGAATCCCGGTGTCCGCAATTTGCACACTGCCCAGGAGACGGTCCAAGTTCCGTGCCGCCAAGGCGTCAATGGCAATGACGAGATCCGGTCGAGACTCTTTAACAATCCCCCGAATAATGTCCAATGTTTCAATGCCCGTGGTCCCCAACACGCCTGGAGCCACAGCCGCCACCGAGCGCATGCGATGGCGAATATCCTCGGCCACGACGGAGCCTAAGTGACGGGTCACCAATAGTCGTTCGACCACACGTGGTCCCAGCGCGTCGGGCGTCGCGTTCCAATTTCCTAGTCCCACCACCAAAATACTGTCCGTAAGACTTTGAGGCACCAAGGCCTTCAACTCGGTTGTAAGATGCTCCACCAATTTACTTTTGAGATCCGGGTCGCGATCTTTGAAGGAAGGCACATCGAGGGTGACGTAGTGCCCGCGAGGCTTGTCCATTAACTTTTCGGCGGACTCTTCCAAAATCTCGACCTCGGTCACTACAATGCCTTCGCTTTTATTTTCCCGCACGCGCACTCCGGGAATTTCGCGACGGGCGTCGCCACGGACAATATCACGAGCCTCAATCGCCATATCCGTGAACACATGGATCGGTTGAAACCCTTTGTTGTCCTCCTCCACGTCTTTCGGCCTCCGGTTGCTAAACTGTTCCTAGGGTGGCCCGCAAGTCGCAGGATTATGCGCCGCCCGAACCCTTAAAGGGCAGGGGTGCCTGATATGCCTGTCGTGCCAACAGACGACTAATGACATGATCCTGCACCATGCTGTTAAGCACCTCTAATTGGCGCGCCTTCGCGGCCTGATAGTGGACTAACGGATCATAGGCGCTAGGCGCCTGGGGTAATCCCGCGATCAGTGCTGCCTCAGGCAAATTCAACCGCTTGGGAGGGACGCCGAAATAGCGCTGGCTGGCTTCGGAAATTCCGTAACTCCCGGCGCCAAGATAGACTTCGTTGAGATAGAGCGTCAAAATTTCTTGTTTTGAATACAACCGCGTAATCATCAGCGCCAACAAAGCTTCCGAGACCTTGCGGCGAAAGCTCTTCACCGGGGACAACATGGTATCGCGGGCCAACTGCTGCGTCAGCGTGCTGCCGCCCTGGGTGAATTGATGGGTATGCAAATCCACCAACAGCGCACGGCCGATGCCTTCGAAACTGATCCCCAAATTCGAATAAAAGGTGCGGTCCTCGGTTGCTATCAATGCCTTCGTCAGCCAAGGAGAAACCCGCGATACCGGCGTCCAGCGCCCGCCGTGGTGTGCCTCGTAGGTAGCTACCGCGGCTGGCAAAGACTTCAGCCGAGACCAATAAATCTGATAGAAATGCACGATGGGGATGGACGAGGCTGCCAGGGCGAGAGTTACAACGAAACCAATCGCCGCCAATCCCCGCGATGCTTTCTCTGTCAAGCAACTTCCCGTCCCTTCACTCATACAACTAATCGGGGGGATGGACAATGCCGTCGCGTCGCCGAAACACTTTGTGGTGGGGTACTCTTACCCTCACGTCTGCAGCCCTCGCATCACGCGGACTCGGCCTGATCTATCGCATGCTCTTAGCCCGCTTTTTAGGCAGCGAAGGGCTCGGGCTGTTTCAAATGATCTTTCCGCTGTACGTGGCTTTGGTGACGCTGGCGGTGGCCGGTACTCCCGTGGCCGTGTCACAAATGCTCGCCGAAGGCAAAGCCCCTGCCTCACGCCTGTTACGCATTGCCACCTTCATAGTCTTAACGATTAGCATACCGTTAATGGTACTAATGATTGTGTGGGCACGCCCCATTGCCGTCACATTGTATCACGATGGCACCTTGACACCGCTCTTGTGGGCGCTCACGCCGGCGCTTGTGGCAGTAGCCTTCTCCAGCGTGCTGCGCGGCTACTTTATCGGTCGCCAATCGATGGAGTATCCTGCCGCCGCCCAGGTTGCCGAACAGCTAGCCCGCGTCGTGATCCTCTATCTTTTGCTCAATTTGATGGGACGACACTTCTTTCCCAATCCGCCCTTATTGGCTGTATTGCTGATTCCCTTGGGTGAGAGTATCAGTCTCGCCATATTGGCCGTTGGATACTGGCGTACGCGCCCTAAAAGGGAAAAATCCGTCCTGCAGGACCATGGTTTGGTCGGCCCGATTTTGCGCTTGGCCATGCCCGTCACTGTCAGCCGCCTTCTGGCATCCGCGGTGGGAGTTATCGAGGCAAGCCTGATCCCTCTGCGATTGCAGCTCTCCGGCATGAGTCGCCCTGCCGCCATTCGCTACTTTGGCCAACTGACTGGAATGGCCTTGCCGCTCATTCTATTTCCGACCGCCTTGACCGTCTCTCTCGC
The DNA here is from genome assembly GCA_003023745.1 of Sulfobacillus acidophilus. Taxonomy (GTDB): domain Bacteria; phylum Bacillota; class Sulfobacillia; order Sulfobacillales; family Sulfobacillaceae; genus Sulfobacillus_B; species Sulfobacillus_B acidophilus_A. The sequence continues at coordinate 973 of PXYV01000082.1, read as the reverse complement.
CACCAACCTTATTCCCGCCATTGCCAACGCCAACAGTGCGGGAAACGCGGCACTGACTCACCGTTACATTGCCGACGCGATGGGCGCAACAGCGCTCGTCACGGTGCCGGTCACATTCGTGCTGTTGACGTTAGGCCTCCCGTTGGACGATCTCTTCTTTCGAGCCTCTATCAGCCCAGCCATCTTTATGCCACTAGTCATTGGCGGATTTTTTCTATACTTCGACATTACCTTTGCCGGGGTCTTACGCGGGCTGGGACGGACAGATCTTCCGCTGTGGAATGACCTGGTCGCCAGCCTTATCGAAATCGCCCTGATTTGGAGCTTAGCACCTACGCCCGCCCGCGGGCGCGAAGGAATCGCATTGGCCATCGCCAGTGCGTTTGCGACATCCGCGCTTCTGAACCTCTATCACGTGTTGAAATTGACCCGCGTCCGCATCCCCTGGATGCAGGTCTTTGGAAAACCGATCATAGCCGCCTTGCCCATTTGGCTTATCACACCACTGTGGCAAACGCTACTCCTGCACCACCACATTGGCCATGTGCCGACATTGGTCAGTAGCGTCGGCATCGCCTGCCTCGTTTACTTTCTCTGTTTGAGTGCAACCGGCACCAAGTGGAGGCATTTACTTTGACATCCTGGTTAAAAAAACCTACGATAATCTCTTTCGGCTTTTCTCGGCCCCTCACGGGACCCGCCGTCCTCACAGGATTCGCCGGCTCGGGGGTGGCTTCCGCCCCATCGCGCGGGACTGTGTTTCCCCCGCGCACCGCTCAAGATCCCGGCAGGAGAAGGATGAGAGGCCGTAGGTCCCATCGGTGTCCCGTCGGTGGTGCCCCCCCAGTGTTACTGGGCCCTCATGAAGATGCCCTGTCGCTCCTTTCGCCACGTGGTGTCGACGGGGGAATGCGATGTGGATCATTCGGAGAATAACGTCTTGCGATACGCTAACCAGCTATCCAAATACTGA
>PXYV01000081.1 GCA_003023745.1 Sulfobacillus acidophilus | reverse complement strand
CGCAAGGCGCATGATTCCGTCCAAGATTGGGGTAAAGTTTTTTCCGCCCCAGCGTCAATCCCAATCAGAATGCGGTGTCTAGCACAACGCAAAAAGCTCAATACAGATTATCTTGTTTTATACTGATTGTATCAGTATACTGATAAAGACAGATAAAAAGAGAGAGGGCTTTAGCAATGACGTCTACGCCGGCGCCGCCGCTTACGGGCGCTACCACGCACGCTTCTTGGCGAACGGCTTATTTCACGGTGGCGCATTTTCTCAATGACTCATATCCCAATTTATACCCGGCGTTGTTGCCGGTTTTGATGGTGGCCATGCACTTTTCGGTGGCGATGGCGGGTCTTTTAAGTTCGATTGCTGCGTTGACGACGCAGATGTTACAGCCTTTGATGGGCCTCTGGGCTGACCGGGTGGGGACTCGCTATTTCGTGGTGGCCGGACTTCTGGTGGGCAGCATGGTGTCCGCGTCGGCACTGGCATTTGCACCCAGTTACGGCGTGTTTGTCCTGGCCCTACTGATTGGCGGTTTAGGCAACGCCGCCTTTCATCCGCACGCGGCCTCATTAGTGAGTGAGTTGTCCGGATCTCGCAAGGGACTGGGCATGAGTTTCTTTATGGTCGGCGGCAATATCGGTCGCGCCCTGGCACCGGTTGCCGCGACCACCACCTTCTTGTATTTGGGACGTCACGGTTTATGGGTGTTAGCCTTGCCCGGCATGGCCATGTCGATAGTGATGTGGGTTGTCATGAGACCTGCTCCCAAGGCCAAACCGCACCGAGGCACGATCTGGACCCCGGCATTTCGACAGGGGTTGAAGCACGCTGGAAATTTGCTTGTGGTCGTGTTCTTACGCAATTTGGCGTCGACCGCCACCTTGACTTTGGTCCCGATTCTCTGGCACACCTTACACCGCCCACTGGCGGAAGCGGCGGGCCTCTTGTCGGTTTTGTTTTTCGTTGGCAGCGTCGGCAATATGACGGGCGGTGCGATTTCTGACCGGGTTGGCGCAAAACCGGTGTTGGTAGGCTCGGCGGTTCTTTCCAGCCTTCTGTTATGGTGGTTTCTGCATGCGCGCGGACCGGAAATTTGGATTAGCATGGGACTTTTAGGCTTTGCGCTGTATTCTACGGGTTCGGTGGTCATGGTCTACGGCCAGGCACTGTTCCCCGAGAATAAGGGGATGGCGTCGGGTTTAACCTTAGGGTTAGGCAATACTTTGGGGGCGTTGGGGGTGGGAGGGATCGGACTCTTGGCCGGACGCATTGGCGCCCTGCATGCCTTGGAAGTGACGGCTGGTCTCCTCTTACTCAGCATTCCCTTCAGCCTACGACTAAAGACCCAGACGAGTGGCCGATGATCAATGTCGCGGAATGGTCAAAGGGGCGGGGCGCCCCTTTGACCATCATCCGGTGCTGCTCGCGATCGTCACCCGAGGGTGCCGTAAAGCAGGAAGATATCCAGCCAGCGGTCAAGGGGCGTCAAGTTCCAAAGTCTTTTCGAAACTTGACCAAATGTCAAGGCAAGCGGTATTCTCTAGCCAAGTTGAAAGCCTCCCGGTATCTCCGTAATGTACGGAGCAGGTTGGGTCATGTCGGTATGTCTACCATCGAGCGTTGGCGACAGCGATCGGCAGAGGGCCCATGGTTTCGTTAAAGAGGTCGCTGTCGGCGCTTAAGCAGGACTGGCTGTAATTAGGTGCAGGGTTGCGTTAAGATGCCGCGTCGATGCGGTTATGCGAGAACAACGGCTATCGGCGTTGCCACCTGAAGTTTGGCAGGCGTAGCGTCACATAGTCACCAAAAGTGGCGCTCGATTGGCCAAACCGGGTCACCATCTCCCTGTAGCGGCATCGATGCGAGTGGCGGCCGTCCAACTCATCCGTCGCGTACTGACCGAGCGATGGTGAGATTATCTGGATTGTGGCTGCAGACAGGATTGGGATGTCTTAGCGGCGTATCATATCACAGGCCGGGCTTTAAATGAGCATGGTATGTTTTCAAACGAGACGGGGGAGCGCCCTAAGGGCAGATGGCGTACGCTCGAAGACGCGGTGGTGCCGGTAAGATCGAACCTGGTGCAGGGAGTTCCGGAATTTCCCCTGATGTAACAGCGCGGGGATGTCAACGGGGTGCATGTGGGCGATTGCCGTATTTGAAATCAGAGGTGACGCCGATGAATTTCACCAATCTTTTTCGCCACCCCTCCGGTTTGGTAGATTTAACGCCGGATGAACTCGAAGGTCGATTGGGGCCGTCGGTGCTTGTAATCGATGTGCGCACACACTGGGAATATGCCCGCGGCCATATTGCCGGGGCCATTTCAATCCCGCTCGGTCGAGAGGATCAGGTGGTGCAGCGCTGGTCGCCTGATTCTCCGTTGGTGCTGGTGTGCAAAACCGGCCACCGGAGTCAAGCGGCCGCCGCGACACTGTTTGCGCGGGGATTTGAGCAGATCTCCCATTTGGCCGGTGGGATGGATGCGTGGCGCCTGGCCCGTAAGCCGACAACGCTCGACTAAAGCCGTGTGGTGTCCTAGCAGATGGGGACAGCTTCGTCACCGTGTCTTAGAGTCCTACATGTTATTTTGTGCGCGTTACCCGAGTATGATCTCTTGGGGTAGGGTTGGGGTACCGTTTTAAATCACACTCCGAACTGCCCAGCCAGTCAGTGGTCAGGCCATTACGAGAACGACTGTTCCCAGAGATCGAGAAAAGTTTGTAGCGATTGCACCCGCAGAGTGATTTCCTCTTTCCAGTCGACGAGTCGTTCTTGTCCGAGTGGTGTGATGTGATAGACGCGTACAGGTGCCCCAACCGATTCGGTCACCCAATCGGACGAGAGTGCCCCGGTGCTTTCCAAATTTCGCAGGACGCGGTACACGTGACCGTCGTCGATGGTCCACACCGAGGGAAGAATCGTCTGGAGGCGACTGATGATGGCGCCGCCGTGCAACGGCTCTCGCGCAACTATCAACAAGATGAATGCCTCAAGATGCTTGCCGGTTTGATAGGTTCGAGTAGGCATGACGGACTTGGGCCTCCTTTTTCACATCATGTGGCGCGATGTCTGGCATCGTAGCGACTTCCCGACATCGCGCCACATTCTCGCATACGCCCTACGTTCGACTGCCAAATGCCACCATGCGCTCGCGCACTTCATTGATGGCTTGTTGTGGCAGTGCCTGCGCATGTCCCAGGGCATTGGCCTGAATTACCAGCTCTGCCGCTTCGTCTAGGGTAGCTAGCAGGCGCGCAGTGCTGATGGGATCCTGATGAAAGACTAACACACCATGGTTGGCCATTAAGACAGCTGGCAGTCCGGGATGATCCTTGACCACGTCGACAATCGCATTGACCGATTTGTCGGATCCGCGTGGGGCCCACGGCACAACCGGAATGGCCTCGGTCACACCAAAGCGTAACAACGGTTCATAGACGAGCGGGATGGGTTGATGGGCCACCGCAAACACCGTGGCGTGGGGTGCATGGGTGTGAATGACGGCACCGACATTGGCCCGTGCGTTGTAGACGCGCGTGTGCATGGTAATAACTTCCTGCATGGTTGGATCCATCAACTCTCCGCTGGCCAAATGGCCTCGCAGATCGACGACGGATAAATCGTCGGGACGAAGGTTGGCAATCGATCCGCCCCGGGTCATTAAAATGTGCTGCTCATCCAGCCGTGCCGAAAGATTCGCGTGTTCGCCCCGAAATAGCATGCCCGACTGCGCCAAAAGGTGAGCCGCTTGCACAATTTGTTGCCGTGTTTGATTTTCGCTCATGATGGTTCCTGCCCCCTCACTCAGAAATTCAATATCTGTATAGTACCCGTCTTGATCGAACTAAAATTCATTATACTGTAAGTTTCAGTATACGACAAGGTGGAATCGGGAATTGTTTCACACCGATTGGACAATCGTCCGATGCGCCCAAGATGCTGCGAATCGCTCGTCGTTCTAGTCGTACTGGCGTGCTTTTTTAATTCGGAAGCGACTTCCATCGCAGGGAATTTGGAAGGGGGAAGTTGCGCTAGATTGTTGGAATGGCAGGGGGTTGGGCATATACTGGGGGCACAGGCTGGGAAAGGGGTGCAAATCGATGGCTGAGGCAATTCATTTGGCTGAACACAAGTGTTTTGATTGCGACGAGGTCTTTTTGATCCGGTTTGGCGGGACCGCCAAACTCTGTCCGCGATGTGGATCCGATCGGATCCAGTTTTGGGGCGATACCATGATGATGCCGGTACAGGATGGTGCGAAGAGCCCATCGTGATGGGTAATTGAGGAGAGTCAGGGCACCGCGGAAGGATGGGAATTGTTGTCCGTAGACCCGCTCGCTCATTGGGGCAGCGGGTCTATTTTTGAGAATTTATTAGGCTGCATTGCAGTTGAACCTGACGCATCCTGTGGCTTGATAGTGTTTACACAGTTGTAGGGGTGTCCGTGTTCTTGTTCAAGGTGGTGATGATCTTTCGCGGACTCTCCGCCCTCTATCCGCCGGCGACGTGTGCTGCCCTATTTTCTCAGGCCGTGAAGTGGCAATCGCAATTGACGGTTCAATCCACCCGAAAGTCCATATCGTAGCCCATATTCTTGGTACGGAGCGCGTTGCCCAATGATCGATGAGGTGAAACTGGTGCAAACCGATAGATGCCAATGAGCGTACGAGTCGTTATACTTCACCACATTGGGATTGGGGTATACATAATGCAACAAAGGACGATGCCGTCCGCAACACGGGGGGGACGAAATTTGGTTCTGCTCATCGTCTAGTCTCAATTACTCGCTTTGTGTTGAAGTGCACTCGACCCCATGGCAGATTGTCGTGATGACTAGCATGCGCCGCGACTCACTGCTTGAAATTCTTTAGAGGAAGGGGATGGCGATGACCATAGATGTGCCCGGCCGCGGAATTTTGACCATTTGTCACGTCGTCTTTGATTTTAACGGAACACTGGCGCAAGATGGCCGCATTGAAACAAAGACGGTGACTCAGTTGCAAGAGCTTAAACGCCAATACCAGGTGATGATAGCCACTGCAGACACATTTGGTACGGCTGCCGCGGTGGCGAAAGACCTTGGGCTATCGTTGCAGGTTGTGAAAAGTGGGCGGGATAAAGAGGCGTTGGTCCAGCGTATATCGAGTGGGGTAGCCGCGGTTGGCAACGGGGTGAACGACCAATGGATGTTTAAGGTGGCCGATTTGGCGATAGCCGTATTGGGTCCGGAAGGAACCAGTGTAAAGGCGTTAGCCGCTGCGGACATCGTCGTGCCTTCGATAGACGTGGCACTGGGGCTCTTTTTAACGCCTAATCGGCTCATTGCAACCTTGCGCGAGTAACCGGCGGGCACACTGTGGGATCATGTTTGGTACACGCAGAAAACTTGTAAGCATAGACAGTGCACGCGGTTTGTGTTAAGATTTCTCGAGATTTGACCGCTTTCGAGTGGTCCTCTTATCCAGAGCGGCGGAGGGACTGGCCCGATGAAGCCCGGCAACCCGTGCACGTATACGGGTGCTAATTCCTGAAAGACATGTCGGTCTTTCGAGATGAGAGGTATTTGAGAACAATTTTGTTCGCCAGTCCTCTCTTCTTCCCTGAAGTCGGAAGGAGATTTTTTATTTGGAATCCACATCATTAGAGACATTGTTTGTCCACGCCGGCAATTACGATGACTGGCCAGGGGAAATGTCGACAGCGCCTGTCTTGGTCCCTAGTGTCAGTTTCCGCGCGAAAACGCCGGACCTGATGGATGCGATTCTCGGCGGCGAGGTGCCGGGGTTTAGTTATTCCCGCCACGCCAATCCCACCGTTCAAGGATTCAGCGAAGCCGTGCGTGTATTGGAAGCGGGACAGACGGCGCAGGCCTTCGGCTCCGGGATGGCTGCTTTGGATGCCGCCCTGTTTGCGGTGGGTTTGAGGCCCGGCGACCATGTGTTGTTAAGTCAGGATCTTTATGGCGCCACGCTCAACTTGAGTGAGCAAATTTGGGGAGCCATGGGGATTCAGGTGGATGTTGTGGACATCTCGCACACGGAGATGGTACAAGAAGCACTGCAGCGGGTGCGTCCCAAGGCCTTGTTGTTCGAAACCCTGTCCAATCCGCTCATGAAGATCCCCGATTTGGATGCCGTGATTGCGCGGGCGCATGAATGCGACTGCCAGGTGATTGTGGACAACACGTTTGCCACGCCAGCGCTCGCGCGTCCCGCGCTGCATGGTGCCGACTTGGTCGTGCACAGCGCCACAAAATATCTGGGTGGGCATGGCGACGCATTGGGGGGCGTGGTCGTCGGCCGAAAAGAGTATGAAGAGCGCCTGCATCAGTATGTGAAATTGCGTGGCGGAGTATTGAGTCCGTTTGACGCTTGGCTCTTGCATCGGGGACTCAAAACTCTGGGCGTTCGCATTGAGCGCCAGGTGGCCAACGCCTTGGTGGTGGCCCACAAACTTCGCGACAGCGGCAAATTCCGGCGGGTATGGTACCCTGGGTTGCCCGATCATCCGAGTTATGAACGGGCTCGGACACTCTTTGGCGAGCGGGGTTTCGGCGCCGTGGTCACGGTGGAAGTGCCGGGCGGACGCGAGCCCGTGTTTCGCTTGCTGTCACGGTTAAAATTGGTCGGATCCGCCACCACGGTCGGCGATGTGTACACTTTGTGCCTATATCCGCGGGTGGCGTCCCATCGCAATCAGTCGCCCCAGGCACTGGCCGCCATGGGTATTACGGACGAGACGTTGCGCATTGCCGTCGGGCTGGAAGCGGCCGACGAGATTGTTCGTGACATTTTGGCGGCGATGGAGGAATAGTGCAGGCGTGAGTCGATATTGAAAAAGCTAAGGTAGGGAGCGAGATACATTTGAGGACATGCACCATCGGGGCTTATCCAAAGATCCCAGCTAAAACCGGCCCCAGTGTGAGGACGGCCATTCAACGGTTTGAGCGCGGCAGTATTGGTCCTAAGCAATTATTCGAAACGTATCAGGCAGTCGTCGCGGATACCGTTAATCTAGCGTACGACGCCAATCTGGACGCTACCACGGATGGACAGATTCGCTGGTACGATTTGTTTGACCCCTTGTGTCGTGATATTGATAATTTGCAACCCGGGGGCCTTTTGCGCTGGTTTGACAATAATTTCTATTACCGCCATCCCCTGGTGACCGGACGCCTGCAGTTTCAAGGCGGGACCTTGGCGCAGTGGACGCGCGAGGCCGTGGAGCGATCCCTTGTGCCCATCACGGTGGCTCTGCCCGGCCCTTTCACGATTTTGGCGTTGGCGGAGGACCGGTCATATCACCAGCCCTCAGCGCTGTTATCCGATATTGTCGAGGTCTTGGCGTTGGAGGTGGGAAGCTTGCGCGGAACTGGCCTGTTCGAAGTGCAATGGGACGAGCCCGCCTTGGCGGCCCAGGTTAGTCAGGCGCAGGCTGACGACGTGCGCAGTGCATATCAGGACTTACTGGGGGCGCATAGCGACATGCGACAGTCCGTGGCACTGTACTGGGGTTCGTCAATCCCTTGGGTACCCGTGTTCGCGGATCTGCCGGTCGCCCGTTTGTCGGTGGATGCAGTGACAAACCCCGAGGTGCTGACGGTGTTGCAGCGTGAGTTGGTTGCTTGTGAGATCGGGCTAGGGTTAGTCGATGCGCGCGACATTCGACTAGAGGATGCGGCGCATCTGGCCCAAATCGTGACGGATTACGCGGACCGATATGGTGACACCCGCGTCTGGCTTCATCCCAGTTCCGGATTGGAATTGCTGCCGCCTGATCGTGCGGCCGACAAAGTACGCTTGCTTAAAGCCGTAAAGGCATTGGCAGAGGGGGAGACGGCTCATCATGGCTAAAATGTTGCAAACCACCAGTGTCGGTAGCTTTCCTAAACCTCCCCAGCTTGTCGCGGCACGGGCCAAGTTTCGTCGAGGGGAGATTTCGGCGCAGGCGCTAAGAGACGCCGAAAGGGCGGCTACCCGTGAGGTTATTCAGTTGCAAGAGGCATTGGGAATCGACATCCTGGTGCATGGAGAAATGGAACGCGGCGACATGGTGGCCTACTTTGCGGAAAACTGGGAGGGATTTTCGCAAAGCCTGCCGGTTCGGTCGTACGGCAACCGCTATTACAACAAACCGATTGTCGAGGGGGCGGTGAGTCTAGGGGCTGCCGCCGGTTTAACCGTCAAGGCTTGGCAAGAGGCTAGCGCCATGACGGATAAGCCGGTAAAAGGCATGTTGACGGGCCCGTACACCATTTGCGATTGGTCGTTTAATACCTATTACCCTGATCGGCGCTCGCTGGTTTTGGCTCTGGCGGAGTTGGTGCATGAGGAAGCGAAGGCGTTGGAAGACGCCGGCGCTCACTACATTCAGATTGACGAGCCAGCCATTTCCACTCGGCCCGAGGAACTCGACTTGGCCATTGAAGCGATGGGCATTGTCACGCGGGGCTTGACTGCTCGCACGATTAGCCATATCTGTTACGGCGAATTTGATCGTATCTATCCGGCCTTGTTGGATTTGCCCGTCCAGCAGCTGGATTTGGAAGCCGCCAACGGTCATTATGCGTTAGTCGATTTGCTGGCGCGCTATCCGTGGCCTCAGGACAAGGAGTTAGCCTTAGGGGTGGTGGATGTGCACAGTCATCGCGTGGAAACGGTAGACGAAGTGAAGGCAGGAATTCGCAAGGCGTTGGCCGTGGTTCCGCCCGAGCGCTTGTATATTGACCCGGACTGTGGCTTGAAGACACGAACCTGGGAGGAGGCTCAAGAGAAGCTTCAGGTCATCGTCACAGCGACCCAAGCGGTGCGCGAGGAAGAAGGACTCACATGAAAGAGTTGCGCGAGGTGCTGGGCCGCGAGCTATTGATCGAGGATGGGGCGATGGGCACGTGGCTATTGAGTCAGGGAGCCAGTGCCAGTCAATTGCCAATGGTTCCGTTGTCCCAGCCCGATCTCTTGTTGCGGGCCCATCTAGACTACCTCAAGGCCGGGGCGCGTCTCTTGGAAACGCATACATTTGCTGCGAACGCCGGGAAGTTGGGCGCGCTCGGGATTTCTGCCGACGTTGCCGAGCTCAACCGCCGAGCTGCGCAAATCGCCCGCCATGCCCGAGACATTCATGGTGCGTCTGCCTATATTGTCGGGTCCATGGGACCGTTGAACGCCCGTGTGGAGTCGCGCATCATGCCCGGCATCTCCATGGCCGAGGCCCAACGCCAGTATGGTGAGATGGTCGCCGGTCTTTTGGCCGGTGGGGTGGATGGCTTTATTGTCGAAACCATGTCGGATATGCTCGCGATTCAGGCCGCGGTAGCGGCCATCAGGCGGGAGTCCGATTTGCCGATTATTGTCTCGTTAACCTTTTCGCGATTGGGCACGACCTTGTATGGGTTCACCCCGGAAGAGGTGGTGGAGGAGCTCGCGCACTTGCCAGGCGGTCCGCCGCAAATGGTTGGGGCGAATTGCGGGACTGGGCCGGCGCTGTTACTCGATGCGGCCTGGCGGATGGCCGATGTCGCCAAGAAATATGGCATGGCGCTCGCCGTTTCCCCAAATGCGGGTGAACCTTATGTCATTGATGGCCATGTCGCCTATCCAGCCTCGGCCGAATACATGGCGGCACTTGCTCCCGCCTTTAAAGCCGCTGGCTGCCTGGTCATTGGCGGCTGTTGCGGAACGACCCCGGCGCATATCCAAGCGATGGCAGAGCGGGTCAAAGATGAAGCCCCGAGTGTGGCCGACTGGCGTCCTCTCCCGGTGGTGCGGGAAGAAGCTCCTATCGCCGAGCCGAGCCGGACGCACGAGACGCTGCTCGATTTGTTGGACACTCGCTTTGTCGTTAGCGTCGAGCTTGATCCCCCTCGTAGTCCAAATTTAGAGCGGTTTTTAGAATCAGCTCGGGCTGTGGCCAAAGCCGGGGCTCCGGTCATCAATATAGCCGATTCGCCCATGGCCCGGGTGCGGCTCTCCGCCTTAGCGGCGGCACGGCTGTTGCAAGAATCCGTAGGGGTCCAGTCCCTTTTGCACTTTACCACGCGCGACCGCAACTTGATGGGAATCCAGAGCGATTTATTGGGCGCTTACGCGTTGGGCGTGCGAAATGTTTTGGCGCTGACCGGCGATCCTCCGGGCATTGGCGATTATGCTCATGCGACGGCGGTGTACGACATTGACTCCGTGGGTTTGGTGCGTGTATTGCATAGTTTTAATCAGGGCCAAGATGCGTTGGGACAGCCCTTAGGAACGGCGACCGCTTTCGCCGTTGGGGTGGGGTTGAATCCGACCGCGGAGGATCTGGACCGCGAAATTCAGCGACTCCAGCAAAAAATTGAGGCAGGTGCTCAGTATTGTCTGACCCAACCCATTTATAGTGCCGACCAACTATACCGGTTTCTTGATCGGTGGTCGGGCTCACTGCCGCCACTGTTGTTAGGCATTATGCCGTTGGTTTCGTACCGCCAGGCCATGTACTTGCACCACGAGGTGCCCGGCATTACGATTCCCGATGCGGTGCTGGCGGCGATGGAATCGTCTCTCGATGCGATGCAAACTGGAACGGAACTGGCGATCGATCTGTTAAATCAGGTGTCGTCGCTCGTCCGGGGTGTCTACCTCGTGCCGTCGTTTAACCGGGTGACCCCTCTTATTCCCATTTTAGAGGCCCTGAAGCGATTGACGGGCGCGACGTCGACGTCGTGAAACCGTCCGCCGTCTGAGTGTGCGAGCAGCATAGGCCGTCCAATAGGGACGACGCCTGTGCTCCCTCGACTCAGCGCGGATCACGGTTGCCGAACGCTTTGTAACGGCAATATGCGATTGAGAGGAGCTAGTCCATTACGACCGAAAAACCGTTCGTGATATGGGACCGATTCGCGCTTGCCGGTGTTGGAGTAGGCTGTGTGAGTCGGTCCTGGGCGGGTACGGGTGTCACCGTGATTATGCTGCCGCCAGGCACTCGAGGCGCTGGCGCGGTAACGGGGGGTGCACCCGCCACGCGTGAGACTGATGTCCTTGATCCTGCGAATACCGTGCTTGGACCGGACGCCGTGGTGTTGGCCGGTGGGAGCGCATTTGGACTGCGTGCCGCTGACGGCGTGATGCACGGCCTGCAGCAGATCGGTCGCGGCGTGTCGGTAGGGGCCGTGCGGGTACCGATTGTGGTGGCAGCCGCCATTTTTGATCTGGCGGAGAAAGCGGCGGTTGCACCGCGTGCGGCAGACGGCCTGAAGGCCTTTCAAATTGCGAAGACGTTCGAGCAGTCGGTGGGTAGTGGTCGCTATGGCGCGGGTACCGGAGCGACTGTGGGAAAGACGTTGGGTGCCGAATTGGCGATGAAGGGTGGCCAAGCGGCAGTCACGTTGCGGACGGTAGACGGCTTGACGGTGGCTGCCTTGGTTGTGGTCAACGCGGTTGGCAGCATTCTTAATGACGATGGGCACATTTTGGCAGGCCCCGTGATGAGGGGAAAAGTGCAAAACACCACCGACTTATGGATTGCTGAGCCGCCGTCGTTAGCATTGGGGTCTGCGACCACGCTGGCAGTTGTGGCAACTGACGGCGATCTCAGCAAATCCGAATTAAAACGCGTGGCACAGATGGCGCACGATGGATTGGCGCGCTGTATTGAGCCGATCCATTCGCCTTGGGACGGGGACAGCGTGTTCGCTCTAAGCACAGGTGCGATTACAACCAGTTCTGGGCGGGTAGGTGCGATCGCCGCGCGACTTATCAGCATGGCTGTGCGTCGCGCCGTTGTGGCCGCTAACGGATTGACCTAACTCGTTAGCAAACCGCGCCCTAAAGCCCTCGACCTTCAGGTTTTGGGGTATCAAGCCAACGGCTAACAGACTTGATGCCGCGAAGAGGTTTATGACTGCGGTTTAGCAAAGTGGGTGATATTCTAGGGACGACACCGGAGTGCAAGGTGTTTGTGGTTTGACTTCTTTCTGTGATGACGGTTTGCCGATCATGAATAGGGACCTCTGCCGATTTCTGGACGGCTACACCCCGCGCTGCACAATGGTGATTTGAGATGGTTGGGCGCTAAAATACGCGAGTTCGGGAGCGAATGCGCTGTTGGTCAAATCAGTGGTACGGGGTGTACCTAGCAATTGTGAGTAATCATTTACCAATAATGGAAATATATAGCACGCAAAGGAGTTTTTGAGGTCGCCCACGAAGTAACTCCTCATCATACCAGGTCTGCCGG
>PXYV01000080.1 GCA_003023745.1 Sulfobacillus acidophilus | reverse complement strand
CCTATCGATTGCCGCGTGACGGGGGTATTCGTCGCGTGGATTCCCGCAAAACCTGTTATCCACAGGCTCTGGAAACGCACAACGCAAAAAGCTCCGCTTGCCATAATCTCTTGACACACCTTTTTCAACTGGTCAAAAACTGTCACGAGCCAAATTATACCGCTTGCCACACACTCACGGTCGATCCGATATCCCCCGACCTTGCACATGGCTGGCAATCAGCTCGTATGCACCCCACAGCCCAGCCTGCTCTCCTAGCTGGGCCGGGCGCAACAACAAATGCGTGTCTTGCACAGAAAGAATGTGCCCACGCATTTCCCGCCGCAGCATCGGCAACAAAAGATCCCCCTGGTGAACGACAATGCCACCACCCAAGACTAGAATATCAGGATTCACCAAATGCACCACGTAACTTAAGGCCATGGCAAGATATTGCATCGCCCGCGACACCACCGCACGCGCCTCCCCGTCGCCCGTGCGAAGGGCTCTAAATACATTTTCAGCCGATAAAGGGATACCTGTAAGACCGCGCATTTCATAAAAATGGCGCGCCATGGCGGGTCCCGATGCGAGCGTTTCCAAACACCCCCGTTTACCGCAGGCACAAACTGGACCTGCCAGATCGATGGTGATGTGGCCCAGTTCCCCCGCCATCAGTTGCGCTCCACGATACGGCTTGCCCTCAATGATGAGGCCACTACCAATGCCGGTGCTCACCGTCGTGTACCAAACGATTGGAAACTCTTGGCCTGCGCCATGCAGTGCCTCCCCCCAGGCGGCGCAACGGCTGTCATCATCCATGGCTATAGCCACACCTGGAAAGGCTTGACTCAACCTCTCGATGAACGGGTAGTCGACCCAGCCTAAATTGGCCGCATAGCGCACCAGCCCGCGGTCCAGGTCCAACGGTCCCGGTACCGCCACCCCGATCCCCACCAGCTCCCCAACATCTAGATGCCTTTCCCTTAAGAGTCGTTTGATACTTGCTGCCACGACCGCGACCGTGCCATCTCCTCCGCCTCCGATCGCCGTTGGCTGTTTTTCCACCGCCACCATCGCACCGTCGCGCCATATCCCCGTCATTGTTTTTGTGCCACCCACGTCCACTAACCCAAAAACTGCCATGGCATCGCTCCTATCCTAAAATGAGCGGTCTAATCGGGTCGGGCTTTGTGCACTAACTGGTAGTCGACCCCCTATCCTGTTATAAGAATCCGAGCGGCCACACCAATGTCATCGGGTTGCGCCACAGTCCAAATTGTGCGCCGCCTCGGTGCCGCGCTCATGAAGTCCCGCGTCCATTGAGGCCTACGACATGGAGTTGATACGAGGTCACGTAAGCCCAGACCACGTCCAGCGCGGCCACTGAAACCGAAGTTCTACGCTTTGCACCGCAGAAACCCAGGTGTACCTCGACGGTCCCGTCGGGTCCTAGCGCTCCATTGCGCCAGATGCCTGGTTACACCCATCGACCTGCGAAAAAAGTCCCCTAATGGCTGCCGGATTTAGCCATCGGCCTACGGAAGACTTCTTTAGCATCGGGCCTGTGAATAGCGGCCAAACAACTTTGACCTCTACTCATCGAGATGAACGGCAGCACACAGCGCATCAAGCCACGGACCTTCCTCGCTGTCCAGTCCCAGAAGCTGTTTTAGTGTAGGCGTCGACGCACTGTTGGCGGATTCACGATTGAGCGCTAACCACTGGCCAATAGCTGCCGTAAACGTGACTAACGGCTGAGGAATTCTCTGCTCTCGCTCCCAGATCCGCCAAATTACCGGCTGAAGCCGCAATCTCCACTTCTGTGCCAAATTGCTTGCAATGTCGCGTAACTGATGAGCAATATACGGGTTTTGAAACCGTCCGGGAAGATGGCGGATAAAGGCATCTACCTCCTGCGCCGGCAACGGTACCACACCCTTGGCGCATCTCCAATAGTTGTTCACGACCTGGGCAATGTCGGGATCGGACATGGCTTGGGCCACGGTCGCATAACCGCGTAAAAGGCCTAACGCGGCTAGCCCGATGTGGGCGCCGTTTAACAAAAATAACTTCAGATCCTCATAGGGTGCCAAGTCGTCAACCAGGCACACCTCCGGTAACCGGTCCAACGGCAACGGCCCCTGAGGCTCCCAAGATGCGCGTTCAATCCACCAGCGACCATACCGTTCGGCGATGGAACAATAGGCATCGCGGTACCCCCAGGCATCCCACCAGGACCTGGCTGACTCCGGATAGCCGGCCACAATCCGGTCGACCCAGGAGTTGACAAACCGAACCTTTTCTTGAAGCCATCGTTGAAATGCGGGTGCCGCCTGAAACCGAGCACTGGCCTCAATCACTAACTGGCGAAGTCGTGCTCCATTATGCGTCACCAGCTCAGTCGGCATCACCCACAAGGGGCTTTCTGGAATAACTTGCCACCTCTCCCAAAGCAACAAGACCAGTCGACTAACCAAACCGTCGCCCGGCGGAACCGGCCAACTCTCCTCCACCGGTGCACGATAGCTGGCTTCCGTCCCATTGGTCACGATAACCGTTAAATCGGGCGTCTTAATGGCCTCAACCAGCGTGCTCCATTGGCGCTTCAGCTCCACAGGCATGACGCAGTCGATGACGGTGCGCTCAATTTTCTCTTCATCGCCGAACACCACCGTATACAAGCCGTCTTGGCGCTGAAGTCCTTCGATGGTAGCAGCACCCGACGCTCGCATGTTGGTCATGAGCACACTAAACGCCGGACCCTTCCGGCCAAGCTCTTGGAAGAGCGCATCTACAAATGTCCGCAAAAATCTCCCTTCACCCAACTGCAGGACTCGAATTGGAGCGACACCGCGCTCACGCGGCCACAGGTCCCGTGTCAAGAGGGCAATTTCTTTCTCTGAATCCACGCGCCACCTCATTTCCCCGACTGATGATTGACCCACCGATAGCGTGGATCTTCAAACGGCACCGGCCGGCGACCACTTGGGCCCGCCATAAACCACAAATAATAAAGACGATATCCACCCTGCGCGACCACGGGATGGTAGCCTCGCGGAATCGCAAAGCTATCGCGGTTGCGGACCACATAGCCCTGGTCCGGATACTCGTCTGCCGCATAATGCAACTGCACCCCGAACCCGTCTTCGGGGTCGGTGCGATAATAGTACACCTCTTCAAAAACGTTTTCGAGCCCAGCTTGGTCGGTGTCATGTTTGTGAGGTGGATATCCCGACCATTGACCGGGCTCATTGATCGTCTCGCCCAGGACAAGGCTCGTGGTGTTAGGTCCAACATCGGCCGTCAAGATGTTGCGAACTTCTCGTTGCCAAAGATTTTGACCACGCTGCACGACTTCCACCTCGTGCGGTCTGATCACCGCGCCGGTGGCCAATCCACTCTTGGCCGGGGCACGACAGATGGCCAGTTCGGCCCGTTCACTCTCTGCCGTAACTCGCACCGACACCCCAGCGGGAAGATAGACGGTCGTGGCCGGTGCTTCAAAGACGGTATCTCGCTCCCCCAAATGCCTCCAGCTCTGGGTAGCCGCCTCCACGGCCACCGTACCCGTTAAGATCACAATGGCCGTTTCTTCTTCGGCATGGACAATCGTCAGGTCGGGGCTATTCGCGTACAGCGTCCCCACATCCAACCGCAGCCATTTGAGGCCGTCAGACGGGGTAAATACCGGGTGAATTCCCGGTTCTTGGTCCGACGGTTGATAGACTCGATGTAACATCATCGGGGCTCCTTTCGGTCCTTTATTGCAAGAGGGCTAGATCGACTAACTCGCCCAGTGCGACGGCGCGATTTTGGGCTATGGACTCGCGAGCGGCGATACCGGTGAGAATCGAATAGGCTCCGGCCCGGGTTCCCGCACGATGACCCCAACGGTCAATGGCATCGGGCGCCAGCAAATCAAGCGCCATACGCTCATCGCCGCCACCGTGATCGACTAAGGTACGTGGCATCGCCACCGCTTCCACTCCTCCAAACACCGGGAAGAAGTATAACGTCTCCTGGTCAGAAACTCTCAGCGGAAATCGAAAGTCCTGGGCTGAGGCGGTGTCAGGACTACAACGAAGCGCTTGGCGCCGTGTAAATTCAGGTATCGTGTGCGGCGTCACGGCTTCAATCACGGAACATTCCAACCGACCCCCGGTGCCATTAAAGGCAATGCGATAACCCTCAAACGGCATATACGCATGCAAGGCGTAGTTCATGAAGACGCCGCCAGAATACCGAACCGACGCGGTCATGGTATCCCAAATATCCACGTCGCCCGCGAAGACACAGCCATCGCGCCAATAGCCGTCGGCCGCTTCGGCTTGCCGATAGAGTGATTCAAAAAGAGGATCACCCTGCCAATCAAACGCAAACTCGCAGCTCTTCGTGAAGGCACAGGTACTACACCGTTCCCCATGCGGACGACCTTGTTCGCCGTAGAATCGGCGAGCTCCGCGCGCGTATACCTCCACCGGATCTTGTTGCAGCCACCAATTCACGAGATCGAAATGGTGCGTCGCCTTATGCACCCAGAGACTGCCAGAGTTTTGCACTTGGCGATGCCAGCGTCGGAAGTAATCGGCCCCGTGCACGGTGTCGAGGTACCATTCGAAATTCACGGACGTTACCGTGCCTAAACGCCCGGACGCGAGAAATTCACGCACTGCCGTCGCATAGGGCGCATAGCGATAATTGAACGTGACCGTCACTTGGTGGCCGCTGAGCCTCTCGGCTTGGAGAATTCGGCTCAGTTTCTCGGGATCGGTAGTCAGTGGCTTTTCCGTAATGACATCCTTTCCGGCTTCAAGCGCCGCAATGATATAGGCGTCGTGCGTACGGTCCACAGTGGTTACAATCACGGTGCCGCACCGAGTCTTTTGCAACATTTCCGCAAAGTCCGTGTACTGAGGCACCTGCACCTTCATGGCTGACGCGGCTACCTGTAAGCGCAAGGGATTTGGATCATACAGCCCCACCAGCTGCGCCAGCCCCCGGGCACGCGGATCGGTCAGCATCCGTCCAAAGAGGGTTACTGCCCGATAGCCCGTGCCTGCAATCACCATTTTACGATCCATTGCCCAATCACCCAATCCTTTCTGTCCCGTGCGTCCCTGTTGTCAATCCATCGTCCCCGGCCAGCGCTTCTTCCCTATCGCGATGCGTCAACGTTAAAGCTGGTGAGCACATCCGGTGGTGCCCCGGCTTTTTGCAGACGTTCCGCGACGTCGACCCACACCCGATTAACTAGGGCCCATTCCACAGAACGTTTTAGCCGTGCTGCCTCCATTGTTATGTCCCCTTCACTTAATATTTCTTAAAGCGCGCAATTTGCTCGGCAGTGGCTTCGAGCCGGTCTACCCCCGTACCAAAATCGCCCAGCACCAAGCCTAGGTACAGCGCATCAACGACCAAGATTTGCGACACATGGGACAAGAGGGTGCCACTGACGACCGGGGTATCAAACCCCGCCGTCACAATCACATGTTGTGCTTGGTGGGCAAGAGGCGAGCGCTCGTAGTGCGTTATCGCAACCGTGTGGGCACCCGTTTCAGAAGCCAGCGTCAGGGCGTCAACCGTATCGCGGGTACTCCCCGACACCGAAAACGCCACCACCACGTCCCCAGGGTGCGCATTGGCCGCTTGCAACGCTTGGAAATGGCTGTCCACATGAAAGACCACGGCGCGTCCGAGCCGCGCTAACTTATATTGCAACACTTGCGCCGCCAAACCGGAGGTACCTACGCCCAAGACGATCACTTGAGCTGCATCGCGCAGGAGGGACACAATCGGGCGCAATCGCTCCTCGTCAAAGCGGGCAAAGGTGGTGCTTAGCATGAGGGCATAATGCGATTGCAGATGTGCCATCGCCCGGGTCCAGTCGTCTTCACTGTTGACCTCCACCAGCGACAGACTCATGGCGGCGCGCTCGCGCGCGAGCGCAATCTTAAGATTTTGAAATCCCGAGAACCCCAGCGTCTTCGCAAAGCGAATCACCGTCGCTTCACTCACCTCGGCCCGCTCCGCCACTTCGGTAATGGACCATTGATAGAATTCGTCCGCCTGCGCTCGCAAAAGTTCCGCCACTTGCCGCTCTGCGGGGCTGAAGTGCGTGATTTCATGCACCTGCGCTAAAATCGCACCTTGATTCTCGAGTAGTCCCGTAGCTACTTCGTCCGGCTTACCGCTCTGTGACTTACCATCCATAATGTTCTGGCCCCCATTTCCTGACCGTCCACTGCTGCTCCAACAACACTTCGGTGTAGGCCTCAATGTCCCGATTGACAACCACTCCCGGACCGACGACCGCATAGGGGCCAATGTGCTTACCTGGCAAGATAACGACATTGACGCCTGTCCTGGAAAAGTCGCCTAAATAAGTGGCGTTGGATCCATGCTTGGGCGTCTCCCAACGACCCAAAATGCGGTGCGGGGTTTCCCGGTCGTCAAAACGCAGCGTCCCACATACCGTGCCTGCACCAATATCGACACTATGACCAAGCACGCCATAGAGTTCGCAGTTGTGCATTAGGTAGACATTTTCCATGATAACGCCACCCAAGAACTCCGCCGTGTGACTGACGAGTGAACTGTCTCCCACCACGGCATGACTCACTTTGGCATAATCATCAATCACCACCTTTTCCCCAACGATGACTGGCCCTTCAATAATGGCGCCCCGCCCGATGCGACTGCCACGCCCCACGCGCAATGGGCCCCGAATCACCGCACTGGCGTCAATCACACTGTCGGGGGCGGCGTCAATCTGATGCGATGCACCCCATTCATGCAAGGCCCACAAGTTGCCTTGATAGATGTGCCAAGGCTTATCCCAATTCATCACCGGCTTCTCGGCGCGGCACGCCGCGACCTTGCCGCCTGCGTCCAACAAGGTATTAATCACTTCTGCAATGTCATACTCCGCATGCGGCATCCCCCCCACAGGCACACGCACCCCGCGTCGCCGGGGCTGTTGTAAGGCCTGTCGTGCAGCGGGTGTCAACACGTAAACACCACTAATCCGCCATTCGCCTTCGCGGGGATGCCCCCAGGCGCCGCACACCTGGTTTTCGTTCACGTCTGCGACGATCCAATCGTGGGGAGCCTCTTCCTTCAGTGGATCGACCAACACGGCCATATCGTTGTCTGACAACGACGCCATCAAGCGCATGAGGTCCGCTGCATCGACCCAGACATCGCCTTCCACGACTAGACAGGTCTCATCGCCAGGAATTTCCTGAAGGCCCAACGCCGCCGCAGTCCCACTGCCACCGTCATCATTTGCCGTCACCCAGTGCACCGCCAATCCCTCTGAAACCACACTCGCAACTAATGGCTGGTCGGCCTGCCGCACAACTAAAGTCACCTCTGCAATCCCAGCTCCAGCCAGAGCGCGGTAAAGATGCGCCAAAAGCGGCTCATTGAGCAACGGCAGCAAACACTTCGGACGCGCCAGGTGAAATGGCGCCATGCGCCTGCCCCGTCCCGCCGCTACGACCACTGCCCGTGCCACTGTCATCAACTCGTCCTCCTCATTTCGCACAACGTGTTGTCGCGGAAATACCTGTAACAACCAGGACGCCTCAGGGATCCGCGCTGAAAAGACCTGGCCCAACTGAGCAAATCGCACCGCATCGCGTCGTTTCAATCGCCATCTCCGCCATGCTTTGCCCGCTATTTCGTCCAGGCAACATTTCTGAGCCATAGCTCCACCGTGCCACCATAGACCAGTGACTCGTTGTGCGCCGCCTGCGCTTGCCACTGCTGGGCCGTATCGACATCTTGGTTCATCACGGCTTCGAGCCATAGCGCCACCACCCTCAACTTTTCAACCCACGGCGCAATCTCCGCATGCAAGGGCCTTGGAAACGCATCGAGGGTTACGCTCCCCCAAGCCAACACCGCCTCTACCGCATCTGGGCTTGGCGGCACGCCCTTGCGGTGGGCTTGATAGAACGCGTCGCTGATCTCCGTCTCGCGGCGACAACACGAATATAAGGTGGCCTGTCCCAACCGCTCCAGCATCGGATGATACGCTTGACCCCAATAGTCCAACGCCGCACTCCACGCCTTCCAGGGATCATAGGTTCGCGGATCGGACACATACCGTGTAATGGTCGCCAACGGGATCAAAGAGGCCTGGGCTCGGTCCATCGGATTCGCCAAGTAGCCCGCGACCACCTCGAACAAATCCGGAGCGCGTCCCTCCAAGGGCCCTAAATGGAGTTCATGCACCATCTCGGCGTCGTTAACCGGATAGTTGTCCCAAATAACGAGTGGATGGCCAAATTGTTCCCGAACCCTCTCGGCGTCGACGCGCGTCAATTGCCCCGAGCAGATTTCCGGGCCCGTCCAAATCACCCCGATATCTGCCGCCAGTGTGGTGCGAACCGCCTCGCGATATGAGGACTCGTACACTCCCCAATACTCTGTCGGACAAAAAACCCACGGACTATTGGGGTTAGATGATGGCAACGTCTGTGCCAACTGATTGGTAACCCAGGCTTGGGCATGGCCAGGATTGGGAAATTGGTCAAGATCGCGCGGGCTGCCAAGCGGGTCAATATCGTCCCAAAACAGGCCGTGCCAAAAAATGCCTACCGCATGAAGCTGGCGAAACTTGCGTTCTAGCACCGTAATCTCAGCGGGATTGCGAAAATCAATGTCCAGTCCTGGCGAGAGCGCAATGCCCAATGTGAGCCCGTAACGTTCCGCCATCCGCTGCATTTGCTCCAACCGGCGCAGATCTTCCGCTGCAAACGGCGCGCGCCAGCCTTCGCGAAAGCCCGGCGCATCCTTGGGTCCATACAGATAATGACTTAATCCCTTGTCCCCTAGCATCGCCATCACGTCACGCCGATCCTCCTCGATCCAAGGTAGCCCGTAAAACCCCTCTACCACACCCCGCATATTCAGATCACCTTTCTCTTGGAACTTTTGATGGTTCTATCCGACTTTCTTTCCCCGACAAACCTTAGGCCGACGAGATGGCGTGACAGGCCATCCAGTGATCGGATCCCACCTCTTGGGCCTGAGGGATCTCTGTTGTACAGCGAGCCATGGCCAAGGGACATCGCGACTGAAACACGCATCCCTGACATCCAGTCGATAGATTCGGGGGCTCGGCAGACGACGCTATCACCCCAATCGGATCAGGCCGCCCGGGCCTCGGCACGGCGGACAACAAAAGCTGAGTATAAGGATGGAGCGGATGTTGCACCACCTCACCCGTCTCCCCTCCTTCAACCGCATGACCTGCATACATTACCAACAAGTGGTCCGAAATATAGCGGGTCGACGCGAGGTCGTGGGTAATAAACAAGTACGACAAATGACGCTCTGCCTGCAGTTTTTCTAGCAGGTCCAATATACTCATGCGGATAAAGACGTCCAGCATCGAGGTCGGTCCATCCGCTAGAATAACTTCCGGCTGCGTAACTAACGCCCGCACAATGACCACACGCTGGCGCTGCCCACGTGATAATTCATTAGGATACTTGCCCATAAAATCGCGATACGGAGACAATTCCACGGTTTCCACGGTTTTCACAATCAGTTCCAAAATCGGCTCTTGGGTTTGAATGCAGTAATTGAAAATGGGCCGCTTAAGCAGATACTCTACCAGGTAGTGGGGGTTGAGCACCCCAAAAAGATCTCGAAGGACGATTAGCTGGCGCAAACGGTCCAACGCCGCCGCATTAAGCCTCACTGGCACGGGTTCTCCACCCAGCGTAATCTCGCCTCCACTTCGCGCACCCAAGTAGGCCAGCACCTGAATCACTGCCTCTCCACCCAGGCAGGACCAAAGCCAACATTGTAGCGGATAATTTTCCAAACGCCACTCTTTTTACATTATTTTTAGCCATCATAAACCCCTTCTAAAGGAGTTTGACCGCGTCAAGTTGCCGCAATGGTCCCAGTGAGTATTATCTCCCCGAGATCGTTCCTATCAGCTACAACACCTGACCGGTCCATGCCTTGACCGAGTATGTCACCCTGTCGAAGATAGACAGTTTGTCTCTCGCTTTACACCTTTTGAGCGTATGGATAAATCCTTCATTTGTCAAGAAATCTTCAATCGGCGAGCTCGCGTCAGATCGCTAATAAAGTACTTCGTACAATATTTTAGATCCGTCCTTTGATTCCATACATGGACCAGCTAAAGGATTCCTCAAGCCGATGTAGAAGATGACGAGGAGGCACAAGCGCATAACTAGCAGAGACAATTCGCAGGCCGTCAAACAATGGGCACCTTGTATCTCATCCATAAGTCCGATAATTGCACTGAACGTCACCTCACTGCTACGGCGACGCTATGGAGATTGAATGTCACTCCGGACTGGGTTCACAAAAGCCAAAACGGGTACCTAACCTAAGCGTACCCCTACATAATTGCGCTACTGGATAACATGATCGAGTCGCGGGCTTCAGATGGAGAGATGGTCCGTACAAAAATGCTGGGGATGGTGGAGAAGGTTCATATCAGTCGAGGTTCGCTAGCGATTTTCCGACCAACCTCCAGACTGTTCAAAGAAAAACGGTGCGGTAAAAGTCACGTCATTCGATCCCTAAGCATATGAACAGGTCGACATACGACCCGATCGAACTGTATTTCGTCGAGCCCAGCCGGAAAACGTCGTCACGTCACGCACACTGTCGATCGCCTAACCCCGGTGTCCAACGACCATTTCATGACAGATTCAGGAGGACCGTCAAGATCTGATACGGGCGCTCACGCCCCACCCGCCAGTGTTTTGACTACACCAAAACGCGATGATGACCATACTAACGCCGCGCTGTGTCGCGGGGACGTGCGACAGGATGGCGTTCACGAGTTAATCGGCTAGAACACAGACCAGCATATACACGCATTGATACCATTTAGTGCATGGGGTCGCTCGCCAATTTCGTCACCACCGCGGATAATTCGTCAATAGTGCCAATAGACAACAATTGGCATCCTAATTTTAGCAATTGCTGGCGGTTTAATTTCCGTACTTGGTTCATGAGAGAGTCGGGAATCATCCCCAGACGAGCCTGCAATTGCATCTGCACCATAGACCACTCCCCTTGCCACAGCCCCTCCTCGCGACCTTCCACTCGACCTTCTGCAAGGCCTTCTGCAAGGCCTTCTGCGCGGCCTTCTGCACGGCCTTGTTCGTGACCCCGTTGGTGGCCCTCTTGCCATCCCTTGTTCCAACCGCGCTGAATAGCTTCTTCCTCTAATTCACGAATCAAATCGTTCACGCGTATCACCTCTTTGATCGATTGTACCACCGCGTCATCCAGAAACGACAGAGTCAATCCCAAAAGCATCGCACCAACGCGTTGTTGCATCGCTTTAGGCAATTGGGTGGACAACTTTGCAGCTTTCAGAGCTCGCTCTGACTGGGATTGTGCGTCCCGCATAAATGGATAGAAGGTAAGATCTAATATGTCGGAATCCGTCCATGCGTCAACTGGCAGTCGACTGACGCGATCCCATGCCGATTCCCCTGACTTTTCTGCGATAAACACATTTTCGACGGAGTACTGGATTGCACCTGCATTCAATAGAGCCGGAGCTGACGAGATCGCGCAGAGATACACAACAATGCTGCGGACCGACCGACGATGGGCAACCGTCAACGCGGTAGCATATGACAAAAATCGATAGAGGTCAGGTTCAGTAGTCGATTGAAACTCAATGTGGAGCAAGTGCCCCTTATCCGTTACAAATACGTGGTCAAGCAAACTGTTCTGAATCACGATTTGCGGAATCTCCGACGGTACCGATCCCACGACTCGTGTCTCGCCCAGGCCATACCAATTCACAAGGGTCTTCTCAAAAACATCCGCCATTAGTTTTTGCACATAATCTTTGGCAGTTCGTGGAACTTGGATATCCATTGTGGGACCTCACCTGACCTCATCACTCATCGTTGTGCCTAAGGATAAATAAACCGGACCCACGCGTCTAGAAGAAACGCTAGTGCTGTCGAACGATTCCCGACAACCTCAAGGCACGCCCCTTTTATTTGTCCATGTTCACCAGGTAGTGACATTGCCGAACCAATGTTGCCACAAAGATAGCTTCCAAAACTTGTCTTACAATACAGGAAACTACGAACGCTTGACATCTGAAGGTTTCCCCACATGCTCGGGGATCTGAATCAGCCCCGACTGCGCGATTTTAGAGAACTACGCACGGCCCGTCTTATCGTCGTCATCACCCACACCCCCTACGTGGAGCAATTGGCCGCAGATAAGGGGACTATCACCCATAGGCGCTAACTTTTGAATTTATTGTGTAGACGTAAAGGAATTTGACCCTGCCGTCGCGAAGTCAGAAGGAGACCCATTCTCTTAGACGGAGATG
>PXYV01000008.1 GCA_003023745.1 Sulfobacillus acidophilus | reverse complement strand
TCCCCAGTCTGAGGTGTTATGGGGACATATTCACGTTCGAAGCCCCGATTAGCGGGCATTGCCACATCCGACTTTACATAATTCGCGGCTCCACATAATAACTTAGGCCAATGTTTCACATCGTGACATTGATGGGGGATCGGGTCAGCTTTTATTGGATGTATGGGCCTGCCCTGGGTTCCGTACTAGTCTCGCTGGCCAGTACATGGTGGCTATGTGCTGGACATCAGACGAGTATGCTTTCGAATGCGGAACAAACGATGCAAGGAGGTGTGAGTTCATGATCGGATCTCGGGTCACCAGCTTTTCATTGTAGGTAATTGGAGTCGATTGCCCTCGGCAACTGTTCTCGTATTTGCTGCTGTTGCGCATTCTGCCGCCCATCGTGATCCGGTAACAATGCCGCTTGATGTTGCGCGGCGGTCGACTCTATGAGCACTGCGCGAGTGCGT
This sequence comes from Sulfobacillus acidophilus, assembly GCA_003023745.1. Classification (GTDB taxonomy): domain Bacteria; phylum Bacillota; class Sulfobacillia; order Sulfobacillales; family Sulfobacillaceae; genus Sulfobacillus_B; species Sulfobacillus_B acidophilus_A. The sequence continues at coordinate 72,822 of PXYV01000008.1, read as the reverse complement.
TGAATTGCATCCTTATGATCCCCAGGATTTTTCCGGATCAGTTGGCGGAGTCCCCTGTCGATTCTTAGGCAATACATCGAGCAGCAGCAACCCCTGGATTGATCCCTTCGGGGTCGGCGCCTGATATCTCCGCCCCGAACCGGCGGAGTTTTACGGCCGATCCGATCAAGTCTGTTGTCTCAATTGTCGCGGAGTCAGAATGAATGGTGCTTGATGTATAGTGGATAGGAACCCGGATTTGGCAGCAGGAGGAACTCGTGATGACAGCGTCGTACAAGTTGATGCCCGTTGGAGATAGTGGCTTAATGATCGACTTTGGAGAGGCGATTGACCCTGTCGTTAATCGGGCGGTGCATCAAATGGCTCGTGCAATCAAGAACGCCAACATACCCGGAATATGGGGAATAGTCCCGGCTTTTAGTACTCTGTTAGTGGAATTTGACCCGCTAGAGATGACCGTGGATGAATTGCAAGCAATTATTCCCGATCTACGGTTGCAGCCAGTCACCCAGAAATCGCGATATTTTGACATACCCGTCTGTTATGGCGGAGAGTATGGTGAGGATTTGTTGGATGTAGCTCAGCGTCTGGGGATGTCCCCGCAGGAGGTGGTCCAGCAACACACGGCCCATCCATACCAGGTCTATTGCATCGGCTTTTCGCCGGGATTTCCCTTATGTGGCATTTTACCCGAGACTCTCCGATTGCCCCGACGTACCTCCCCGCGAACCAGTGTTCCGGCGGGATCCGTAGCGATGGCCGGATCCCAGACGGGCATTTATCCGATGTCGAGTCCCGGAGGATGGCATCTCTTGGGGAGGACGCCGGCCCGGTTGTTCTGTTGGGACCGCAACCCTCCCGTGCGATATGAGCCGGGGGATTTTCTCCGGTTTCGGTCCATCGAACCGGAAGAATTTGCCAGATTCGAGGCACAAGTGGCGCAAGGCATCGATGTGATGGTTGAGGTGTCAGATGCCTAAGATTCGGGTCATTAAACCTGGCTTACAGACTACCATCCAAGATGCCGGGCGGTTTGGTTATGAGCATCTGGGGGTGATGATTTCGGGTTGGCTTGATGACTATGCGGCCCGGTGGGCTAATCGCCTAATAGGCAACATGCAGGATGCGGCGGTACTAGAAATCACATTGTTGGGGCCTGAATTGGTGGCAGAAGACGCAGGTTGGGCTGCCCTGGCAGGTGCGGATTTGGGGGCTTCCGTCAATGGCAGAGCCTGGGTTCCCGGAACCAGCCAGATGCTTCGCACGGCTGACCGCGTGCGCTTCGCGGGGATTCGGCGGGGTGCCCGCGCCTATCTTGCATTTCCTGGCGGAGTGCTAGGGGACGAGGTTCTAGGCAGCCGATCGACTGACGTGGTCGCGAGATTCGGCGGTTTGCAAGGGCGGGCCCTCAAGGCAGGAGACATCGTAGAATATTCTGGAGGCCAAGCCCGGCCGCTTCAAGCGCCAGTCGAAACCTGTCTTGCACGATCGGTGGTCCGTGTCCTTCCAGGAGTGCGTGTGCATCGCTTTCCCCCCGACGCCTTGAAGCGACTGGTGTCTTCGCGGTTTCGCGTCAGCCCGCATTCGGACCGGGTGGGAATCCGCCTAATCGGGCCGGACGTTGCGGACGCGATGCGAGCGAGTGATGGGCCTTCAGAAGGCATGGCGGTGGGGGCGGTTGAGGTTACGGCGGGCGGAGAACTCTTAATTCTCCTCAAATCGCGGGGCAGTATTGGCGGGTATCCGACCTTAGCCCACGTCATTCGGGCAGACTGGCCTGTTTTGGCACAATTAAAACCAGGAGATGAGATTGGCTTTTCTTTGGTGAATGTTGAGGAAGCGCGGACAGCGCTTGAGAAACTCGAGACGTCATTGCAAAGCCCGCTAATCCCGTCTGATGCACAACGAGAATGAATACGGGCCAGCCAAAGCCGTGGGTACGGGAAGACCGTCTGTGGGCGATTATTCGGCTGGTCCGCGAATAATCCTCGAGGGTTGGTCATGGGTCGGGGAGACACGGCGGCAAAAGACGCTTCGGGGCACGAATTTCCTAAAAGCTTAGAAGAACCAGCCGGGTCGATCGGGTAAGATGGGGAGGGACTCGCGATGCCAAATCAGGTGGATCTTAATTGCGATATGGGGGAAAGTTATGGCGCGTGGCGCATGGGGAACGATGAGGAGGTGATGCCGCATATATCCTCCGCGAATATCGCCTGTGGATTTCACGGTGGTGATCCGTTGACAATGGCAAGAACCGTGCAAAAGGCGCGTGAATATGGGGTTGCCTGTGGGGCTCATCCGAGTTTTCCTGATCTAGTGGGATTTGGCCGCCGCAACTTGGATGTCACGCCGGAGCAGGCACGAACGGACGTGTTGTACCAAATCGGAGCACTGTCAGGGTTTTGCCGACGTTTCGGGGTGGCGCTGCAGCATGTTAAGCCACACGGCCAGCTCAACAATCTGGCGATGACAAATCGACCATTGGCGGATGCCATTATCGCCGCAATCCGGGATTTTGATCCGAACCTTATTGTCGTTGCGTACGGGGGTGAGCTGGCACGCGCCGCGCAAGCACAAGGAATGCGTGTGGCATATGAAGTGTTTGCCGATCGCGAATACAATCCCGATGGCACGTTAGTCTCTCGACGCGTGCCGGGTGCCGTGATTACGGATGATGGCCGGGTGATCGATCGCGCTGTCCGGATGGTGCGAGAGGGGCAGGTGACGGCTGTCGATGGAACTCGGCTCACTCTTCCTGTGCATACTGTTTGCATCCACGGGGATACACCGGGCGCAGCGCGTCTCGTGGCCAAGTTGCGTGAAGCATTTCGGCATGCCGAGATTGCCGTTACGGCAATGGACAATATTGTGAAATAGTCGACGGGAGATAAGGGTCGTTTCGGACTCGCGGTGGTTTTGGGTCAAATTGTTGAACGGGACCGCTGCCTTAGCAGCCGTCGTGCGCCGTTGGTGCAATCCTGGCGCTGTTAAACGTGCCGGCTAATCTGAAGTTTGTCGAGGCGCAGTCCAGACCCAGACGGGCTAGATATAGGGCATGGGTTTGACTACCATAGTGAGTAGGAATGGTTGACCCAGGCACGTACTCGGATCGATTGAGGACCCGCATTGGTTTTGCCCATCTCCAGCAGGCACCGCTCATTGTGCGATAATGGGAGATATACGATGCCTGAGTTGTAATGAAGGACCACTACGAAGCGCTTTAAGGGGGGCTAATTGGTGTCGATTCAGACGATGGGAATGGGTGTTGTGCGTTGTCCATGTCCGGGTTGCGGGAAAATGGTCGACTTTAAAATGCTCCACCCTTCGGTGTCTTTACCGTATAAGACACACGCGCTGTGTCGCAATCTTCACCCCGTCGAACTGGAATTTCTTGAACAGGGGCAAGACCCGGTCGTTCGTTGTCTGTATAAGTCATCCTGAGCCATCCCAATGCGCAGGAAGGCGCATACGAGGTGCGTTGGCTTAGCGTTGCGCATCGCCAGTCTACAGGGATTTACTCGTTGGGGTTCGCCGGTGGTACCAGTTGAATAGGCGGCGATCCTGTCGATTGAACGGTTACGAGGGCACCGATGTATAGGTGTGGATAGATTTTTGCCGCAACGGGAATGGAGACTTCGACGCAGCCCAAACTTTGCGGGAACCCATACTGAGCGCGTAAAAAACCGTGGACTGCGTCGCTGCCGTGAAAGTAGTTAATCCAGTGGACGGGATCGGCATACGGGGTACCGTCGGGATTCTTGCCGCGCATAATCTGAAAGGTTGTTCGAATTTGCACGGGGAAGGTTCCAATGCTGGTTGGCGTTTGGGGAATACCTGTATTCGCCAGTGTTGTGAGAATGACCTTTCCCCCGACGTAAAGCCACAGACGCTCCGGTAGCGTTTCGCTGACATACACGTAGGCATAGGGTGTCTTATCGACATCGTGATCTTGAACAGCCTGGCGCAACGCGTTCCAAAAGGGTGCTCCTGGAGTCGGAGTCAACGTGAGACCGTGTTGGTGTTCGAACGAATAAACGGCGCCTTGCGTGATCACGGACCAATAGGTCGGGCTCCATAAATCTTCTAAGGACACCGGCACCCGTGCATATTTCCAGGCAAATGTTCCGGACACGGGGTTATACGCCGTGTCCCAATTGCTGAGAGACGCGGGAGTGGATGTGGACGGCGTAAAGGTGAGCGGCAGGTAGCCGAGTTCCGCCAGCCATTCTTGCATGGTCTCGGTGAGGCCCGCCGGAATCTGATAGGTTAACGTGGTGGTCGTCGCTAAATATGATCCGTTTTGAGCGACTGGGCCTGCACTTCCACCTGGTAGCATGAGCGTCACGTTGGTAGCCGGTGTGAATCCAATTCCACTAGGCACAAATTGGTACTGCTTATTGCTCACTTCGTGCCAATGTCCGGGAACATTGGGGGACAAGCGCCACAGTGATAATGACGCGTGGCTTAGAGGAGTAGAAAACGTCACCGTCAGCGCGGCCGTCGCATAATTCTCGTTGGGCGCTGATGTTTGCCCGAGATGCGCTGTAATCCACGGCACCGAGGTCCACGATATCGTCTGCGCTTGCCCCCAGGGCTCCCATGAGCGAGCCCGTAACTGTATTGTGACCGTACCGCCTTGGTTGGGTTTGGTGGGTTTTGGACCGAGTGCCACATGGCGAGCTCCGTTGACCTGCACCACGGTTTTTGTGGGCCATAATGCCACTTGCGATACCGATTCACGAAACTTGAGCACAAGAGATCGCCCGAGTGGAACTTGCACAGAATTTTTTACTAAGCTCGGGTCTGCTGGCGTTATCACGCGGCGCTGTAAGGTGTCTGACCATCCCAGCAAGCCGATGTCTCGAACGGAGACAGTGACAACAGTATTCGGCGTCAACTGATGGGCGGGCCACAGTGCTCCATTGCGCAGGGATAGCGGGACTTCGACACCACTGGCGCTTAGTGCGGTCGCGATAAGGTGGGAATCAAGCCCTGTTGCTTGTACGTTTAGCAACGCCGTATTGCTACGACTTAGCGTGACCTGGGGTCGGACAAACCACAGGCCGACGCCGAGCAACACGGCCACCAGCACTGCCAAATAGCCGTACGGGTTGTGGCTGCGCGACGAAGATGATGCCAGTTTGGCGGCCTTTGTTCGACGTACCGAATGATTGCCCACAGAGCCTCCTTTTGTACACGCAGTTGTGACGGCGGTTACATGATACAACGCCAATCGGTCGAATTTGGTCACAGGACGACGACTTTTCATGGTAAAGATTGCATGCGGGTCGGTCAACCGACCAGATGACGCCGCGAGAGCTCCTCAATCGCCCCTGTTGCCTCATATCGCCGCAATCAAAATGTAACGAACATTTTCGGCGGTTTGCGCTGTACATAGTCTGCACGAGTGCCCCATTGTACGGTTGAAATCCGGTCGGTTGCTTGGGCATCGCGTCGAACGATGGGGGCTCCCAAAGGTTCATCTGTTTTCTCGGTAAATCGTGGAGAAACTGTTACCATCCTATTGGCTAGCGCCGCGTGTTCTGATTAAAGTAGAAATAAAGCGGGGACCAAGCGTTGCAATGTGGTCCGATCGGTTGGAGCTACCCGCACGTGGTTGGTGCGGTGTCGACAGATCGGTATGCAGTGCTCTGAATCCGCGTTCGGCAGAAAACCTTAGAGCAGATAGGTCTTCGCTTCACCGGTGGATGTGAAGCGGAGGAACTCCCGAAATGAGCGCGATGATGTGCGAATATTAGTAGCTCCTGAACGATTTTACCCTTCAATGAAAGCGCAAGCAGTCGCTCAAGCCATGGTGCGGGGCTTACAAGAAGTGGTGTCTCCCACGGATTTTGTCATCTATCCGCTGGCTAGTGGCGGTAGCGGGACAACCGATCTTGCGGTACGTCTGGCCGGCGGTCGCCTCTATCACGAGGTCATTGCGGTGGGCAATCGTCGCGCTCGTGAGGTCAAATGGGGATGGCTCAATGATCGCACGGCTATTTTCGATGCCCAAGATGCGCTCGGAAGTCCGGATGGTCCGAGTCAACTGCCTGGCACCTATACCGATAGCCGTCCGGTGGGAGAGATGATCCGTCGGCTTTTGGCCCGCCGGCCTGACCGCATTGCGGTTGGATTGGGAGATGTTCTGGCTGCTGACGCAGGCATGGGCCTTTTGCAACTTTTTGGGGTCACCTTGATGGATGGCACGGGCACGCCGCTTGCATCGGGCTCCCGTCCTCTCTTAGCCCTAGACCGCATCGACTTTTCCGACCTGACACCTCCCCCCATTCCCATCGTAGGCCTAACTGACCACTGGCACAGCTGGAATGAACGTGTCCAACAGCGAGATTTTCGGCTAGACTTGATTCACGGGGGGTTGATGCCGGCATCTTGTCGGTTGGCTGAACTGTTGAGTGAGTATATTAGAATCCCCGTAGGCGATGTCGCAGCCAGCGGCTCTGGGGGGGGCTTAGGGATGGCGTTGGCGTTTTTGGGTGCTCAGTTTAGATTGGGTGCAGAATTTCTTGCCCATTTAGGTAGGTTAGAAGAGAAAGCCTGGCAGGTGGATTGGGCGGTGACCGGGAGCAGCCAGCTTACGGCGGATTCCGCCCATCAGGCTGTGGGACAGGTGGCTCAGGTAGCGCAGAGAGCCGGGATTCCGGCTGTTGCGCTGACATTGCAGCTGGGACCCGGGCACCTTGGTTTGTATGATGCAGGGATAGTTGGGCAGTATTCGGTGTTGGACCGCCCCCGCAACGAACGCGACGTGCATCGGGCTTTAGCCTCGCTGATAGAAAAGGCGGCATATCGGGTGGGATACTGGATGCAAGCGCTCTCAGATCCATAATTGAAGGGCATGGAAAGGGGTAGTTCATGTCATATCAGTCAATTGACTATGAGGTGCAGGACCACATCGCGACGATCGCGTTGAATCGGCCAGAGACTTTGAACGCGTTGACCAACGGGATGATGGCGGAAATAGTCGACGCATTAAAGCAGGTCGAGCGCAACCGAGATGTACGGACGCTGGTGTTGACGGGTCGCGGTCGCGGATTTTGTTCGGGACAAGATTTAAAGGCATTGGGTGAAAAGCCCGCTGAACGGGATATTGCCGAGCACCTGGACCGGTACTATCATCCTTTGATTAAGAGACTGGCCAATCTAGAAAAACCCACGATTGCCATGGTTAACGGGGTGGCGGCCGGCGCGGGGATGTCGTTGGCGCTGGCCTGCGATCTGCGCATCGCTGTTGTGGGGGTGCGGTTTTCCCAGACGTTTGTCCGTATTGGCTTGGTACCGGATTCAGGGTCCAGCTATTTCTTGCCGCGGCTAATAGGACCAGCACGAGCGCTTGAGATGGCCATGACGGGCATGATGGTGGATGATGAGACCGCACTGCAATGGGGATTGATAAATAGGCTCGTCACCGACGAACAACTGCAAAAGGAAACGTACGACTTGGCTCGCACGTTGGCATCGGGTCCTCCCTTGGCATTAGGCATGATTAAGCGTGAGATGGCGTATGGAGCAAGCCACGGATTGGATCAGGTGTTGGAGCGGGAAAAGGATTTTCAGGTGCGGGCGGCTCAGACCGCTGACCATCAGACCGCTGTGGAAGCCTTTTTTGCAAAAAAGTCACCTGTTTTTCGGGGGCAGTAAAATGGATATTGTCGTGGTAGGGTCTGGAACGATGGGTTCAGGCATCGCGGAGGTGATTATTTCCCACGGGCATCGCGTTGTCGTGACCGACCCTGACAGCCAGGCGCGAGAACGCGCACGCACTCTCATTACCAACCACATCAGGCGCAGTATTGATGCAGGACGTCTGACGGAGTCACTCGACACGTATTTAGCTCGTCTCAGCTTGGCCGTCGACCCACCCCGGCAGCGCATTCAATGGGTGATTGAGGCAGCGCCAGAGGTAGCAGACTTAAAGCAAGACCTTTTTCGGGAATTAGACGAGCACTATGATGCAGACGTTTGGCTAGCTAGCAACACCTCGTCTATCGCCATTAGCCGCCTGTCGGCGCGCGCGGCCCGGTATCCCGAGCGGATTGGTGGACTGCATTTTTTTAATCCGGTGCCGAGGATGGGGTTGGTGGAAATCATTCGCGGCCTCGACACCTCGGAAGAGTACATCCACGCCGCTCAAGGGTTGGTGGAACAGTTGGGAAAGACTGCGGTGGTGGTGCCCGATCAGCCTGGGTTCTTGGTGAATCGTGTGGCACGCCCTTTTTATTTGGAGGCGCTACGCCTGGTGGACGAGAACGTGGCGGGTATGGAAGAGGTCGACGGCATTATGGAAGGTGCAGGATTTCCCATGGGGCCATTTCGCGTGATGGATCTGGTTGGGGTGGATGTCAATTTATCCGTTACGCGCTCCGTATACGAGCAGACGTATTACGATGAGCGGTATCGTCCCCACCCTTTGCAAGAACAATTGGTAGAACGCGGCTATTGGGGTCGAAAGCGCGGACGGGGGTTCTATCGCTATGACTGAGGTCGTTCGGATTTTTGGCTGTACGCCGCATCAGGCCGACCAATGGGCCAGAGGAGCGAAAGTCTCTGTGCAGTTTTGCGGGGACAGCCAATGTCAGGAAGCTCAGGGGGCTTCTTGGGTCATTGATGCGGGATTGGGTCCGCTTCAGGCAAAGCGGGCGAGGTTACGGCAGTTGCGAGCGGTTGGTGTGAAATCGGTCCTCAGTGCGTCGACAACGGCGACCATCGCTGCCCAGCGCCAGTGGTTGGGTGATGCGATGCACGTCATTGGTTGTGATCCGCTGTTGATGCTAGCACAGGGGACCCGACAAACGGTCGTGAACGCATCGGACGAGGATCGCGCCTGGTTGGGCCGCGTCTGGCCGGACCGCACCTTTATCGCGGTCCAGGACACGGTAGGGTTGGTGTTCTCGCGCGAAGTTTTGCCCATTATCAACGAAGCTGTCAACTTTTTGCACCAGGGTTTACCTCCTGAAGAAATCGACCAGGCGGTGCGCCTGGGTCTCAATTATCCGCGTGGACCCTTCCAGTGGGCTGAACTATTTGGGTGGCCCGCGGTGTATTGGGGACTGGCGGCAATGCACGACATGTTTGGGCCGCGGTTTCGACCGCATCCGTGGATCCGAGCGCAAGTGGGCAGCTCGTTGGCACCGGTTGAAGATTAAGAGCAAGGCAGAGAGTCAAGGGGGGCAAAAGGATGCGGGAAGTGGCTATTGTCGCTGCCCGGCGCACGCCGATCGGGCGTCACCGTGGTGTATTGAAAGATGTTCGGCCGGATGATTTAGCAGCTTTGGTGCTCAAACAAGTGGTGGAAGACATCCATCTCGACCCGGCGGACGTGGATGATGTCCTTGTCGGAGATGCAAATCAAGCGGGAGAGGACAACCGCAACGTTGCGCGAATGGCGCTCTTGCTGGCGGGATTTCCCGTCAGTGTGCCAGGTTCGACGATGAATCGGTTGTGCGGGAGCTCATTAGAAGCTGTCAATCGCGGATATCAGGCCATTCGGGCCGAAGAGGCCGACATTATTGTCGCCGGTGGGGTTGAATCAATGACCCGTGCGCCCTGGGTTTTGCCCAAACCGTCAACCGGATTTGCCGGAGGTTCGCAACAGCTTTGGGACACGTCCATTGGATGGCGGATGACCAATCCGCAATTAGCAGCTCGTTACTATCCTTATTCCATGGGCGAGACGGCCGAAAATCTCGCGGAAAAGTTTCACATTAGCCGCGAGTCGCAAGACCGGTGGGCTTTACAGTCTCATCAACGGGCGGTTCAGGCTCAGGCGACAGGACAGTTTGACCGAGAAATCGTACCGGTGCCGATCGTTGATGCGAAAACGGGCACGGTGCAATACGTGACACGGGATGAACATCCCCGACCGGACACCAGCCTGGAGAAGCTCAGCCGCCTCAAGCCGGCGTTCCGCGAGGGAGGGACAGTCACCGCGGGTAACTCGTCGGGCATTAATGACGGGGCGGCCGCAGTGGTGTTGATGGCACGTGAAGAGGCCGCCGCGCGTGGTCTCGAACCGCTTGCGTTGATTCGCGGAACAGGCGTCGCGGGGGTTGATCCCGCCATCATGGGCTATGGCCCCGTGCCAGCCTCTAAGAAAGCCTTAGAGCGCGCCGGGTGGCGGCTTCAGGATGTCGAGCAGGTGGAGTTAAACGAGGCTTTTGCGGCGCAGGTCCTGGCCGTATTGCACGACTTACCGTTTGACGCGGGCATTGTCAACCGACATGGAGGTGCGATCGCGCTGGGTCATCCCTTGGGGGCATCGGGGGCACGTATTTTGACGACCTTGATTTATGGTATGCAGACGAGTGGTGCCCGACGTGGGTTGGCAACCATGTGCATTGGCGTCGGCCAAGGTATCGCCACGTTGATTGAGCGGCCTTAGAGCCGTTGGGCTGGCGGTGCAGCCTAACGGCAAGAGCCCGACACTGACACCGATGCGGAAAGCCTGGCCGTGGCTGGAGCGTCGATCTCACGGTGCCTCGTGAACGTTGGCGAAGCCATGGGGATGGGTGCGGTGCCAATGCCAAGCGCTCTCGACGATGTTTTCTAAGTCGGAGTATTGCGCAGTCCACCCCAATTCTTGTCGTATGCGCCCGACGGCTGCCACCAAGTGCGGCGGATCTCCCTGACGTCGCGGAGCTGGCGCGGGGTCAAGTTTGGTGCCGGTAACACGAGACACCATGTCGACCACCTCTCGAACGGAATACCCTTGACCACTGCCCACGTTGAAGGCAAAGGCCCCATCCTCGTCAATAAGCCATTGCAATGCGAGATCGTGAACGTGGGCGAGGTCTTTCACATGAATGTAGTCGCGGATGGCGGTACCGTCTTTCGTGGGATAGTCGGTGCCATATATTTTTACAGAGGTTGACTGCGGTTGGCCTACGCTTTTCAGCAACGTGGGTATTAAGTGCGTCTCCGGGTTATGATCTTCCCCAATGGCCCAGCGGGAATCGGCCCCAGCGGCATTAAAGTATCGTAGCGCGACGGAGCGCAATCCGTATGCGCGCCAGGCCCAGTGCAGCATCTGTTCGATGGCCCGTTTGGTTTCCCCGTAGGGATTGGTCGGCAAGAGGGGGAGGGCTTCGGTGAGGGGGTCGGATCCAGCATCTCCGTATACCGCAGCCGTAGACGAGAACACCAATCGCGGTACGTGGGCCTGAACCATCGCGGATAATAGGCTCGTGGTCGCGACGACATTGTTTTGGTAATAGGCCAGGGGATTTGTCATGCTTTCCGACACCAGCGACGATGCGGCCAAGTGATAGACACCTTCGATGCCCCGGGTGGTTAAAAGCTTGGTCATAGCATCGAGATTGCTGACATCTTCCATTACCACAATGACCGACGGAAACAGTGCGAGTGCCTGGGCATGGCCTTGCCGAAGATTATCCACCACCGTCACTTCGTCGCCTTTTTGCGCCAGGTATGCAACTAAGTGACTGCCAATATAGCCGGCTCCGCCGGTGACTAATACTCGCATGACTTTGCCTCCTCTGGAGTCATAAAAACTTCGTGCACGCCGTCTGCCAGCGATGCAACAAGAAATGCCGGCGCATAGCCAAACCGCGATTCGTATTGTGCCTGCACCTCGGCGATAAATTGGTCGATCGCGTGACGTGATACCCAGGCAATGGTTGACCCGCCAAATCCCGCACCCGTCATACGACTGCCAGCACAGCCTGGTACCGACCATGCAGCCATGGCTAACACATCCAATTCGGGTCCCGTGACCTCGTAGTCGAGGCGCAATGATTCGTGTGATGCGTTCATGAGGCGGCCGAAGGTTGTAAAATCCCCCTGGGCTAATACCTCACTGGCGTGGATCGTGCGTTCTTGCTCGTGTACAATGTGTCGGACCCGCCGTTCTAACACCGGGTCACCGAGGGCCGCGAGCGCGCGCGGTAGGTCATCGGGCCGGATGTCGGCTAAATATCGGATGGGCCACTGCTGCTGGTGCAGCAAGGCCAGCGCCGCGGCGCATTCCTCGCGACGTTTGCGATATGGCGATACGATGAGTTGGTGGGGTTTGCGACTATCCACGATGACCAGCGCCCAATCCGCTTGCATCGGCACGGGCACCGGCCGACAAGTCAAATCTTGCATGTTTAACAGTAAAGCGTGCTGTTCTTTACCCAGCGTCACCGTGAGTTGATCCATGAGCCCACAGGGTACCCCAACATAGTCGTTTTCTGCCTGTTGAGCCAATTTGGCTAATACTGTGCGGTCAAGGGAGAGGCCTGCAAGGTGTGTGAGCGCGTACGCGGTCACGACTTCCAGGGAAGCGGACGAGGAGAGGCCTGCACCTTGCGGAATGGTACCCGCGAAGTAGCAGTCGGCATCGGGCACCGGGATGTCAGCCTGGCGCAGCATCGCCACGACGCCCAACGGGTAATTGGCGAAGCCACGCTCGGGCTTGGGCGGGAGAATGTCCGAGGATAGCCCGATAATCTCTAAGGATTCCGTGCGCGACTTGATGCGCCACCCCGGACTTTTTCGGGGACGCACGAGGCACCACGTCCCGACGTTGATAGCGGCAGGTAACACAAATCCGCCATTATAATCCAAATGTTCTCCCATAAGGTTCACGCGCCCGGGTGCAAAGAAGATGCGCACCTCGTCGACTGGACCTGGGGAAAAAAGCAGAAATTCTTCCAGTAGCTGTTTGACCATGGCTAGTGCTTTGCCTCCCCGGGTTGTGAATCCCGTCGCGGGTTATTGAGCGACTTGTCGAGGGCCTGGGATCGCTTGATGGCCTCCCGCAAGTGCTCAGCCGTCTCTTCTACCAGTTGCGGGTTGGCGGTTGCTCCAGCTCCCGTTTCCGCTGACGCCATGAACTTCACTTTATCCCGGTCGCGCATGGGGGGATAGAACTCGATGTGAAAGTGGTAATAGGCCTGGGCATCAGGCCGGTGCAGGGGGAGTTGATGAAGAACCATCATGTAAGGAAAGTCTTTGTCGTACAAGGCGTCCATGCCTCGCGTCACCCTATGCAGAATCTCGGCCAGATCCTTAATGTCTTGGGGGTCGAAGCGTTCTAAATCGGGCACGTGCCGGCGCGAGCTAATCCAGGTGCCGTAGGGAAAATCGGTAAAAAACGGAATGTAGGCTAAAAACCGATCGTTTTCTGCCACCATACGGCGCCCGTCTTGCACTTCTGCTGCCGAGACATCGCAAAACAGACAGCGGCCCGTGGCCCAGGCGTGATCCTCGGCTGATTCAAGCTCCGTGCGAATCTTGCGCGGGATGAAGGGCAACGCGTAGAGTTGTCCATGGGGATGGGAAATGGTTGCACCAACCTCACGACCGCGATTTTCAAAAATCAAGATGTACGCGTGCGGTCCATTGTGCCTCAAGTCTAATACCCGCTCACGCCACACCGCGACAATTTGTTCGGTCTGGGTTAAGGACAAACGGGATAGGGATGCATTGTGATCGGGGGAGTACAGGATTACCTCGCATTTTCCCAGCGCAGGAGCTGTTCGATAGAGCTCCGACGGCACAGACGCGGGGATGTCTGGGTGGGGTGATAAAACCGGATAATCATTGTCATAGATGTAGACTTCATAATGGTCGGGCACAAATCCTGACCCGGGGCAAAAGGGGCAGGCCTGTTTTGGCATGTCGGGACGCGCTTGGCGGTTGCTGGCCACCATTGTCCAGTCCTGTAACACCGGGTTATATCGTAGTTCCGGCACTTCACCACTCCTTTATTTGACCCTGGCATCAGGGCATCGTGGCCGCGATGCGCATTTCCCGTCCTAATTGAGTAACGCGGGAAACCCATTTACGGTCAATGCCGTCGTCCGTGATGACGACATCCACGTCGCTTAGGGCTATGATGCGAGCCAGCGCTCGGTGGCCCCATTTTTTGTGATCCGCGACGACGACAACGCGCGCGCTCTGGCGGGCAAGCGCCTGATTCACGGCGGCCTCGGCTATGTTTGGCGTACACAACCAGCCGTCGTCATCGATGGCATGTACCCCCAGAAACAGCAGATCGCAGTTTAATTTCTGAATGGTGGTTTCGGCGAAGGGGCCGACCAGCGCATCTGAGGGCGTCCGAAAGTTGCCCCCGGTTAAGATAATGTCGGGCCAACCCTGGGCATACAATACTTGTGCGACATTGGTCGAATTCGTCACAAAAGTGACCGGATGAATCCGCGGCAAAGCCTGCGCAATATACCAAGTTGTCGTCCCGGCAGAGAGCGCTACTACCATGTGCGGCTGGACTAGGGCGACTGCTTGACGTGCAATTGTCGCTTTTTCGGCCGTCGCTAATTCGCGTTTGACGGCAAACGGCGGCTCGTCGGCTCCATGAACAATTTCTCCACCGCCGTGGATGCGCCGAATCATGCCTTCTTCCCGCAACACCGCTAAATCACGCCGGATCGTCATTTCCGAACACTGAAAGCGCGCCGCGAGCTCAGCCACGGTTGCACTCTGGTGTTGCGCTAACCATTGCACCACGGCTTTGCGCCGCGGCTCAGCCAACATACGCATTGCCCTCTCGGCCATGGCAGATCGCCTCCGATGGCTACGTGTCCGACGGATCCGTCGCCAACTCTGTAGGGGAATTAACTGCAGGCCACTTCGGCAACATTATCCCTCCCTAGGATGACCATGAAAAAGATAACGGTTCAGACAACTAACCTTTCAAGTGTGGAATAAATTGTTCAAAAGTATCATGCTATTGTTCGGTATTGGTTGTATATGTTCTAACAAATTTGCTAGTGGTTTGTCAACTATGGCAAGGGCGCCCGGCAATTCGAAAATTTATTCTTAATCGCCGACTATTTTGGCTGTGCAAGTGCGATGCAGCCTGTCGTTTTGGCAAATGGCGGCACCCCATCTCCCGTTGGCGACGCCGGGCATCGGTTGCCGGTGGGGCCTCACATGTCTAAAGGTCAACACGCGGACATAAGTTGTCACAGATGGGGGGGCTTGCCTTGCGATCGCGCATCTACATCATGCTGGCGGGGTTTGGCGGATTGTTGATGGGTGTCTGGTTAATGATCGTTGTGACGCCGCGTCACGCTCCTGCCGATCTGAATTGGCCTGTGGTTTCGGTGGCGAAGAAGGTGGGGCCGTCGGTAGTGGTAGTCATCAATAACCAGAAGATCGGCGGCCGTTTACAAATGAAAGGCATGGGCTCCGGCGTGATTTTAAATCGCAATGGTGATATTGTGACTAACTATCATGTCGTGCAGGGGGCGGATGCCCTTACGGTCGTGCTCGCCGATGGCCATCGCTTTCGCGCTCGAATTGTTGGAGTGGACCCGCCCACCGATTTGGCGGTCATTCAGATTCGTGCCCATGATCTGGTCCCCATCACCATCGCACGATCTTCTCAAGTGCAACCGGGGCAACTGGTTGTGGCCATAGGAAATTCGTTGGGTCTCACGCATACCGTAACCGTCGGTGTGATTTCCGCTAGCGATCGGGTATTGTATCGCGATGGCTGGCAATATCATTTGATTCAAACCGATGCCGCGATCAATCCTGGCAACAGCGGGGGGCCGCTGGTGAACGCCCAGGGGCAATTGATAGGAATTAATTCGAGCAAAATTTCTCAAAGTGGAATCGAAGGCATTGGTTTTGCTATTCCTAGTGATACCGTGCAGATGGTCAGCACTCAACTGATCCGTTACGGCCATGTGCGTCGTCCGTGGCTTGGAGTTCGTTTACAGGCGTTGCCCCACCGCGCATTGGGAATGCTGGTTGTCGCTGTAGCCGCTCACAGCCCTGCAGCGCAGGCAGGGTTAAAGGCGGGAGATTTGCTCACGGCCATTGATGGGCGTCCCGTGCGGCGCCTCCGCGACGTGGTCGCGGTATTGGAGCATGAGGCGGTTGGCCAACGCGTTGAGTTGAAGGTGTTACGGGGCAATGCGGTGCTGACCATGACAGTACAATTGCAAGAACTACCCCAACGCGATCAAAAATCTTTTGTCTCCTGACGAATTGTTGCGAATCCAGAATTGACTGTTCGAGGCGAGGTGGCTTGAGTCGGACAATGACTCACGCTGACTCGTGGCATGAGGCGAGCTCACCGATGATGCACCGGATTGAAGCTTGGCACTGACGAATCACTCGCACGAACGATCGCTCCACCTTGGTGGCCGTTTTTCAAAGAATGCGGTCATCCCTTCCACGGCATCACGGGTCTGACTTTGACGAGCCATGTATTCAATGGCGTAGTGCGCTGCCCCGCTTTCGGTCATTTCCCATTGCTGGTGCAAAAATTCTTTGCCGCTCGCCAATACGGGAAGACTCCAGGCGGCGACCTCGGAGGCCAGAGAGAGGGTAGCTGATGAGATTTCCTCGTCTGGCACCACCCGATTAATGAGACCATACGCGCGCGCATCTGCGGCGGTCATCCAACGTCCGGTAAATAACATCTCTGCAGCCTGCTTTCGAGGAACCGAACGAGCAACTTGCACCGAAGGGCTAGCACAAAAAAATCCAATTTTCACACCCGGTGTGGCAAACCGAGCACTTTGCGCGGCTACTGCCAAATCACAGGCCGCTACCAATTGACATCCTGCGGCGGTGGCCAACCCGGAGACCTCGGCAATGACAATTTGAGGCAAATCGTGAATTAGGGCCATGGTTTCAGCGCATTGTTGAAAAATCGCGCGGACAGAGGTGGTGTCGTGACCCAAAATCTCCGCCAAATCGTGTCCGGCGCTGAACACGGGTCCCTGCGCACGAATAATCACGGCGTTAAAATGGACATTGCGCCTGACCTGGCCCAAATAATCACATAAGGATTGTAAGACCTGCATAGAAAGGGCATTGCGCTTAGCGGCATGGTCCAGGGTAATCCGCACGATGCGTTTTGTGTCCATCCACTCTACGTGAACTTGTTCCATCGCAAAACTCCCCCTTATAACGGTAACATCAGACACAGACGCCGGATGATGATTCGCTTCGAGGATACTATACTTGTTAAAGTTCTCCAATTGTGGCGGGTCGCGTTGACGAATAAGACCGGTTGGGGGACTATGGGGGGAATTTGTACGCTTGAGCTAAGTCCTAGTACGATCACCGAGTAAGCTGAGGGTCGGCGGGACTGCTTGGCTCACAACGCATACTGGCAGTCCGGCACGGAAAGGTGATACGATTTAACCGGTGTCAAGACCGAGGAGGTTGTGTTGGCTCATATTCGTCTTCTGACCGTTGGTCGTCCGCGCGATAAACGCCTGGTGGGGCTTGTAGAGGAGTATTTAAAGCGGTTTCGGGCGAACTGGACCGTGAGCTGGGAGACGGTCTTAGAGGAGCCGTTGCGCAAGGGACCCGACAGTCGCGCGCTTGATCGGGAACAGGAGCGACTCTTGAGACGGGTAGGTTCGCAGGACATCGTGGTGTTGTTAGACGTCGAGGGAGAAATGGTCGACTCGCGCGCGTTGGCCCAGCGACTGCAGCAGTGGCGTGAGAGCGGGCACCCGATTACCATTATTGTGGGGGGATCGTGGGGCACGGGCGAAGCAGTACGCCAGCGTGCTCAGTGGCGCTGGTCGTTGTCTTCGTTGACGTTTTCCCATGGACTGGCTCAGGTCATGGTTGCCGAGCAGCTGTATCGTGCCTGGACCATCAGCCAGGGGCATCCGTACCACAAATAGCCAAACAGAGGTGAGCACAACGGCAAGTTTATTCGAGGCGTTTTCACTGAAGGCTTTGCACGTCAAAAATCGCATCATGATGTCCCCCATGTGCCAGTATTCAGTATGGGCCCAGGACGGAGCTCCAAACGACTGGCATTACGTTCATTATGTTTCACGGGCAGTCGGGGGAACGGGCTTAATCATGATCGAGATGACCGATGTGGTACCGGACGGACGCATCACCGTGTACGATTTGGGGATTTGGGATGATGCTCATATTCCGGCGTTTCGGCGCGTCATTGACCAGGTTCATGCATATCATGCGTGCGTGGGCATTCAGTTAGCCCATGCTGGCCGCAAGGCGGAGTCGTTAGAGCTGCGGCCGGAAGCTCCCTCAGCGATTGCCTTTTCGGACAAATACCGCGTACCGCACGAGCTTACACGCGACGAGGTGCGCCGCATTGTCGACGCTTTTGCCGAGGGCGCCCGGCGCGCTGTGGCGGCTGGCGTTGATACCTTAGAATTGCATGGCGCACACGGTTACTTGATTCATCAGTTTATGTCCCCGCTGTCCAATCATCGGCAGGATGAATATGGGGAACCGACACGCTTTGGCGTCGAGATTATCGAGGCCGTTAAATCCGAGATGCCCTCATCCATGCCGTTGATTATGAGGCTGTCGGCGACCGAATACACGGACGGGGGCTATCACTTTGAACAGTTGATTGAGATGGCACGGGTCTATCGCGATCACGGAGTCGACATGTTTGATGTTTCTTCGGGCGGCAACGCCGTGGTGGCCATCCATGAGTATCCAGGCTATCAGGCGCCGTATGCGGCGTCTTTGAAGCGTGTGCTGAACGTACCTGTCATTGCCGTGGGACGGCTGGAATCGTATGACCTGGCGTCTTCGTTTGTGGAGCGCGCCGATGTGGACTTGATTGCGATTGCCCGTGGACTGTTGAAGGATCCCTACTGGGCCAATTCTGCCGCGTTGCACTTTGAAGGCCGAGTGCAGGTTCCCAAGCAATACTATCGTGCATTTGCACGTCGCTTCACGGTGGGGGATGCGTCGTGACAACACAAGAGATGCAAGCTCAAGTCCATGCCTGGATTGATCAGTTTGAGGAGGGATACTTTACTCCTCCGATGATGATTTTGCGCCTGGCCGAAGAACTGGGAGAGTTAGCGCGGGAGGTGAACCATGTCTATGGCCCCAAGCCCAAAAAGCCCAATGAACCGGACAGTTCCATCGCACTCGAACTGGGTGACATGTTGTTCGTGTTGGTGTCGTTTGCTAATAGCCTAAATCTTGACTTGGCGACCATCTTTTCGGAGGTCATGGAGAAATTTCAGCGACGCGACGCCACGCGTTGGACCCGCAAATCCCCGCAATGATACGTGCTGGATACCCATCTAAGTGCCTGGTGCGCTATCTGAAAGGCGCTGTCGCGGTTCCAAATCAGACCAACGAGCGGCTTGAACCATGAAAGCCGTGCGGACATTAGGGCTTAGCGGACTTTTCGCACGCGCGTGACCAAGAACGACCCGAACAGGAAATAGACAAAGGTAATCACAAAGAGCACGCGATAGGCGGTGGCGTTGCCCCAATGAACGACGGTGAGAGTAAGAAACAGCCCGGCAATCGCCGTCGCAATGGTTTGGGCGACGGTTTGGGAAATCGCCCATAGCCCCATGTCTTTAGCTGCAGCGCCTGTGGCAGGGAGAACGTCGACAGCAAGGGCCCAGTCTGTGGACAAGTACGTACCATAGCCTAGGCCAAAGATGAGGGCAAAGACCGTCACCATCGTTAAGCTTCGGGTGAAGACAAATCCTAAAGCGGCGACCCCCATAACCAGGCCTCCGGCAATGACCATCATTTTCCGACGCCGCAAGCGATCGGAAAGCCACCCGGCCGTGAGCACGGACAAAAGCGAGGCGAGCGTGACCGCGATTAGGGCTTGGTCCAGCATGGGATTGGGATTGGCTAAGTGCTGTACGAAATGCAAGTAATAGTAAAGGTAGTATTCGAGGGTTGAAAACCCGAGCATGACCAAGAGTCGCGTGAGAAAGACCCACCACCAGTCGCTATAGTTTTTAGGAGAGATCCAAAAGGCGCGAAGGAACGCGGCCGTACTCCACTTGGAAGACACCGTTTTCAACGGTACCTCTGGCACTCCGACAATGGTTACTAAAAGTCCCACCAGTTGCAACACGGCGAGAATTTCAAATGTTGTCCGAATGGGAAAAAAGGTGGGAATCAAGACGCCGCCAATGATGGCAGCCTGGCTCATCAATCCCATGTAGCCAGATGCCACGCCGCGCTGCTCAAACAGCACGACGTCCGGAATGAGCGCTTGGTACGGAGCGGAGGCCAAGTTGGAAAAGAGCTCTAACACCAGGTATAGTGCCAGGAACACCGCAAAGCCGCGCGCCATACCCATCAAGATCAGTGCTGTAGCAGTGCCCAAGACACCAATTACCATAAAAGGTCGCCGGCGTCCCGATCGATGTCGACTGCGGTCGGAAAACGCCCCGACAATGGGTTGAATGATTGAGGCTAACAAAGCTCCCAACGCGGTCAGCCACGACATATCGCTGCCTGAGTGCGTTGCGCCCACCATGTCCAGCACGACTTTCGGGACGACGATGATAATTAGGGCGGTCCACTGCATGTTCGATGTAAACCAAAAGAAACTCAGTGCAACGTTCTCGGGCACTGTCAGGCGATGTGGATTGGATGTGGCGACTTTCACGAAGATCCTCCTCGACCGTTTGACCGAATGATTCGACAAAGGGGCCGTGGGTTCCTTTCAACTTGCGGGAAACAACTGAAAGCGTTAGGCTCTAGATAGTTTGAAGGATGGATTGGTAGGTCGGGGCAGTGTGGTACATAGGCGCAAACACGGAGTTGCCAGGATGTTGAGTCCAGGTGCCCGACCGCTTTGTTGCCACTCAACGGTAGAGTGGTCGAGGGCAACTAAAGCGTGAGGTCTCGGGCCAAGATGGCCACGCCGGTCCTAAGCGTTTGGTGTTAGGGTTTGGGGGTACGTGGCAGCGATTGCGGTTTCGGGCATGATAAGACAGCGTATGATACCCAGGGTCAAGGGAGGAGAAGCATGGCGGAAACCAATTTTGATGTGATTATTTTGGGTGGTGGCACGGGCGGTTACGTAGCGGCCATCCGCTCCGCGCAGCTCGGATTGAAGACGGCGTTGATCGATGTCGGCAAGGTGGGTGGCACGTGTTTGCATCGCGGTTGCATCCCCACAAAGGCTTTGTTGCATACGGCGGAGTTGTTCCATACCATGCAGCATGCTCAGGAGTTTGGTTTGGCCGCGGAAGGTGTTTCCTTAGATTACCCCAACGCGATGGCCAAAAAAGAAAAGGTCGTCACGCAGCTATGGAAGGGTGTCGAATTCCTGCTGAAGAAGAACAAGGTTACCGTCGTGGCAGGCTGGGGCCGGTTGGTAGATTCTGGCCATGTGGAAGTCACGACAGATTCTGGAAAGACCGTATTGAGCGCACGTGACATCGTGGTCGCAACCGGGTCGGTTCCGCGCGAACTGCCTGACCTGCCTTTTGACGGCAAGCGGATTTTAAGCTCGGACCACGTACTGGACAAGACCGATGTGCCGAAATCTATCGTTATTTTAGGCGGCGGCGCCATCGGGGTGGAATTTGCGTCGATGTACAATGACTTCGGATCCCAAGTCACGCTTATTGAAATGCTCGATCACATCTTGCCCCAAGACGACCCGGAGGTCGCGGGGGAATTAACTAAGCTTTTGACGCGCCGGGGCATCCAAATCATGGTAGGCACCAAGTTTGACCTTAAGAGCGCCAAACAAAGCGCACAAGGGGTCTCAGCGTCTGTAACTCCTCCCGATGGCAAGACGAAAACGGTTAGTGGCGAAGTGCTGCTCGTTGCGGTTGGCCGCCGGGCCATCGTTGAAGATATTGGGCTTGAAGCAGTCGGGGTTAAGGTTGAGCGCGGCTATATTGCAGTGGATAGCCACTACCGCACTAACGTGCCCCATATTTATGCCATTGGCGACGTCATCGGTGGGTATCTCTTGGCCCACGTTGCCGCACACGAAGGGATGATTGCGGTGGAAACCATCGCCAATCAGGATCCCGAGCTATTGGATCCGATGCGGGTCCCCCGCGTCACGTATTCGCGGCCTGAGGTTGCGTCGGTCGGACTCACGCCGCAAGAGGCGCAAGCGCGAGGTTACGAGGTGAAAGTCGGGACATTTCCGTTTCGGGCCAACGGCAAGTCGCTCATATTGGGGGAGCCGGATGGCTTTGTCAAGGTGGTGGCCGATAAAAAGACCGATGCCTTGTTAGGTGCGCACATCGTCGGCCCGCGCGCATCGGATTACATTAATGAGATGGCCTTGGCACGTTTCTTGGAAGCGACGGCCTGGGAAGTGGCGGAAAGCGTGCATGCGCACCCCACGGTGTCTGAGGTGCTGCACGAGGCAGCATTGGCTGTCGACGGCCACGCCATTCACATATAGCGGTGTGAGGGAGGCATGTCATGCCCGAGAATTCCGACCTCGATGCGGAACAATTGCGCACGATGTATTACTACATGGTACTAAGTCGCGAGTTGGATCGGCGGATTTGGATTCTCAATCGTCAGGGCAAATCGGCATTTGTTATTTCAGGACAAGGTCAAGAAGGAGTGCAAGTGGGCGCGGCCATGGCGCTCGATGTAAAAACGGATTGGTTGGCCCCTTACTATCGCGATATGGCGATGGTGTTAGCGTTTGGCATGTCTGCGCGTGAGGTGATGCTGGGTCAGTTGGGAAAGGCTGCCGATCCGAGTTCGGGTGGTCGCCAGATGCCGTCGCATTTCGGTCATCGCGCTAAGCGCATTTTAACTGGATCGTCCCCGGTTACGACGCAGGTGGTGCATGCCGTGGGTATGGCGTGGGCGGCGAAGCTCAAGGGTGATCATGCAGTGGTGCTGACCTCTTTGGGAGAAGGATCGACCAACCAGGGCGAATTTCACGAAGCGTTGAATTTTGCTTCTGTGCAGCGGGTGCCGGTGATTGTGTTGGTGGAAAACAACGGGTATTCCATTTCCGTGCCGCAATCTCGCGAAATGGCGATTCGCGATGTGGCGGTGCGTGCCCAGGGATATGGGATGCCCGGGGTGGTTGTGCAAGGATCGGATCCGCTCGCGGTCTACCAGGTGGTGGCGGCGGCGCGGACAAAGGCAATTACTGGGGGCGGCCCGACACTGATAGAAGCGAAGACCCATCGTTTTACCGCGCATTCCAGCGACGATGATGACCGGTCATATCGATCGCGCCAGCAACTTGCAGATGAGAAGAAAGACGATGCCGTCATCCGTTTTCAACACTGGCTGATTACGGCGCAATTATGGGATGACGAGAGAGAGCGCGCGCTCAAGGCGCGTGTCAGGCATGAAGTTGATGACGCCACGGAATATGCGCTATTGGCTGCATTGCCGGCGGCAGAGACGATGAGCGACCATGTCTATGGCTACCCTCCAGCATAACAGGACAGAGCAGTAGGAAAGGAGCGGGTCACAATGTCGGATAACGGATTAACGCCTGAGCTGATGCTTGATATGTACTATCACATGGCTCTAGCTCGGGCTGTCGACGATCGCATGTGGATTTTGAATCGGCAAGGCCGGGCACCGGTCGTGTATACGTCCAATGGGCACGAGGCAGCTCAGGTGGGATCGGCGTTTGCCCTCAACCGGGGTGAGGATTGGATTTGTCCTTATTATCGAGATTTGGCTCTAGTCTTAGCGTATGGCATGACGCCGCGCGAGGTGATGTTGCATTTGCTGGGACGGGCGGACGACCCGAATTCGGGCGGCCGCCAGATGCCGGCTCATTGGGGTCACGCCAAACTGCATATTCTGACGGGCGGATCGGTTGTGGCAACACAAGACGTGCATGCTGCGGGACTAGCTCTGGCCTCAAAGGTCCTCAAAGATGGTCGGGTCTCGGTCGCCTATTTTGGTGAAGGGTCAACCAGTCAAGGCGAATTTCACGAGGCCTTAAACTTTGCGGCTGTACATAAGTTGCCCGTGATCTTCTTTAATGAAAACAACGGGTATGCCATCTCGGTTCCGGCGCGCAAGCAAATGGTCGTGCAAGATGTGGCGGCGCGCGCACAAGGTTATGGGATGCCGGGAGTCATCGTTGACGGCAACGATCCCATCAAGGTGTATGAAGTAGTCAAAGAGGCTGCAGACCGTGCGCGACGCGGTGAAGGTCCGACGCTGGTTGAAGCCAAGACCTACCGATTTGTACCACATTCCAGCGACGACGACGATCGTGCCTATCGCTCGCGAGAAGAGGTAGCCGAGGCCAAGAAGCGCGACCCCTTGACTTTGTTTGAAGCGTATTTGAAGAAGGCGGAGATTTTGACTGACGACAAATTGAAAGCCATGCAGCAGCAAATCAAAGATGTGGTCAACGACGCCACGGAGTATGCTGAGAAGGCGGCGCTGCCGGATCCTGCCACACTGACGGATCACGTGTATGGCTCGATGTAGGCGCCACCCCTGCCTAAGAGGGGGCGTGGCGGATCGAAACCAAAGCGGAGAAGGAGGGCAAGTCTGGCGCGCGACAGGACGGCCGGACGAACACTATGGCGGTATTGAGCTATTTGGAAGCCATTCGCGAAACCCTGCGTCAAGAGTTGCGACGTGACTCTCGCATCATCATTTATGGGGAAGACGTGGGTGTGCGCGGCGGGGTGTTC
The DNA here is from genome assembly GCA_003023745.1 of Sulfobacillus acidophilus. Lineage (GTDB taxonomy): Bacteria > Bacillota > Sulfobacillia > Sulfobacillales > Sulfobacillaceae > Sulfobacillus_B > Sulfobacillus_B acidophilus_A. The sequence continues at coordinate 48,442 of PXYV01000008.1, read as the reverse complement.
CGAGTCACGGAAGGGTTGCAAAAGGAGTTCGGCGAAGATCGCATTATCGATTCACCGCTGGCTGAGGCGGCCATCGTTGGCACAGCCATTGGCGCGGCCATCAATGGTTTGCGTCCGGTTCCCGAGATTCAATTTGCCGACTTCATTTTTCCGGCGATGAACCAAATTGTGCAAGAGGCGGCTCGCATTCGTTATCGATCCAATGGCACTTTCGCGGTTCCTATTGTCATTCGCGCTCCGTACGGCGGCGGCGTCCATGGAGCTTTGTATCATTCACAGAGCGTTGAAGCCTTCTTTGCGCATGTGCCCGGACTGAAAGTGGTGGTGCCGGCAACGCCCTACGACGCCAAGGGGCTCTTGGCGGCGGCCATTCAAGACGAAGATCCGGTGCTGTATTTTGAACACAAAGCGGCCTACCGTTCACTCAAGGGAGAAGTTCCGGAGGAGCGCTACCTGATTCCCATTGGCCAAGCCGACCGCAAACGGGAGGGAACCGACGTGTCCGTCATTACTTATGGGCTGATGGTGAGTTATGCGTTGAAGGCAGCCGATGAGCTGGAGAAAGAAGGCATTTCCGTGGAGGTGGTCGACCTGCGGACCGTCCGGCCCTTAGATCTCTCGGCCATTATTGAAACGGCACGGAAAACGGGGAAGGTTTTGATTGTGCACGAGGATAATCTCACGGGCGGCATCGGCGGCGAGGTGAGTGCGTTAATTGCCGAGCACGCTCTCTTTGATCTAGACGCACCCATTATGCGGCTAGCCGGCCCCGATGTGCCTGCCATGCCCTATAGCGCCCCGCTCGAGCATGCCTTTATGGTGACGCCCGAGAAGATTCGGGATAAGGCGCGGGAATTGGCGAAGTTCTAGGGCACACCAAAGCAAGGAGGAGACTGCATGGCAACAGAAGTGGTCACCATGCCGCAATTGGGCGAATCGGTGACGGAGGGGACGATTAACGAATGGTTAAAGCAAGTCGGGGATACCGTCGAGAAGTATGAGTCCCTCTTAGAAGTGGCCACCGACAAAGTTAACGCGGAAGTGCCCGCCCCAATTGGAGGCAAGATCGCACGGATTTTAGTCGACCCGGGGGCGACCGTTCCCATTGGCACGCCAATTTGTGAAATTGAGGTGGAGGGAGAGCCGGCAAACGATGATGCCGCGAGTGATGTGCCAGCCGCGGGCGCGAGCGAGGATTCTCCACCAGCAAAAGCTTCGGAGGTTGCACCGACCGTGCCTAGCTCGAGTGCTGCCGGGTCGCTGGAGCGGGGCCGATTCTCGCCGGCGGTTCGGCGGCTGGCACAAGAGCGCGGCATCGATCCGACCCAGATCACGGGAACAGGTGCGGGGGGAAGAGTCACGCGCAACGATATTTTGCAGGCGGCAACGCCCGCCACAGCACCCGCGCCTGTGTCTGAACCGACAGCGAAACCGGTTCCGTCTACCTCCGAAGCCGCGCGTGTGGCGATGGATGCGGTGCCCGCGGTGATTGAGGACGGCGATCGCGTTGAATCGCTGTCGTCGGTGCGGAAGGTCATTGCTGAGCGGATGGTGCGATCCAAGCAGACTGTTCCCCACGCGTGGTTGATGGTCGAAGTGGACGTGAGTGGATTGGTGGCGCTGCGGGAACGAATGAAGGATGAGTTTAAATCCCGCGAAGGCATTTCGCTTACCTATTTGCCATTCATGATGCGTGCCGTAGTGGAGGGACTGCGAGCGGTTCCGGTGATGAACGCGCAATGGAACGGGGATAGCGTTGTGCTGAAAAAGCGCATCAATATTGGTATGGCCGCTGCGACCGATCGCGGCTTGATTGTGCCGGTGGTGAAAGATGCCGATCAAAAAAATGTCGTGGGGTTGGCAAAGGCCACGCAGGACTTGGTGCAGCGTGCCCGATCCGGCCGTCTGAGCATGGAGGACTTGTCCGGGGGAACATTTACCGTGGACAATACCGGAGCGGTAGGAACCGTCCTTACGTATCCGGTCATCAACGCGCCCGAAGTAGGTATTGTGACGATGGAGTCTATCGTCAAGCGTCCGGTTGTTGTCGGCGACATGATTGCGGTGCGATCGATGGTCAATGTCTGCTTGTCGTTTGATCATCGCGTTGTAGATGGAGCCGACGCAGGCAAGTTTTTGCGGGTGGTCAAGAAAAATCTTGAAAGTATCGGCCCCGAGACGTCTTTATATGCATAAGCGGGGCTGGCTATGATAGCGCACGCGCGTAAAATTTAGGGAGGAGAGGATACCATGGAGCCATTGCCGATGGCGCATCCGTCGCGGACCGCCCCGGGACCCAAGCCCCCACCGTGGCTTAAGGTTCGGTTGACGCAAGGCGAAAACTACCTTGAGATAAAGCAACTGATGCGCTCGCAAACGTTGCACACGGTTTGTGAGGAAGCCATGTGCCCCAATATTTACGAGTGCTGGCAGGCCCGCACTGCAACCTTTCTGATTCTGGGCGACATATGCACTCGCAATTGCGGATTTTGTGCCATTACGACAGGCCGCCCTACCGAATTGGATCGGCTGGAGCCCCAGCGTATTGCCGAGACGACCAAGAATATGGGTTTGCGCCATGTGGTCATTACCTCCGTCACGCGCGACGATCTGGCTGATGGCGGTGCGGAGATTTTTGCAGGTTGTATTGAAGCTGTCCGCGAGCAAGTGCCGGGTTGTGGGATTGAGGTGTTGACACCGGATTTGCTTGGCAATTGGGAGGCTTTGGCTAGTATCGTGGCCGCTCGCCCGGATATCTTCAACCACAACACCGAATCTGTTCCGCGCCTGTATCCGTGGGTTCGGCCTAAAGCACAATATGAACGGACATTGGAGCTTTTGCGGCGCGTCAAACAGCAGGACGAAAGCATTGTGACGAAATCCGGCCTGATGGTGGGACTGGGCGAAACACGCGAGGAACTTCATCAAGTCTTCGTCGATCTGCGCGAAAACGGGGTGGACGTTTTGACGGTGGGACAGTACTTGCGGCCCGATCAAAAGCATTTGCCGGTTGAAAAATATTATACACCGGAGGAATTTGTCGACATCAAACGTGAAGCCCAAGCCTTAGGATTTCGCCATGTTGAGTCGGGTCCGTTAGTCCGCAGTTCGTACCACGCGGCATCCCAAGTTCCGCAGGAGGTGTGAGATGGCCGAAACGCTTTTAGTGCATTTGGGCCGTATGCCCTATCAGGAGGCCTGGGATCTGCAACGGCGCGTGGGTGCTGGTGTGCAAGCGGGGGAGTTGCCACAGACGGTGCTGCTGGTTGAACACCCCCCCGTTTATACGGTGGGGCGTGGTGCCCGCGGATCGTTGGCGAACCTGCTTTGGGATGATGAAAAGCGATCACGCGAGGGGATCGATCTTTACATGGTGGACCGTGGTGGCGACATCACCTATCATGGCCCGGGTCAGCTTGTGGGATACCCTATTCTGGATTTGCGTGAACACGGGCGTGACCTGCACTTGTACCTGCGGCTATTGGAAGAATCCCTCATTCGGGCGTTATCCCACTTTGATATTGACGCTGGGCGTCTGGCCGGCCATACCGGGGTTTGGGTGGGCGACGAAAAAGTAGCAGCAATTGGCGTGAAAGCGACGGAGTGGATTACCCAGCATGGATTTGCCTTGAATGTTGATCCCAATTTGGACCACTTTACCGGAATCGTCCCTTGCGGCATTTCTGAAAAAGGCGTGACGTCGATGTCGCGCTTGCTCAAACGATCTGTCAGTCTTGCAGAAGTGATGCCCTGGGTTCAAGGTGCGCTGGCGGAGGTGTTCGGATTTTCTTATCGTGCGGTCAGTCTGGAGGCGTTAGAACTAGAGCAGCGTGTGAGCGTCAAGAGCGCCGACCTGGCGACGAGGTGATGTCGTGGCGCAAATCCCGTCTTTTCATTCAGAGGCTCAATTTCACACACCGCGGGCCCGCTCCATTCGCGAAGTGGTATTTGGTGTCAACGACGGGTTAGTATCCATCACAGGCATTATTGTGGGGGTAACATTTTCGCGAATGAGCTCGCACCAAATAATTATTGCGGGATTGGCGGCCGTGATTGCGGCGGCCATATCGATGGGGTTGGGACAATATTTGGCTACCTCGGCCCAAAATGAGTATTTCCGGGCCGAGCGCCAGCGCGAGTACCGAGAGGTCAAGGAAATTCCGCAGGAGGAGCGGGCGGAAGTGGAGGGCATCTTTCGCACGCAAGGGTATAATGCGGATGAAGTTCACATTCTTACAGCACGGGTGACCGCTGATCCCGATCGCTGGGTGGACTTCATGATGAAAGAAGAGCTGGGGATTTTGTTGGATTCTCTGGACAGTCCCTGGTCGACGTCATTGGTGATGGGGGCAGCGGTGGTTGTGGGGGCCGCGCCGCCAATTTTGCCGTACCTTTTGATCTCTACGACCCATGTTGCCGAAGCGTGGGCCATTGCGTGCGCCATTGTGGTGGCCTTTGGACTCGGGGTATTGAAGGCGAAGGTGGCGAAATCGTCATGGTGGAAAAGCGGGCTGCAGTTCTTGCTGGTGACGGCGGCCGCCGTGGTAATCGGGGCGCTGGGCGGCACGCTCTTGGGGCGAGTGTTTGGGTAGAGATTCTGGAATTTTGGTATAATGAGTTATTACATGATTTGGCCGACGAGGAAAAGCAAGCGGGTGCACGGGGGTTTGATCCGGAAAGCCGGTGGTTTTCTTGAGCTTTCAAAAGAAACATTGGCGGCACGCAATGGCGTTGGGGTTGCTGGTGCTTTCGGGGTTTGCCCTTTTCCTCAGCACCTGGCGTCGGATTGTGGGGCCGTTCTTTGCGGTGGTGCAATGGACCCACATTGTTGGCGGCATTCTTTACGGTATCGCGATTATTGGCTGGTCCCGCTTCTTCTATCCTTGGGCTCCTGGCACACAGTCTCGTCATCTCGGCCCTGGCTATGCGCGCTGGGGTTATTTCATCTTATTAGTGCTGCTTGCCAGTGGTCTTGGACTCCTAGTCGGTCCATCGTCGACCCGGGCGGTGGCAACCGTATTACATGGTTTGTCTGCGCTCGCGCTCGTCGTTTGGGCTTTGTGGCATTTGCTGACTCGGCTGCCTATTTGGAAAAAGCCGTCTGGTGAATGGCATTTGTCGCGCCGCCGTGCCTTGCGGTGGACGGCGGCAGCCGTGGTGGCGGTTCCGGTGGTGATGGGATTGCCGACCTTAATGAAAATGCTCAGCGGTCGGTTATTTGCAGAAGGCAGCAATGATGGGGCATTGCCGGGATTTGTACCCTATACGGTGATTAATGGATTTCCCGATATCCCGCGGGAGCACTGGCATTTGTGGGTCCATGGTGTTCCCCAAGCCAAAACGCTGGACTGGACGGAATACGCTAGCTTGCCCCGGAGGCAAGTCGTTATCAATTTTCACTGTGTCACTGGATGGGTGGTGCCCCATGTCGAATTTGAAGGGGTCGACCTCTTGCAATTTTTGACGCAGCTGGGATGGGATCCCACAAAAAAACCTTGGGTTACGTTCTATTCGGGGGATGGCGTGTATACAGATACCCTCGACATTGGTCAAATTCGCGAGTACCGTCCGTTGTTAGCGGACGTGATTGACCACCGCCCTCTGCCTGTGGCGCAGGGTTTTCCGGTGCGGTTGCTGGTTCCGGACATGTATGGGTATAAGTCGGTAAAGTGGCTGGTTGGCATTCGTGTTTCGGAACGCGCGGAGCCGGGATTTTGGGAGCAGCGTGGATATCCACAAAATGCCTATTTCGGGTCGTACCCCTAATGGATGGCATTAAGAATCGATTCCAATAGACTGTGCGCAGGACCTTTGTCAAGTCCAGGATTCGCCCGTCCGCCGGGCTGGGCTTGACATCCAGGGCTCATTTCAGTCGGTTCGTGACCGCGAATGTAGACTTCCTGATAGGTGGTGCAGCAGCCGTTGGATAGGAGTCCGGTTTTGACGCATACCGTGCGGGTTACAATGCCTGGTGGCTTCGCAAAGGAACTGGGCGGTGTGGTTGCCAAAGCGTCCGCCAGGAAGTGAGCCCAGACGGGTCCGGCACCCCGATCCCCGGTGAGTCCCACCGGGGTATCATTGTCGTTGCCTACCCAAACGGCGGCCGCCAACTGCGGCGTAAAGCCGACAAGCCAACTATCGCGCTGCTGCGACGACGTACCTGTCTTGGCGGCAGCGGGTCGACCCGCGAAAATCGGTTCAAGATCATGTGCGGTGCCTTGAGGGTTGAGCAAGGGCGCATGGAAGAGGTCTTGCACCACGTAGGCAGCTTGTGGGGTCAGTACCCGCGTCAAGTGGGGCTTAGCGGAATAGATCACGTGACCACCTGCGTCTTGGATTTGTAGGACGCCCAGCGGTTGCACCCGCAATCCGCCGTTGGCAAGCGGACAGACAGCGGCAGCCATTTCGAACGGCGTGACGCTGGACGATCCCAGGGCGGTGGTGAGATTGTCGGCGAGGGGACTGGTAATGCCCATCGCATGCGCCATGGCAATCATTTTCGGTGGGGTGACCGTATTCATCCATTTCAGCGCGACAATATTGTCCGATAAGGCGATGGCGCGGCGGATGACCAAGGGCCCATTATAAACGTAGCCATAATTGTGAGGAATGTACCATTTGCCGTGTCCGGCCGGGAAACGAACCGGCGCCGAGTCCTTGACGGCGGATGTGGAGTAACCCAGGGAAATGACCGTGCTGTACAAGAAGTATTTCATCGCCGATCCTGGTTGGCGGGCGGCGTTGGTGGCGCGGTTAAAGGCGGAGTTTTGGTAATCAACACCTCCCACCAAGGCTTTCACATACCCATTGTGCGGGTCGACCGCGACCAGCGCGGTTTGTGGCTCCCAGACGCCATGGATCTTGCCGTTGATGGGTGCGTAATGGGCCACTACATTTTGTGCAATCTGTTGCATCGGCCAGTTCATGGTGGTTGTGATGCGATATCCTCCCGTATATAGGGTGCTGCCCACCCGAGGATCGGCCGATTGTAGCTCTTGGGTGATAAATTCTGTAAAAAATGGTGCGCGGTCGCCCAATGGTGCGGCGGCATTCAAGTTTAACGGCGTGGTTTGGGCAGCACGAGCCTGGGCAGGACTGATGTAATGAAGGCGGGCCATGCGCGCTAATACGAGGTTGCGCCGGGCTAGAGCCGGTGTGGGGTGGATGAGCGGGTCGTAGTAGCTGGGCGCATTGACGATGCCCGCTAAAAGAGCCGCCTGCGGCAGTGAAATCTGTGACACGCTTTTACCAAAGTAGCGTTCGCTGGCGGCTTGGACGCCGTACGCGCCTTCTCCGAAATAGACATCATTGAGGTACATGGTGATGAGTTGCGGTTTGGAGTAGATGGTCGCCAGTTTAAGCGCAATGAAAAGTTCTTTGAATTTGCGGCTGAAGGTTCGTTGATCGGAGAGATATAGGTTTTTTGCTAACTGTTGAGTAATGGTGCTGCCACCTTGTAGAATTTGGCGGTGAGACAGATCAATGGCAGCAGCGCGGACGATGCCGACCGGGTCCAGCGCGGGCTCGACCCAAAAGGTGTCGTCTTCGATGGCTACGAGGGCGTTTTGCATGTTGGCCGGAATTTGCGCGTAACCTATCGGCATGCGGTTAACACGGGAATAGAGGACACTGACCAAGTGGCCGGTTTGGTCATAAATGGTCGTATCGGCAGGCAGGTTTGGAGCAGGCCAAAATATCCAGGCGCTCGGCACGATGATAGCGACGACGGCCAGCACCAACGCCGGAAGACTGATCACGGCTCCTGTGTTGACCAGTTTTTTCAACAGACGATTGGCGTGCTGCTGCAGCCAGCGGTGTTTAGCTGATCGCCGGTGCCGTCCGCGCAGTTTGCTCACGGCCAACGCGCCTCCTTTGACGATAGTATGGCGTTCACCCTCCCGCCTTATCGGTCGTTTGCGATGGATTTTGTGGTGTTTGGGGGCGTGTTTGCTATAATAGCCAAGATGTGGGGAAACCCTCCCCACAAAAACCTGGATTCGAGGGAGGCGCGTTGTGTTACCGACTCCGAGCAAATTTACGGTCGTGGCCGGATCGGCCGAGGGGCCTAGTCATTTAAACGCCTTTGACAATGCGCTGTTGGTCGCGGGCATTGGTAATCTCAACTTGTTGCGGGTTAGTTCGATTCTGCCTCCCAAAGCACAAGAAGTGGCCATTTTGGAAGTGGCACCGGGTAGTCTGGTGCCGACGGCTTACGGCAGCATCAGTGCCGATGAGCCAGGCCTGGTGATTGCGGCCGCAGTGGCGGTGGGGCTGGGTGCTGACGATGAGTGTGGTGTGATTATGGAGTTTTCGGGCCGTTGTTCACGCGAAGAAGCCGCGCACACGGTTGAAACGATGGCGAGAAATGCCTTAAGGCAGCGGGAACGTCAACCAGCGCGGATTATTGTGCGAGCGGTTGAGCATCGGGTGCAATCGATTGGATGCGCCTTTGCGGGGGTGGCGTTGTGGTACTAGCGCGGCACAACCCACAAAGCTGGTTTACCGAGTATCAAACCGATTCACTGAATCTGGGCTTTAGGATAGATGAGATTTTGTTGCACGAAAAAAGTCCGTTTCAAGATGTTCTGGTGGTGCGCACCGAGACGTACGGACGGCTGTTAGCTTTGGATGGAGCGGTTCAGACCACCCAAGGCGACGAATTTGTCTATCACGAGATGATTACGCACGTTCCCTTATTTATGATGGCTGCCCCCAAAAAGGTGGCTGTCATTGGGGGAGGCGACGGGGGTTCAATCCGTGAAATCTTGAAGCACGCATCGGTTCAGGAAGCCCATTTGGTGGAGATTGACGGCCGGGTCGTCAGCGCGGCACGGCAATTTTTCCCCGAGATCTCCTGTGCGCTGGACGATCCCCGAGCTCAGGTGCATCTCGCTGACGGCATTGAGTGGGTGCGGCAAGCGCGCGACTATGACCTCATTATTGTGGACTCGACGGATCCAGTCGGACCGGCAACCGGTCTATTTTCGCCCGATTTTTATCAATCCATTGCAGAGGCGCTGGCGCCAGGAGGGATTTTGGTGGCGCAGTCAGAATCCCCTTACTTGCATCAAGCGCTCATCAAGCAGATGGCTAATGGTATGCGCACGGCATTTTCTCACGTGCGTCTTTATTTGGCCGCCATCCCCACCTATCCCAGCGGCCTATGGAGCTTTTTAATGGCGTCGCAGCATCTGCCCGAGCCCCATGCGCGTTATCTGACGACAAAGATTGCCACGCGATACTGGACGCCTCACATTCAATCGGCGGCGTTTGTGTTGCCGCGCTTTGTTGAGGAGTTCATGACATGCGATGGCTAACGCGCACGGATCGCTTTTTAGGGTTGAACGCCGACTGGGACACGGCCCGTTGGGTGTACTTCGGCATTCCGATGGATTTCACAGCATCGTTTCAACCGGGGTCTCGATTTGCGCCGGCGCGCGTGCGGGAAGCCTCTTATGCCTTGGAAACGTATTCGTTGGCATTAGACCGGGACTTGGAAGACCTTGAGGTAATGGATGCTGGCGATCTTGATCTGCCGTTTGGCAACGTGGCAGAAAGCTTGCACCGGATTGAGGCGACGGCTGCCGAAATCTGTTCTGAGCAGCGTCGTTTTGTCGCCTGCGGAGGTGAGCATCTCGTCACTTTGCCATTGGTGCAGGCGCTGGCGCGTCAAATCCCGGATTTGACGGTGATTCATTGGGACGCGCACGCGGATTTGCGCGACGCCTATCTTGGGGAGCGGTTGTCTCATGCGACCGTTTTGCGGCGCGTCTGCGAATGTTTGATGCCGGGCCATCTGTATCAATACGGGATTCGCTCGGCCACGCGCGAGGAGGTGCAGTACGCCCGCTCGCATGCGCACTTTTACCCGCACGAGGTGTTGAAGCCGCTTTCCCAAACATTAAATGAGTTAAAAGATCGACCAGTCTATGTCACCATCGATGTCGATGTGATGGATCCGGCGTTTATGCCGGGCACCGGCACACCCGAACCGGGAGGGGTATCATCGGCGGAGATTTTCGAGGCCATTACCCTGTTGTCTCAATTAGATGTCGTGGGATTGGATGTGGTGGAAACAATGCCCGTTCCCGACATGTCGCAGCGATCGGCGATATTGGCTGCGAAGATTGTGCGGCAAGCGCTGTTGTCAATTTATCGTTAGGAGGTGCGCAATGTCAGCGTGGTCGAGGATGGAGGAGGCGCGCCAGGCAATTGCCGCCGTCATTGAGGAATTTTTGGCGCGTCAGGGCTACGAAGAACTTGTGCCTTTGGTTCAGGTTGAAGTGCCGACGGAGCCCGGACATGGAGACCTGGCGACCAGCTTTGCGCTGAAGGTGGCCGGTCGCATGCGACGCTCCCCACACGAGCTTTTGCAAGAACTGGAATCCGAGTGGTCCAAGGTGCCGGCTGTCGCCTCCTACGAGATTGCCGGTCCGGGCTTCCTCAATTTTACGCTGGATACGCCCTGGATGGCCTTAGTCATTGACCAGATCTCCAATAATCCGGCGGAATATGGCAATACCAACGTCGGTCACGGTCAACGGGTTTTACTAGAATATGTTTCCGCTAATCCGACAGGTCCGATGGTGGTGGTGAGTGGGCGAGCCGCGGCCGTCGGAGATACCTTGGCGCGTGTCATGCAAGCATCTGGTTATCGCGTGACCCGGGAATTTTATGTCAATGACGCCGGTAATCAAATCGCCACGCTGGGCCATGCGCTCGCGCTCAGGCTGTTGGAATTGGACGGCGAGGATGTGGAATCCACATGGCCGGACAACGTGTATCCGGGCGACTATGTGAAGGGGTTAGCGGCCGTCTATCGCGATGAGCATCCCGGCCTGGAGGCGTCGCGCCTGGGCGAAAGCGATTGGCCGGATTTGGGCGTCTGGGCGGCGGAACGAATCCGCCAAAGTCATGAGCAAGTGCTGAAACGCTTCGGGGTGGTCTTTGACAGTTGGTTTTCCGAACGGAAGCTTAGAGAATCCGGTGGACCGCAAGCGATTATTGATCGCCTGGCTGAACGTGGCTGCGTCCTGGAACAAGATGGTGCGACTTGGTTTCAATCGACGCGCTTTGGAGATGACAAAGATCGCGTCATGATTAAGTCGGACGGAACATTTACCTACTTTGTCCCTGATGCCGCCTACCACGCGGGGAAGTTTGACCGTGGCTTTGATTACGTGATTGACCTTTTGGGCCCGGACCACCACGGCTATGTCAGCCGCATGCGAGCCGTTGTGCAGGCATTAGGGTATCCGCCCGACCGGTTAGAAATCATGATCGTGCAGTTGGTGCGGCTGATGCGGGGGCAGGAATTGGTCCGTATGTCTAAGCGCGGTGGCAATTTTGTCCCGTTGGAGGATCTGATCGCCGAAGCGGGGGTCGATCCGACGCGCTTTTTCTTTCTCGAACGCGCACCGCAGACACCGATGGACTTTGACTTGAATTTGGCGGTGCTGCGGGGGTCAGAAAACCCCGTCTATTACGTCCAGTATGCCGGCGCCCGGATTCACAGCATTCTGCGACAGTGGCGCGAGTCGGGACTCGATCCGGTTCCTCTGGACCTAGGACTGCTAACCCTAGCCGAAGAGCGAGAATTGATCATGTTGTTGGCTCGCTTTCCGGATGTCTTGATGAGGGTCGCCAAGGAACGCGCCCCGCAGCATTTGCCGCGCTATTTAATGTCCTTGGCGGCGGCCTTTCACGCTTTTTATCGCGTTGGCCGGATTTTGGACGCACAGCCATCCCTGCGTCAAGCGCGCCTAGCCTTGATTGAGGCCGTCCTAGCGGTGAATACGCGGGGGTTGCAGTTAATGGGGATTGAACAGCCACAAGAAATGTAAAGACGCTTTCTGACGATGGGCCGATCGGGTGGGCGCGGGCAATGTCTACTTTGCTGAGGCCGGGCACAATCTAGGCCGTCGAGCAACATTTACGGCACAAAGTATTCGCTAAAGGCGCGGGTCTCGTTTTTCACGCGCGTTAGCGGTTCTTCCACCGGTGTAGGTTGGACTCGCTCGATGGGATTTGTGTGAAAGGCGATCCAAATTTGCGCCTCTTCACGGCTGACGCATGACGATAACGGGCGGGATGCCAAGGATTGTTGGGCACGGTCCAGGATGGCTGACTCATGGGTGAGAATATGGCGGATGACGGGATGGCTGGGCTTTAGCCCTGTCCAGCGAATGAACGTTGAGGGCAACGCGTTGTTGCGACTGTGATTGCATGATCGACAGGCAATCACGCAATTTTCCGGTATGGTTTGTCCTCCCCAGCAAATGGGGATTACATGATCGAGAGTCGATCCGGGTCCTTGACACCAGCCACAAATCCATCCGTCACGCTGTTGTACCTGACGGTAGATGCGGCGATGTGCCAAGGGCCGATAGTTCAGTTGCAATACGCCATCATTCCGTAAGATCGCCAATCCGTCCTGCACGTTTTGTTGAGCTTTTTCCGGACTGCAAGGGGTTAAGCGCCGACCGCCGAGGTCAACGACAGGAATTTTGTCGGCTGGTGCAATAGTGTTCGACGTAAAACCCTCCTTCGGCTCGTTTAGCTGTGGTCGGAATCCTGCAATGGTACGATCAAGACCAACAGAAAGTGATTGAAGTATTTCGTGTGCGCCCGACAAAGAAATGAGGGATTTGCCACGCCCAGACAGGGCACAAACTCCACTAGACGCTGACCTAACCAATCTCCGGGTTAAAGCCCTGATGACACCATTGTAGCAGGTGATGGGTGCGGCGGCAATTTTCTCGCCGGCCGGGTTCGGGGCGACCCTGGAGGTTAGCTGGGCAGTCGAAAAGATCTGACTTTACTTTGTGTGCGCCGATCGGGTGCTTGCACGTGAAAGAAGAGGTGGCGGGCATTGAGGTTAACAATTTTTTGAAATAGCTCGGGTGATATCTCTGACTCCAGATGCGCCAGCTTTTCCCATTCCTGCTGAAAGTCCTGGGCCAGGCCGCCACTGCCAAACAAAAGGCGATCGGCTCCGACCGTGCCAAGCGCCTCTTTGATTGCTCCAATCGGGACGCGGGAGGTTTCGAGCTGGACTTGTGGATGACGTTCTGCCAGGACGAAAGCTTGCTCGATGTAAGGCGGGCGTTGGCCCATCGACTGGAAAATCACGGGAACCGCCGGGAATTCCATGAGAAATTCATCCCATAGAGCCGGACTATCGAATCGTAGCGGGGCTGGGCCTGGACCACTGTGGACCAAGAGCGGTTTGGGCGTCTTGCTCAGTTCCCGGCCCAGTTGACGGATTGCATCGGACCAGGGGAAGTGCCGTTCCAATCCCGGGTACGCGAATGCGCCAGCCGCTCCGCGGTCCAGCCATTGCCGCAAGTGTGCGGAGGCACCTGGCCGGGCTGGCACCAGCGCCGTCCAGCGGGGATTGTCTCTTATCACATGGAACAACTCTTCTACAACGTTGAGGACGTCCGTGGCCGCCATCATGCCCCAGTCGACCAATACTCGCCTCTCGGCCTGGGGACCCATCGAACGCGTCACATCGAGGGATCCCTCGAGAGGAGGAGTTAAAGGCAAATACGCGGTAGCGTCCGTGGTTCCTAATTGAATTAAGGGGGCCTCAGGATCTCCCCCAATGAGAACCGTTTCCTGGTCATCGGCCATGCCTAGCATCCGGCCTTGATGGGCAATCAGGGCACCACCAACGTACGAAGAACCTGAAAACCGCCCTAAAAGTGGAGCCAAAACCACTGTTCCATCGATTTCTTGGCTGCGTTGAATCGTCAGCTCCTGCGCGGCGTTGCGTTCGCTAAGGGTCCGAGGATTAGCAGCCATGACGACCAAATCGGGTGTGAGTTCTCGAGCACTATGCCAGATCTCGGGGTCTAATGCGTCGAGGCCGGGCAACACAATAATTCGACCCCAGCGACTGGCAATAGCAAAAACGCCGACACCGGGCTCAAACCAAGGACGTTCAGTGGGATGAAAGAGTAGTTTGGCGTGCGATCCCACTAGCGTCCCATCCGACTCGATGACCAGGGAGCGTTGTTGCTTCCTGCCCGTATCGGGTTCCAGTGCCCGAATGCTACCGGCAATGACCATCACGTTCAATTCGCGGGCGACGCGACTGATGCGCTCCGTGTAGCGATTGGGCAGGACGTCTACGGGGTTGAGTCCCAAAAACCATTCTGGGAAAACCATAATGTCTACGCCGCGGCTAGCCGCGTGTCGCAAATGTTCGAAACAGCGAATTAAGGCGGCGTCGAGGTCGCGGATATACGGGCCCTGAGATACGGCGATACGAGGGGTCGTGGCAACTCCCTCCCATTCAAAGATGAATATGCATATATTACTATAACTAGCATTAATTGGCAATCCGGGGAGAACAGATTCTCTTTCTGGGATAACGTGGCGTTGTTCGGTCAGGTCGTGGAAAAGTCCCACACCGCATGCAAAACGGTATCCGCTTCAGGTCCGCGCGTGAATTCGCTGGCGGCCAAGATCTCCACTTGCGCGCCGTGTCGCGCGAGGATGCGACTTTGGCCGTCAAAGTGCAGATCAAGAAATTCTAACTGCAGTTGCGGGTTGACGATGATCTCGATGTTTTGGCATTGTTGCAGGGCGGCCAGCGAACCCTCTTCGTCCCATTGCACCGATCGCAGTCGGCTTTGACCAGTGCGCTCGAGTGGCCATGGCTCATTCCACCACCAGGGGTTAGCCGACGGTTGTGCTACGAGCTTTGCTCCCTGACGGTCCAGAGCCTCGAGCACGTTCACGAAATCCGGCTCCTGGTCGGTATGCGGGCGGCAAAACCCATCGTAACAGATTGCGGTGGCCAGCGGGATTTGGGTCGTGGGCAAGAACACAATTCTTTGTGCGTCGGTTAGTGATCCCGGTGTGAGATCAAGTTGATCTTCTTGCGTGGGGACCAGGTTAACCTTGCGGGTGTAATAGATGATGTCGCCCTTGGGATCGATGGTGATGCTCAGGTTATAAATGCGAGAATTTTTGGGCTGATATTGATGGGTGGGGTAAGGCCAACGATTGTCCGGCAATAGCGCCGATCCCGCCACGACGGTCATGTGGTATTGGCGCGCCAGCTCGGCCATGCTGGTATACCAAATGCGCCAAACCTGAGCGGCCCCCAGGGTGAAAAAGGCTCGGCGCATACTCAATGTTTGAAATCGTCCCATGGTGCCGAGAAGCGCCAAAAACTTTTTTTGGCCGATGGCTCGAAATGCGGCATCCATCGTGTGCGTGCCGGCCAAAGTGTCTTGATGGCCAGCCATCAGGAGAAATGTGGCAATATCCTCGGGGAAAACAATGAGAGCGGGACGATGCGTCTGACGCATGGCGTCGGCCTGGCTGAAATACCGGGCCACGCGATGCTGAAAGGCCTCGGGGGTGTAATAGTCGTGAGGCCGCATATAAGGTTGGACACAAAATAAGTCGACGAGCATGATTGACCCCCTGTCATCTACTGACAATCCCGCCGGAATCGCCACCCACCTCGGCGCACCACCGATGAGGTAACCAGTTAGGACATCGGCTCGGCCGCGTGTCGCGTCCAATCGAGGACCTCTTGTACGACAGTCTGCAAATCTTGGATCTTAAAAGGCTTTTCCAGCCAAATTTGTTCGGGTTGGGAAGACGCCAGAAAGAGGCCCGAGGTTGCGGCCGACATAAATATCGTTGGCAAAGCGGGATACGACTGACGAATGTTGCGGGCTAAGTCCAAACCATTCATATCGGGCAGACGAATGTCGGTAATGACGACATCGAGCTCGCTCCGACTCAAAATTTCCAAGGCGACTTGTGCTGAGTCGGCCTCGATTACGTCGACGCCAATTTGACCGAGTGCCAGTTTCACAATATCGCGGATACCCCACTCATCGTCGATCACTAATACCGTGGCCACCAGATTTCTCGTCCCTTCTCACCTTCGTTCGCCCTCGACGATGGTTCAACCCCAATGCTTCGGCAACTGGCAAATAATGATGGAAATGACAAAAGGCTAGATTTAAATTAAATCACGACGACCCGAAAGTAAAGACGTATGTTTGTGGCGGTGCGGTTCAATCATGGCGGAGGATACGGGCACGTGCGTCTACGGCGTTGTGAGGTAGGGTATGAAACCGTTATGATGATACTACCTGCACAACATGTGTAAGAGCCAGACAAATTGGAGATGGTATGGTCGATGGGTCTGATTCGAGATTCTTGGCGGGAGTTATGGGCGCGCAATCGGGGAGGAGGATTTTTGACCCTCGCTTTTTGGTATACGTTAGTCATCACATTATACCAATATCTGGTGGCAAGCCGTTTGGGCCCAGCCCTGCCTAAGAGCCTGACCGATATGGTTACGCATCCGGGAAGTGTGACGACGTTGCCGCATCTATCGTCTGCGCTATGGATTAAACTAGTGCTAGTCTATGTGACGTTTTTGATCATCATCCTGCCGTATGTTGTCGGTGGATTGTACGGCGGCATCGCCGCCGCAATTCGGGAGCGGCCCCAGTTCACCGGATTTCTTGCGTTTTTTCGATTTGGATACGTTAACTTTTGGCGGGCCTTGGGACAAATATTGTTAGCGATCGCCTATGCGGTGATTGTTATGGCAGTGCTGGCCGGCGTTGTCATAGGACTGTCGGCGCTAGATGGGCAAAGCACAGCACTTGGCATATTGGCGGTTATCATCGTGATTGTTGGGGTGTTGTGGATGATTGGGACACTTTTATACTGGTTTGGGTTTACTTTTTCTTTAGAAGAGACACCGATGCATGGATGGATTCCGGCTTTGCGCTGGAGCACGAGCCACATGGGTCGGCTATTCGGCCATATTGTGCTGTTAATGGGACTGTTGCTCGCGGGCATTTTAGTCATGACGCTTATTGCCGAGTTGATTCCCATCATCGGGACGATTATCAGCGTATTGGCGTTGGGGATGGTATTGCCGGCCTTTTTGGCAACGTATGCCGTGTTGCTCTACCAAGAATTTCCTTTCGCCTAAACCGTGTGAACTTTGCTAGGGCCTTGCCTTTCTTAGGCTACTGGCTGCCTGCCAGTCTCGGATGCTCTCCACGAGGCTCCACACGCCTGCCATGACTAGACTGTAGGGCAGAAGGAGCAACGTCAAGCACCCAAACCAATGACGCGTTAGGAGCAACCGAAATCCTAAGGCGGCGAGATAGATCGAAACCGCGACCGTCATCTCAACACTGCTCCACGCCAAGAGCCGGAGCGTGGCGATCAGGATCATGAGCGGTCCCCATTCTTGGATTACCCGCCTTCGCGCCTGGTGCGACTGCGCCAGGCGGTAATGACGCATGCAAAGCGATTGACGAAATCCCGGGCAGGCCCAGCAAATGGGCTTGCGACAGCGTCGGCAAATTCGGGTGCAGGGGCGTTGATGCACGGCGCAACGGACCAGATCGCCCGAAGATTGGGCCTCCCCGGCTTGGGCCTCGGGGGGGTGTGCGAGCGCCCAGTGGTACGCCTCGTTGATGGCTTTCATGCGTTCTTCCTGGACGCGATAGCGGGCTGGGTCGACTCGGAATTGGTCGGGATGATGCTGCCTGGCTAATGTTAAATAGGCTTGACGAATGCGCCGGGAATCGCGCGTGGGCGCAATCCCGAGAATAGCCCACGCGTCCGGCTGTTGTTCTGGTGCCAGGGAGAAATCCCTCCTCGCTCACACAGTCCATGATGGTGCTCATCATCGGATTACAGTATAGCGTGTGAACGGACTGGGCCTATGTCGATAAGGCAGGGATCCCTACAAAACATTTCGTCGAATTGCGATTTAGGCTGGTTGGCCGTCGTGTCGAAACTCGCATGGCGGAATTTGGTCCACGTAGAATAGCTGCGATGCCCAAGAAAATCCTGCGCCAAACGCAACCGATAAGAGGCGTTGGCCGGGCTTAATCAGATGCTGTTCTAACATGTCTGCCATGGCTAGTCCGATGGAGGCTGAGCCGGTATTGGCAAACTTGGCGACGTGCGAAAACACCCGATCCGTGGGGATTCCGACCTGATGGGTGACCGCGTCGATAATGCGTTGATTGGCTTGATGGGGAACAATCCAGTCGATTTGTTCCAGCCCCAGTGAGGCTTCCTGGACGACTCGGCGACCAATATCGCTCATCAAGGTCACGGCGTGCTTAAAGACTTTTGGACCCTCCATGCGGATCGTATGAAGCCGTCCTTCCAAAACGACGTCCGGGGTAATGGGGAAGCGCGTGCCCCCAAAAGGTTTGCCTAAAATATCGGACTGTGCCCCGTCACTGCGGGAAAGACCTAGACCGATGCGAATGCCTGGTACTCCCTCGTCTGACGGCCCTAAAAGAAATGCGCTCGACCCATCGCCGAATAACACGGCAGTCGTTCGGTCGTTCCAATTTAAGGCATGTGTGAGCAGTTCGGTGCCGATCACCAAGAGTCGCTTACCAGCGGCAGCCAGAGGGCTCATGATTTGTAATGTCTGTAAAAATCCAGCACAGCCTCCGGTTAAATCAATGGCGGACGCGTGCGAAGCGGCAAGCGATTCTTGAACGAAACACGCGGTTGCCGGCGACCACATTTCCGGGGTGTCGGTGCATACGATGACCCAGTCCAGATCAGCGGCGTCAAAGTGAGCTGCCTGCAATGCAGCCTGCCCTGCGTTGACTGACACACTGGCGGTGGTTTCATCGTCGCCGGCAGTGCGACGTTCATGGATGCCGGTGCGTGTGCGGATCCACTCGTCACTCGTATCCATGCGGTGACTGAGCATCTCGTTAGTGATGATGTGGGGCGGCGCATAGCCGCCTACCGACCAAATGGTTGCTTCTGGCATGTTTATGAAGACCTCCTTGTTGCTGTTTCGCGTCATAGGGGACGTTTTCCTGCAGGCCAAGAGTTATGTGTAACAAAAATTGCTGCACAGACGTTATTTCTAGAGATGGTTATGCTACGGTTAGAAGAAGCGGGAAGGCTTGTCAGTGCCTAGCGTTTAGATTATTATGCCTAACGTAATGCCAAAGGGGGTATCAATGTGCTCTGGGAGGAGTATTTGGAGGCGGCCGTGAACGGCGTTGCGGACAAATACCAGGCGCGCCGTTATAAGGCACACTTCCGTGCACAGCTCTTAGAAGGCTATGATCGGTTTCGTCAAATGGGGTTGAGCGAATCTGCGGCGATGGCCGAAGCAATGGCGTCTTTAGGTAGCCCTTTTCAGTTGGCGCAGCGCGTGTGCGGTCCGGTGACACGCCAGCGCGGTTGGCTCTGGCTCTTGTCCGTAATCCAGTTTTTGATGGGGATTTCCATCGTGGCGTTCAGCCTGAGAACGCAATCCTTTGCAGCCCTGGCATTGGGTCGGATCATGACACTTTGGGGCGGTGTCGCGGCGGGATTGGAGACGCGCCGGCTCGGACGTTTGCAACTTCGCTGGCGGCTATTGCAATTCCGTCTCGGGCAAGCACGACGTACCTTGCGTTTACGGGAACTGGAGCGGATGCTTGGCGTCGGATTTATGACCGGATTATTTTTGGCCTTGGTGTCCAGTCTTCCCTGGAACATTGTCAATGCCAACATGTTTCACCCGGTATTTGTGTCCATGAGTAGCTCGTTGGTTCTCAGCGCCGTAGTGGCGGGTTGGCCCTGGCTAATGTTGCGCAAATGGATTGGGGCCAGTTTTTATTTGGTGACATTTCAGGCTTGGGCGGCCCTGTGCGCAGCGTTGTCGGCCACCTTACTGATTCTTTGGCATCAAGGGTTTGCCCCGCCACCGTTGTTTAATTGGCAGCCGGAAATGTTGGCTTTAGGCGGCTGGATTTTCAATTTCGCTCTGCTGCGCTTTATTTCCGTTCTCGTGACGTTCAAGGAACGGGTCTTGGTGGGTCTCGACGATGAACCTTCAACGCTCTCCTAGATGAGACGGATCGCGGTTATTGGCGGCGGGCCCGCCGGGATTGCACTTGCCATCTGGGCCTGTCGGCTGGGCATAGAACCGGTCCTCTTCGAGGGGCGCTCAGGCTTGGGCGGCCAGTTGTTAGATTATTCATTGCCGGTCACCGATCTCCCTGGATGTCCGTCTACTAGCGCCAAAGATTTAGTCGAACGCCTGAGTGACGATTTGCATCGGCTGAAGGTTCCTCTCCACTACAATTCTGAGGTCTTGGGCTGGGACGGCGAATGGTTAGACGCCGCCGGCAAGCATCGTGCCTCATATGACTGGGCCTTTTATGCGCCCGGCTTAAAGCCGCGGCGATTAGAGATTGCAGGGGAAGACTGGGCTTACAAAGGTTCGGTCAGTGACTTGGTAGACATCCCCGAATCGGAGCAAATACTGGTCATTGGCGCAGGGGACCGCGCGGTTGAAGGCGCGATCCGATTGGCCCGGCGAGGTCACCGCGTGACGCTGGCGTGCCGCTCGCGACGACTTCGCGCCCGCCTATCGTACCAGAAGCAGTTGGTAGAGGCCGGGGTTACGGTTTTGCGTGAGACCGTCGTCAACGCGATCGCTTCCGACGCTGGTCGTTTGATTGCGGATGGCCGCGGACCTCAGGGGCGCGCCTGGCAATGGAGTGGGTCGCACATTCTGGTGCGCATCGGGATGCAGCCAGCAGTAACACACGACTTGGCGTTGGTGGCGCAGGATTTGGCCTATCCTCGGCAATTGCGAATGACGATCATTGGAGACGCAGCCGTCCCCGCATGGCAGCGTAGCTTAGTGACTGCTTTTGCATCGGCGATGCAAGCGGTAAAGTGGTATGTATCTCATGCGGATCGTTAGCTGGGCAGGGACTGGTTATCGCAAAATCCGAGCCTACTCAACCAAACGAGATGTCGCATCAACGATGGAGGGACATTAATGCGGTTGGACAGGATTCAGAAACAATTGGCGCAGCGGCAAGCCGTACTCGCTTTAGCTCCGGGCGATGACTTTCGCTACGCGGTCGGTTGGTCGCCCAAGGGGGATGAGCGGCCCACCTATTTGATTGTGAGTTCGCGCATGGCGCGCCTGGTGATTGCCTCTGTCAATGCCGAAGAAGCGCAGTCCCATTTGGGTAATATCGTGCAGATCGGGCGGTTTGGTGACGATGAGGGGCCTGAAGCGATGCTAAGAGAGGTGGCCAACCGGCTGCAAGGGTTGCCGTGGCTCATTTCTGACGATGCCCGCTACGGCCATGGCCTTTTGCTTGAACGGATTATAGGCCAACCCCTAGGGCTTGCGTCGGAGGTCATGGCGCCGTTGCGCATGCAAAAAGATGAGGACGAATGCCACCTTTTAGCGCGTTGCCAAGAGATTAACGACCAGGCCATGCGCGCGGCTTATGAGGCGATGCGTGTTGGAATGTCGGAACTTGAGTTGGCCGACATTATTCGGCGGGCCTTCATTGCTAATGGGGCGGATAAAGAGGCGTTTATCATCGTCGCCTACGGAGCGCACAGTGCGATGCCCCATCACACGCCCACCACCACGAAACTAGGCGAGGGACCGGTGCTGCTGGACATTGGCTGCTATTACCACGGATATGCATCAGATATGACGCGGGTGGCGTATCTGGGACAACCGACCGAACGTTTTGTCGAGATTCATGGTCTGGT
Source organism: Sulfobacillus acidophilus (assembly GCA_003023745.1). Taxonomy (GTDB): domain Bacteria; phylum Bacillota; class Sulfobacillia; order Sulfobacillales; family Sulfobacillaceae; genus Sulfobacillus_B; species Sulfobacillus_B acidophilus_A. The sequence continues at coordinate 26,884 of PXYV01000008.1, read as the reverse complement.
TGATGCAGCGGTACGGGCGGCGCAGGCGCGAGCGCTACCAGGTATCGCTGCCCAGGAGGTTGACCGCGCTGCACGTCAGGTTATCGCCGCCCAAGGGTATGGGTTGGCTTTTGTGCACCGCGTCGGTCATGGAATCGGCCTATCCGTCCACGAGTCGCCGTCTGTAGCGGAAGGCAACCGGTTGCCGCTGCCTGCTAACGCGGCTTTTTCGATTGAGCCTGGGGTGTACCTTCCAGGCGAGTTTGGCGTGCGTTTGGAAGAAGTAGTCATTCTGCGGCCAACAGGGGCGCAAATTTTGTCCCACGTGCCTCGTTCGGTGTATGTTAAACCGCTGTAGCCGGTTGCCTCCCGGAAACGGTCATGATATGGTGCTGACAAGCGCATTTGCAAACCGTGAGGAAGGTGGGGATCAAGCCCATGGAAGACGCGTTAGTCGGAGTCAAAGCACCGGACTTTACGTTGCCGGGTACCGATGGTTTGGTGCATTTGGCGGATCTAGCGGGCCGTGTAGTCGTACTTTATTTTTACCCGCGGGATAACACACCGGGCTGTACAACGGAAGCGTGTGATTTTCGGGATGCGTATGCGGACTTCAATGGAGATGGTGTGGTGGTTTTAGGCGTGAGCACGGATTCTCTGCAAAGTCACCAAAAGTTTCGCGCTAAACATCAATTGCCATTTTCGCTGTTGTCAGACGAGGATGCCAGCGTCGCCAAGCAGTACGGTGTGTATAAGCAAAAAAACTTGTACGGCAAGGTCAGTTGGGGGATTGAGCGCAGCACCTTTGTCATTGATCCGGATGGCATTATTCGCAAGGTGTACCGCAAGGTCCGAGTTCTCGGGCATGTCGAGGATGTTCGCTCTCAGGTACAGCAGGTCCGGCTGTGAGCCGAAAGACGCGTGCGCCCGTGGCGCGCAGTCTGGCGGCACTGCAGACCCTTTATCCCGATGCCACGACTGAACTTAAGTTTGAGACCCCTTTTCAGTTGCTGGTGGCCACCATGTTGTCGGCGCAGTGTACGGACGTTCGCGTCAATTTGATTACACCCCGACTCTTCCAGCACTATCCCACCGCGCAGGCAATGGCTCAAGCGTCCGTCGAATCGCTCGAAGACCTGATTCGGGATTGCGGGCTGTATCATACCAAAGCGCGCAATATCCGCGCCAGTGCCGAGATTTTAGTAAAACAGTGGGACGGTCAAGTGCCTCAAGACCGAGACTTATTGGTGAGCCTGCCGGGGGTTGGCAGAAAGACGGCGAATGTTGTCGTGGCGAACGCGTTTGGGCAAGACGCAATTGCGGTCGATACCCATGTGTTTCGGGTGGCGCACCGCCTCGGGTGGGCGGATGCCAAAGATGCGGACGGAACGGAGCGGCAATTGATGCAACTCCTGCCAAAAAAGCGCTGGTCGCGTGCGCATCATTGGCTGATCTTACATGGTCGACGGGTGTGTACGGCACGTAATCCGCACTGCCAAAGTTGCGTCTTGAACGAGGATTGTCCGCAGATAGGGTTGGTTGATACGGGGCTTTTGGAAAAGGTGCGCCCATGATTATGCTGGTCGAAGATGACCTCATGTTTAGCGTACCGATTGTGGAGATGGCACGGCAACACGGTCATCGTGTCGTTCTCGCCAATTCTCTGGACGTGGCCTACACCCATCTGCAAGCACCCGACTTGTCGGGTGTTGTCTTGGATATGCGTTTGGCGCCAGCGGAGTTTATTGCGGCTATACCAGTTCATGTAGCCGTGGCGGCGTTTGGTCCTCACGTTGAAGGCAAGTTGTTTCTCGAATTGCGTCGCTTAGGGGTGAAGGAGGTCTGGCCGAATTCAAAGCTGAGCGACAAACTGCCGCGGTGGCTCAACGGTCTAGCCCCGTCTTCTTGAGGGGCTGTCCAAGTCACATCACGATGTCCATGTGGGCAGATTTCGAGAGCGTACGTCCTCCTTTTGCCCGGACGATCTGTCAGGTGGCGCTTAGACGTGTGTCGGCGCCGTTCTAGGAGCCGTCCGGGTGAGCACCGATTTCCCGACAAAAAGTCCATGGTGCTTTCCGTCGTTATCACCTAACGCGCCTAGAACATCGTGGCGTGTGCGTTTCGAACCTATTCCTGGCAAGGCGAATGTGGCAGGCGCTACTTCCCAGTCGATTCTATCCCCTGCTGGGAGCTTGCACCGTGAAAGGCGGTGTGAACGGAACACGTCTTTTCGCACCCGTAATCCCTGTCTTCAGGCCTAAAGGTTAAAAAGGTTTGATACCATATAGGGGGGTGGGATGGTGCGCGTCTTAGTCATTAGTGGGGGCGGACTTTGGGCCACGGCGGGAATTGGTGTAGCGCACGCACTGAGGGAACTCGGGATTGAGGTCGATGGTTACGTTGGTTCGTCAGCAGGCGCATTGGTCGCGGCGCTATTAGCGGCTGGCCATTCACCCGAGGTGCTCGAGCAAGCCGCACTTTCGTTAAACGGTAAAGAAATTCGATTAAATTGGCGGGAATGGGGCTCGCGTGCGCTGCACGGGCGCGCGCCTTTGTCTCTCTTTAGTATGAAAGCATTGGCAACGCGACTGGAGCCGTTCCTCGAGGATCTCCGGTGGTCGGCGTTACGGTTTCCGTTGTGGGTGACGGCCACCTCTTTGAGGCGTTACCAGACGATAGTCTATGGAACAGAGGAGCCTCGAAGACCCGAACTGAGTGAGGCCTTCCACCTCGCTTGGGGTGGTCAGACCCTCGACTTACAGCGGGCATTGGCTGCATCAGCGGCCGTACCGGCACTGTTCCCACCGGTTGAGACGACGGATGATGTGCTGGTGGATGGTGGCGTGGTTGACGATTACCCGGTGGATGTTGCGGCGTGGGTGGGTGCCAACCGTATAGTAGGCGTTTGGGTTGATGAAAAGGTGGACCATCCCCCCAGCCACCGCGTTAATGGTGGAAATGTCGCCATGATGGCGCTCACCACCATGATTCGTGAATTGACGGTGATTCGCCAGCGCCATGTGGACGTCAGCCATATCGACGTTCGGATTGAAATATCGGGTGGGCATCGTGTCTTTGAACACGTGGCCGATATTATTCGGACGGGCTATGCGGAAACCTGGGCGCGTGCGGACCAGATTCGAGCGGGTATCGACCGCCGAGCCGAGTGAGGCGGGTCGGAGATTGTACACGATGCACGATCCGTTGCGGTCATGGCTTGCTGTGCGGTGATGGCATCCTTTGGGAATGCTCCTGCTCCCTAAGCTCAAGAACTTGCGGTAAAGCTTTCGAGTCCAGTTCAGACAATACTTGACTATGGATCGTGGCCGCGCTTGCTCTCTTCATCAAGGTTAGAGGCTTTAGCGCAGATTTGATAATATATTGCTAAAGAATAGTCAGCGCTTGCAAGGACGGCGGTCTTAATGGCAAACTCAGTCCAACCCAAGCTTTTTGGCCCGTCATCGGCACGGCTGCAATGGGGACTTCAGGGATACTGGTTTGCGTTTAATTTGCAAGGTTCGGCCTTACTGACAATTGTTGTTCCAGAAACCGTTCTTCGATTCTCAACACGGGTGTCACACACCACCTTGCTCGCCCAAATCGCGACATTGGTCGCGCTGGCGGCAATGATTATGTCACCCGTCACGGGGATATGGTCCGACCGGGAAAAGCGTCGCCGGGGCGGTCGTTTGCAGTTGTTGTGGTGGGGCACGGCCCTCAATGTAGCCGGATTATTTTCAGCTTTACTGGCGCGGTCATTTGTGCTGCTGTCTGGTTGTATCATCGTGGCCATTCTCGGACAGACGACGGCTCAATCGGCGTATCAAGCGATGATGCCTGAAATTGTACCGCGCGAGCGATGGGGGCGGGCATCCGGCTACATGGGACTTGCTAGTCTCACCGGCTCAATGAGCGGATTGGCTGTTGCTGGCTTGTTTTCAGCAGACGATGCGTATTTAGTCATGGTCGTGACCGCGTTAGCGGGCGGCTTGCTGACTACCTGGGCAGTACCCCGACACCCGCTGCCATCCGTGGCTGTGCATGCTGTCGTGCGGGATCATCGCGTCTTTGTGCGTGTGTTTTCTGGTCGTTTCGCGCTAATGTTTGGTCAGACACTATTGATGACCTACGTGCTGTATTTTTTTCGAGGCGTCTTGCATGTTTCCCGTCCGGCTGCAGGTACGGCAGCCGTGGCCGGTTTGGCTATGGGTGGCGCCGTGATATCCACCGTGGTCTTAGGGTTTGTGTCAGACCGAACCAAGTTAAATCGCGCGGATCTGGTGGCGGCTGCAGGCATTCCCATGGCTGTTGCGGCGCTTGGATTTGCCGTGTGGCCGTCTACGGGGATGATTCCTCTTTGGGCCCTTTTGTATGGTGGAGGCTATGGAACAGTGCTCTCCGTCGACTGGGCGTTGGCACTGGACTCCATTCCCGATCTCGGCAATGTGGCCCGGGATCTCGGTGTGTGGGGCATCGCGTCGGGATTGCCTCCGGTCCTGGCGCCTGCTGTGGGCGGGTGGATTTTGTCGTGGGCCTTGCCAATCGGGCAACGCTATCGCGTGTTGTTTCTCATGGCTGGTCTTGCGTTTGTTCTCGGTTCGATCATTGTGCTCAGCGTGCGGCGCCCTCGCGCCCGGCGGGAATGGTCACCGGCGCTCGCCGGATTGGTCCTTGTGGTATTGCTGGTCTATACGCGGCTGCGGTACCAGATCGGCGTTATGGGCCGAATTCCAGGCGAAGGGCGGTCGCGGCTGATTGTGGCCAACCATGCTCATGATTTGGAAGGCATGATTATTCCCACGGAACTTGCGCGCTTTGGCGGTGTTTGGCATCCTGTGATGTCGGCGGGCTCGGTTCGTATGTTTGAGCCGGGGTTTATGGCGGCACGGGTACCCGGACCGGTTGGCCCTTTACTTGCCTGGTGGAATGTGGGTCCGATTGTGCGGATTTTGGGTGTGCGTCCGATCGAAGATCGTCCGTTGTCCAGACCTTTGGCCAGTTGGGCCTATTTGGTCTTTCAAAACTTCGGCAACTTGCCCTTGGCAGAAGTTTTTGAAGCGAGCCAGATACCGCCGCATATCCCCCATGATGCCCGGTTGTCGGTGTGCTGGAGTACACGGTTCGTGCGGGACTTGCGATATGACGTCACCATTATGGCACTGACCAAAGATTACCGGGACTGGGTGCGCCGCGAACTCAGGCACCAAGTGGAAAGCGAAATGAACACTTTTTCGTCGCTTTTGCAGCGTGGATATACAGTTTACACGACGCCAGAAGGTCGGATGTGCGACGATGGGCGCCTGGGCAGATTTCGTAAAAGCTTAGGAGTAATGCAAGAAGCTGCTGCCCGTGTCTATGTTGCCGGGGTGAGCTACGATGTGCTGCGCCCAGGGAAGTTGCGGATGTGGGTGCGATTCGAACTACCGCGATGGCCTGATCAACTCGAACTTTCCGTGACGGCAGCCAGGCCGATTACGGCAAGTCATTTAATTATCCGCGCGTGGTTAGAGCGCCCTCATGTCCGGGATCTTGACGTCCTGGCCGATGCACTAACACACTTGCATGAAGTGCGCGATGCGGGCCTGGTTGTGGCAAACGACTTGACCCGAAATCCCGAAGCTTGTCTTCGCGAGACCTTGGTCGAACTTGTGCGGCGCTCGCAGGTCGGGGCCGCAATCACCGATGCTCGGTTCCCGTTTGTCAAAGATTTCGTGTCTTACTATCGCAACCAATGGATAGAAATTGCAGAACTCCTGCGATGGATGTCGGCGGAGAGGCCGGACCATGAAAGCCTTTAGAAGGGCGTCACACCTAATCTCGTGTGTAGAGAACCGATATGAAATGGCGACCACGCTTCGTGGGGGGCTTGACTTGCAGACTTGTTGTTTTGTGGAGGCTTCTGCATTATCTTGTGCTTAATGTGGCGGTAAAGAGGTGTTCTGATGCTATTATTGCGCGAAGTGCGGTTTCAGTTTCCCGACCCGCGGCCCAACCGCTATCCGTGGAATCTGGCCGCTCTTGCGCACCTTGATTCGTTAGCCTTCCCAACCCCTGTCACGTTCTTCATTGGCGATAACGGCAGCGGGAAATCGACGGTGATTGAATCACTGGCGCAAGCGGCTGGGTTCAACCCTGAGGGCGGAAGCCGACATGCCCGCTATGACGCCGTCCATACGGATGTGCATTTGGCCCAAGGTTTACATCTGATCTGGAACCTCAAGGCGATGAGCGGATTCTTCTTTCGGGCTGAAAGCTTTTTTGCTTACGTCAATTATCTGGAAGACATTGACGGTTTTGACCCGTATGGGGGCCGGTCGTTGCACCAGCAATCGCACGGCGAATCGTTCTTGTCGCTATTTCGAAACCGGCTTAACCCGCACCAACCCTCGTTGTATCTCTTTGATGAGCCGGAGTCGGCTCTTTCTCCTACGGGCCAGTTGGCTTTTTTGCGGCTGTTAAAGGAATGGAGCGATTCAGGCTTAGCCCAAGCCATCATCGCCACGCACTCGCCGTTCTTACTGGCCTTTCCTGGGGCAACGATTTATAGTTTCGACGACGGCGCGATCACAGCGGTGAACTACATGGAATCAAAGCCATACCAGTTGACGAGGACTTTTTTAGAGGCGCCGGACGTGTTTTTGCGTGAGCTGTTTCGCGCAGAAGACCACGTAGACGAATTCTGATTGTGAACCTGCGGAGCAGGCCTTTAGACGTCATGGTGCGAGAAAGCAGCACAACCGGCTCGTTAGGGTTGGAAATGCTCCCGGCCTAAACCGTGTAGTTGCATAGCGGGGAGGATGTCATTCCTAGTCCGTTAGAATACCATGCAGCCGCGCAAATTTTCAGGTTTGGGCGGGTGATCCTAAAGGGTGCCAATCCTTCCAGCAGAAAGCACTTGAGCCATGGGAGAGCTTGACCAATCATTAAGGAGGGGGACGAGCATCGTAGAACAGGCAACTAATGCGGAGGGAACTTAGGTGTTGCTCTTACGGGATATTAGCAAAGTCTATCAAGGGCGCTCGCCGGCGATCGCATTGCAAGGCATCAACTTAACGCTGCCGCAGGGTGAATTTCTGGCTGTGGTCGGAAGTTCCGGGTCTGGCAAGTCGACGTTGCTCAATATCCTGGGGCTGTTGGATCGGCCTACAACGGGTGAGTATTGGATTGACGGAACCAGGGTGCGTGGTTGGTCGGACGCGCGCCTTGCCCGCATGCGCAATGAAACTCTGGGCTTTGTCTATCAATCTTTTAACTTGATTCCCACTTTGTCGGCACGCGAGAACGTCGAGCTTCCGCTGGTATATCGCCAAGTCCCACCGAAGGAGCGTAGGCATCAGGTTGATTTGTGGCTTGAACGCGTGCGGCTTTCTGATCGGATGCATCACTATCCAGCCGAATTGTCGGGTGGTCAGCAGCAGCGGGTGGCGGTCGCCCGGGCATTGGTGCATAACCCCAAGGTCCTGTTTGCGGATGAGCCGACTGCAAATCTTGATGGGGACTCGACGGATGAGATTGTGCGGGTTTTCGATGAAGTGCACGCCAGTGGCCAAACCATTGTGCTAATTACCCACGATCGGTATTTCGCACAGGCTGCCGATCGTGTGGTGAAGCTTGCTCATGGACGGTTGGTGTCGGAAGCGGTGACGCGGCGTGCGAATTGACGATGTGGTGCGGCACGCGGTTCGTCCGCTGCGTGTGTACAAATTACGCTCGGGACTCAGTTTGATGGGTATTTTGATTGGCGTGGCGGCTGTGATTACGCTGACGACTCTGGTGCGCTCCGCATCGCTTAGCGTGAGTGGCCGGGTGGAGAATTTAGGAACGAACCTCGTCATTGTCACCATGAATCCTTTGGTTGAGGCATCCAATATGCAAGACGGCCTGACTCTGCGGCAATCCCGATCATTGGAGCGATTGCCAGGATTTGCTTTAGCAGCTCCAGTCGATTACGAAACGACCACCGCCGGTCACGGTGAAACGACAGCACCGGTCACGGTTTACGGATCGTCACCGCGGTTAACATCGGTTCTGCAATATCATCTCGCCTTGGGAAGAAATTGGACGGCGAAAGACGTCTCGACGCAACAACGAGTGGTGGTGCTGGGATCACAGACCAGTCGGCAGTTGTTTGGGGAACGCAATCCGATTGGCCGCCGGATCGCCTTGAATGGCGCTTCATACCGGGTTGTGGGTGTCCTAGCCCCCAAAGGCGCGTTTTTTGATATCAATCAGGATGCCGTCGCGATAGTTCCCATCACGACCTATCAAATGCAATCCGGGATTCACACGGTTGAGTCGGTCTATTTGAAGACGGCGAGCCCTGCCGCTAATCCTAATGAAATTCACCGATTGGAAGACCGGCTCAACCATGATTTAGGAAACGCGAATCGCTATACCGTCATGACGCAATCGGAAATGCTGACGGTTACGCACAAAATCTCGACATTGCTAACGCGGGTCCTGACCGGGGTCGCCGCCATTTCCGTACTTGTGGGCGGGATTGGAATGCTTAATGTGTTGTTAATGTCGGTGTCGGAACGTGTCCGTGAAATTGGTGTTCGCAAGACGGTTGGTGCCCGCCGGGCGGAGATACTGGCGCAGTTCATGCTCGAGTCGGTTATTGTCGCGATGATTGGAGGTATGCTAGGAGCCGCCCTCGGTATTGGTGCGAGCGTGCTGCTGACCCAGCGATTGCATATTGCGCTGGTCCTAAATCCGTGGATTCCGGCGGCAGGCGTTGTGGCGAGTATGGGGGTGGGAGCATTGTGCGGCATTTATCCCGCGGCGCGTGCGGCGACCTTACCTCCGGTAGAGGCGCTTAGACGACCTTAAGCCGGTGCAGGGGTACCGTCGATGATTTATTTGTAAGCCTTAGGGGCACAAAAAGAACGTTTTGATTGAACGCTGCATAGGTTGAAATTCCGGAGGTGGGGCTATGGAGCACGCCGATTGGAGTCTTCAACTGCGCGATGCACACGAGTTATATCAAGCGCTGCTAATTGACGCATCTGTGCGGTCCGGCTTGTATCAGCGCTTACAAAGCGGAGTGCTGGACGAAGATCTGAACCAGTTCGACCCACGATTTGTGCGTTCGGTGCTGGTGGCACTGGAGTCCTTTGGTTACATCCAGCGCCAGGGCCCGTTTGTTCGATGGGTAAATACGGCGGGTGTGCGACGCGCATTGTATCTTTCACAACATTTACGGAGATGGCTAGATCTGGCGGCGCAACTAAACCCGAGTGTTGCCGAGAATCCGGCCTCAGACTACGACGGTTTGGGTTTGGAGGTGCTGAACGAGTCGGCTCCGCTGCTGGCTCAGTGGATTGTAGAAGTAGCAGGGGTGAAAAAGGAGCAACGCTGGTTGGATGTGGGTTCTGGAAGCGGACTACTCGGTACGCATTTGGCTCGTTATACTAAAGAGGTTATTCTGTGCGACTGTCCCGATGTGGCGGGACGTTGGAATCGGGCGCTGTGGCCGGATAATGTGAAGGCACTGGCGCTCAACATTTTAGATGGGGACGTGCCGGGGAAATTTGACGGCGTATTGCTTTGCCGTTTTGTGGAGATGGTAGCACCTCGGCAAGTGCGCTTTTTGTTTACGAAAATATTCCAGATACTAGAGCCTTATGGCAGGTTATGCCTGGTAGGATATTTTTCACCGGAGGCGCCCCTGTACGATCTATTTCGCGTCCAAGTCGCACTTCATGTCCGCGACGGCCATGTCTATTCTCTGCAAGAGTTGTTGGACTTGGCATCGCAAGCAGGGTTTGACGTGGCTGGGGCCTTGGTGCAGCGCAGACACGGATATGATCTCTTGTGTTTGAAGGCCGGTGCGGCAGACCTTGAACCATCGTCTGCGACTTCTACCGGTCATGCGACATCTATGGCTGGGTCAACAAATAACCGGATGGCCGCCATGACTGGAACGAGGACATCGTTTGTAAGGAATCCGGAGCCGGTCTAATGGCCATGCTGGCATCGTAGAGCATTGACGGGCATTTCACCAAGGCTCTCGGTTAAAACCTGCCCCGACGGGACTTGGCAGGGGGGAGCTTCCCACTTCGCGCCGACCGGACGCTGTTGAAACCCCTGAGCCTTGGTGTCGAACCCACGCAGGAACCAGTAAGGACTCTCGCGGCTCAACTTGCTATGCGGCGATTGAAGCGACGACTTTGGCGGTGGGGCCTTTTAGGAAGTAGAGCCCTGTTTCTCGGTGTTAAAAGTCAAGTCGCAAAGTCTTTGATGGTTAAAGCCGCCCTGCTGTCCCAACGGCCTAGCGCGATCAGCCTGTCGCAAAGACACCACCGTCCCCCGCCATGAACGGGTGCTCAACAATCTGGACACGGTAGGCGGTCGATTTAGACTGAACAGTGAAGCGAATAGAATGATCGGTCGTCGGTACGGCCAACGATTCGGCACATGTTTGAGGTGTGCCAACGATTGGTTCACACACATGCGATGGAATTGAAGAGGATGTTTCTCTGTAGCCAATGAAATTGCCAGAGTGTTAATGGCGTAAATGGGGGACGTCGCTCGATTCCTTTCGTTTGCTGTGAGCGTTGTTGCGTGCTCATTGAGGATGGATAGCTCAACAATGAGCCGTAGCGAGGAGGTGGGCTCGAACAGATCGACTAAGTACGTACGTGCGAACGTCGAGTGACAACCTACTGGTGGGAGGTTCGCGCAGTATGCGTAGAAAGCGCTAGAGGGAATGCAGGATTTCCCGTTGTACCACAGCAAGGCAGGGCAAGATCGTTTCGCAAATAGTGCTCGACACACATTACGCCGCAGCAGTTATAAACCACGGCGTCTCCCGGAAATAACTCTCCGGGAGAGGATTGAAACTACGTAATGCTCACGATGCTTCTCCATCAGATCTAAGTCTCCCGGAGGTATCTACACCGCAAAAACCTCCTGTTGGTTGTCCTTGGCAATTCATCAGCAAAAGCGGTATGGTGTATTTTACGGAAACCGTGCATGCACGTGAACAGCGAGTGGTTGGGCGGGTGCTGGCGGAGTTGAACTGGCGGGAGGGATATTATGGTGGACAACCCCAATCGGTTGCCCCGTACTGCCGTGCCGCGGCGGTATGAATTGGACGTTACACCCGATCTGCTTCAAGGCACGTTTACGGGCACGATGTCCGTGAACGTGGAGACCTCGGCAAGCCTGTCCGAAATGGTGTTGAATAGTGTGGGACTAGATATCGACTCGGTGCAACTTGCATCGGCCGATGATCAGGTGCGCATGGCAGGCATGGTAGAATACCAGGTGGACCGAGAACAGGCAGTGCTGCGATGGCCTTCGTCTGTGGATGTCGGGACATGGACGCTATCGTTGCATTTTGCGGGCAAAATGGCGGATGACTTGCGGGGCTTCTACAAGACGGAAGTGCCTAATGGCGATGGGTCATCGGTAGTCATTGCCTGCACACAAATGGAGCCCACCGATGCCCGACGGGTATTTCCCTGCTGGGATGAACCCGACTTCAAGGCGGTTTTTTCCGTGAGCATGGTCGTGGACGAAGACCTGACAGCGCTGTCCAATGGCGGCATATTACAAGAGGTGGCGCTTGCAGGGAAAAAGAGGCGAGTTGTCTTTTCCGACACGATTCCGATGTCGACATACCTCGTGGCCTTGGTCGTCGGACCTTTGAATTTGACCGAGCCGGTGTTCGCGGGACGGATTCCGGTCCGCATTGGCGCGCGTCCTTCGCGCCACCATATGACCGCTTTTGCACTGGCCACAGCCCGCGATACTTTGCAATTTTTTGAGGATTATTTTGGCATAGCGTGTCCGGCTGCCAAAATGGACCATGTAGCGATCCCTGATTTCTCGGCGGGGGCCATGGAGAATTTGGGTTGTGTCACCTATCGCGACGAACTTTTGTTAATTGATGTGGACAAATCGTCCCCGATCGAACAGCAGCACGTCGTGAGCACCATCGCTCATGAGACTGCCCACATGTGGTTTGGCGATTTGGTGACCATGCGATGGTGGAATGGCATTTGGTTGAATGAGGCGTTTGCCACCTTTATGGAAAATCTGGCCACCGACGCGCTGTATCCACAGTGGGACATCTGGACGGCGTTTGGACGGGGACGAGCGTACGCGTTCGTTATCGACGCCCTGGCGTCGACGCGCCCAGTGGAGTTTCCGGTGGGTGCCCCGAGCGAGGCGCACGCCATGTTTGACGTGTTGACGTACCAAAAGGGTGGATCGATTCTTCGGATGATTGAACAATATCTGGGCCCGGATGTTTTCCGCAAGGGAATTCACCAGTACCTTGTCCGCCATCGCTTCGGCAATACCGAAACCAGCGACTTATGGGTGGCGTTAGAGGAAGCATCGCAGCAACCGGTACGCACGGTCATGGAATCATGGGTGTTTCAAGGCGGTTACCCCTTAATCCAAGCCAGTTGGAATCCCGAGGACCGGGTATTGACGCTGCGCCAAAAACTATTTCGCCTCAATGCCGGCGAGATCAGCGACACCCTATGGCAGGTTCCCATTATCGTTGGCGTACGGTACCGGGACGGGCGGTTTGAAGAAAAGCGGGTGCTGCTTGGAGGAGAATCCTGTGCGGTGCCGCTTTCGAATGAACCTTCGTGGCTCATGGTTAATCACGGGGGATTCGCCTTTTTCCGCGTCACCTACGACGCCTTTTTATGGGAGCGTCTGCTCGAAGCTTGGCCGCACTTGTCTTCCTTGGAGCGCCTGGTCGTGGTGGATGATGTGTGGGCGGCCGTGACGGCCAATGAAGTACCACTGGCCCAGGCAGTCCGGCTTTGGCATCAACTGTCGGAGGAGTTCGATCCGGATGTGTGGGGAGCAGTGGCGACGAGTTTGAGTCAATTAGAGGACATGGCAACCGAGGATGAACGTGCGCTCGTGTCTCGATTGGCCTGCGAGGTCGCGGCCCCGGTCTTTGCCCGGTTAGGCTGGAATCCGGTGCCGGGCGAGGATGTGCGGCGGGGACGCACGCGTGCGGTGCTCTTGCGGCTTTTGGGCACGGTGGGTGCGGATGCCCATGTGCGTGAACGCGCTCATGCGTTGTTCTTCAATCACGTGACAGGAGCCGCTCAGTTGTCGCCCGAGTTGCTGACGGATATTGTTCGCGTGGTGGCGCACACTGGCGATGACACCGATTGGGAGCAATTGTACCAGCAATATAAGTCGGCTTTGACTCCCCAGGATGAGAATCGCTATCTTTTTTCACTGGCACGTTTTCAACCGAGCCATCTAGTCAGAAAAACGTTGGAGCTATATCGGTCGCCGGAAGTGCGCATGCAGGATCGAGCCATCGCGCTCGGAGCAATTTTGGCAAATCCCCGGGCGGCGTCGGCGACTTGGGACATGCTCGAGGCTAATTGGGACGAGATTGTTGCGCAGTGTTCGCCTTTTCTGATGGAGTATGTGATCTATTCGCTGAGTACGATTGTGGATGCGTCTTTGGCCGCTCGAACGGTCGCTTGGATGAAGACTCACCCGATTGCCGAAGCGCAGCGCGCAACAGCTCAAGCGATTGAGTTGCAGGGTGTTTATGTGGCGATGGCCGAACGTCTGCGCGGGCACATGGCGGATTTATTGTAATTGATTACCAGGACCGAAGCCTTTCGGGGTGCCGCCTGGCTTCGGTCCTAGGTATGGGATGATCCCTGCTTTTTATCCTCAGTTGCTGTGTCCGGCTTGGTGCTCACCCCTAGTTTTACGCGCTTTGCGGAGTGTGCAAAACGGGTGCGCTGGCTGACACATGAATCGCGACGTGATTCCCCCCTGCTTCTTGGGGTCTCATGCTTTCGAAGGTGGTGCATGTAGTGAATGCCGGTAGATGGGTGTCGGGCGGCAAATGGACAGACTCGCCAATCTGACAGGCTTCACCGATGACGACCCCGTCCGACAACGTGGCGTTGACCGAGACAATGCTGTGTTCCGCTACGATAGCGTTCTGCAGTGAAGCGCCAGCTTCAATGCGGGCGTAAGCGCGGACGATGCTGTGGTCGATCCGCGCCCTGTCCCCGACATAGGCATGTGGCCCAATGACTGAATAGGGGCCGATAGTGGCCCGGGGGCTGATGTGCGCGGTGGGGTCGATGTAGACTGTGGCGCGGCCGGCTGGGTTTGGCTGGCCGTTAACGTTGACGGGATAGCGGATGACACCGGCTAGTAACACTGTTTCGTCCAAAATGTCATCAATGGCTTGATGATAGGACTGAATCGTACCGATGTCCGTCCAATATCCCTCGGATCGGATGCCGAGAAACGGTCGCTGTTCCGCGACCCAGCGGGGGAAGACCTGTCGCCCAAAGTCCAATGGGGTATTATGGGGCAAAGTGGCCAACTGGCGCGGGTCGATATAATAAATCCCCGTATTGATCCAAGCGGGGGTGGGGGCATGAGTCGGCTTTTCTTCAAATGAGCGCACGTACCCATGCGCATCGGTGTGTACGACCCCATAGCGTTGGGGTTCCACAGACTGAGCCAGTAAGATCGCGGCATGCGCACTTTGGGCTTGACATTGATGATAAAAATGCGCAAATGAGATGTTAGTAAGGCCATCGCCACTTACGACTAAAAATGGATCTTGACGAGGCTTGAGGTCTAAGGCACGGATGACAGACCCGGCTGTGCCCAGGGGAGTGCGCTCTTGCAGGTACTCAACGGTAACGCCCCAACGGTTGCCGGATCCGGCGTACTGCCGCAGGTCGTCTGCGTGGTAGCCGGTTAATAAGGTAATGCGATCGACGCCTTCGTCCTTTAAGTGTTGAATGATGGATTCCAAAATGGGTGCATTTAACAACGCCACCAACGGTTTAGGCCGGGTATCTGTGAGCGGTTCCAGTCGCGTTCCTCGACCCCCGACAAGTATCATGGCTTCCATATCGTTTGACCTCCTGCCTTTGTGTTGTTTTAACGGTGCAATCGTCACAAGAAAGTATTCTCTATCCATAGTTTGACAAGGTGGACGGGGACAGGCCAGGTCCGTTCGACTCGTCATGCGATGCTGCTAGGCCTCCTTTTTAGGGCTAACCGGTCCTGGCCTACTGTGGTACATTGGGATTAAATTTGCGGATTCGGAAACGAGGCGATGAAGATGATGGCTCCCGGGGGACCGGGGTTAGAGGCACGTTGGACGTCGAGCGCAAAATCAGCGGTGGCCACGGCGATTGAAGCGACTTCGCCAGTGTGGGTCACGGCGTCTCATGGAATTCTCAACGAGATTTACTTTCCACGTATGGACGTGGCCAATACCCGAGATGTGCAGTTCATTGTCATCTCCAAGGACGGCGGGTTTTGGGAGGAAAAGCGGGACCTGGTTCATCATTTTGAATATATCGGCGCCGATGCGCCCGCCTTTCAATGGGTGAATGAGGAGCCCAGTGGGCGCTTTCGGATTACCAAACGGATTGTTACCTGGCCTAGCGGTGCGTCGGTGGTGCAATGGACTCAATTTACCGTGATGCAAGGAGATCCCAAGGACTACCATGTTTTCCTTTTGGTGGCTCCTCACATCGGCAATCAAGGAGGAGGAAACTCAGCGGCCACGATCCAACTGCACCAGGGCCGTCCAGCGTTGTTGGCATGGCGCGAAGACACGCATCTTTGCGTGACGGCCTCTACGCCCTTCTTGCAGCAATCGGTCGGATTTGTGGGAGCATCCGACGGGTGGACATCGTTGCGCTACCATGGGAATTTAGAAATCTACGACCAAGCTGAACACGGCAATGTGGCAATGACTGCTGAATTAGACTTTCGTCGGCAGTCGGAACAGATGATTGTGCTCACTTTCGGCCGCAACCGTGGCGAAGCGCTTTTTACCGCTGAATTGACGCTGTTGCACGAGTACCGCAATATCGAGACACATTACATTCAAAGCTGGCATGAATATTTGGACAGTCTACCGAACTTATTGCCAGCCGACAAAGCCCACGGCCGTTTGCAGCGTATCTCGGCTATGGTGCTGAAAACACATCACGGCAAGCTGTTCCCCGGGGGCATGGTGGCCTCATTATCGATTCCCTGGGGCCAGGCTTGCGGTGACGGCAACATCGGGGGGTATCATTTGGTGTGGCCGCGCGATTTGGTCGAGGCTGCACAAGCGTTCATTGCGTTGGGGGATTTCAATGCGGCGCGCCAAGTCATGCTCTTTTTAATGGCGACGCAACAGAATGATGGGTCCTGGGCGCAGAATTTTTGGCTTGATGGCACACCCTATTGGCCCGGCTCACAGTTGGATGAAACGGCCTTCCCCATCCACTTAGCCTACCGGTTGCACGAGCTGCAGGTTATGCGACCGGGCGAAAACCT
The DNA here is from genome assembly GCA_003023745.1 of Sulfobacillus acidophilus. Classification (GTDB taxonomy): domain Bacteria; phylum Bacillota; class Sulfobacillia; order Sulfobacillales; family Sulfobacillaceae; genus Sulfobacillus_B; species Sulfobacillus_B acidophilus_A. The sequence continues at coordinate 10,597 of PXYV01000008.1, read as the reverse complement.
CTATCCGACGGTGAAGCGAGCCCTGGCCTTTTTAGTCCAAGCCGGGCCCGTCACCCAACAAGAACGGTGGGAAGAAGACGGCGGATATTCTCCGGCTACCTTAGCCGCGGCCATCAGTGCCTTGTTGATGGGGGCGGCGCTGATGCGCGAACAAGGCGATACGTTGGCAGCCGAGTATGCCGAAATCGTGGCGGATTATTGGCGCGCGAATCTTGACCGTTGGACCTTTACCACCCACGGTGCGGTGGACCCGCGTTTTCCGCGCCACTACATTCGCATTCATACCGACTACCCCCAAAGCTCCGATGGGCACGTAGGCCAAGGATGGGTGCCCATTAAGAATCTACCAGCGGGCGCGCCCAACGAATATCCTGAGGTTGCTGTAATCGACGGAGGATTTTTGGAACTCGTGCGTTATGGAGTGAAGGAGGCGGACGATCCTCACATTCTCGATTCGGTCGCGGCCTACGATGCGATATTGCGTCGGGACGTGGACTACGGCCCCTTATGGTATCGGTACAATCACGATGGATATGGCGAACAGGTTGATGGGTCCCCATATAAGGGAACAGGACGAGGGCGGTTGTGGCCGCTGTTGTCGGGCGAGCGGGGGCATTATGCCTTGGCTCGGGGTGAGGACGTGGAACTGTACCTCAAGGCGATGGAAGGTGCAGCCTCCGAAGGCGGATTGATACCGGAGCAAGTGTGGGATGAGGACGATGTGCCGGAACGGGAATTGTTTAAAGGGCGGCCGTCGGGATCAGCCATGCCGTTGGTATGGGCGCATGCGGAATATGTGAAATTATTGTATTCTGCTGGGTTGGGCCGGGTGTTTGAAACGCCGGCCATTGTGCGCGATCGGTATCGCAAGACGGACGACGGTAGCGTGCGCCGAGTCTTTTGGGAATTTAACCATCAGCGGCGGGAATGGTCTAGTCACGACCAATTTTTGCGAGTGGCGGTCAAAGCTCCGGCCCGCTTGGTATACACGCGGGACCACTGGGCGCATGTAGAAGAGGTGGCGCTGACCGATTCAGGACTTGGCATGTATTTTGCAGATGTTCCGTTGATTGGATGTACTCAGGTTGACTTTACCTTCTACTGGACGCAGGTTGGACGGTGGGAAAATCGCAACTTCGAAATCCATCTCGAAGAGGAAGATGTTGACTAAGCTTGTGGCCGGCTTGGTGTACAGTCGGTCTAAGGATGCGATCGAGGCGTTTTTGTGGGCGACAACCTCTGTAACAGCGGTTCATCTAAGCCGTGGGAAAACACTTCAAAGACCTGGTTTAATCCGGCAATGATTGCGTCGCGGCCTTGAGCCCACCACTCGCCGGGCGTAAAGTACATCGAGACATCGGCCTCCGGTCCCTGCGCATCATACCAGTGCAACATGTGGAGATGATCGGATTGCATGAGCCGCAAGGCCACATCGATGTACCCGGCGCGTTCTGTCAAACGCGCTTTATGATAGACGGATTGCATGTGTTGATAGAGTTCCCACTGGCGCCGATTGCCCAAGAAGAAGTTGAGATCGCCGGTTCCGGCCCAAGTCAGAGGGCGCAGCGGTGGTGTCAGGATGCCGGCTCGGGGCCCGTTCAAGCGCGTGCTGAGCCGTACCGTCGGCACAGCGCGTGCGTCCAATTCTTCTTTTAACTGTCGCATGAAGGCAAATATGCCGGTTTCCTTTCGATGGTGTTCACCAAATGTTTCAAAGTCCCAGCCTACCATGGCGACTGCTCCGGGGGCGTCTGTCAGCCACTGGGCGTAGTCTGGAGCGTAGAGCGGATAGCGGTCCCAGGACCGATTGGAAAAGCGATAGCCTACGTCATCGGATAAAGACCAGTGCCGTGGAATAATCGCGAGAGGTCCAGGCCCGTTATAAATGCCGGTCGGTCCTTGCGCCCCGACCGTATTCGGACGACCGTCGACAAGCATCGCATCAAACCCGGCTAACGCCAGCGACCAATATATTTGGTCTGAATAGAACATTTCGGTGGTGTCGGTAATGCAAACAGATTTTTGAAACGTCTGTTGCATCTTTTCTCGCATCCAACGCATCCGACGCTGAAACATGTGCGGATCGATCAGGGGTAAAAGACTATGGTATGGTTCGACGCCGATAATCTCAATATTGGGGTGGCGCAACACGCGGATTAGAAGGGAGAGCAAAGGCTCTCCAAATGCTTGCGCCTGTTCCCAAAATGTCCACGACAAGCCCAAGTTGCAATGAAAATCCCGACCGATGAGTTCTTCGATTAGTGACAACATCGGAACATAGGATCGTTCGGCAATGCCTTTAAAATACCGGGCGTTGAGCACGTCGTCGAAGAGGTGTCGCTGCCATTCTTTCGCTGTGTTGGGCATGTTCTTGGATGACGCATCTAATGGTATGCGAAATCTTAAGGGTTGATGCAACAACAAGTAGAAGGCGACGGACGAAGCCATTAATAATTCTCTCCCTCAGGATGCTGGCGTTGGAAGGCCAGCGTGATTTGGGCCAAGAGTTCATCGAGGACGCGATCCCAGTGATATGTTCGGGCGGTGGCGCGACCCGCGCGGGTGAGGCGGCTGCGCACTTCGGGATTATTCATGGCATAGCGAACGAGATCAGCTAAGTGACGAGGGTTATCGTCGTCGACGACTAGGCAATTGACAAAAGCCCGTGCGTAATCCTCGCCGGTTCCTCCCGTAATCGCCACCCCTCCCGATGCCATCACCTCTAGACCGACCAATCCGAACGGCTCAAATCCGCTATTAACCAGGACTGCATCCGCCGCCCGATAGAGTAACGCCAACAAGTCGCGTGGAACAAAGAGGCGCAAGTGAATAATGTCCGCAACAAAGTGTTCGTGCTCTAAACGCGCCAACACTTCGTCTTTGGTCGGAAATCCCGACATATAGAGTTCTGCTACTTCAAGCCCCAACTGGCGTGCGCGGTGAAAAACTTCACCGCCGTGAGGTTCCATTCCCCCCCGCATGATGAGGCGGGCCCCCAATCCTTGACGTTTCAGTTGAGCCAGCGCTTCTATGGCCATGATCCAACGCTTATCCGGATCGAAGCGTCCCACCTTAACTAACAGCGGACGAGAATACAATTGCCGCAGTTTGACGGTGTCTGTCCGGCGGATGTCATCAAACCAAGCGCCGTCAATGCCATTGGGAATGACGATGGGATTGACACCATACTGTTGCAAAAGGTGTCGCATGAACTGACTGACGGTGGTAATGGAGGCGATGTAGCCAAGCCGTGCGAAATTAATGCGATGCCACCCCATTTTGTGATTGGCATTCCAAAAGATCACGGTTCGATCGCGCAACCCGGCTTCATGGAGGATGTCCGAGAGGATGATAGCGGCTTCGCTGGTTTGCCATTCCTCAGTGAGAATGACCAACTGTTTGCCCGCGGCAATTGCCGGCCGAGCAATTTGGTCACGAATAAAGTAAGGCAACGAGCTATCTAAGTCCACCTTTTTTTCAATCTCTGCGGCGTATACGCCTTCTTGATGGTAGCGGCTAATCCATTGACCCCACCGATACAAAGTTAACGGTCCGTCGGACTCGACGCCCGGTAGGTTTGGATCGCCAATAAAAAAGAAATGCACACGAAAACCGCGATGGGCTAAGGCGCGGGTGAGACCGGCCATGCGGACGCCTAACCCTCCGGCTTGGGCGTAGGGATCGGGTCCTTCAAAAGCAACGACCACAAATTCGGCATTGCTAGGGTTCAATGTGAACATGTCGCGTCCATTCTCCTAGGGCTTGCCATCTACCATCAATTTACAGCTTTTGATCGGTAAAAAACAGGTGTTCCCTAAAACATTTCCGGCCCATGCTTGAAGAATAAGCCGCACTGCTCCATGACTGCACAATTCCTCGGGGATTAACAGTTTGTCAAAAGATTGTCTATAAGTATCCATAATTATATAAGTGAGGTATTGGCATAAACCTTGTGGGGATTCGTGAAGCGATCGATTTGTTGGGGGTTACCCTGCCCACATTGCGGCGATGGGAACGCGAAGGCAAACGGTTGCCGGATGAACGGACCACCGGGGGCTATCGTCGCGATGATCCGGCGCGATTGCGACGAGAGCAGGTTCATTGCCCCGACTCGGATCGCAGGACCGTCGTGTATGCGCGGGTATCGAGCCATGATCAGAAAGACGGTATCCGAGCAGCAAAACGTGTTCTTCCTGTCGATACAAAATGCCCAAGACGCCGCTCTCCGTGCGAGAGCGGACGTGCCCTAACTGTGGTACGCAGCATGATCGCGATGTCAACGTGGCGATCAATTTACGCACGGTGGCCGAGAGTTCGATGGTCGGCTGTCCATCCGTGTCTGCCTAACGGCAGATATGCTCGGTGACCGCTGGTGGAGTGCCCTCCCGTGGACGGTCGGCGCGAGCCCTAAGAAGCGATGGCATGATGAAGCACGAAGATGGCCAGATTTCATCAGCTATGATGAGACTTAGATAAGTCCATCAGAACGGTGGTTTCATAACGGAATGACTGTTGAGCGGTTTCGTAGAGCCGAGGTGTTGGTTTACCCAGGGCCAGGAAGGAGAGCGGCTGATTAGCCGCACAGGTTAGATTCGTTGTTGCACAGGTATTTGGACTAACGGCCGCACCATAGGATGCCCGGCCATGTGTCCGACCGATATGACGACACCACGAACAGCATGCCGAATCAGATGCCTCTATGTCCTATCGCAACTGCGCTGGGGCCGTGCGGATGCCCAGGCGATGAAAGGCCCGCCAAATGGACGCGCTTGCGTTAATGCGAGAACGAACCCCATCTTCATGGTTCGGTGGCGCGGGGTGCAATGCGTAACGATGTCATTGCCGCGTGGGAGGACTCATCAAGATCCTTTATATAATATTTGCTCACGGTGCGGCCCTACCGATATGAGCCGAATCGGCATATCGATGAGGGTCTCGAGTCGTTCTACATATTGGCGGGCTTTTTGCGGCAATTCGCTATATCGGCGGGCCTGCGTGATGTCGCTGCGCCATCCCGGCATGACTTCAAGAACGGGCACGGCACGGGTCAGCGCTCTTGTGTTGGGAAAGTGAGTGATGTTCTGACCGTCAATTTGGTATGCCGTCGCGATGGGTATTTCATTCAAGTAACTGAGGACATCGAGATTGGTGAGAGCCACCTCGGTTGCGCCTTGAATGGCGGCGCCATATTTAGTGGCGACACAGTCAAACCACCCTATCCGGCGAGGACGACCAGTGGTCGCGCCGTATTCTCCGGCATCTCCGCCACGTTCACGCAAGACCTGAGCTTGTTCTGGAGGCAATTCGGTGACGAAAGGACCCGCCCCGACACACGTGGAATATGCTTTGGTGACCGCGATGATGCGTGTGATGGTGTGCGCAGGAGTGCCGGCTCCGACACTCGCGAATCCAGCTAGAGTGGGTGACGAGGTCGTGAACGGATAAATGCCGTGGTCGGGGTCCCGAAGTGCCCCTAGTTGCCCCTCTAACACAATGCGGGATTTGCGCTGCAAAGCCTGTTGTAGGACCAGTGAGACATCAGACACGTAGGGGGCAATGATGCGAGCGTGATTCCACAAGTCGTTAGTCAGCTCCTCGGCATCTATGGGAGGAAGATTGTAAACGTGCTGCAATAACACATTCTTCAACACAAGATTTTGCTGGATACGCGTCAGCAAATGTGGCTTGTTGGCAAGGTCTGCCACCTGTATGCCGAGTTTCAATGCCTTATCAGCATAAAAGGGGGCGATGCCGGAGCGGGTCGAGCCAAATTGCTCAAAACCTAACCGCTCTTCTTCGGCTGCATCCAAGAGTACATGGACAGGTAATACGATTTGTGCGCGATCGGCGATGAGAAGCCGGGGTGCAGGAACTCGCTTGCGTGCCAGGTTGTCCAATTCCTGAACGAGGCCTTGGAGGTTAACGGCTACACCGGGTCCAATCACGTTTTGGACATGCTGGTAGAATATTCCGGACGGCAGAAGGTGAAGGGCGAATTTGCCCCATTCATTCAAAATGGTGTGGCCAGCATTGCTGCCACCTTGAAAACGCACCACATAATCAGCGCTACTGGCCAAGTAATCAGTTATCTTGCCTTTGCCTTCATCGCCCCAGTTGGCTCCAACGACGGCCGTCACGCCCATCAGAATGTACCCCCTTTTTAAACGGTACCCACGGCGAGTATACTGAACGCTATGATATAAGTACAATGAATTCTATTAATAGGAGGTATAATCACTGTGAATGAATCAACTTTAGACCGGTATCGCATCTTTGACGCCGTTGTGCGCGCGGGAAGCTTCACGCGCGCAAGCGAGTGGCTGTTTTTGTCTCAGCCCGCCGTGAGTCAAGCGATTAAGAAGCTTGAGCGGGACCTTGGAACCACTCTTCTGATTCGAACGGCGCGCGGAGTCAGGGTAACGCCCGAAGGACAAGTTTTGGCGGCACACCTCAAAGAAGCCTTCCGACATATTGAAGCAGGCGAGCAGCACGTGGCAAAAATGCACCAACTCGCCTATGGAGAAGTTCGCATCGGCGCTAGCGACACCTTGTGTCGCCATTATTTGTTGCCGACGTTGGACGTCTTTCACCGCACCTATCCGCATATCCGTTTGCACGTGACGAATCGTACATCGCAGGAGACGGTGTCTCTGTTGCGCGCGGGTCACATCGACTTTGGCGTTGTCAATCTTCCGTTACCCAGTATCGACGGCCTTGTCGTTTATGAAGGCCCTCACCTCCGCGATGGATTTGTCGTTGGGCAGGCCTATCGCCGCCTTTGCGACAGGCCGTGTGCTCCGGTGGAGCTTAGCCGTCATCCGTTGCTATTGCTAGAACAGGGAAGCGTCATACGTCGTCGAGTTGAGGAGTTCTTTCGCGTCCAAGGGGTTGACGTCGTACCCGAGATTGAATTAGGCAGCATTGATTTGTTAGTTGAATTTGCGCGCAGTGGATTCGGCGTGGCCTGCGTTATTCGGGATTTTGTTCAACCCGAATTGGAGCACGGTACTCTGTACGAGGTTTTAGTGACACCTGGGATGCCGCTGCGCGCTGCTGGACTCGTTGTTTTGCGCGATGTCCCGTTGTCGCAGGCAGCTCAAACCTTGCTCAGTCAGTTACGCAATAAGGACCTCGCAGCGGGATCATGACTCCAATACACTGAATACGAGCCAGCGTGCTCCCAGACAGAATAGGTCGGGCAAGCGCCAAGTGATGGCAGCAACGGTCGCCTTTTCTGAACCATAGACGGCTGCTCCTAGTTCCGCCTTTTTCCAGCCGTTATTCGTGGCTGTGGGTACCCTAAATATGGACCATGGGCGCCTCTTGTTTAGTGCGGACAATGGGTTAGCCTGATAAAGGCGGGGAAGTCCGTGCGCATGTTCCACCGTGAACGCATGGTATAAATTCAAAGGTCCTCCAGACCGAGTGCCTTCCAAGGATCGTTCGGGACCCATGTGGTCAACGTCTTTAACTGGGCTATTGCCTGCACCGGTCTTCGCGACGACGAGGCCATGCAGGCCGACTATCAGCCACCGACGGTTGAACTGAAGACTTGGGATCACAAAGCCAACTATCCGGGAACGAACTCATTGTGCGCATTACCGGGCGTCTCCTGGGGGCTCAAATGGTCGGGCATGGGCAGGCTGCCGTAGCAAAACGGATTGATTTCTTCGCGACGGTGCTGTATCACCAAAGGACGGTGGCTCGATGTTTGGACGCTGACTAAGCTATACGCCGCCGTTGGGGAGTCCTTGGGATGCGGTTCAAATGGCCGCTGATTATTGGCTCGGCGTTACGAGGCGGAGCGGTGATTGAGAACGTTGAACCGCGACAGCATGCTGGATTGGGATGCATCGCGACAGGCAAGCTCGGTCGTGCGCATTTCGTGGCGTCGAAGTCTCGCAGCGGACTACTGTTTCGATTTGGCGAGTCGTGTGCTGAGTTCATGACACATCTGTCCCTTATTCCTGCCAGATGCATGCTAATCGTTCGTCTACCACAATGGCGACCGAATTTTGGGTGCTGGTTGGGGAACTTGAGCCTGTGCGGGTGGTGCCACTCGCCCTGGTGGGCACGCCGCGCAAATGGCATATGTAGGCTTAAATGGCCGATACACGAAAGTGGCGCAAGTACTCATAGTTATTGCAAGCCCTCTCCGGCCGGCGCACAAAATGTCATGCTCACTCCCTCAACCTGGAGCTCTTCAGGACTGCAGCCCAGTCTAAATTTGGAATGTACGCCGGTGCGCCGTGTCGATACATTGACCGGACGAAAATAGACTGGGCTGGATCACAAGGCAACGGATGGCCTTACTGGGTACCATCACTCGTAACCGCGAACCTCGTGGGGCACGTAAGGAGACTCTACACGCCGGATTTCCTCGGGGGTTAGGTGAAGCGCGAGAGCTGCGACGGCGTCGTCCAAATGATGCAACTTCGTGGTGCCGACAATCGCCGCCGTTATCGGTGATTTCTGCAGAACCCACGCCAGCGCAACTTGTGCCATCGGCACTCCCCGCGCCCGCGCGAGTGATTCCACTTGGTCTACAACTTTCCGGTCTTGATCCGCGGTGGTCTGGTAGAGCGTTTGGGCAAACTGGTCGGTCTCGGACCGGGCAGTTGATTGGTCCCATCGTCGTGCCAGTCGTCCTCGAGCTAATGGACTCCACGGTATGACCCCTACATCTTCTGCCTGGCATAACGGCAACATTTCCCGCTCCTCTTCCCGATATAACAAGTTCACATAGTTCTGCATTGAAATAAAGCGAGCCCATCCATACTGTTTCTGCAACGACAGGGCTTTCATGAATTGCCAGGCATGCATTGACGAGGCTCCAATGTAGCGGACTTTTCCTGCTTTAACCACATCATTCAGGGCCTCTAACGTCTCCTCAACGGGCGTTAAATAATCCCACCGATGAATTTGATATAAGTCGACATAATCAGTGCCTAGCCGCTGTAAACTTTGATCAATCTCATGCATTATGGCTTTGCGGGATAGGCCGGCGCCGTTAGGGCCCGGTCGCATGCGCCCATTTACCTTGGTCGCAATGACCACGTCCTCGCGCGGCACAAAATCTTTTAAGGCACGGCCGAGGATTTCTTCGCTGCTGCCGCCCGAATAGACGTTGGCCGTATCAAAAAAGTTGATGCCCAAATCCAGAGCGTGGCGGATGAACTGGCGGGCCTTCTGCTCGCCTAGAACCCAAGGGTGGTGTCCCTGTTCAGCAATGCCAAAACTCATGCAACCTAGACAAATGCGTGACACTTCAAGGCCACTGTGTCCTAGACGGCGATACTCCATGATTTCCCATGCTCCTACCTTAGTTTTTTGTGTAAATCCTCTTGTTCTCATAGTTTTTTTGTCAATCCCGGGACCTCTGCGACCGTCGACACGTGATGAACGACCTCACGAAGCCTACCAAGTGGTTGCAGGGTCTGAGCCCGAATCGTCCTCTGTGCAGGATGCTATCGTTCCCTGGTGCAGACGAGGGGAGCAGAATCTTTCGCGCAGGGTCTCATGTCGCTCCATACGAGAGAGCGCACACATGCCCGAATGGAGAGAATCCTCTCCCTCGTCCCAGACGTCCTGGGATATTTCCGTGCCTTATGCTGCGGCAGCGGCCGTGGACCGCGAAAAGGCTCGCCCGGCATCGTAATGGACCTGGTGCCGTAAACAGGCCCACGCGATGCGCAAGAGTTTACAGGCCAGCGCGATTAACGCCGCTTTCGGCGCTAGACGCTCCCGCAGTTCCCGATAGCGCGCCCGTGCAGGCCCCTCGTGGGCAATGGCCACCAACGCGGCCTGATATAACATCTGACGGACTTGCGGCCGCCCCCGCTTGGCCAGATGGGTCTTCCCCCGATACGTGCCGGAGTTGTCGGACACCACGTTCAGACCCGCCATCCGTACCGCCTGCTGAGGATGGGCATAATCCGCTAAATTCCCCAATTCGCCCAACAGGGTCGCAATGACCACCGGACCAAAGCCCGGAATCGCCCGCAAAGCGTCCGCTCCGGGCGCTGAGGCCACCCATTCCTGCTGCGCGGCTTCGGTGGCTGCGAGCGCGGCGCACGCCGCGCGCCAATGCCCCAAGTACGCGGCTAACTGGGCGCGCGCACTCGGGTGCCCAGGCACCCCAATGGAGTCGCGATACGCCGTCACCAAGGCCGTCACCCGTTTACGCCCGACCCGATGATGGGACGCCTCCAGCAAGCCCGCAACCAAGTCCTCGCAGGGATACGCCAAGACGTCCGCCGGCAAGGGCACGGTGTCCAGCACCCACAAGGCCGCTAGGCCATTCCAGGCCTTGAAGACCTGCCGAAATTCCGGGGCATAGACATCCAGCCATCCCTGAATGCGATTCTGCCAGCGCACAACGTCCGCCTTCTGCTGGCACCGCGTCACCGACAAGGTGGTCAGTTCGCTCCAGACCCCCTCCCGCGGCGTCCAGGGCAGGTACCGCCCTTCGGCGACCGCCCGGGCAATAATTCCGGCATCCTTGGCGTCGTGTTTCGAGGGCGTGTGGTCGTCGACTTCTTTGAGCTTGTGCGTGTGCAACGGATTGACCAAGACGACGGTCACGCCGGGTTGTTGG
>PXYV01000079.1 GCA_003023745.1 Sulfobacillus acidophilus | reverse complement strand
TTAGGAATGGATTCTCGGCGATTTGTTCAGATCCCGTCCGGATAGCCGAAGGTCTCATCACTCACGGCACTCTTACTAAGGGTGCGAAAGGTGAGATAATACATACCGTTCCCAATTGCGGGGCGATGATTTGCGCTGAGGAATACTCTTGCTGCTTGACATATTCTCGCCTCCTCGATCACTGTTCGCCGCCTACTCACCATTGTGGGACTGCAGAACACGATTTTCCGATACCGACTCGTTGCCCGAATATGCAATCGCGTCTAAACCCAGGAAAACGGAAGCCTGCCTATTGAATGCTATGGCTGACCTTTAATCGAATGGAAATTCGGGAGAAAGCGAAAGGACAGCGTCACCTTCGAGCTACCAAGACGCTCACCGTAAAAAGGGCCCGAGCTAACCTTCACTTCTATTATCGCAGCGACTCGTTTACACTAAGGCCACAAATTCTCGGACTTCAACAAATCCCAGACCGGTGCAATCTCTTGAAAAGAAGCGTTCGCCCCAGTCACGGCGAGGATTATCCGAGAGCCCGCCCAGCTATCGGCGAACTGAAGCGCAGCGGCCAAGGACGCTGCCCCAGCCATTTCTGGAAACACTCGCAGATCTTGAAACAGCAACGCCTGCGCCCGTTGCATCTGGGCATCCGACACCAAAACGATGTCATCCACATACTGCCGTATCATATTCACGGGCAAGGCAAACGCCACTCGCGTCGCTAAGCCCTCGGCCGCCGTGTTGGCGGCTCGCGTTGTCTCCAGCCTCCCGCTCCGAAATGAGCGATACACGGCAGGAGCGCCTTCCGCCTGCACCCCAATAACCCGGATGTCGGGATTAATCGACTTGGCCACAAGGCCAGCCGCCGCAGCACCTGAGCCCCCACCAATCGGAACCACCAACACATCAGCGGTTGGCACTTGCATCAATGCCTCTAAATACGCGGTGCCCACCCCTGCCACCAAAAGCGGCTCATTCATTGAGTGCACATACCGTGCGCCCGTCTTGTGCGCATAACTCTCACAGGCCTCACGCGCCTCGTCAAAGTCCTCGCCGACCAGTTGAACACCAGCCCCCAACTCCTGCATGGCTTTGACTTTGACCGGGTTTGCGCGTTGCGGCGCAAATATTGTTACGGGCAGTCCAAATGCATGCCCGGCGTAGGCCACCGATTGTCCGTGATTGCCAGTCGATGCCGCAGTCAGTCCGCTTGATCCTAAGGTCTGAAGCTCCACTTCACGGCTGACCAAATTGAGGCCTCCGCGAACTTTAAAGGCTCGCGTCGGCAGCATAAACTCGCATTTCAACCACACCTCCGCTCCAATGTGCCGGCTGATTTCAGCCGCGAACACCAGAGGCGTGGGTTCAAGATACGGACGAATGCGCAATCGCGCCTGCAATACGTCCGCCAATGTTGGGTTAGCCTCATCGACCATTGGCTATCGCTCCCTATGACCCCCATTATACCGTGCCTGCAACTACGCTCGGCCATCCTCAATGCCGCCAACGGCAGAACTGGTGGATCTTGACGAGGCAGGTCCACAAGTCGCCCGCCGAACGGCGGGCATCGCATCGGAGGCCTTCGCCCACTCGGTCTGGGACAAGGACACGCGGTAGGTGAAGACGCTGGTTTCTAGCATGGGACGCCTCCTTTGCTTAACGAACTCTTGGGACTATTATACAAGTCTATGGCAAACACAAATGACTACAGAACGGGCCGACACGGTGTATTGAACTGACACATGTATTTGGTCTTTGTGGCGAAATATCGGCGGCTGGTCTTGACGAAGGAAATTCTGGAGGACTTGCGAACGATTTTTTCTGACGTGTGCCAGAAAGTGTCGGTTTGGGGCGCTACGCTGAATATACCTACACGAGATGGGCATCGACAAACGGAGTTTGAATAGCCAGAGGAGGTTTCATCGTGAGCACTCACCAATCCGCATTGCCATCTCCGTCCGCACTTATCGTCGGCCTTCCGACTCACGATCAAAGGGCGGTGGTCCGCAGTCTGATAGAACTGACAAGCTCTGGAAATCTGCTGAAACGCCCCGTGCACTTCGTTCTCGGTGGAGGCTCGAACATTCCCCGGGCACGCAATGTGGTACTGGAACAGTTGCGGATGATGTTTCCCGCAGAGGACGCTCTTTGGGTCTTGTGGCTGGATTCGGATATCGACGTACTTCCAAACCAAGCCGCCGCAATTGGCGAGGCGATTTGATGGGCCGAGAATCATGATAGTCCCGTTGGTTGCGCAGTTGCCCGTGGGGAATCTGCACAAAGTTTTGGTTGTTGCGCTGACCCAGGTTCACGTCATGCTTCCAGTCCGGGTTGTATCCTACCACGATTTTGCCGATGCCATTCGTAAGACAGTGATTCACGAGATATCGTGCCGCCTTCATCAGGTAATGGTGCACTGGATTGTTGCGGTTCATCGTGATTCTCGCCATCTGCTTCGATCGCGCTAACTTTGGTTGATCGAGGATGGATTGTCACTGAGCCATTCTCGCGTTGTACTGATGGTTAATGGATTTGAAGGACTTTGCGTCGAGGATGAACGACGACCATCGGTACTGTTGACGCCAGTCGCCAAGTTATCCACGCCGAGATCAATGGCCAGGGCCTTATCTTGGATGGGGGCCGGGCCATCAAGGCAAAAACAAGGACGGAACCGATGCCTTTCTTGCAGAGAATTTTGTTTCACGGCGAAACCTTTCATGAGATCAGCGAGTTTCGGGGAAAAGCGCATGTTGCTGGAGGGGCCCGAGGGGAAGGCCAAGAGCCAGCGCTTAGTTGGCCACCGAGATCGTGGAATTGGACGGCCAAAATTCGTTGTGGTGGAATTGCGGTCGCTGGCCTTGGGGTATATACTTGATATATATCAACATCAAACGGGAGGCGGTTTCGTGGACCGAGCGAAAATCTTCCAGTCTGGACGCAGCCAGGCTGTTCGTCTACCCAAGCAGTTCCGGTTTAGCGGTTCGGAAGTGTTTGTGAAAAGGGTCGGTAAAGCGGTCGTGTTATTGCCTACGGATGATGCGTGGGATTCCCTGGCTGCGTCGCTGGACTTATTCTCAGACGACTATATGGTCGACTGTCAACAGCCTTCGGCGCAGCAACCCCGTGAGAAACTGCCCTGATGCGGTATATGTTGGATACCAACATCTGTATCTATCTCATCAAAAACCGGTCAGATGAGTTGCTTCATCGCATGCGCCGCTTGCACACAGGCGAGGTGGGCGTCTCCATTGTCACGGTGGCTGAGCTGCAATATGGTGTGTCGAAGAGCCAACAGAAGGAGCGAAATCAGGTGGCACTCGAGGCGTTCTTGTTGCCGCTCGAGATCGCGGATTTTTCGGTGGACAGCACGTTAGCCTATGGAGAGATACGGGCTGACTTGGAGAAACAGGGACACCCTATTGGGCCCCTCGACACGCTCATCGCGGCGCATGCACGATCCCTGGATGTTCGGCTGGTCACCGACAACACGCGAAAGTTTGCTCACGTGCCAGGTTTGCGCGTCGAAGACTGGACATCGACCTGATCCCCTCTCGAAGTCCGCGCCCCGCACCGTCAGGTCCAACACCGCCGTCACAAGAAATCCTAAAGTCGGACTCGCTGCAACAATACCGCAGGTCCTAAGCCGCTGCTGTTTCCGACGCGTGCCACGGTTAAGGGGCCTCCGAATTCGCGCAAAAGTTCACGACACAAGTCGCGCACTTCCCTCGGAATTAAGCTTTTAGCTCACGCACGGGCCAACCAGCCCTCAGACGCTGTTATCCTGAACGCGATGAGCGTTAACCGTATCCCTTCACAAATTTCGTGGACAGAATCATAGACGCCACCACACCCACGAGGCAAGTCGCAACCGTAAGGATACCGGCCACGATCGGTGCGACCATTGCTGTGACCACAGCCAGATGGTGCTCACTCCCCATAATGGCCGACGAACCAAGGCCCAACACCACGGCGTCCTTCCGCGCGCGGTACTACCCAGACCGGCCAGTAAAGATACCATGCATGAGCACCCCTTCTTCTACGATTACCCTACTACTACCAAAATCGCGGAGGTGCAAGTTGTGTTCGGAACGGTTGTTTGATCATGAGGGCATGATCCTTCAGCTATGCAATTCTTGATTACGCTAATGGCTGGCATTCGGGGGCGTTAATGCACGAGTACCGGCCTTCCATCCATGGTTGTAACACACGATTAGCCGGCCTCCAACACGTGAGACATGCCAATCATGGTAGCTTAGAACGTCCTTTCGAACCTTATTAGGCAGGATTGCCGAAGAGAGCGGATTGAGCTAAAAACAGGAAAATCCATCCGCATTTTGCACATAACCAGAATTTCCAAGGAATTTGCGACCGGATTACTGTTAACAGAGCAGCGCCGCGTCCAGCACAGCGGAGCATTTCATCCATTGAGGGAGTCGAGTGTGTAGAGGGCAAAACTGGCGGGATTACCAGTCGTCTTGATCCATCCCCGGAATACGTCTCGGGCAGGACCTGCGTTGGGGCTGATCGACAGACGCAATCGTCCGTCTCTAGCCTTTCGGTGTGTTGGGTGTCGTTCGCCAGCCCCGCCGAGATCATCGCTTGACACAACAATATGGCGCACAGGGCCGCTCCAACCAGTCAGACACGGGTCTTGCCCCGAGAGACCTGCAATGACGTCAGGCTTTGGGGGGACTATGTTGCGAATCTAAGGGTCAAGCGTACGCGAACTACCAAAATAGCTCTTGCCCGTGCGTTTTCAACCACTCCCGCTCGCTATCCATGGAGGGTCTGGCGCGTTTCACGGCTGCCCAAAACGTGGGCTGGTGATGGGGATAGGTTCGGTGAATTAATTCATGCACGACGACGTAGTCAATCACTGCTAGGGGGGCTTGAATCAGTCGCCAATTGAGGGCGATCAGCCCGTCGGTTCGGCAAAATCCCCATCGCGATTTATATTCTCGAATTTTCAATTCGTTCGGATACGCTTTCAACGCTTGGCTGTAGTGTGCCACACGCGGCGGCAGAACATCTTGCGCGCGGTCGCAAAACCACCCGGTTAGCGCAGCGCGGACCATACGCGCCTGGTCGTCACCGCAGCCGGACGTGACTTGTACTGCTAAGCGCCGGTCATCTGTTAAGTGTACGGCTGCGCGCGACGCCTGCGCCGTCAACCACAAGCTGACCGGAAGGCCCAGATATGTAAAAATTTCTCCCGTTTGAAACCCTTTAAGTGGAACGCCTGGCCTGGCCAGTTGACCAAGCAGCCAGCGTTTGTGTTGAAGTAACAACGTCGGGATAGCGAGAGCGGAATACCCAGTCGGCACCAAGACAGTCACACAGCGCTGGCCGTCAACCCGGATAGCTGGATAACGACGTCTTGGGCGCTCCTCGACACTGTATGCAACGGTCATGCTTTCCAACTCAATCGTCGGCATTGTTCCCCACTTCCATTCTGTAGTGTCAACGACCCCACTCTAAAGTTATCTTAAGGTTTCTGGTGATTTTTGTCGGATGATGTGCCGCCAAGACTTCGTGCAGCCGGAGGCGGTTCGCGCACCAATGGTGGCGCGTGCGACGAGCGCCATTCCTACACCTCGTGCTGGAAGGATCCGAGATATGCATAGATTTCGTTTGACGTCGTAAGGCGGACAACATTTTTGCCCTGGGGTTGCGCACAGGCTAACAACTGCACGAGTCGCGGGCGCTCGCGCTCGGGAAAGCGCCAAATATATTGCATAAACTGTAGGTCAATTCGTTCCGGACAGCCTGGGGCCATATCAGTACGCACCTGGCCCCGGTTGCGAATGGTCCGCACGAGTGCACGCCACAGACAAATTCGCCTTGGCACATCAAGCCAGATAATCGTATCGGCCGCACGCATGCGGATCTCGATCGTAGACCCGTAGTTACCGTCGATAATCCACGCGTCTTTTTCGACCAACCGTTGTTGTGCCAACACAAACTGTGTCCGCGAAGTTTCCACCCAGCCCGGTTTCCAAAAAACGCGGTCCAAGTGCACCACTTCACAACCGGTGATTGCCCCCAGTTGGCGCGCTAACGTAGACTTGCCGGAACCGGGCGAACCGATAATGGCAATGCGCATTGTCCGAATTCCTCTCTTATACTGGAGTCGTGTTGCTGTTCAAGGACACTCTCCCCAAGCACCGCCTGTTCACGGTGCCCAATCGCCCTCGACCCGGGCGTCATTTGTTTGCTCACCTCTTATCATCCCACACTTCAGGCAATTCTCGGAACCTCATTGAAGCCGCTTGCGGTTTGTACGGTTTAGCCTCTGCACGCTCGGCTGCATCAAGACCAGCATTCCGGTGGATTGATCGACGTCTGACCACACCGCATCCACTCTGCTCGTGTTCGACCGTTTTCCATGCTACCGCTTCTGAAGTCTCCTCAAGACGCATCCGGTTTCGCTTCTCTGGCGGTCCTGATGCAATGCCGCTCACCTCAAATCAGCGCCGTCTTCTCACATTGTACTGAACTGCAATCACATCATCACACCGATGGACTGACACATCTTTGCGATGTCTTAAGGATTGACGCACTCATGCACACGGCTGCCATCCGCTGAGACTTCACTATCTTGCGACGATGCGCTTGGCAATCGGCTCACTACGGGCGGCTATGTCAATTCTGGCTCCTTGCGACAAAAACCCGAATCAGATCTCGAATCCTATTGGTGCAAGTTGGAAAAGCCAATCCAGAAAGGACGAGACTAAGATGTCACTCAAACGTTTCGCGTTTCCGATTTCAATCGCAGCCGCCAGCCTTTTGTTGTACAGCGCAGCCCCGGCATTTGCGGCAAGCCATGTCACATCCCAAGCATTCAACCGGTCGCACACGACCAACCAAAATGCCCACCGTCGCGTGCAACGCGGCGAAATCACGGCCGTTACGGCCACCAGTATTACATTGGGGTCAACTACTTATACGTTAGCGGCCAATGTATCCGTGCACTACCATGAGTATTCGCTGTCCGTTGCCGAAATCCCCGTGAATACAAAGGCTGTCATCTTCCTCAATGGTTCGGGGGTCGTGACCGCCATCCGTCTCAGTTCTGATCCCAGCCTGCCCGCCCATCCGGTTTTACGGGGGACCATTACCGCCATCAGCAGTTCATCGATCACCATCGACGGCTATACCCTGCCTGTGTCTGCCAACGTCACCATCAAAAGCGATGGGCAGACTCTCGCGCTGTCGGCCATTCCCGCAAATGCTCAAGCCATCGTGCATCTGAACCGCACCGGCACCGTGGTCCTGATTCTATTGACCACCGATGTGCAGGCCGGTATTCAAGGGACCGTGACAGCCGATACCCCGACGTCGATCACCATCGGAACCACGACGTACACCTATGCCCCGAATGTCACCATCCGGTATCGCCAATATACGCTCACGCCCTCGGAGGTGCCGGTGGGCAGTCAGGCGATGGTCACACTGAACAGTTCCGGACAGGCGGCCACCGTGATTCTGCTCACCGACAGCAGCCTCCCGAACAGTTCGACGGTTCAGGGGACCATTTCATCCATCAACGGCACGACCTTGACCATCAACTCCTATTCTCTGTCACTCGCAGCGAACTTTACCGTCACGTATGAGGGGACCACTTCCCTGACCAACACCGTCACAACCGGTGAGACAGCCATCGCGCGGTTAAATACCGCGGGACAAATTAGTCAACTCATCGTCGAGGTGTCTGGCAACAGTTCGGGCAGCAATTGAGGGATGTGACCGTGGCATGACGGGACATTGGATAGCCGTCTGAAAGGAGCCGGTGATGCGGCGGGGAACTGACCGCAGGGGATGCTGTGATTCGCCTAAAGGTCTCGCGAGTACAGGAGCGGCACGCCATGACAAGTGTCGGCAGCAGATCTTTCGCAGCGTCAGGAAAGGATAACCTCTGCGGTCTGTCGTATATAACGTGTAACAGTACTCGGTCGCACCCGGCAAGGTTTCCCAGGATCAATCGGACTAGACGCGTTGGCAAGCGCTACCTGCGCAGCGCGGCTGCCGTAGCTAACACCTGAATCTTTCTTGTCTAAGGTCGGCACGCGAAACCTGTTAAAGGCGGTGACAGGTCTGAATCGGCGTCATGTCAAAGAGCGCCTTGAAGACGTACTGGCACGCATAAAACAGGGGGATATCGATGCCCGCAACCAATTGATTGAGACGTATACACCGTTTGTCCTTAAAATTGCCAGTCAACGAGCGGGCCGCTATCTTAACCCCAATACGGACGAAGAGGTGAGTGTGGCGCTAATGGCCTTTAACGAAGCCATTGATGCCTATAACGAGGATCGCGGCGCCTTTATTGCCTTTAGTCAAACTGTGATCCAACGTCGACTCATCGATTATTTTCGCCAACGCCGCGATGAACCGCATGAAATTTTGTTCAGCGATTTGGAAGACCCTGAGGCACATCATGCCGATGCGGTGCCCTTAACCCAAAAAGCTGTGTCGATTTGGACGGCGCACGAGCAAGAGGAAGCGCGCCGCCAGGAGATCAAAGAGTACGAAACCGCATTGCAAAAGCTCGGCATTCGCTGGGCGGATTTAGTGCGCACCGCCCCCAAGCACCGTGACTCGCGTACCCGGGCGATAGAGTTGGGACGAGCGGTGGCGCAAGACCCCGAACAGCGGCAGATCGTGCTTAAGACGGGAGTTTTGCCGATGCAGGCCCTCGTGCAAAACTTTGGGGTCAGCCGACGGTTGGTTGAACGGCACCGCCATTACATTGTGGCGGTCGCGGTGCTACTGTGTTTGGATCTACCGTATTTGCAGGAATACGTGCTGGAACGAGGTCGGTCATGAACATGCGGGGAATTGTGATGTCTTTCGATCGCAAGAACGCCGTGGTCCTGCTTCCCGGCGGCGAGTTTCGCCGCTTGGCGCTAAGGGGCCAGAGCGTGCGCGTCGGACAGGAATGGGAGATCCCCGCGCGTCCCTCTCGACTTCGGTACATGGGTCTGACTGCTTCTGCAGCGCTAATCCTCTGTGTACTCGCGCTGATGAACTTCGTACCGTTCCATAATGTGCAAGCAGCCGCTATCGTCAGCGTAGACATTAATCCCAGCATCAACCTTAGCGTGTCGTCGACCGGACAAGTCACTCGCGCCGTTGCGCTAGACCCTGGGGGACGCACCGTCCTTTCACAAAGAAAGGTGGTCGGACTCATGGCCCCCAGTGCTGTCAAAGACCTTTTGCAACAAGCGCACCGAGACGGCTATCTCACCGCCAAAAGTGCCGTGGTCATTGGAGCTGTTTTTACCAAGAGCCCTGAAAAGTGGTTTGGCGCCGTTTCCCGGACAGCTCACGCCACGTTGCGCCAGGAGCACGTAAAAACACCCGCTGTAACCGTTACGGGGGTAAGCCCAGCCCTCGTAAATCATGTGCAAGAGGCTCATATGTCGGCGGGTCGGTACTTACTGTGGCATCGCCAACCGAAAGCTGCTCAAAGTCACATGACCGCCCGGGAAGTGCAAACCATGCCGATCGGCCAGTTGTTGGCGCAGACATCCCGGGCTACAAGCCAGCCACGACACCAAGGGTTAGGGGTAGCGAGCCATGCCACCCAGCCAATGCCGACCTCGGCATCGCCGCCGGGTTCCACGTCAACGCACCCCTATCCACCGTCACACGCATCTTCTCATGGACACCACGCAGTTCATGCGCATCATGGACGCCCGAGCCAGATCGCCCCTTCGGGCCACCCCAGTCATGGTCAGGCGCCTGGATCCCATTCTTCTGCCTCGCCCCGGGGGTCCACGCATCCCGGTCAGCACGGGGCACATGCGCATCACGGACGCCTGAGCCAGACCGCCCCTTCGGGTCACTCCAGCCATGGCCAGGCGCCTGGATCCCATCCTTCTGCCCCGCCCGGGGGCTCCACGCATCCCGGTCAGCACGGGGCACATGCGCATCACGGACGCCCGAACCAGACGGTGCCGTCGGGCCATTCCCGCCATGGCCAAGCGCCCGGATCCCATCCTTCTGCCCCGCCCGGGGGCTCCACGCATTCGGGGCAGCATGAGGCGCATGCGCATCACGGGCGCCCGAACCAGACGGTGCCGTCGGGTCATTCCCGCCATGGCCAGGCGCCTGGATCCCATCCTTCTGCCTCGCCCGGGGGGTCCACGCATTCGGGGCAGCATGGGACGCATGCGCATCATGGACGTCCGAGCCAGACCGCCCCTTCGGGCCACCCCAGTCACGGTCAGGCGCCTGGATCCCATCCTTCTGCCTCGCCCGGGGGGTCCACGCATTCGGGGCAGCACTCTCATCAAAGCCACGAGAGCCATCCCCAACCTCGGTTCTCGCCTCATCATCAGGGTCATGGCCAGCCGAGCGCGTCACCCAGCCCGCCGCTATCAGTACACGCGTCGGTCGGCGTTTCGGCTCCTTGACGCGCAATTAGGCCGGGCCTGGGGTTTGGCCCTCTATCGACGGACCCGCACGGTCCAAACAGGAGAAATCGCTCCACGCCCATCCAGATCGGCGCTGGGTACCACCGCAAAGACATACCGCCCTGGTCGCGTAAACCGGTAAGACCATAATCCCAAGGTGTCGGCCTCGTCGACGGAAATTTTTCCTGAAATCAACACATTAACGGGTCCGCCTAAGACCGCCAGGCGACCCTGATTGGCCATCTGTCTCGCCCTGGGATTATTTGGCCAAAAGACTATCGTTTTACGGTTCGATATAGTCAGGTGCCGCTTCCTGACATCCACGCGGTGATGGGGTCCCGACACTGAAAAGCCCAGTCGCTGGCCCGCTGTCACAGCCAGAAGTTGCGTACAGGACGGATATTTAACCGTCGGATGGCCCTTCCGCACGAAAGCTTCGACACCCCAACACGCATCTTCTCCGACCAAAAGAGCGTGGGGAAGGCGGGTAATGGTGCCATTGTCGAGCAAGTCGGGTGGATTCCCTGTGATGGCCCATAACGTTCGCGGCGCACCGTGCGTGGGAATCCAACCTAACACAGCATCATTCCAGACAGCCGAGGCTCCTAGCGATGCAGGCGTCAGCAAGGCAACGAGCGTCCCCTGCGATCCGACGCGCAACATCTTCATCGCACTGACAGGTGCAACAACAGACGGCGTATTGGGCAAGAGGCTTTGTTGCACACTCAAACTGGGCGATCGCCACACGATCCCCCAGCGGTTTCGACTCTCATTAAACCTCAAGAGGGACAACCACTCGTGACGAACTAAACGCTCACCGGCGCTTTCACTGACCACCAATTCGCTGGACATTCCCGAGATCGCACGCATCCGCACCCGTTTGACAACCCGCTGTCCCAAAAACATGCGAGCCAGCGCTGAAGGCTGAGGAATCGGCGCCACACTGACAGGGGTTACAGCACCGCAACCTGTCATGATGACTGCTAGACCAACGACTAGGCTTACTTGCCCAAAGAACCTCCGCGATCCCTTTCCTTCTTTCATCGGTTTGGTCCCGCCTCTCTGACCAGGCTGGCAACCCGAACCACACGCTAGGTGCGCTACTGAAACGCTTTGATGAGCGGCTCCCGCCGGACAAATCCCGTCATACAATGAACAGCTCCACCGCCCCGCAAAACTTCGTCGAACGGAATCGTAATGACTTCAACCTGATGGTGTTCGAGAAGGGCCTGGCTATGGGGAAATCCTTCAGGCATGATTACCTGCCGGGGTCGCAGCGCCACAAAGTTCGTGCCCAGACGGCCCACCTCGTCCAAATCATTGGCGTCAATCAGGGTATATCCCGCATCCAGCAGGCGGCGCCGCAAATCCCATGTTATAAGCCATGGCGACACAATCGCGGTGTGGTAATCAATAAAGCTGATGAATCCGTCAACATGAATCTGGCCGTACGGGACGGCTACCCGGATGACCTCTTTCACCCCCATATTGCGCAATTCTTCCTCCACTTGGTTAGCTCCGGCGCTATTGGTTCGACTACTGGTACCCAAAAGACAGGTCTCCCGGTCCAGCCACATGACGTTAGATCCTTCATATAGACCATGCCCATTGACGGTTTTAATTATAGGCACACCGATTGACAACAACGTTTGGGCCACGGCCTTTTCCTCGCCGCGACGTTGAATGGTAGCCGGCCGGGCAATAATCGCGCCTTCCGGCGTCATCGTGTACAGATCCCGCACATAGAGTGCGTTCGGCTTATCAGGCCGCTGATTCTTGACCAAATGCACCGTGACGCCATAGTGCTCATACGTTGCGATAAGGCCCAGAACCTGATCGCGAAACCGAGCCGGGTCAATCGGAGCGTCAAAGAGCCACGAATGATAGCTATCAGGCGTAATCAGCTCCAATTCGGGGCCGGGTACATGCATCAACACCGCTTTTAATTCCCCAACTTCGGAATCACAATAGCCATTGCCCCATATTCGCTCTTGGTCTAGCGCAAAAGGGGTCTCATCAGGCAACCAACGATCCCCGTATACGTACATGCTAATCCCTCATTTCTGAAGTGCGTAGTTGATAGAGTAGGCCGACCTCTTGCGAGGCCAGCCCCTCAATGAACGGTGCGTGCGGTTTTCCCGCACACCGCTCTACGTCACGTACTCTCGAACAATA
>PXYV01000078.1 GCA_003023745.1 Sulfobacillus acidophilus | reverse complement strand
CAATAGTGCCAACTCTTCGAGATGGTCCGCCATTAAATCTGCTAGACGCCAAATCATGGTACTGCGTGCTTGCGGACTCATCTGATGCCAATCTTTGCTACGAAATGCGGTCTTAGCTGTCTTAACCGCCGCGTCAACATCGGCGGCTTCGCCACGCGCGATCGGACTTGGACGGGAAACGCGACTTTTAAGAGCTGATGATGGGTGTGCCACGCAATGACGGTGTCAAAGTCAATGCGCGGGTCAGCGGCGTACCAGCGAATCGTTTGTCGAATGACGGCGCCTGGGTACGTCCATTCCAGTCGCAGCGCCGCGAGCACCGGCCCGCTGCCTACCCACTCCAGCTTCGTCAACTGATCCACTATCCATCGTTTGTCCTGGTAGAAGAGGTCAATATCCCAGGCATCAAAATCTAACGGGTTATCCTCAAGCACTTCAAAGACGTTGGCGATAGATTCCGGCGCCAAGATCTCGCGATCGGCGCGCCGGTCAAAGAGTCTTACCATCTGGCCGACCGCATTCCACCTTACCTCATAGTATGGGGTCGTGAGGTGGCGTTGGATGGGATCCCATTGAAAGAGGTCCTCCCCACTTGAGATGGTGCCAGGGGAAGCCTCCTTTAAGGTCTGAGACCCTAATCCTGGGACATCTCGGACGTAAAGCCACACATCGTCCTCCAATACCTGCACGGAAGGTCGCTCCCCATTTGTCGTTCGCAAATTTCGGAGATTAGAACCTTGCTCCATGCGCACGACCCCGGATCGAGTCCAAGGTGCGGAATTCACAAGAATCCAGGCGTCTTCCGTGAGCACGGTTAAGGCCGCAAGGGCTTCACGTTGGACCGTTTGCACCGCGTCCTGCGCCGTGGAAAACTCCGCGCGCTGGTCTTGATATACCTCGTGAATACTTGAACCGGGGAGAATATCGTGAAATTGGTTGCGCAAGAGGATTTTCCAGGCTTCATTAATCTGGTGCTGTGCTGCTGCCCATATGTCGGGCTTGGTGTGAAAGGCCCAGGCTGCGAGCCATTCGGCTTCGCGCAAAGTCAGTTCCAACTGACGATTGGCGAATTTGATGTGGCCCTGACTGGTATATGTCCCGCCGTGATACTCCAAATAGAGTTCGCCGTCCCAGGTGTGGACCGGGGTAAAGGATTCTCGCACGCGCTCATGTAACCGGTTCGCGTACTGCGCAACGCTTCCTGGTTCTACGGCGGGCAAGGACGGCATGCGGTCAAGCCGTCGCCGCATTTCTACCATATCCCGGTTGACGCCGCCGCCATCGCCATAGCCATAGGCGATCAAGACCTCGTCATGCAGTGCGCGGTCTTGATAGTGACGCCAGCTGGCCAATACGGTCCCGGCTGTTAAAATGCCGTTGTAGGTCGTAAACCACCGATCTCTGTTTTCCCACCCGTCCGGCGGCGTCGTGATGAGGTGGACTAACACCTCACTGCCGTCAATCCCGCGCCACCAAAAGGTATCGTGCGGCATGCGATTATACTGGTTCCAACTGAGTTTGGTGGTGATGAACGTCCGAATGCCCACCTGGTTGAGAAGTTGTGGCAAGGCCGCGCTGTATCCAAACGCGTCGGGCAACCACAACATCGTGGATCGTCGGCCGAACTCCCGCTCAAAAAACCGCATGCCAAACAACAACTGGCGAGCGAGCGATTCGCCTCCTGGGAGGTTCGTATCGGCTTCGACCCACATGGCTCCTTCCGGCTCCCACTGATTGTTTGCGACAGCCTTCTGAATGCGTGCGTAGAGTTCGGGATGATCGGATTTAAGCCACTCGTACAACTGGGGCTGCGACTGCACGAAGCGGTATTCGGGAAATTCCTCCATTAGCCGCAACTGCGTGCTAAAAGATCTGGCAGCCTTTTCTCTCGTATGGCGAAACCGCCAGAGCCACGCCAAATCAATATGACTATGGCTCACCACCGTGGCGCGGCTCGTCGCGGTCTGGCTCATGTCTTTAAGCCCCGCGTCCAGGTGAGCGCGGGCGTTTTTGATGCTGGTCTCGAACTGTGGACTAGTCGGTTCCCGCCAGTCGATCAGCCGAAAGCTATCATCGAGCAATCGCAGGAGGTGGACGCCGGTGTAATCTTCCGAGCCCAGTGCCAAGGCGGTTTCCCACACCGCTCGCGCAGTGTAATAGAGGTCATCGGTCGCTGAATCCAGCCAGGCTAGATCGGCTTGGCGGATTTGGTGCTCCTGAACCCGAGGTGGCCCGCCACCTTCGAGTCCGCTCCAAAGCGTGATTTCGACCATCCAGGTGCGGTTGGCCGTTGTTGGCGGCAACAGCACTTCTTGATGGTTGGCATAAAAAACACGGGCTTTGCCTCCCTCACTATCTGAAATCCTGCGCATTTTTCATGGTTCGGTTGTCTTTACCCAACGCTTACTTGGCCTGTGTCCCAAAAGCGACCACGGTTAATAACCGTATTTGGGATATCCGCGTGACATAGCCAAGCATGTCCTGACTCACATGTTAGCGCTGGTTGTGGTCTTTGGCATTGGCCCAGCCATTGAATAAGCTTGCGGGCACGAGTGGTCCTGAGAGTACTGGCTTTCCTTTAAAATCATGCCACAGCCGCACGGTCTTTGAACTCCCTGTAATCGCTTGACCGATGTGAAGTCCTGATTGTCGAAAAGAGTGATGACCGGGTTCGGTCTTCTTGCACCCTAACGAGACGGTTTGCATGCATGTTGGCGCGAATACTATTTGTCATCGCTTTAGCTAAAGTGGCGGCCCATACAGCTCCGCCTGCAATTCTTTCACGATCACCCGTAGACGGTCGAGCTCCGCTTGCGGCGCATCGGAGTGCTGCATTAAAGCATCCAGCCGCTGTCCAAGATCGTGAGTCCGCGTTGTCAATCGTTCGATACGATATTTTAAATGTCGGCGCTACCCGCAGATTGCTCGCTCACACTGGGGTTGATTGTTCAGACCGCCAGCTTATAACAGAAATGCGTCGGAGTTCAGTACTAACGATACGTTCATAATTGAGTATGTACAGAGCGGCCCCATGTTGAGGTCTTGAGCTTGTGACGAAGCTCTTTCAGGAACCGGGAAGCCACCTGGTGGGAGTGGTGCCCTTTTTCGGCAGCTCGTCGAGAAGATTGGGGTGGTCTCGATCGTGAATCAGTTCGTGCAATGGGATCCGGCGCACGTGCGGTCGGTGTTCCCGGATTTAGGCGGCGACGGCAGTGGCTACCGCTATGGTGGGAGCGCTACTGATATCCGTCGCGCAGTGGCGGACAGCACCCTGCACCACCCTGTCATGGCCCATCCGGAAATTCGACTGATTGCATCCGGGTCGCCGCATCTCCGTCCAGCATATCGGCGGATCATCTTGGAACTGGCCGTCGCACGTGATAGCATCGCACGGGGTTATCCATCGGTGGGGATTCATCGTGCAGCGACCCGTGGGGAATTTTGAGGGCGGTATTATCGGGACCAGAAAAATCTCGCAATCGCGTGCGGGCCTTCTACACTTTATGGTTCACCCGTGAGGATTTCTACATCGAGACTCGGGATAGGAAGGCTCTTCGCTGTGGCCCTGTAGGTCGAGAGCTGGAATTATGAGACCACTTGCGGGCTGGTACAATAAACCTCGGGTAATCCAGAAAATTTTCTTTAGCCTTTGCACCGCGTCGCTTTTTTGGAATTTTGTGTTCTCCAACTTGACTACGTAAAAATACTTTATGCAGACTATAGGAGTATGAATGGAGTGTAAATTGCTCATTCTCTATTCCTCTATCGTCAAACGAAGCAGACGCAAAGGTGATAAAACGTGCTGTACATGGTAGCTTTGGGGTCTGCGCTATCGGCGATGGGAAATAGTTTTCGGTATATCGCCATCATGGCGTTAATTACACAAGGAGTTGACTCAAAAACCGGCGTGTTGCGAGTGGCGCTTTTGACGGCCGCAGCGCTGCTGCCCAACGTGGCTGTCGGGCGTCGGGCGGGTATCATTGTTCAAAAAATCGGTGCCAAAAGGACCTTGATATTAGCGGAAACAGGACGGGCGTTGTTAACCTTGGCCTTCCCCATATTTCCATTTGCGGGGATGCTAATTGTTAACGTCTGCTTTTCTCTTTTTAGCGCCCTATATGCCGCTGGCTTTGGATCTTTTGTTCCCACGATTGTGTCAGACCGTGGACTTGTCCGGGGCAACAGCGTGATGGGGGTAGCTCAACAAGCGGCCGGGATTTTAGGCCCAGCCTTGGCTGGTTGGACAGTTGCTGGTTTTGGCACGCGCGCCCCTTTCTATGTTGACAGCGTGAGCTTTTTAATCAATGCAATGGTATTTGCGTTTACCCGTAGCACAGGAAAAGCAAGCGATAGCGAAGCAGAGACGAACCGTGAGGACAACCATCGGCTACCACCCTCGGCCGCCAAGATGATGTGGGCGGCGGGGATCGGGAGTTTCTGTGGCATGTTGGCGGGTGTCGCCTTCCCGGTGTTGTTCCTGCAATACCTTCGGTTAGGTATCGGAACCTTTGGCACGCTCATGAGCATTAATGCTTGTGGCGCAATTTTTATGGGCATCTTCCTTGGAACTAGAAAAGGATTACGGGCCTCCTACTCCCACTTTTATGCCGGGATGGGCGGTGTTGGTGTTGCTATGCTGATCATCGGAGTGGCTAAATTCTTGTGGCTTACTTCCTTTGCCTTGTTTCTCGGGGGACTCGGCAATGGGGCCATCGATGTTGTCTTTCCGACGCTGCTGCAAAATCGATTGAAGCCTTCGGTGTTACCGATAGCATTTGGTGTGGCCAACGCGTGGCAACGGGGCGGTCAGATGCTGGCGTTGTTGCTAAGCACTGCGCTATCGCAGGAACTGCCGGTTCAAGTGTTGTTGGTAGTGGGTGCGGTTGGGTATCTGTCCATGGTTGTGGTCGGCATGGGTAGTCTGAGGGGGCAAAGTGATTGGAAGTGAGGCTAGTCATTTCTCCGTTTAGGTGCATGTGCACCCCTATGGGCGGTCAGCTCTAGCTGAACCACTGGGACTTGGCAACCCTGCGCAGCGTACCCTAGGCGAAGTCCTTACCCGACAGCGTGCTATAAAAGCCGTTTGGGGTTAAATTGCGTCGCTTTAAACCCATTCATTTTTGCCGATGAGTGCATTGTATCCGACCGGAAACGAACAACTCCGTTGGGCGATTCGAGTCTTGAATCGGGGAGTCAGAGTGTTTTTGAAAGTCATGGGAAAGGGGATTGATTTTGAGGTGGCCGGGGTGGTGTTGGCAGCTTGCGATCTCGCAGATGGCAGTCGGGATGATGATGTTCGTCGGGTTTCAAAAGGGAGATAGAAGCGGAGGCTCAGGGCATCTTGAATTTCCCCGTGACCGCACAGAAAGACACTTTGTGTGGGATGAGTTTGTAAAGGATTCACCCGCCTTCCGGGTACCGTAGTAGTACGGGATAGATAAGGATCAATATCCCATGTTGCCGTCGTTAACAGCAACGGGTAGCGTTCTCCCCAACATCGTATGGTAGACTGAACATACAGCCTGCAGGACTGGTTGCGTTTGGAAACATCTTCCGCGCACGGGCATAGAGGGATGGATAGTAAAAATGGGTCGGACAAGAGGTGTGCCAGAGGTTTCCGATTACAGAGGCAACCTAAATCCCGCGGCAAGGACCGGGAGATTGGGATGACAGGGTTGGTGTGGTACGCCACCGCTCAGGTAGAACGCTATGCGCCCTCTCCTCCATCGGCGAATCTTGCTCCTCATCCCAACTTTAATCGAGTATGCGCTGTTATTGGTGAGGCGTCGTCGGCATGCACGGCGGCCACGGTAAGCGCGTTGGATCAGGCTCGGCGCGATGAAGGGATTGGTCCCCTTTATTTGCCGCGGACATGGTCTAAGTTGACACCAGCGGAGCAGTTGTTCGTGATTGTCAATTTAGAGCGTACGGCCCGAGGAGAAGTTCCGATTACTGGGTTAACGGCGGGACTCGATAATGTAGCCGCCGCTGGCGCGCGCTCCCAGCAAGATCCGCTGGTAGGGATGCCTGCGGCTCCCGTTGTGTCGGTGTGGGCGCGAACGCCGGGGCCGTTGGCTAGCGACTACGATTGGATGTACGACGACGGATTTGGCGGGGTGGGACGCACCCTCAATGTTGACTGTACATCTGCGATGGCCCCGGGTTGTTGGGAGCACCGAGCCAATATTCTAGCGGAATGGCGGACGCGGCTTTTAGCGGGGATTCCGGGCACCTGGTATTTGGCCGCTGGGGCGGCGCAAGTTACAGTGTCCGTCGGCCTTCCTTTCTCTGGACCCCGTGAAGAGTCGGATGCGCTCCTGGTCACCGCCTATCCCAGCCCACCCACCTATGTTTATACCTGGCGCCAGGCTCTGGCTGCCGGTGCTGGCAACCCGCGACGCGGGTGGAGTCCCGTCGCACCGTCATGGCTTAAGTGGGTCCGCATTGGCTTGGACGCCGATCGCGTACCGCTGGTTATGACCGCGGTCTTGGTGGCAGGCCTTAGCGTGTGGACGCTTAAGCGGCTCCCGTTGCGTACTGTTTCCGCACGCTCCCGGTCACGCTGGCCGTAGCGGGGTGGCCCCGCTGAATATTGGATACCGGCTTTTGATTGGACCGCCTTTTCCCGCACAGGTTTTGAAGATCGTAACGAACGGATTGATTACGCCCCATGTCTGACCGCCCAGGTGTTCGCGTGATTGTGGCACTGATCCAGATCTAACCGGCGTCCTCCCGGAGTTTAAAGACCCAATCTGAACCAATGCGGGACGGGATCCAGTGCCTATTGACTTGATCACTTCCAGCCGGGGCGGGGCGCTTAGCTGCGCTGTCTTCAATCAAACCAGCCAAGCCGCCTCGGCCTACCTATGCGCGGTTTTTCAAATTAGCGCAGGCTGGGGGGCACCCGACGCGCCACCCCTTCTTCTTCTGCCGCCTTGGATACAGCGACTGCGACGCGTGGCGCCACGTCCCGATTAAAGACACTGGGAATGATGTATTCTGCAGACAACTCTTCAGGCTTGACGACACTGGCCAGCGCCTCGGCGGCTTTGAGCTTCATGCCAATGGTGATGGTGTGGGCGCGGCTATCCAAAAGGCCTCGAAAGAATCCCGGAAAGCATAGGACATTGTTGATTTGGTTGGGATAGTCAGAGCGTCCCGTTGCTAAGACGCGTACTTTAGACTGAACCAATTCGGGGCGGATTTCGGGATCAGGATTAGCCATCACAAAAAGAATTGGGTTGGGTGCCATCGCTTCCACGTCTTCGATTGATAGCAAGTTGCCGGAGGACACGCCAATAAAGGCATCGGCATCGACCATAATGTCATGCAACGTCCCGTCGGCCAAACGCGGATTGGTGCGGGCGGCATATTGGTTCCAACTGGGCCGGTGCGGATATGAGCGGGTGCGCACGATGACGCCTTCGCGATCGTAGCCAATGATGTCTTTGACACCGGCCGCTAGCAAAAGATCGGTGGTGGCGGTGCCGGCTGCACCAATGCCGGAGACGACGACGCGCAGATCCTGTAAGGATTTGCCCACCACGCGGGCCGCGTTCAAAAGGCCGGCCAGAATGACAATGGCCGTGCCGTGTTGATCGTCGTGAAACACGGGGATGTCAAGCCGCTCTTTCAGCCGCTCTTCGACCTCAAAGCAACGCGGAGCAGAGATGTCTTCCAGATTGATGCCGCCAAAGGCCGGCGCAATGCGGACGACGGTTTCTACAATTTCATCTACATCGGTCGTGTCTAAACATAAAGGAACAGCATCCACTTGCCCGAGCCACTTAAATAGCACCGACTTTCCTTCCATGACCGGCAACGCCGCCTTCGGTCCCAAGTGGCCCAACCCCAAAATGGCGGTCCCGTCAGTGATAATGGCGACCGTGTTGCGTTTCATGGTGAGTTGAAAGGCCTTGCTGGGATCGGCGGCAATCGCCTCGACCACGCGCGCGACACCAGGAGTATAGATATGCGACAAATCGGCGCGGGTCTTCACCTGAACCCGCGGCTGGATCTCAATTTTCCCACCGAGGTGCATGAGGAAGGTCCGGTCCGAGACGTTCTCAATGGTCGTGCCCGGCAGCTTTTCTAATGCTTCTTCTAGTTGTTGCAAGTGTTCGGGCGTCGGCATGACAACGGTTAGATCACGCACTGTGCGTTGATCTTCCGCGCGCACCAGGTCTAACGCGATAATGTCGCCACCCATCGTATCCACTAATTCCACTAATTCTCGAAACGGCACTGTTTCCCGCAGCATGTGCAGACGAATGATATATTGAATTCCAGATGCCATCATTAAGCCCCTTTCCTCGACTACGGCCCATCATTCTTTCATTCTACCGGATTGCGAGGCCTAAACGAAATGTACGCCGCATGATATTGCTATAATATGCCAACCGGTGGTGTTTCAGCCACCTGTCAGCGATTGTTGCACTATACCGCAAAAAATGGTCTTGGGATCTGGTGTGCGATCATGCAGTATAGTAAAGGAAGGCAAAATGACCGACTACAATGAGCCTCGCGAAGACGATAGCACGGACAGTTCAAGAGTTCGTTGGGTTCTTGGGGGCGGTTTGTTTCTAAGGCACCAGCCTGCGCGATATAACGAGACCCAAATGCGAGAGCTATGATGAGAAAGGCAGGGAAATCATGGCGGTTCAGTTAAATCACACCATAGTCGCCAGTCACGACAAAGAGATGTCAGCCCAATTTTTGGCGCAAATTCTTGGGCTCGGGGATCCGAAGCCGTTTGCTCACTTTATGACAGTGGAGCTTTCCAACGGGGTATCCTTGGATTTTGACGATGCGCGCGAGATTAAACCGCAACATTACGCGTTTTTGGTCAGCGACGAGGAGTTTGATCCGATTTTGGCCCGCGTCAAAGAACAGTCCATCACCTATTACGCCGATCCGGGCCATCGCCTGGCGGGCCAGATTAATACCCGCGATAATGGTCGGGGCTTTTACTTTCACGACCCCAACGGGCACAACCTGGAAATCTTGACACGTCCGTACGGTTCAGGGGCGAGGTAACGGCTTATCGGGTCAACTCAGCACGCGGATGGGATGGCCCGCCAAAAATGCGGCAATGTCCTCCACGATTTGGGGAAACCAGGCGTGATAGGTGTCTTGACTGACATACCCCAGGTGGGGCGTGGCCAGCACGTTGGAAAGCGACCGGAATTCGTCGTCGGCCGACAAGGGTTCCACATCGAATACATCCAGTCCCGCGCCGGCAATGGTGTGGCGGGCGAGGGCCGCTTTGAGCGCGGTTTGGTCGACGATGGCCGCCCGTGAGGTATTGATGAGGAATGCGCTGGGGCGCATGAGGGCCAGCTCGTGGGCGCCGATCAGCCCTTGCGTGCGTTGGCTGAGCACGAGGTGAATGGAGACGATATCGCTTTCCCGCAACAGATGTTCTTTTGATGGCGCCTTTTCGACGCCGAGCACTTGGGTGCGCTCCTGGGTCAAATTCTGACTCCAGGCCATGACGCGCATGCCAAAGGCTTTGCCGACGATGGCCACTTGACTGCCGATGCGCCCGAGGCCGAGAAGGCCCAAAGTTTTTCCCTGCAAATCGATGCTCACCGTGCTCTGCCAAGGACCATGGGTCCTAAGAGCCTGATTTTCTTGGACAAGATGCTTGGTCAACCCGAGGATTAGCGCCCAGGTCTGTTCACTGGTGGCATAGGAACTGCCCGTAGTACCCGAGACCACCACTTGGTGGCGGGCGGCGGCATTAAGATCGATGGCGGCATTGCGCATTCCCGTCGTCACCAACAGTTTTAATCGCGGCAGTTGCGCAAAAAGACTCGCCGGAAACGGTGTGCGCTCACGCATAGCAACGATGATTTCGCAATCACCTACCGATTGCACCAGCGTCTCCATGCCGGCAAAATGTTCTTGAAACGAAAGCACTTCCACCTGGTCGCGAATGGCTGACCAATCAGTCGTCGCAGTGATATTCTGGTAGTCATCCAACACGGCACACCGCATTCTCATCTCATCACTCCTAACTAGTGTCAGTTGATTTGCAGGAAAGTTCGCTGGACACCTACGGTTTCCTCAACACGATGTCGCCGACACTGAACTTTGGCTCGCGCGCGCACGCTCACGTAAACTGCGTGGTCCGTTCCACCGACGAAATTGCATCACCCAGTGCAGCACGTCTGAGTATCTGACCACCGTTGCGTCCGCAGGAAGCAGGCGGCTCGAACTTAAGCAACGAGGAGTCCGTCAAACGGATCTTGATGAATGGGCGCCAAGCTCGCGACTTGGCCTGCATCCTCGGTGCT
This sequence comes from Sulfobacillus acidophilus, assembly GCA_003023745.1. Taxonomy (GTDB): domain Bacteria; phylum Bacillota; class Sulfobacillia; order Sulfobacillales; family Sulfobacillaceae; genus Sulfobacillus_B; species Sulfobacillus_B acidophilus_A. Next base: position 2,459 of record PXYV01000078.1, on the reverse strand, counting down.
CACGGGCAACTCCATAAATCCGCTGGCCTCGATGCCCTGAACGAGGTCGGAAATCTGGGCCTCAAGTTTGCCTAAACCGATTTTGCTTGAAGCTTCCCAAATGCAGGCGGTCCTTACGAAAACCCCGTCGACTTCCGTAATCTGCTCGGCAATTGCCGACGTAATGCCTGGAGAATCGACCAGGCACCATAAGTAGATTTGCGTATCGAGCCGCAGCATCACTCGCGGGCCCCATCAAAACTCCGTTTCGCATTGGGTAACGGCGCATCGAAATCATCCGAATACGGATCTTTCCCCGTAAAATGTTGGGTGTCCATGTTGGTCGTGAGGCCGTTATCGGAACCAGCCGCGCAATGAGCGTGCCCGCCTTGGCAATCGTTGCTTCCTCCCCGCGACTCACCTCATCAAGAAGCCGCGAAAAATGAGTTTTTGCCTCGTGAACGTGACCCACTTCACCCAATTCACCTCGTGCTTACGACTAGACTTAATTTAGTGCGATTTGGGGTCGTTGTAAACGCGTTCTGCTGCACCGCATCCAAAAGCCGCCTATCGGGCGATGCCGAGCCGTTCCGGTTTGTGGACATTGAGACCCTCGCGGCCACGCTTCAGCGCGTCGAGTCACGGACGGTGGACAAGACCCGGTGCATCAGCTCTGAGGGGAGAAATACGAGGTGAGGGTGGCATGGGTCGCCAAACTGTGGCCGTGGTCTCCGATCCCACCGCCAAAGGCGACGTCGCCAGGGAGGCGCCGGACGTCGCGCCTGTTGGTCGTGGTCCATGGCTGCTATCGCGTCGTCATTGAAGCGAATCGCCAGGCGCGTTCCACGCAATTCAACCGCAAAGACAGGAGTTAGGCGGCGCTTCAGGCGTGCTGCGAACTAACCGGCACGAGCCAGAGAATTACCCCGCCGCTAGACCACGTGATTTTCTCGATTGGCGCGAATCTGATTTAAGTAATTGTAAATGGTGACGCGGGATACACACAGAGCCGATGCCACGCGATCCACACTGTGTTTGATGGAAAACGTGCCTTTTTCATCTAAGATTTCGACGATGCGCTGTTTATCTTCACGTGACAAGACGTCAACGGGTTTGTTGCAAGTCTGGATAGCCTCGTCAATGACTTTGGTGAGCACGTCCCCGATGTCAGAACTAAGTACCTCTTCAACGGCCGTATCGGAAACGGCGATAAGGTCTTGCAGAATATGGGCCGCCACTTGCAGCTGGGAGATATCCCAGTTGATGCACAAGGCCGCAAACGTTTTGTCTTGCGCATCTTTGAGGAGAATGGTGGAAGATTTGAGGGTTTTGCCCGACTTGGTTTGGGTTCGGTAATGAAACAGGCTCTGGGCGTGGTAGGGATCGCGAAAAAACGGGAGGCCCAGATTAGTCGTAGGGTCGCCGACCTTTCGCCCGGAGATCTCCCCGTGACTAATCGCCACAATTGCTGATTCCGGCCGGTCAAAATCGTGAAGGACCACCTCGCAGGTCTGACCAAGCACTTCACCCAGCTCTGCTGTAATCTGCTTGAGGACGTCCCAAATCTCTAGCTGTGACACGAGAACCACCTCAATTAGAGTTTTCTTCTATCATACGGGTTTACAATCCTATTTCCTAAGATACAATAAATTTTGTTAAAGTAATTGACAAATTGTATAATTCGCCAGACTATAGTGCTGCTCCCGCAATGAGACGTTAAACGGCCGGGAATGTGGATGTAATCGAAGATAGGAGGAAGAAACGTGAATCGAGTCAGCAAGGCCGTTGTCGGGGTGGCGCTGGGTGCGACAGTTCTGGGCCTTGGGATCCCGGGGGGACGGACGCTCGCAGCGACTCCTCGTAAAGGCGGGACCGCGGTGATTGCGCTGTTGGCGCAATCTGCCCCAAACTGGTATTTCCCCATCGTCCCGAACACTGACTATTTTGCGGCAAATGCTCAGGCCATTGCGATGATCTATAAGCCCTTGATTTTGATGGGGCCTAACGATAGTCCGGATTTCTCGCAATCTTTGGCGAAGAGCGTCACCTGGAATAAGTCTGGAACCGTCTACACGGTGAGTTTGAATCCCAAATGGCATTGGTCCAATGGGCAGGCAGTCACGTCCAAGGATGTGGTGTTTACGTGGCAGGTGGCGTTGGCCGCAAGTCAGTCAAAGGCGCCCTGGATCTATGGGGGTGCCGGGATTGGAGGCGTGCCGGCGCGCATTAAGTCGGTCGTGGCCAAGGGACCTTATAAGGTTATCGTAACCTTAAACCAGCCTTCCAACCAACAGTGGTTTATCCGCAACGGATTAGGCCAGTTTTTTGGAGTGGCCCCGGCCAGCGTGTGGGACAAGTACCCATAGGCGCTAACTTTTGAATTTATTGGGTAGACGTAAAGGAATTTGACCCTGCCGTCGCGAAGTCAGAAGGAGACCCATTCTCTTAGACGGAGATGACGGACATGACGGAGACAAAAC
>PXYV01000077.1 GCA_003023745.1 Sulfobacillus acidophilus | reverse complement strand
GTCATCAATTACAAACCCTCGATAAGACCGCTTAAACCGCCAAAGTGGAAAGGGGCGACAACGTGAGGGCTAGCAAGTGTTCGCGGCATCACCACCGACGAAAAAACCCTGTGTTTTCGGGGTGCGAAACTCAAGTCCTCATAGACAAGGTTGCCCAACCAAGTTCCGCCAGCTCCACGGCTTCATTTATGCGCGAAAGCAACAAAAGAAATTGGTTTCGTTAAAAATTTTTTTATCGGGCAGGAAATTCGCGATGGATAGAGAAGTTCTAAGCAGCTAGTCCGAACTAAAATTCGCATACGAGAACTAAGGTGACTGCGTGTATCAGGTGTGGGTGGAACAGGTAGCGGATTTAGGACAGGTTCCGGGACCGGAAGTGTTCTGGATGTCCCACTTTGACCAATGGCTGCCGTTACATATTTACATGTTGATTGTTCGTGGCGAGGGAAAAACCATTTTAGTGAACTGTGGGCCTCCACTTGGCTATTTGGATCGGATGAATGAGGTCTGGCGGCAGGAATTAGGCGAACGAGCCCACATGACCGTCTCTCAGGATCAACGCATTGAGGCAGTGCTGGCCCGCCATAACCTGACGCCCGACGCGGTTGACATGGTCGTGGTCACACCCTTGCAAGCATACGCTCTCGGCAACATTACTCATTTCCCCCGCGCGGTTATTGTCATATCGCGTACGGGTTGGGAGGATCTATTGGCACCGCCTGTGTATGATCCGCGTCGGCACATGGCGGTGCCCGATGATCTTTTGCGTTACTTGTTGTTTGAGGCCTGGGGTGAGCAGCGGGTGCGCCTTTTAGCAGATGAAGCCACGGTGCTGCCAGGCATCCGCACGGCGTGGGTGGGCACCCATCACCGCAGTTCCTTGGCGGTATTCATTGACACCGCAGCCGGGGTCGTGGGATTTAGTGACACCATCTTTTATTACGCCAACGTGGAGCGCAATCATCCTTTAGGGATCCAAGAAAGCATGGCCGAATGTCGGGTAGCATACGAGCGGTTGCGGCGCGAGGCCAATATTTTGGTCTCGCCCTATGACCCGGCCAACCAAATCCGGTTCCCTCACGGCCGTGTCGCGGGAGAATGAGTTAAGACTACTGAGTAGAGGGTGGATGTGGGATGAAAACGCTGACCTGGACGGCGCCGGATGTCATGACAATGCAGGAGGCACCGGAGCCGGAATTGCAGCCGGGATGGGTGTTACTGCGGGTGGAAGGTGCGGCCATTTGCGGATCGGACATTGCAGGGTATTTGGGGCATAACGAGTTGCGCCATCCTCCACTCGTCATGGGACATGAGTTTTCCGGCACTGTAGCGCGCCTCGGACCTGGCGTAGAAGGAATCTCCGTCGGCGATCTCGTGACTGCTAATCCGCTGGTAAGTTGCGGGCAGTGTCGCCATTGTCGGCAGGGGAACCGGCAACGTTGCGTGTCCCGTCGCATCATTGGCATTGATTTCCCCGGGGCCTTTGCCGAATGGGTGGCGGTGCCGGCCCGACAGTGTTACACCATCCGCGACCGGGTGGACGGGGCTATGGTGGAGCCGTATGCATGTGCGCTACGTGCGGTCGGACTCGCAGGCGTCGAAATCGGCGATGAGGCGATGGTGATCGGAGCCGGGATCATTGGCCTGATGGCAGTTCGGCTGTTGCGGACGGCCGGGGCGTCGCGGGTCATCGTGGTGGATCCCAATCACCATCGCCTAGAGCAAGCCCAGGCGTGGGGCGCCACTGAGATAGTGCCACCCGATGCAGTCGCTCCATTGGGGATTCATCAAGCGTTGGATCGGGTGATTGATGCGGTCGGGTTTGCCGACACCCGATCACTGAGTGCCCAGGCGCTTCGGCGCGGAGGATGCGCGGTGTGGATTGGCTTGCACGAAAACGAGTCTCGCATCGCCGGCAATGCCATCGTCCGAGACGAAGTCGACATTCGAGGCAGCTTTTGCTATACCGATGACGAATTTCGGCGTGCCGTGGATCTTGTCAATGCCGGCCAGGCCTTTCCCGCCAACCGAGACTGGTTGGACATTCGACCGATGCAGACCGGCGATGTTGCATTTGCCGAACAAGCGTCGCCGACGGCGCGCTTTGCCAAAATCGTATTAACCATCTAAGAATGGGGGATCCCAGGAATGCACTTGGCAAGTGGACGAGTGGACGGTCGCGAGGAGTTGTGGTGGATGACGGAGGACGGCCCGCTGCGGGTCGGATACATTGCCGGATTGCAGGATCGAGCAGATACGGTCTGGACGATGACCCGGTATCTCAGAGATCCGAAGGCACCTGCTCTTTTGCAGAAATGGCTTGAGTGGGCGCACGCGCACGGAATCAAATCGGACCGCCTGCCCGACCAGATCTTGGCGCCAGTGCCGCATCCCGGCAAGATTCTCTGTGTCGGGTTGAACTACCGCCCACATGCGCACGAATCGCAGATGGAGATCCCATCGTATCCCGTCCTCTTTAACAAGTACGGGAATAGTGTGGTGGGATCGAACACGCCGGTCCATCCTCCGCGCGATGCGCAGGAACTGGATTATGAAGCGGAATTGGTCGTGGTGATGGGTCGGCGGGCGACGCAGGTTGGTGAAGCAGAGGCCTTGCAATATGTTGCCGGATACTGCAACGGCAACGATTTGTCGGCCCGCGATTTGCAATTTCGCACAAACCAATGGTTGCTCGGCAAGACAGCGGACGGATTCGGTCCCATGGGCCCTTATCTTGTCACGGCAGACGAGATCGCGGATCCGGACGCGTTGGACATTGTGTGTCGCCGCGATGGAGTGGAGGTTCAGCATTCGAATACCCGGAATATGATTTTTTCGTGCCGCTATCTCATTCACTATATTTCTCGCTATATGACCTTGGAACCGGGTGACGTGATTTTTACCGGGACGCCTGAAGGCGTGATTTTTGGGAAATCAGAGGCGGAACGGCAATGGCTTCAGACCGGCGAACAAGTCTCCGTAAGCGTTGAAGGCTTAGGGGAATTAGTCACCCCGATCGGGAGTTGGCAATAATAGGTGGTCATCGGATTGCAAAGGAGGATACCGTGCGACTAACGGACAAAGTGGCGGTAATCACGGGAGCATCCCGGGGCATCGGGCGAGCGATTGCCATTCGGTTGGCTCAAGACGGGGCGCGGGTGGTCGTCGACCACCCCGGAGAGAACGACGCCGCGCAAGAGGTCATTGCGGCAATTCGGGCACAAGGAGGGGAGGCATTGGCCGTGGCGGCGGATGTCTCCAGCCCGGCTCAGGTCCAAAGTCTCTTTCAGGAAACGGAGCAGCGATTTGGCACCGTCGACATTTTAGTCAATAATGCGGGCATTTGTCCGTTTGTGGAATGGTTTGACCTGACCGAAGCGGTGTGGGATCAAGTACAGCAAGTGAACCTCAAGGGCGCATTTTTGTGTTCGCAGGCTGCCTCACGCATCATGCGTGATCAGGGTCACGGCGGGCGAATTATTAGCGTAAGTTCAATCTCGGCTCTGGTGGGAGGAAGCTTTCAAACGGCCTACACCCCGACCAAAGCGGGAATCCGCTCGCTCATGCAATCGCTCGCCATCGTGTTAGGACCGTACGGGATTACGTGCAATTCCATTCTTCCCGGAACGGTGTTAACCGACATCAATCGCGAACACTATCGCGATCCCCAGGTTCTGGCACGGGATACGCAAAGAGTCCCCGTGGGACGCCTGGGCCAGCCGGAAGACATTGCCGGCGTCGCGGCGTTTTTAGCCTCGGATGAGGCAGCCTATATCAATGGGGCCGACGTTTTAGTGGACGGTGGCCTCTTTGTCAATTTGCAATAACAGGAGGCTAACCAATGCAACGGTCGGAGATTGTCGCGGTACGAGCCTATATCGTCGGGCAAGGGGGCGGGGATTATCATGCCCAAGGCACCCAACACTGGATTGTCGGGGAAATTGCCACACCAATGTCGCAATACCCGGCTTTTCGTGCGACACGCAGTTCGTGGGGGATTGATGTGTTAGGCACCGTGGTGGTGGAAGTGGAAACTCGCGACGGGACGGTCGGATTTGGGGTAAGTACGGGAGGATGGCCGGCGGCCTGGATTGTTGAACAGCATTTGGCCCGGTTTGTGTTGGGCAAGACACCGTGGGATGTGGACCTCATTTGGGACCAAATGTATCGATCGACCCTGTTTTATGGGCGCAAGGGGTTGGTGCTCAATGCGATTTCGGCTGTGGATTTGGCGTTGTGGGATGCATTGGGCCGCATTCGGCAAGAACCTGTCTATGCCATGATTGGTGGCGCCGTACGAGATACTCTAAGCTTTTACGCCACCGGTCCTCGGCCGGATTTGGCGAAACAGATGGGCTTTATTGGCGGGAAACTCCCCCTTGCATTTGGACCGGCCTCCGGTGAGGCAGGGTTGCACGAAAATGTCGCGCAATTTCAGACGATGCGCGAGCGGGTGGGCGACGACTTTTGGCTCATGTATGACTGCTGGATGGCGCTGGATGTGCCCTATGCCATTGCCCTGGCTCAGGCGCTGGCACCGTATCACCCGAAGTGGTTGGAAGAATGCTTTCCGCCCGATGATATCTGGGCATATCAGGCACTGCGCCAAGCTGTCCAGCATCAGACCTTAATCAGCACGGGAGAACATGAAGCCACGCGATGGGGATTTCGGGGGCTATTAGAAGCTGGGGCAGCAGATTTCATTCAGCCCGACGTGACTTGGTGCGGCGGACTGACAGAACTCTTAAAAATTGCGGCATTGGCTGATGCCTATGGCGCCTGGGTGATTCCGCACGGATCTAGCGTGTATAGCTACCACTTCGTGGTAAGTCGCACGAATAGTCCGTTTGCGGAATTCTTGATGATGCATCCGCAGGCTACCGAGGTCGTTCCGATGTTTGCGCCGCTGTTAGAAGGAGAACCCGTGCCGGTACGAGGGCAATTGACGGTGCCTGATCGCCCAGGTTTCGGGGTAGAACTCAACCGACGGCTATTGAGACGGCCGCAGTGGGGACAAGAAGAAGTGCCTCAGTAATGATGGAAGGGCAAACCTAACCTCTCGTGACTAAGCACTAAGCGGTTAGGTCTTTTGGGCGAAGAGTTGTGCAGATGCGAAAAATCTCGTCGGAGTTGTGCCAGGTCGGTCAATTTAAATGCTTGGCGGGGTGCCGCATGCCATTTAGATTTGCACCGTTATTACGTTGTTAGCCACCCGTTTGAGCAAACAGCTGGTCGCGAATTATCACCAGGATAAAGAACTGATGTCCTCAATAAGGGGGACAGGAAGAATAATCTGGGGGCAGGCATAACCCATGGGATAACTGATATGTTGTGCAAAACCGCAAAGGCGATGAATCCATCGAGGGAGGTTTTAAGGGCTTGCGGCACGCGTTCAAGATGACCATTAGACCCGGAACGGAACAAGAGTACGACCGTCGGCAGCGCTCAGTATATCCTGAATTGTTGCAAGTGTTTCGAGATGCCGGTGTGAAAACATATAGCATCTTTCGCGATGGTGTCACGTTATTCGGATATATGGAAATGGACAATCCCGAAGAAACCTTGCGCCGGATCAACTTGTCTGACATTAATGCTCGGTGGCAGGCCTATATGGCCGACATCCTCCTTACCAGCGCTAGTGATGCAAGCCTGCCCGAGGTATTCCACTTCGAGTTATAGCATCACAACTTAGTCCAGACTACATGAGGATGAGAGGGTAAATTGCGGCATTACGAACCGTCCAAGAATTTATTTTTCATCACGTTGTGCAGATTTTGTATGACTCATGTGTCATGAACTCGAAATATTTTTTACCTCTTTTACAGATTGTAACCCGCCAGTACTAGCTTTTATTCGCCACACACCTTGTCGAAACCCGACCATCCCCTTGATAATGGTAGATGGGGGTTCGTCCTAGCTTTGGTTCGTTTAAATGGTCCAGATCATCGTTTTCATGGAGCGCGAACCAATCGTGGAACACTTCGCCAGACGACGCATATCCACCACCAGGCATACCCGCAGACCGCATAAAACATCCGGTCGGCTGGAAAAGTGCTCCAACTATCGGGTAGACTGCGGCCAATTTTTAGGACATTCTTCACGGAACCCTTTATCACTGTCTAGACGAAACCCGTTATCTCGTGCGGTTGGCTTGATCGGTGATGTCCAAGGTCTGATTACGGCTACGTAAACGATTGGACCCCGCTACCCACCCTCTTATTCTAAGTTGCGCCAACCGCACCAAATGATGCACCTCACAGCAAGGGCGCTAATTCTTCCGCACCGGTGATGCGCTGCAACTGCTCGGCGCTAAATCCGCTAGCGGAAGCGTGATCAAGATACAGATGGACGTCCGGATGCTGCCACAGGGCGGTGGCGGGAATCATCGCGGTGGTTGTGTGGGTCAGGGTGTCGCGAATAGCCTGAGCCTTGGCCGCATGCGGCACCGGACAGACAATGTGGCGCGCCTGCAGAATCTGATACACCGTCATCGTGATGGCCTGCTTGGGCACATCCTGCAGCGATGGGAACCAACCCTCGTGGACTTGTTGCAGCCGACATTGGGTGTCTAAGTCAACTACCTTGTATCCAGCCCTGGTTGCCATGTCTGCGGGAGGGTCATTAAAGGCGATGTGGCCGTTTTCCCCAATGCCAATTACCGCGACATCAATGGGCGCCTGACGGATTTGGGCCGTCAAATCGTCCACGACCCACTGCACTGATGGCCCAGCGGAGGGATCAATCAAATGCACACGAGCCGGATCAATCCATTTCAGCACGCGTTCCCGCAGGTACCGCCGAAAACTGGCGGGATGTTGTTCCGAAAGCCCTAAATATTCGTCTAGGTGAAAGATCTCCACACGCTTCCATTCGACGGGAAGGCCTACCAACACCGACAGTGTTTCAAACTGCGATTTGCCGGTGGATAATACTAAGCGCGCCTTACCGTTTTCGGCTATGGCGTCGGTCAAACCTTGCGCGATCGCTCGTGCTGCCGCACCACCTAACTCCTCCGGGTTCCCTGTAATGGTCACCTTCATTCTGTCCTGTCACTCCCTGTCTCGTTATCTCAATGCTCGCCACCGAGCCAATATCAGTCCTGACCGTTAAGCCAACCGTGTACGACCATACCCAATCTTGGCTCCGTGGTCTTTTTGTTTCGTTTCCAGTCATTTGTCGGGTTTGTTTGCTGTGTCGCATCGCCTTAGAGGGCCGGGCCCACCCAAGAGCGTCACGCGAACTTCCCTCAGACATGTTCTTTCTTCAGAGACCGCATTGCCCTTTACACACGCATGGGCACACTTGGCCAGAGCCGCCGGACTGCAAAGCTGGGCACCAAGTCTCTCTGCGCCGCCAAGAGATCATCGACCATGTTGCGCATCTGATCCAGCGTCATCGCCGCGCCGGCTTGAGCATCCATCATCACAGCCTGGTACAAAAGATCGCGCGAGCCTTCCAAAATCGCGTCGACTGTTAGCTGTTGCACGGCCACCGCCTGATGATTTAAGCCAGCTAGGACATGCGGCAACCGCCCGACTTTGGTAGGCAAGATGCCGTGACGATTGACCAAGACCGGTACCTCCACACACGCGTCTTCAGGCAAGTTTTCAATGAGGCCGTCATTCATGACATTGCCCTGAAACCACCAGGTCTCGCCGGTTTCACGAGCTTGGATCAATAACGGCGCGTATTCGCCGCTGGGCTCGGACATGAGAACTTCGGCTAGGGGACGGGTTTGCTGCTCTTGCAAATAGGCTGAGAGATTGCGGCGCTGACGCGTCAGATATTCGTTGATGGGAATGCCCAACCGTTCAATTTCTTTTGGCCAGTGAGCAAAGTAGGCATAGTATTCGGCGTTATGCTTGCTGGATTCGGTCACGAAATACCCGAGGCGTTGCAGCAAGTCAAACCGAACCGGATCCTTTTTAAACCATTGCTGGTCGTACGAACGTTCCAGTAATCGCGGATATTGATCCTCTCCGTTCACGGACAATTGCAAGAGCCAGGCCATGTGGTTTATCCCTGCTGAAAGCCAGTGCAAATCCTCAAAAGGCACCTCCAAATACTCGGCTACCTGAGACGCGGTGTGGGCGGTGCTATGACATAACCCGTAATGCTGGATCGAGCTCGACCGCGCGATGGCCATTACCAGCATAGACATCGGGTTGGTATAGTTCAGCAAGAGAGCGTGGGGCGCAACGTCTTCCATAGCACGCGCTAAGTCTATGACTTGGGGAACGGTGCGAACCGCTCGCATAATGCCACTGACACCAAGCGTATCTCCCACGGTATGACGTACGCCGTACTGCGCCGCAATGTGAAAATCGCGCTGAATGGCCTCGTAGCCGCCAACTAACACCGTGTTGATGACATAATCGGCGCCATGCAGCATCGACCGTAATTCTGTACTCGCGTGTAACGAACCGCGGCTTCCCGCTGCCTCCATCATCCTATGCACGAGACGCTCTGCATCGCGCAGATGATCGGCATTGATGTCCATCAAGTGAATGTTAATATGCCGAGTAGACGGCTGTTGTAAAAGATCGCTGACGACTTCCTGCGTAAATTCCACGCTACCCGCCCCAACGATGGTGACCGTTGCCATCTGTTGCTTCCCCCTATGCTCTTTCTACTTCCTTCATCGATACAGCAATGCCGTCCTTGGATGAACTCCATGAATACCGTCAATCAAACCCACATTAATTCGATTAAATTCTAAACTAATTGTGAGGGAGCAACGAGCTGATGTCAAGAGAACGTCGCCGCATTCCTGATGATCTGCGCCGTCGCCAAAGCGAGCCATCTGGCGCGGTTTGTTTCTATGGGCCGCATAATCCTCGAAGTCGGGGTGACCGACGCCCTGGCTTACCCCCTCCTTTCGAGCCTTGCCCAAGGAAGGCGCGACCACATTATCAGCGTCGACGCTCTGAACCCCTTTGGCGCCATTCAGATTCTATGCGAACCCGGATTAGACGCCTTCAGTTTCTGCCATTAATTTTTCTTTCCATCGATAAATCGCTCGATTAATTTACAAATGAATCATAACGGCGTAGCATTTGTTATACTGGCACTAATCAAGTGGGCGGAATATTCGGAGGCGTTGACAGGTGACCAAGCGGGAACTTCTGGTGCTACGGGTGGTTGAATACATCAGCCAACAAGGACGTGTCTCACGGACGCAAATTGCGCATAGCCTGCGACTATCCAAAGCCACCGTGACGCAAATTACGCGGCAGCTCATTGATCACGGCATCGCGTCTGAAGTGGCGGAACCCGCCGCCGATGTGTCAGATCGAACCACCAGCGGTCGCCCCGCTGTCCCGATTGAAATCAACCCCGAAACCGGCCTTTTGATCGGGATCGATTTGTCCGGCAGCCGCATTCTCGGCGTCGTGCTCAACATGGCCTTAGATGCGCACGCGCGCGTCGAATTTGACTATCCTTTGTTAATGCGCTCAGTGCCGCCGTTAGATGTTGTCATCAGTGCCGTCGACGGCATCATGACCACACTCGGTCCGCGTGGATCCCAGGTCCGAGGCATCGGCATCTCTGCCCGCGCCTTAAATTACGCGGTAGGCGAAACCAGTCCGCTCAGTCTGATGGATCCCCTACTAAACGACCAGCTTACGCACACTTTGCAGTCGCATTACGGCATTCCGGTGGCGGTTGTCCACAATATGCAAGCCCTCCTTGTTTCTGAAATGATGAACCGGCCATCACCTGATCTCAGTGTCTTAATTCACGTCGGGTCCGGAATCGGTGGAGCGGTGTGGCTGGACCACAAACCGCTGGAGGGCGCGCATATGGCGGCTGGCGAATGGGGTCACATTACGGTCGATCCCGACGGACCGTCGTGTGCCTGTGGCAAGCGGGGCTGTCTCGAAGCTTTATACGCAATCCCCCAACTGGTCGAGCGCATTCATGCCCTGGATGAGTCGCTGAGCGCGTGGAGTGATATTGTGCAGCATCCCGACCGAGCGGCTGTCCAAAACGTCGTCCGAGAATTTGCCCAGGTGGCCGCGCAAGTGTTGGCCAATGTGGTGTTGGTCCTCGACCCGGAAGAAATTATTGTCCATGGACAGATTTGTGACGTAGCGGAGGTTTTTGTGCCCGAATTTAGGCGGCGCTTGCAACAATATTTGATCCCCCGAATTCGATCCACGCTTCGAATTGTCACCTCCACCGCCGGTGCGGATGCCGCAGCCCGCGGAGCAGCATCCTGGCTTATCGGGGCGGCGCTGGCTGAGATCGTAGGAGCATCGCCTACCTCCGCCACCGCGCCACTGTGACCTGGCGGATCAGGCCGACGCAGAAGCGGAGTCGAATGTGAAGCCGATTTTCGTACTGCACCAAATCGACGACGGCGCGGTTGCATGGCGACCGTTAGCGGCGGACCACCGGAGGTGCCTGTGCTTACTATCAAAGAGGACCTGGCGACTGACCCTAATGCCTCCCCAAGGGAACTCCCGTCCACAAATATCGCCTGTTATCGATGTCGTCACTGTGCCCCGGCAATCGGTGCACCCTTGCAACCTTCATACGGATTTAAAAAGCGAGGGGCCATGCACCGACGAGCCCAGGTTGGACGCATCACATCGGGAGAACGAACTGGGCGGGGCACAAACCGGGATGGATTGATTTGAACGTCAGCGCGTTGTTAAAAAGAGCAGAGCGCGGTCAATTAGTAGACCCCTTGCTCCGATAATTTGTAGCGGTCATTTCGGGCGAAGAGCGCATAGAGAACGACGAACATGGATTGTGCGACGGTGCATTTTTAAAAGAGATGGGCTCACGCGGTCGACAACTTGGGACGGCACGATGCGCCGCCGACCCACCGCAAAGGCCGCGAAGATAGGTTGAAATTCATGAAAACCCGTCCGTCCTAGCACGCCTGCGCAATAGTCGCGTTCATGCCAATGGAACACCGCGAAAGGCGACAACTCACGTACCATAATACCCCATAAAAGGATTAGGCGATGCCGTCATTTAAGGTTTGGAAGACACATGCTTTCCATTCGTGGTCCAATGCCACCATCTTTTTGGTCACGGAGCCTTCGTGGTCCCTGACTGCGGCCTGGATGAGTTCGTATCTCACCGTATATTTGGTCGCCCTACACGCCCCCGTGACGGCCATTGGCCTGGCGATCGGGATTGCCGGACTTTTGCAGGCCGCACTGCTACCAGCGGTTGGATGGGTCTCGCGCACGATCGGACGGAAGTCGGTCATTCAAATTGGAGACGTATTGGGCTGGGTCGTTGCCATCGGCTTATGGATAGCCGATGTCTCGGTTGTCTGGGTTTTGATCGCTTTGGTCCTCAATCAGCTCTCGAACGTCGTCACACCCGCCTGGAACGGGCTTTTCAGTGAAGACATTACTGTACAGCAACGCAGCCACGGGTACCTGGTGTTGCAGATCCTGACCATCCTCGGCGGACTGGTCGTTCCGATGGCTGCGATCTGGGAGCGGGAAATGGGGGTTGCCCGTTCTGGCCGTTTGGTCCTCATCATTGCATTGCCGATGCTTGCTGCCTCGATTGCCGTACGCCAATGGCTTTTGCATGAATCCTCGGGAGAAAAGGCCGAACGATCCGCGCGTCAAAGCGGCACCTGGCAGAAAACCTGGCCGCGGATTCGCCCCGCACTGCGTGGCCAAGGGATCCCGCTGGCCATGTTGAGAGTTCTCGCTCAATTTAGTTTCTCCCTATTCATCACATTCGCCCCACTCACCTTTGTTAACCGACTCGGCCTAAACATGCATGCCGACCAACTGGCCTTCTTGCCGCTGGCTGCATCCATCTTTGGTTTGGGGCTATGGATAGGCCATCGGCGTTTTGCGACACTCAGCCCCTATACATCCTTAGGCCTTTCTATCGCGGCGCTTCTGCTCGGCTTCGCCCTGCTCGGCAGCGGGGCAGCTGGCGGCTTCGTCACGGTGCTTTTGGCTTGGGGTCTTGTCATGTCGGGTCAAAGCGTATTCTGGTCGAGTCAAACCACCTATTGGTTGTCCTGGGTTCCGGATTTTGCGCGCGTCGACATTCAAGGCTACGTGGGAGCAGTCGGAGCGCTGTTAGTCAGCATTGGCGATCCCCTATTAGCCGCCTGGGTGGTAAGACATCCATTCCTCTTTTATTGGGGCAACTTTGGCTTAATCGTAGTCTTGGGACTGCTTTGGTTCAGCATTGGGCACCTGACCGCTTCCCGGAGCGATTCATCCCCTTAGGCTCTCAAATCGCGTGGCGTACCGGTTCGAGATTGCGAATCGTTAAGCCACCCCCAAAGAGAAAGGCTCCGCAACTCTTGTGTCTCTAACACACTCCTGATACGGCCGACCGGCGATGAATTGTTCTTGGTGCCGTTGTCGATTTGTTTCCATACAAATTTACCTCCGCAGACTACCGGAAAATACACAAAAAAATCGTAGGCCAGCCAAAACGAGAACATGCCGGTCTCTTCCCCCGTCATCAGTTCCTGCATCGCCGAAGCGCCCGATGCCTGGATATGCCGGGAACGGGCCGTCTTCCCACAATGCATTCAATCCCAAAGGCCATGTGAGACCCTTTTAAAGTCGCCATTCGAAATGCTCGTGCAGCGCCCGCATTCTATGCTATACTTGCGCGGGTGGTAGCCGTGTTTAAGAACGTGGCTATAGTATTGTACGTGGCGTTGATGATCGTTATCATCGTCGGTGTGGATGTTTTGTTTCTCAGGCATCACACGTTGGAACGGCTTCTCGCGAACATCGGCATCGTCTTAGTATTTATTGCCTTTTACCAACATTCGCCGTAAAGCCCCTGCCTTCAGGCATGGGGATATAAGGCGCGTAGCCGAAGGGCTCGATGCCCTGAAGGTTGCCATAATCT
>PXYV01000076.1 GCA_003023745.1 Sulfobacillus acidophilus | reverse complement strand
CATCTCGAATCCCTCCTCGACAGAGGGTCTTCGCCATCGGGCGCCTTAGATCCTTTGAAGATGGAAAATCCTGCGAAACTTAAGGTGCATTAATATAGCAGCCCCATCCCGGACGCGCCCAATCGCATCCGACAGATTGAATCACGGGCAGGTTTAGCGTAGTGTACCCATAAAAACTGGAGATGACCGCGATGCAATATCACACGATTCCCGCAACGGACCTCACTGTGTCGCAGATTTGCTTGGGAGCGGGAGCATTTGGCTCTGCCGTTGACCTCACGCAAAGCTTTCAAATTTTGGACCAATTTGTCGAGGCGGGAGGCACGTTCATTGATACCGCTCGTGCTTATGCCATCTGGACCAGTGTTGGTGCCGGCGCGAGCGAAAACGTCATCGGTCAGTGGCTGGCGGCGCGAAAGCTATCCCACAACATCGTCATCGCCAGCAAAGGCGGTCATCCCGAGTGGGCATCGCTGGACACTCCCAGAATGAGCGCACGGGACATAATCGGGGACTGCGAGGAAAGCCTCAAGGCGTTAGGGCTCGATAGCATTCCGCTCTATTGGCTGCATCGCGACGATCCATCCCAACCTGTGGAATCGCTGCTGCAAACGCTGGAGAGCCTGGTTCAATCAGGCAAGATTCGCTATTACGGCTGTTCCAATTGGCGGCCGGATCGCATTCGCCAGGCGCAAGTCGCCGCGGAAGACAATGGTTGGCAAGGATTTGTTGCGGATCAGCCCATGTGGAGCTTAGCTCAGGCCAATATCGCAGCGATGCCCGACAAGACCTTGGTATGGATGGACGATGCGCTTTTAGCCATGCACCGCGAAACCAAATTGCCCGCCATCCCGTATACGGCACAAGCGCGCGGTGTCTTTGCCAAGGTCAAACTCAGCGGGTGGGAAGGCTTGACGGAGGATGTTCGCCGCGATTATGACAATGCGCACAATCACGCCATTTATGAGCGTCTTGAGGCCTTGAGTCAACAAAAAAAGGTATCCATTACAGCGATCGCCATTGCCTGGCTATTGCAAAACCCCGATTTTCTCACGATCCCCATCGTTTCGGCTCGCTCCCGTCAACAATGGAACGAGATCCTTTCGGCTACTTCGGTTCCCCTCACAGCCAAGGAGCGTGAATCCATCACCGCATAGGCGCAGACCTTGGAGGAATCCAAACGGCGGTTCGATTTTCGCATCGTCCACGATTTATGTCCCAACGCACGATGCCATCGTCATATCGTCTGCGGTTATCCCGTTGACTGATGTATCAGATGAGGTCAAGGTGCATTACGACACCTGGGGCCCTTGCGCACATCTCAAC
Source organism: Sulfobacillus acidophilus (assembly GCA_003023745.1). GTDB lineage: Bacteria > Bacillota > Sulfobacillia > Sulfobacillales > Sulfobacillaceae > Sulfobacillus_B > Sulfobacillus_B acidophilus_A. Next base: position 11,559 of record PXYV01000076.1, on the reverse strand, counting down.
GACCACGGGGCAGGGTCTACCTGCCTCAACCAGATTTCGCTCATCGCAAATGCGCATAAGGCGCGGAACCCCCTCAGTAACCCATTGCCCGCCGCCGGCGTTGACCTAGCAAGGAGGGTGCGCCATGCTACTACGAGGCTTGGCCGGTCTGGCGGCAGCCACTCTGCTCGCTGTTCCGGCTTTTCATTCGGGTTTGACCGCGCCCGCGAACACCAGCGCCACCCAGCTGCGGATGCACAAAATTCGCCTCTGGCACATGTCGCTCACGGTTCCTGTCGGGTGGAAGCTAACAAGTCGCTCCGTTTCCTTGGGCGAGACCACCTGGACGATTGAGGGGTCTTTTGGATCTGCCACCATCACCTCGTTGCCGCTTAGTCCTAAAAGCAACGTCTGGCAATTGCTGCCCATCCAACCGGGCAATGATGCAGCCATTCCCACCCATGCCTCGCCGTATCTTGCTCGCACGGTCGCATCCGCCGGCCACCAAGAGACCGTGTGGTTGCTGACCGCTCACGGGACGGCTGACAGTTTGACAGTAAATCTCAACAACCCGACGGCGCACCCCGCTCTCATGCACCAGATCCTCTCCGGATGGAAGCATCCCCCACTGATGACAGTCACGAAGGCCGTCACCAAGATGGAACACCTTAAGCACTGGTACGCAATCGGAAACTATGTATTGAGCTTCCCGACTGCGCACAGTGGCTGGCTGTTAGCGGCCGGACCACCGGCAACCGCGCAAGAATCATGGTATCTCTTTCACACGACGACGGGCGATCGCACCTGGCAGCTGGAGCGCTACACCGTGTGGCAAGGGTGTGAGTCGGCAACCGAGCCCCCCATCTGCAATTTTTTGCGTTCAGCCGGCGAAGCGGCCATGCTGTTTTGGAACGCCCAAGACGGCGTCATTGCTCAGGCCACGTTTCCCGTCAACTTCGCCCTCATCTATCGCACCACTGACGGCGGAAAAATCTGGAGCGCCACGAGCCTTAAATTGCCAACCGAGCCCCAGTCCGCAAGCCTGCACCAAACCTCACACCACCTCTATCTTACGCTCACTTTCTATCGCCAACCGACAGAGATCTGGGTCAGCAATAACGGCGGCGTGTCGTGGCGGCTGGTGCGCACGACCCCAGCCGGTGGGGCCACCAAAGGCTTGAGCGTCCGGAACTAGAGAACGATCGCCGAACGTTGCTTCGCTCATTGGTTTCGTGCGCGCTCGATGCGCCTGTCATTCGCGTCGATAGCTTTGAGCACGCCAAACCGCTCCTTTGATGGACCAAATCGGAAGTGGCCTTGACCGCTGATGGAGTTCACTAAACGCTTAGCCCGGCGGCATGGCGGGCTGAGTCATCAGTTGCCAGTGGGTATTGCGCCACTCCAGCACGATCCCCGCCGTATTTGATAGGTGTACCCACTGGGCCGACTGCCAAGGCGCAGCTAAGACCGACAGCATCACCGCTTTCATGCAGTCCGAGTGACTCACCGCGACAACCAACCCTTGGGGATGCCAACGCCGGACGTCATCCAGAAATTCATGCATACGCCCTGCCACCTGGCTTAACAGTTCCCCGCCTTCGGGTGCGCCAATCTCGGGATCTTCCTTCCAACGGCGATACCGGTCGGCTTCAGCGCGTTCGATGTCGGCAATGACCTGGCCATCCCACCGCCCCAATCCAATCTCATGCAATCGCTCGTCCAGTTGGATCTTCACACCTGGACGCACAAAGGCCACGGCTGTTTGCTGCGTCCGGCGCAAGGCGCTGGTATAAATGGCCTCAATCGGGGCTTTAGACCACATCTGTGCCACATGCTGTGCCTCTTGACGCCCCAAATCCGTTAGACCCGGATCGCCTCGATATGAGACAATTCGATTTTCGCGATTGGCTTCACTTTCACCATGACGAACAATTAATACCCGCACTCCACCAACTCCCACCTTCTTTGTTATGCCATCACCGCCAAACGCGCTCGAGAGCAGCATTGACACAATGCGCACTGCGTAGCCCCAGTCTTGCTGCAAGCATGGTGGCTCAATCATAAAGACCGCCTGGGTTCATCTTAAGCTTGCCACAAGCCCCAGACATTTCCCCAGGGGTCTTGCACCTGCGCCACAGACGGCCCGTCAACCCCCGCGATTGGGCCCCGATAGCGACGGCCGCCCCATTGCTCAAAGTGCGCGATTGCTGCCTGAATGTCCACGACGGCCCAATAGGCGACTTGACCGCCTGGCCCAGTGGGCCCTTTTTCGTCGGCGTGATGCAACGTGACAAGCGTCGTCCCGATCCGACACTGAATGAGGCCGGGGAAACGCCGCACCTCCCTGGCCCCGACCACTTGTTGTAGCCACGTCGCATAACCATCCAAATCCGGCACTAAATACGTGATCTCTTGAAGGCCTTCAAGCACGAGGATCATCCCAATGTTGCGCGATAAAGCGGTCGCGTCCCGATCCGGCGCGATAGCGGCGATAATGTTGCGGCCTCAGTTTGTAATAATCTTGGTGATAGGGCTCGGCCGGATAAAACGGGCCGGCGGGCAATATTTCCGTCACAATGGGCCGATTGAAGCGGCCGCTTTGATCCAGCGCCTGCCGCGATTCTTCGGCCAAGCGCTTTTGCTCAAGCGAGTGGTAAAAGATCGCCGTTTGATAGGACGGACCGCGGTCGTAAAATTGACCACCCCCGTCAGTCGGGTCAATTTGCCGCCAAAAAATCTCCAGCAACTGACGGTAACTAATCATCGTGGGATCAAATCGAATTTGCACGGCCTCGCGATGCCCAGTGGTGTGCGCACATACCTCTTCATACGTCGGATTTTCAGTACGTCCGCCTGTGTACCCGGAGACAACCTGGTGCACACCGGGCAGTTCATCAAATGGGTGCACCATGCACCAAAAACACCCACCGGCAAAGGTCGCCGTTTCCTCGCTCCCCATGTTCTCACCCCTCTGTATTATACCTGGCCTCGGCTCGATGCCGAAAAGAGGAAAGACGCCGGCTAGTGTAGAACGCTAGGGAAAATGGAAAGGAGCAGGAGATCCATGAACGAGGAAACGACGTGGCGCCTGGCGCAATTCGGGTGGACTCGTCGGCTGTTGGGACTTTTAGGACTGGTGCGCAACGAAATGCCGATACTCGATCATCTGAGCCTTGAAGGACTAGAACGTCCGGTCGACATCCATTGGAACGCCCAAGACATTCCCTCCATTGAAGCCCAAAGCATCGAGGATGCCATTTTCGCGCAAGGGTATTTGCACGGCCGCATGCGGGCGTTTCAGATGGACCTGTTCCGACGCATGCCTGCCGGTGAACTGGCCGAAATATTGGGGCCGGCTGCTCTAGCCAATGATACCTTTATGCGGCGCCTAAACCTTGCCCATTGGGCCCATGTATGCATCCAAGCCTCATCCCCCCGGACCCAAACGTTGTTGCAACAATACGCCGACGGCATCAATCAAGCCCTCAGTCACTCCCCCCAAGCCCCGGAACATCGCATGCTCAAAGTTCGCATGCGTCCCTGGACCGTCGTTGATAGTGCGCTGGTCGCATATAGCCTGGCCTGGCCGCTTAACATCATCTGGCACTATAAATGGGCGTACGACCGCTACAGCCAAAATCCCGCCGTTCGGTCTTGGCTATTTGATCCCTTGCCCAACCTGCCCGATCGCACGATTATTCCCAACACCGGCCAACCGGGACAGTGGGGTATCGGTGGAAATGGGATCGGATCCAACAACTGGGTGGTCAACGGCACCCGTACTAAAAGCGGCGACCCGCTTTTAGCCAACGATCCGCACCTAGCTCCGTTATTGCCTTCAATCTGGTATCAGATCGCACTTAAAGGCGGCGACCTGGACGCTCGCGGCGTGTCGCTTCCGGGTGTTCCTGCGATCATCATCGGGCAAAACCGACGCATCGCCTGGGGGGTTACCAATGTCGATCCCGATTGCCAAGATCTCTATCGCATCACCATGCAAGACGACTCACACTACCTATTGGACGGCGCATTGCAAACCATTGCTGTGCGCGAAGAGGTCATTCACGTACGCGGGCGTGCCGACTTAACGCTCGTCGCTGAAGATACCCACGCCGGTCCGGTGATTCACCGCGAACCGGACGGATCGCGAATTGCCTTGGGCTGGACCGGTTTTTCCCCCGTCACCAGTATGGATACCATTGTCAATCTGGATCTCGCGTCTAGCTGGAATGATTTTACGCGGGCCCTCAAGAGTTGGACCATCCCTGCGCAAAACTTTGTGTATGCCGATGTCGATGGCCATATCGGCTATGTGCTGGCCGGATCGATTCCGACCCGCGAGAGCGGTCCTATATTCGGCTGTGCTGACGGCAACACCCGCGGCAGCCTTTGGACCGGCACGATCGCCTGGGAATCCATGCCGCGCCTGCTGGATCCCGATTGCGGCTACATTGTGACCGCCAATAATGCACCGGTCGGCGACCGCTATGTTCCCCAATGGGTCAGCCACAATAGCCCGGGGTCTCGCGCGGAACGCATCGCCGCGTTGATTGACGAAACGTCCAAGCACTCCTTGGAATCATTCGCCCGCATTGAACTCGACACGCTCTCGGTGCCCTTGCTTCATCTCAATCAAAAACTCTTGGCCGATCCCGCGCTCCCGCCACAATGGCACTCTCAGTTAGCCAATTTTGACGGACACGTCACAGCCGAGATCGTAGCCCCCACGCTTTTATATCTGTGGGCCATGGAGGTGGTTCCAGCCGACGTGCGTGACGCCCTGGCCCAACCGTTCTTTTTCGACGTGAGCCCCCAAGCCCCCGGCACCCACCCTTTTCCCGAAAACTTTTGGGCCCTGATGGGAGAGCGCCTCATCCCCGCCGTTTCCGCCCAATTCGACACATTGGATCGAACTCCGGCGTATCACCAAGCAGAACACCGCGGACGGCAGTTTTTTGGCGATCCGATGGACAACTGGGTCTGGGGTCGCGCGCATCAGATGGTTCTCTTCCACCCCTTTATTCAATCCAAATTGGCTCGACCCGTGTTTGGACGCCGTTCGATTGCGGTGGCCGGCGACTTCTTCACACCAAAACAAGCCGCCTTTGCGGTCGACCCCAACCTTCCTTGGCCGCGCTCTGTCGCCTACTTGCCCAGCTATCGCCAAATTCTGATGCCGGGCCGGCCAGACGAGAGCAAGTTCGTGCACCTTACCGGGCAATCGGGTCATCCCTTGTCGGCTCACTACGACGATCTCATTACCCCCTATCAAAACGGCCAGCTCTTTACCTGGGGAGAGCGCGTGCGCACAACCCAGGTCACGCCAATTCACCATTCCTCGGTGTGAGGGCTGCGATTGCCTGCGCTGTGGTGCCCTGCGATGGAATTCGCGCTTGACCGATTTAGGCCGTGGGCCTCGCGGGCGTGTTATGATGGGAACGATTATCGGAGGTGAGAAGGAGTGCCGGATGCATCCAACCGCGTGCTCGCGTTCATCGGCATACAAGACGCACTCGCGGGCCATTATGCCAAATTATCACGTCCTAAGCTGCGCCTGATGGTCAAATTGGAACAAGGTCCCGTGAGCATTTCTGAACTGGCGGAACGTCTACACATCTCCTCCCCCGCTGTGAGCCAAATGGTTGACAAATTATGTAGTGACGGTTATGTCAAACGCGAATCGCAAGCTGACGATCAACGCATTGTCACCGTAAGGCTAACCGATATGGGTCAAGAGGTGCTGCAGGAGTCATTGGCGGAGTTCAGCAGTCGGGTGAATGAATTGTTGTCGCCTCTCACCGATGCCCAGTCGCAATGCCTCTTAACGTTACTGAATACGGTGCTGCAACTCCCCGACACGGGCTCAGGATTAAACGAATTTCAAAAGACTGCGCGGAATATGGATGATGACACCCTTCAAGCTGAGAATTCCTGAGGACATGCGGGCGATCCAACAGCCATCCTGGAGATGCAAACCTCCTATCGCTCGCCGAACCCGGGAAGCGGCAGATTATATATTGATTTTGACGACGTTACCGAAAACGGTGATGCAATTCTGCCTTGATATCGGCTGCGGTGGCCGACCAAACTCGTCTTTAAACATCTGAAACGTGTGCTCCATATTGACGCCCGGCGTACAGTCGATCCCGATTTAGCCCAGCCCTGTCTCTGGGCGAAACGATGCGGCGCAGGGCGACGGACCGGCTTGCGCCCCGACTGATTTGCCGCCCTTCGGTGTGGCATGTTTGCCAACTCACGAGGCAGAATCGACCGACGATCGGTTTTGCGCTGGTGAACTTGACGAATTGGGGCATTGTCTCTAAAGAAAGACCAAAACACTTTACGGGAGGCCCCAAAAACGCCAACTCCAGTGCAACTCGGCTGATTTAGGCTAGCGCCGACCGGATTTGTCACCCGCCCCGACTCGATTCGTCCCGGAAAAACCTCCAATTCCAGAAAGACGGCATTCGCTTTTGCACAGCCCACCGCGCAACAACGCGCTAAGTGTGCCGCATACGGGGCCGGCAATTCCTGCTCCGGGCTATTCGCACACTGGGCATGATTCGGACACAGGCAGCGGTTATTATCGCCGGGACCCGTCATAGCGCAGGATGACCATGTGTTCTTGGGTCATGGTTGCTCCCGTATCCCCGGACACATTGCTGGGACTGTTCGCAAGCGGCATGCGCTTATTGGGAATGTTGCGGGTCAGGTCTTCGATGAACGAATAACCGCGGACAGCTGACAATTCGGCGATGATGGTGTTGGTTGGCAGCACAACCCGTTTGACAGTCCGGTTGGCCACGACCCAGGCACACAGTGCGCCCGGTTTTAACGTGCGTGTAATGGCACAGACAGCCCGGTCTAAGTCGCGATAGAAGCTCTCGACTTCGCGGGCCCGGTCGGGGTGTTGGGCAGCAATGGCATCCAATCCTGCTTGCACCGCTGCCGATGGGATGGGCTCTAACGCGGGTTCTGGCGGCGCGGTGCCGCCCAGCAAACGGCGGTCCACGGTGCGGGCCTCTTCTGGCGGCAGTCCCAGCCACTCTAGTGACAGGCGCGAAAACTGTCCGTAAGCGACGGTAGTTCGCGAGTCGCCATACGGAGGAGAGGTCACCATTAAATCGAAGTACTGGTCGGGAACACCCTCCAAGAGTCGGGTATCCCCTTGAACAATTTGGGTCGGCACCGCCGCTTTCCGGAGATCGGCATCGAACGCTTGCAGTCCGGCTACGTATCGTGCCAGGGTCTGTAGAAATAGACCGAGGACGTCCGGGTGAAACTGGGACAGCTTCTCGGCAGACATGCGATACAGCTTAAATTCCCCATTACGCGTGTTGGACACCAGCCGCACGGTTTCACTGAAAGCCATTTCCGCCAGCGCTCGGTCATCGGGGTGGGTCATCGCCCGAATCTGTTCGAGTACGAACGCCAGGGCTCGACTGACCTCGGGCTTAAACCAAAAGTCTCGGCCCTCAAACGTCGGGATCTCTCCCCGCCAACCCGCCAACGCCAAGGGTGTGACAGCGGCTTGCAATGCGGCCAGTGCGATCTGCAGCGCCCGCTCATCAATGGGGGTAGTCCGAACGCGTGCAATCCGCAGCGCCAATGGATTCAGATCGTTACCCCAGGGGGCCAACCCTTGGCGAGCCGCTTCCACGAGGACGGTACCGGCCCCGCAGAACGGATCTAGCAAGGTCTGTGCGTCTGGCTTCAAAGCCCGCAAGTGAGCAATCAAGCCCCGGGCGACTTGAGGAATCATCATGGCGGGATAGGAATGGATGACGTGCGTCCCTTCCTTGGTGTCCGCATCGCGGAAATCCCAGTTGTCCGATTCCTCTAACAGTGACGACCGTGACGTTGACATACACCTCGTCCATTCCACAAGCGGCAATTTTATTCATGATAGCAAACAGACGCTCTCTAGGGATCGTCCTACAGAGATATTCTTGCTGATGTGCCGGGAGCGTCTTGAGGCGATAGTCCTAGTTGGCCGGGCCGGATCAGCCCTTCAATTTTGACGGAATTATAGTATGATTATGCAAACAGGCGGGCAAAGACATCATAAGGTTAGTGAGGTGAGCGCAATGCTGTCGGTTTCCCATGCACACGAGGCGTCGCCGTGGCTTCCTTGGTTAATGATGCCCGGATTTTTCTCTCCCATCATAGTCGCCGCCAGTGTGTTGGTGGCCAGTGCGATGGACCGGGCGGTGAACCCGGTTCATCAGTCAATCAGCCTTCTTATGGATGGCCCCGGGAAAGGCCTTCTCGAGTGGGGGTTGGTACTGTCCGGATTGTGTATGTTGGCCAACGCCTGGGGATTCTTGCGGGGCATGGCCAATGGAATTCGCTTAGCATTCTGGCAGGCCCTACTCGGCGCAGGCTTGATGTTGAGCGGTATCTTTATGCAACACCATTTACCGACGGCCCGTCAGTGGGCGCTGCCAAGTCCCTGGGGACCGTTGACCCCCATCGGTCTCGTTCACGTCGGCGGTGCAACGCTTCTCTATTGCGCATTGGTGGGATCCTGCTGGGCGGTTTTCCGTCTATCTGACAGTGCGGTGGTCACAAGCGCAGCCGTCCTTGTTGGACTTTGTTTGGCGCTGCTGCTCGTAGGGTTTTTGGTGACAGCGGCCACCCGCGGCCCGTCCGGACTGTTCGAGCGCTTCGTCGCGGCATTAGGAATATTGTGGGAGTTTCTCGTGATGACTTTGGGATGGCGCTGGGTCCACCATGCGTGAAATCCATTAACCACGTCGAAATGGCGGTGCACCCCGATCGGCCCTAACGCAATTGAACGCAAATCGGGCAGCGATCCAAAGCGAGCCGGGTTGAACCGCGTCGTACACCATCCGACAAGAATTACCATTCAGATCGGGCAAAATGATTTATTCAGTCCAATGCTGGCTTTCGGGCGGACTGCAATCCGGTTGCCAACGGAAAATCCTTTCTCTAACGCCTCGAGATGATTTCGGTATCCTCATTCAAAAACGAGACTCAGACGCTCGCCGTGAAGCATCAACCACGCCGCCGATATGCAATGCTAAGGATTGGACTAGATTTGTGCAATTCGGGCCATGACCAACCCAGCAAAAAATGCGGCCAGCATTCCCGCCAAAAGTCCCGGTTGAAATCCCGACAATATGACGTTAATCGCCAATAATAAAATCGCCCATTGGGCCGCCCCACTGACGCGGCGCGTCGCCATGGCCATGACGTAGGCCCCGGCCAACCCAAACGATGCAAATGTTCCGCCGATATAGCCCGAGCCGAGCGCACTGGCTGCAAGCGACCCAATCACTCCGCTGGCAAAAAAGATCACCAGATATTGCCACCACGTCGTAAGTCCTTCCAATTGGGAGCCGATGATCCATAAGAATACTCCAGCAAATATCAGCCCTAGGAAACTACCCGGCATCAGCGCGGATAGAATAAGGGACGCCGCAAATCCCAGGTAACCGCGGAAGATGACGTCCAACACGCCCGGGGCAAAACGTTCGACTAAGAAACTTAACAGCATTAACGCAATCAAAATCTTCGTCACCAACAAATTGTCGGCAAAGTAGCCTCCGCGCTGTTGCCGATCGCGTCGCAGCATTTGCCGACGTTGAGCCTCCCAATACTTTCGAGCCTCTCGGTCCATCCCGTCTCGTCTCCTCTCTCACATTGCTCGGCTCGTTGTGGCAAGTCCCATCCTGCAATCTTTCGCCCAGGCGTTGCGAGTCGCTCATATTGCGTCTCGATCCGCTGTTCTGCCAATCGAATCCCACGCGCGATTGGCGCAGCCCGATGAAACGTCCTTAGCATACTATGGGAATTTTCGACTGCCAAGACATTGCGCAGTACACTGAACTTAGGGGCCCTACTCAGAAATGCTGCATGCGTGGGGCTACGATGAATTACCTAGGGGACAGGCATGCAAACAATCCATGATGCAGGCGTCACGTCACTTGATTTGTCACCGTTATTCGCGCAGCCGATACGTCGGCAAACACTGTACGCGCCTTATCATCCCGGTCAAGCCAATTACATTTGGGAGATACAAACCGACGATGCTGCGTACATCGTACGCAGCCCGCGATTGGTCCTTCCCCCGGACGAAGACTTTTGGCAGGGTGCGCTGCGCGTGTTTGAATCGCATACGCTCAGTCCGATGCGGACAGTCTCGATCAATCAGTGGCTGGAAGTTCACAGCACTTGGCGCATTCCCCGCACATACCGCGTCACACACTGGGCCAGTCGTGACTTTCTGATTGTGGAACGACTCCCGGGAGACCCGCTCCAAAAATTTAGCCAGTTGTCGTACGATTCGCTGGTGCAATGGGGGCGCACGGTAGCTCTCCTTCACCAATGCCGACGCATGGTCTTTGGCCCGCCGCAAGCGCTGTGGGACGTTCGTGCCGGTCAACCGATAGACCAGTTTAGCACACGACTTTTGGCGACCATGCGCTATTTGACCAGCCGCTACTATTCCGAAGACCCCATAGCTCAGCGCTGGGCAGCTCGCGCTGTTAACGCTGGATTCGTCATGCCGACTATTCCGTATGCATGCCCTATGATGCTGGATTGGGATCCCTCCCAAATGCTCGCTATCAATCACCAGTTAACCGGACTAGTCGACACCGAATTGTACGTCGTCGGTCCACCGCAACTGGAACTCTGCTCACTGGAATATCTTTTGGATCGGGCCAGTGCGCGGGCATTCCGGCGCGGATACAATCAAATAGCTCCCTTTCCCGACTTGCATCCCTATCGCCTCCTATTTCGCCTCTTTCTTCGGTTGATGTCGTTTCGCGGCCCGGTGCCCTGGAACCAGTGGTTCGATTGGCCTGCAGGATTTGCTGAAACCAAACCCTAGCGGCGCCCCAAAACGCTAGGCGACTAACAAGCGCTGCCGGTACTAGCCTGCCCGAGTCAAAGGCGTTGGGCCATGCCTTGTAAGATGGCGCAACCATCGAGGGATCGGAGGCATAGACGGAATCCGCTACCAGTCGCTCCCCTCGTGCCAATGGAAACCATCAAGCGCACTTGGGGAATAGGCCAGATGTGGTGTCCCATTTCGGGCATCGGTTCCCATAACCTTCTCGCATAGGCGCACTGTAGCCGAGGGACACGTTACGGCGCGGATGTCCGTTGGCATCGGCGCTACGGACATGACTAGGCTCGGGGGATAAGACCGGGAGTGATGGCGCCATCACTCTCTAACCTTTAAACAAAAGAAAAAACAGGCCTCCTCGATTCACGAGAAGGCCGCCTGTTTGAACTGATACGGCAAATCGATCAGAATGGGCTGTCTAGGCAAAGTCCATCGTATACATTTTAAGCGCAAGCAAACTAGGCGACGGGAAAGCCCGAATTGCCCTGTTGCAACGCAGCTGCCCACGAATATCCGCCGATTTGGACCAGATAATTCTCAATGGCCAAAGTCGGCGCATTGTTTTTTAACAAAATATACATCCACAGATAAGTCAGGTTACAGGACACAGCCTCCGCTTAACTTACTAAACAGAAGTGTTCGTTAGGATTGCAGACCTGTATCGAGGGTAGGAAACTGGCACAAATTTCGCGGGCATTTTCGCG
>PXYV01000075.1 GCA_003023745.1 Sulfobacillus acidophilus | reverse complement strand
TTTTACGTCTGGTCCATGATCAAGACGGCCGCCGTAGTATCGCCCAAACGGACGTATATGGCGATATTTTGGGTTCCCTGTATCTCGGTAGTCGAACCGCTCGCTTTATACACCCCGACGGAGAAGAAGATTACGGAATCGTCACAGAAACACTGCCCGATCATCGCTGGGAAATCTGGAATCCAGCAGGAGAACACTTCGGCTTTACCGATCAACCTGATTGGCAATTTCGTGGAGAATTTCTTGACACTCCGTGGTGTTGTCCCCAATGTAGGATGAAGCTGAGACCTGACGGTATCCAAGAGGTTTTGCTAAACGTCCGCATTGAAGTTTACCGGTGTGTTAACCCCGCGTGTGACCATTGCACGGCCCGGACTCCTGTCATCACTCATAACCCGGAAGTGATGGGTATCAGACAGATAGCTACCGCAGTCGCTATCCAATGCGGATAAGGTAACTCCGCCACGGATTTTAAACAGAGGTCCATCGGGAGGCGAGATTCCAAATCGCTATGGCTCAGCTGACCCAACGCCGAATTGGCGAAATCATGCGAGCGGTGTTCGATGTTTTGGCGGAAAATCCTGACGGCTTGCCGGCACGCGAGGTCTTAGCGCAAGTCGAACAACGACTGCCGTTAACCGATTTTGAAAAAAGCACCTATCCAAAGCGACCTCATATACGACGATTCGAAAAAGTTGTCCGTTTTGCAACGATTGCCCCGGTTAAAGCAGGATGGCTTATTAAAGATAAAGGACAGTGGATTCTCACAGATGCTGGTCGGTCGGCGTACCACCAATTCACCGATCCGGCCGCCTTAAAACGTGAAGCGAATCGCCTCTATAAACAGTGGCACGCCACCTCAACGGGCGACGACAGCAACGGGGAATCGACAGAAACCGACCAAGATATGCCGGACCCCAGCAGTATTGTGGAAGAAGCCGAAGAAACGGCGTGGGCCCAAATTGAGGACTACCTCCGCCATCTCAATCCCTATGATTTTCAAAATCTGGTCGCGGCTTTATTACGTAGCATGGGATATTTCGTCGAGTGGATCGCTCCTCCTGGACCCGATGGCGGTATCGATATTGTCGCCCATACCGATCCCCTCGGAGCCAAAGGTCCCCGCATTCTCGTTCAAGTGAAGCATCGGGACAACAAGGCTACGGTCGAGCAACTACGGTCATTTCTGGCCATTCTGGGGGACTCCGACGTTGGCCTGTTTGTATCCACTGAAGGATTCACCGCCGAGGCCGAAAAAGTGGGGCGGTCTCAAGAGCGTCGACGCATCATGCTGCTGAACCTCAAGCGGTTGTTTGATTTATGGGTGCAACACTACCCCCAAATCCCCGACACAGACCGTAAGCTATTGCCGTTGCGACCCATTTACTATTTGGCCCCGTAATGGAATGGTACAGTCGCCTGCATCTCAAAAAAAGAAGAGGTATGTTTATATCACACTTTTCGCACCCAAATCCTGGGAACGGCAGAATTTTTCGGGGAGGTCAGCCGGGCCCCGCGCGGACAGGCGGCTTGGTAAAGACGGTCAGGGGCAGGGGGCACGCGTCACAGCAGGCCAGCAGGGTGGGATGAAAAATCCGTGGGAGCGCGAGGATACGTTGACCCGTGGCCGGATCGCGTTCAATCTGAACGCCCTGCAAATGACGGATGCGTGCATGGCCCGTCGGCCGCGTGAGGACGCGACGGGACGGGGACGGAATCGGAATTCCCGACCGTCGCAGGCGCCGCTCTGCCAGACTGTAGAGTAAACAGGCCCCCAAGAGGACATAACCGAGGGCTTCCAGCCGCTCCGGCTTTTTCAGGAAGAGTGCGTCGACAAACAGCGGATCCTTCAAGAAGTGACAATGGCGCTCCACATGCCCTGGCCCTTTGTATTCGGCCAAGAGCTCCGCGGCCGACCAGCGGTCCGCTGGGACGGTCGTGATCAGCACAAACGCGCTGCGTTCGGCGATGGCGCGCTCGCGCCGCGCGACGTCCACGGGGCCCACCGTGGGCACCCCGTGCCAGGTCGTCACCGTCTCGGCGGGCGCCGCCCTCTTGCGGGGGCGCCCGCGCCGCGTCTGATGGGTCTGGCTTTCCACCGTCCCCGAGACCGCGTGCCCCCCGTCGGCCGCCGTCGCGATTCAGCGGTCGAGCGCGGCACGGGCATCCGCTTCACACGCAAACCCCTCCGCGGCCAATGTCCGCGCAGTGCGCTCCAGTACCGCGCGTTCCGCCGCGAGGGCACGGTCCACCGCACGGGCGGCCCGGGAATCGCGGGCGCTCGAGTGCGAGACCACCAGCCGATAGGATCGCCCGTCGATCACGCCCGCGTGCTCCGACGCCCCGTAAGTGGCGCCGTCGGCCCGGAGCGCGAGACGTCCGACCGGCACCCACGCGTCGGCCGCCAAGCGGGCGAGATTCGGGCCGGTCACTAAGGCGGAGTCCGCCACGGATATCAGCTGGCGCCGCTGCTCAGGGCCCAGCGCGGTGATGAACCGGTCGATCCTCGCGGCGTTCAGCGTGTTGGCCGACCGATGGCCAGACTCCACTGTCCCGAAGAGCGGCACCCCCTCACGGTTCACAAAGAGGGTCATCAGCAGCTGTTTGAGGTCCGGCCGATGGTCTTTGGAATAGCCATAGGCGGGATGCACGGCGGCGTCCTCCGTGTCGGCGTACGCCCCCGCGACCGCCCGCGAGGTCGTATCAAAATGCCCCGTGTTGAGCGTAATCCCGTCGTGCGCGGACGCGGCGAGGGTCCAGGCGCTAAAGACGGTCGCGGGGCCAGCTCGGGCCAGTTTATCCAAGGCTCGCCCGAGGCTATCGTCGGTACAGTCCTCGGGGCGGCGCCCCTGGCCGATGAGCACCTCGACATCGGTCCAGGTCCGGCGATCCGCGATCCGGTACAGCGGGGTGTGGCCCGCCAACAGGTCTAACATCAGTACGCGAATGCGCTCCCCAGGCGACACCCGGCATTGGGCGGGGTCCCAGCGCACATGCTGATTGACGATCGCGACGACGCCGATTTCGTCGGCGAGCTGCCGAAAGAGGGGCGCGGCCCCCACGACGCGGCTCTGCGGTTCAAAAATAGGCTGTTTCATAAACCAGAGACTTCGACAGGTTCCTGCCGCTTTCCTTTGCGCAATATTCCGTCTCTTATTAATCAAAATTGGAAAACTTTAGGGGCGGAATACGTGGTACATGCGGATACGACTCGTTTAACCCTCTACGGCGAATATCCGACGGCCGATGAAATCGGGGCGGTCTCGGACCCCTCTGCGACCGTGGAGACCTCGCTTGCCCCACCGGACACTGCTCGGCCGATGCGCGGGGACAACCAAGATGGCCATCAGGACGGTAAACCACTGGTGCTGGGCACGGCGGGCCGTCCCGATGGGATTCCGGTGTGGGGGGATGGGAATGATGGCAACCGGAATGACACCATCTGGAACCGCCCAGCGATGACCGTTCTGCGGGATGCCCTGACCGCCCGGCCCGTGATCCTCTTTGTCGCGGATTCGAAACGGATCGCCGACGAGACGGGGGTGCAACTCTGTACGGAGCAGGTACACGTTGTCTCCCGGATGCCCAACTCCTTTGGGTTGACCGCCGCCACCAAACCAAAAGCAGCCCCTCAGGCCACCTGGACACTCGTTGGAGCGGTCGCGCAGCGCACCGGCGCGGCAGACTACCGCCTATGGGAAACTTCGGGGACCATCCGCGATCAGGTGGTACGCCTCGTGGTGGGGGCGTCCTCGGCTCTCGTCACCAAAGCGGATGCCAGGGTCGCCCGCGACCGGGAAGACGCCGCCCGGCGCGTGGACCGATCTGCCAAACGGCTCAGTCGGCAACGCTGTGACTGTGAGGCCGATGCCCGCAGGGCGTTGGAGATCTGGCAAAAAGAAACCCAGGCCTTGGCTTGGTGGCATCTGAAGGTAACTTTGGAACCCACCACGCGGCGGCGTCGCCGCCCGGAGGGCGGCCCCTTGAACACCTTTTTCGCACCCAAATCCTGGCATTCCCCGAATTTTGAGGAGGGTGGATTGAGGAGGGACCAGCCCGCACGGGCGGTTCGGTAAAGACGGTCGGGGGCATCGGCAAGGCCTCGCAAATCGCCTGGGGCGTGGGATGATCAAGCGTGGGCCAGGCGATGACCCGAGCCCCCGTGGCCGCATCGCGTGCGATGGGCACGCTCGGCCCATGACGAATGAGCTCATGCCCCGTCGGCCGGGTCAGCACGCGCCGCGACGGCGACGGAATGGGGCTCCCCGACCGCCGCAGGCGGCGCTCCGCGAGGCGGTATCACAGACACGCCCCGAGCCACACGTACCCGAGCGCTTCGAGGCGTTCCGGCTGTTTCACGCAGAGCGCATCGACCAAGAGCGGATCTTTGAGGAAGTGAAAATGGCGCTCGACATGGACTTGGCCTTTGTACTCGGCCAAGAGTTCCGCCGCTGACAACCGGTCGGCGGGCACCGTGGTGATGAGCACAAACGCGCTCCGTTGGGCCACGGCGCGCTGGCGCCGGGTTTCATCCACGGGACCCACGGTCGGCACCACGTGCCCGGGGGTGACGGTGTCGGCGTCGGCCGCCTTCCGCGGGCGCCCGCGCCGCGTCTGGTGGGTCCGGCTCACCACCGTCCCGGACACGGGATGCCACCCCTCCACCGCCGTCGCCCGCCAACGGTCCAGCGCCGCTTGGGCATCGGCTTCACAGGCAAAGGTCTCGGCCGCCAGCGTCCGCGCGGTCCGTTCGAGGGTGTCGCGGTCGGCCGCAATGGCGCGATCCACCGCCCGCTGGGCCCGCGGATCGCCGGCACTGGAGCGCGAGACCACCAGCCGATAAGTCCGGCCATCGATGATCCCTGATTGCTCGGACGCCCAGTCGGGGGCGCCGTCCACGCGGATCGCGAGGCGGCCCACCGGAATCCAGGCATCCGCGGCCCAGGCCGCCGCTTTCGCGGCCGCGACGGCCGCAAACGTCTCCGGACACCGGGACACAAACCGGATCCCGGCGCGCTCGAGCTGAGCCAAATTGGGCCTCGTGACCAAGGCGGAATCGGCAACGTCGATCAGATCGCGCCATGGCTCGGGGGTGAAGGCCTGCACGAGGCGGTCGATCCTCGCGGCGTTGAGCGTTTTGTCCGACCGGTGGCCGGATTCCACGGTCCCAAACAGGGGCACCCCCTCGCGATTCACCAAGAGCGTCATCCGGATTGGCTGGAGGTCGGGGCGGTGGTCCTGGGAGTCGCCAGAGGCCGGATGCACGCCCGGGCCCTCCCTCGCGGCAAAGGCGCCGGCCACGGAGCGGGAGGTCGTATCAAAATGCCCGGTCTCGAGCGTAATCCCGTCATGGGCATACGCGGCCAGGGCCCACGCGCTAAACACTTTTGCGGGGCCCGCGCGGTGGAGTTTATCCAGCGCTCGCCCGAGACTGTCGTCCGTGCAGTCTTCGGGGCGGCGGCCCTGGCCGACGAGCATGGCCACGTCGGTCGTCGTCAGCCGTTCCGCGAGGCGGTATAGCGGCGTTTTCCCAGCCAAGATGTCCCACAGCATGAGCAAGATCCGCTCGCCCGGGGACACCCGGCACGGGCGGGGATCCCAGGCGACGAGGGGATGCCCGATCGACACCACGCCGATCGCATCGGCGAGCGGTCGAAACAGCGGCGCCGCGCCCACCGGGCGGCTGGTCGGTTCGATCATCGGAATCTTCATAATCGGGCAGATTCGACGGCGGCCCGCCTTTCTCCTTTGCGAAATATTCCGTCTATTATTAATAGAAATTGGCAAAATTTAGGTGCGGAATACGTGCTTGAAGGCCGTCACCGAATGGTTCTCGACGATCAAGCGCGGCGAACTCAACCAAGCCTTCGTCGATCAAGAACATCTCAACCGCCGGCCGTTCATTTTAATCGCGAATGACCCTCAGCGTTCCGCTGAGGAACTGCTGGCCGCCTACAACGAACAATTTGTGGCCGCAGGAAACCACGCGACGGTCAAAGGCCCACTGGGCATTGCACCGGGTTTCCTCAAAGATCCCCAAAACCTGACGGCGTACGTGTATGTTGTCTATATGGCCGCACTTCTCTGATCCGTCATGCAAGCTGTAGCGAGGCTGACGGCAGCACAGCGGGGCGTCACGTTACCCTATCCCAACCGCCAGCTCCAAGACGCGCCTACGACGAAACGCATTAAAGAGATCTTAACACCAATTACGATTGGCCGGTATCGGCCGAACAACGTCACATCCCGCCTTCTGCAAGAATTAACTTGGGTTCAGCGGCTGGCCCGCCTGCTTCTGGAGGTGGAGCCCCGTCGCCTCACCTGGCTTCCATCGGGATAGGTTAAGAGACTAAGGGTGTACGTATAGGGCAGGGTGCGAAATATGGGGTGGAAGGCACGAGGGTGCCTAGGACATCCGCAACGGTCACCTGGTGCTGGCAAGAACAAGAAAGTCGTTACCACTCCCATGCATTGAACCTCAAGCTCCTGAGGGAGAGCAGCGGAATGTTTGATTTTTGTGTTATTGAAATTACTTACTTGGACCTCAGGATGAAGTTACCCCTTATGGACTCCGCTCGAACAGTAGACGGGCGCCATGACACATGGTTCCTGAATACTAGGATGGTTGTTATTTGACAACCCCTTGACCTCGAGCTTGGAGTCCCGCTATGACCAGGATGACCCCGACAATGACATACTCATAAAGGGCTGGCCATCCCATTAAAACAATGATGTCGTTAATCAATCCGATGATTAGCGCGCCAATGGCGGCCCCAACAATAGTTCCGCGTCCTCCCGTAAACGGAATACCGCCAAGAATAACTCCGGCAATGGCTTGTAACGAATAACCTTGACCGCTGTTTGGATAAATCGACACCTGCCACGCTGCCATCATGATTCCGGCCAATACAGCTAGTATTCCCGAAATCATAAAGGCCATGATCTTGATGCGATCGGTACTCAGCCCTACAGTGCGCGCAGATGCTTCGTTGGAACCTATGCTCTTTAACCAAACGCCCACAGGAGTGTAACTTACCATGACTTGAGCCGCGGCAATAACAAATATGGTAATAATTAATAAGTTGGAGATGCCAAACACACTTCCTGAAAGTCCCTGAAATCCAAATGGGCGTGGAGGTGTGACAGAATAGGGACTAATGTAGTTACCCCCATTTAAAAGTAGTGCAAGGCCTTGAAATCCCCAATACGTTGCTAACGTTACGAGAAACGAGGGGATCCGGCCTTTGGTAACTAACAACCCGACCACTAGCCCAGCAATCGCACCGGCTGCGAGGCCAAAGGCAACACTGAGGGGGCCCGGAACCTGGTGAAACACATTCAGAAACGCCACGAACATTCCACCAGCGGACAATGTGCTTTCGACGCCAAGGTCAATCATACCTGTCATGATAACAACGGCTTCTCCGACCGCAACAATCATGAGAAAAGTGGAACTAATCAGCAGTGCATTCAGATTGCGCACCGTCAGGAACGACGGTTGGATAATGGTGGCAATAATCAGCGCGATTACCAGAAACAAGAGAGGGCGGCGTATACTTCCGTTGCGCCCAAGGATGGTAGCCCGCCTCTTGGGCTTTGTTTCGGTTTCCGGACTCTCGAGGGTCTTAACCACTACTTTGCGCCTCCTTCTAAGTCGCCAAATATCGCTCGAACTAAACTCTCAATCGTCAAATCCTTATTTTCAAGAATCTCCCGAATGCGTCCGCGCGCAAAGACCACAATACGATCGGCAACAGTTAAAATATCCTCAAGGCGGTGGCTAACGATAATCACCGATTTTCCGTGTTGCTTCAAACTTAATATTAAATCCAAAACATCACGAACCTTTGCTAACGAGATAGCGGCAGTCGGTTCGTCCATAATAATTAAGTCGCGTTCAAACAGTAGTGCCCGCGAAATGGCAACCAACTGTTGTTCACCGCCGGAGAGATTGCCCACAAAATCGTTTGCCGACACTTTTGAGTTTAGTTGGCGTAAAACACGTTCAGCTTGCGCTATCATATCGCGCCGGCGCATAAATAATCTCCAGCGAGCTAATTCTTCGCCTAAGAAAATGTTTTCCCATACCGTCAAGTCGGGTGCGAGTGAGAGGTTCTGGTAGATCATTTCGATTCCAAGCTCGCGGCGAGACGTACGCGGCGATGTGACCTCCACTTCTTTACCACGGAAAAAGAATTGCCCCGAGTCCTTAATGTTGTATCCACTCAACAAACTTAAAAACGTGGATTTACCGGCCCCATTGTCTCCAACCAACCCGATAACTTCCTTCGGGAAAATATCTAGACTTACGTTATCCACAGCCTGCACGTTGCCAAAGGATTTACTGAGTCCACGCACCGATAGTAGGGGCGTGGCTGTTTGCACATGGGTGGTCATGGAAATCCCTCCCTGAAGTCGTTGTCGCACGGCAGGTATACACCGTGCGACAACGGCATAGTCGAATGACGTCTTATAGGTGAACGCGATGCGCCGATGACTTACCATATGGCAGGGGTGGAATGACATTGGGCGTACCCCAGGCGTGAATCTGACTGACGTTCGCTTTGGTCACCAACGTCATTGGAATGACCACATCGCCATTCTTGAAGTGAGTCGGCGGCGTGATATGGTACTCCAAATAATTTGCCATGGCTTCAACCGCCCAATACGCTTCCACAAAGGGAGCATGAGTGACATCGTCGAGCTGGGTTCCGTGGATGATGTCCTCCAAGTCTTGAGGCTGGGCGTCAGCTCCCGCGACAAACACAGTTTTTCCTAACGGTAGGTGTTGATCTTGAATCGCGGTAATGGCGCCCAACGCCATTGCATCATTACCGGCAAGAACCAAATTGATGTGAGGGTCTTTGGCCAAAAACTCTGACATTACTTGTTCAGCCGTGTTAGTGGCGAAGTTGGCCGACTGATTTAACACAAGTTGGACTTTGTGGTCCCGAATATACGGTCGCAGGGCGTTCATTTCGCCACGCAATCGGTCAATGGCGGTACTGGATCCTAGTGTGCCTTGTAAAATAACCACTTTCCAGGGCGTACGGATGTGTTTCGCCGCGAGATATTTTAAAGCATATTGTGTCTGAATTTCACCAAGTTTAACGTCGTTGTCTCCTATAAAGGCTATTCGCGCTGACTTCGAATCCACATCGCGGTCAATGGTAATAACGGGAATGTGGTCATTCATGGCTTGTTGAGCCGCAGAAGTTACGGCCCCGTCTACCGGATTTAAGATGATCCCATTGACTCCTGATGCTACCGCCTCATCAATCTCTGAAGATTCCTCTGACCCAGAATTATTGGCAGCAATGATCTTAATGGACAAATTGGGATAATAAGCGGCGGCCTGCTTGACCGCTTGAGCCATGGGTGCAAAGTACGGGTACATGTAACCCGTAAATATAAAATCGATCGTATACTTCTTGCCAACATGGGCGGCAGGTCGACTTGGGGTTGTACTCCAGCCAGCTAACGCCAGCGACATCGCCGCGGCAACAATCGGTGCAACAAGTTTCTTCAACGCTGTTCCCTCCCAATCAATTTCATCGAATCACGGTCGGTTCACGCATTTGGATCGCCTTAAATTGGGGATAGATAACGATACCGTTCAGGCAACCACCTCCCTTCGTGAGTCGGCACTAATCCGCCTGTACTGACTTTCCCGACTCAAGGTCAGTAATCATGCGAAGACGAATATCATGTCGTCCTCCCTCGTATGGGGTCGTTAACCATGTCTTCAAAACTGCCACAGCTGAATCAATACCCATCGTGCGCGCTCCCAAACAAAGCACGTTGGTATCGTTGTGTTTGCGCGCCATTTGTGCTGAATACACGTCATAACCTACAACCGCCCGTATACCGGGGACCTTTGCGGCAGCTATAGACATGCCTATCCCGGTGCCGCATATAAGGACAGCACGGTCACACGCACCCGAAGTCACCAATTTTGCAGCCCGTTCTGCGAAGACAGGATAATGGCATCGGTCGATAGAATCGGTTCCACAGTTGACGATAGAATGACCTAACTGGGTCAGAGTGTCTTGCAAGTAGTTTTTTAATTCAAGGCCCATGTGATCCGATGCAATCGCAATGTTCATCTTACGCCTCCTTGCAAATCCAATGCCGCCCATAGGCGATGCACAGCTTCGAGAAAGCTTGTGTCTTTAAGAAATAATGCTGACGTTCCTAAAACCAATCCATTGGCTCCAGCGTTAACCATAAGTCGCGCTGTTTCTAAGTCAATATGTCCATCCACGATCACGGCCAAGGGAGGGTGAGATACGATCATTTGTGAAAATGTTGCGACTTTATCCTCTATGTGTGGCACTAACGGTTGACCGGCAAACCCTGGATCCACAGCCATAAACAATACCGCATCAACTAAAGGCAAAACCGTGTTTAACATGTCGATAGGGGTGGCTGGGTTAATCGCCACTCCTGGTTCACATCCAAGTTCCCGAATGGTACGTGCTAAACGGTGAGGAGCCCGTGTTGATTCAACATGAAAATAAATTCGTGTGGCCCTTGATTTAACCAGGTCTTCCACGAATTTTTCAGGGTTGTCTACCATAAGGTGAACATCGGTGGGTAGCGAACTGTAGTGGGTAACCGCCTTTAATAGATCAAATCCCATTGTGATATTCGGTACAAAATGGCCGTCCATGATGTCAAAATGCCATCGGTGAATTCCGGCAGCTGTCAAGGCATCTAAATCACGACCAAGGTGGAGCAAGTTAGCACACATTAAGGATGCAGACAATTCGATTTCGAACCTGTTCGCCATCATGCCTAATTCCTTCCCGCCGTACTCGGCACTAGCCAACTTCCCCCAATTAAGGGCGACTGATTCCCCAATGTAGAGGATGTGATCGACACCGGTATGAGCCCTAGGGGTTCCGTAAACAGTTGAATTCGATGGCTAATTGAACGAACTAGTAATGGATTTCGGTCGATTACTCCGCCACCAAGGACAACCCGACCAGGATCCAGTAACTTAACTAGATTGGCAAGGGTGAGGCTGATATAATAAATCGCAGTATCAACCACAGCTTTTTCGTGTGCTGAGCCAGTCAACCAGCCTTGCATCAAACAAGACACTCCGTCCGCCCCATCATGTCCTAGACGCGAGGCAGCGCGGCGAAGACTCTCTCCGGATGCTACTGTCTCTAAGCAACCCCGCTGTCCGCAACTGCATCGGTCTCCGTCCGGAACCACAGTCCAATGACCTACTTCTCCCCCCACACCGTGCCAACCGGACCGCACCAATCCATCAATGACATAACCAACCCCAATGCCGCTGCCGATATACATTGCTACCATGTCTTCACCGCTTGGACACGATGCATGCCAATCTCCTACCGTGGCCATTATCACATCTCGAACAATATGCACGGGTATTGCCAATGCTTGTTCGAGTTCGCGGAAATTCACGTGCTCTAATACCGAAATGTTCGGGCACTTTAATATTTGGCCATCGCCCCTGACAACCCCAGGAATTCCTAACACGATAGCATCGATTGACCCGACCAATTGGTGTCCACCGACCATAGCAATCCCATGTAAAAGGGTAGAAAGTACTTGTGATTCCTCGCGTGGAGTCGGTTCCACATGGAAGCGAACAACCTCGTGAGAAGAACTTGCCACTAACCCCCAGGAGGTTTTTGTTGCACCAATATCAATTGAGATGACATACCGTTGCAGCCAATCCATTCACAAGGCCTCCGTCATTTGATGGTTGCCCTTTCGCACGTTGTTTTGTTTTCTTGCAGTACTGCCTCTAACCGGATCCGCGAACAATCAACTGTGGTGGCAGCTTCAGCTTTTGATTAGGCCCGTTGTTGCCTTCGTAAGCTCGACTCAAAGCCAGTCGCGCTGCGTGAACACCAAGTTCGTAGATCGGCTGGGCCACCGTCGTCAATGGTGGGGTAACATAGTCCGACAAATCAATGCCATCGAATCCTATGACACTTAAGTCTTCCGGAACTCTCAACCCACTTTCTGTCGCAGCACGAATAACCCCTAGCGCCATCAAATCATTCGCTGCGAAAACAGCCGTCGGTCGCAAATCACGGATTGCCGCGCGAGCTAGATGATACCCATGTTGAAAATCCATTCGCTGTCCCGCGACTGTCATCGGCGTAATACCTTGCTCCTCCAAGGCATCCCGGAACCCTTGCCACCGGAGTTCTACTCCCACATTTTCGAGGGCAACTGATAAAAACAAGATGCGGGAGTGGCCACGAGAAATTAGATAACGAGCTGCTAAGCGTCCACCCTCCATGTGATCCGTAGACACGGCGTCGAAACTGGTTTGCTGACCCACTCGGTCAACCATAATTAAAGGAATCGCGGTTGCCCCGGGGTCCACTTTGCCTGCTGCACAGACAATTGCATCCACCCCGCGTTGCTCTACGCTTCGGAGTAATCGCGGCAAACTGGTTACGTCTTCCGCCGTGTGTACTAAGATTACTGCAACCCCTACGCTCTTGCACACATCCTCCACACCATGTATGAGGATCGGATAAAAGGGATTCAGCAAATCCGGTATAATCAACCCTATACTCCACGATCTCCCGGTGGATAGAGTTCGGGCTACTTCGTTCAAACGATAATCGAGATCACGAATAGCTGATAAAATCCTCTGCCTGTTCTTTTCACTCACATAACCGCCATTGAAATATCGCGACACCGTTCCCACACCAACACCAGCTTGACGTGCCACATCGCGTATGGTCGGCATGTAAGCACCTTCTTTGGAACCGATTCCACATAATAGAAATAAGAATGAACAATTATCAAACTACACGCTCAATATAGGACGCATTCGCATATTCTGTCAAGGGCTACCGGGCTCTATGATAAAACCTGTGGGATCCCGGGATGTAATGGCTGACTGAAGAACAGGGTGACTCGGAGTGGGATGGGGTAAAGGCTGGGGTCAGCT
>PXYV01000074.1 GCA_003023745.1 Sulfobacillus acidophilus | reverse complement strand
GGTCATCAATTACAAACCCTCGATAAGACCGCTTAAACCGCCAAAGTGGAAAGGGGCGACAACGTGAGGGCTAGCAAGTGTTCGCGGCATCACCACCGGCGAAAAAACCCTGTGTTTTCGGGGTGCGAAACTCAAGTTTTAATTTCACGCGTCACCCCGCCACGACGGGCCTCGGGCCGATTGGATCCGGCACGGAGCAAGGGTTCTTATTCCACAGCGCGTTGGCTCTGACAACGAGCGGGGTCCCGCTGGGCCTGGTCGGCCAAATTGCCTGGGCACGCAATCCCGACACCCGGGGTCAGAGCGCACGCCGCAAGCAGTTGCCGATTGAAGAGAAAGAAAGTGTGCGCTGGTTGCAGATTCAGCAACAGATTGCCGCTCGCGTGCCGGACGGCACGCACACGGTGCTCATGGGGGACCGCGAATCAGATATTTATGATCTGTTTATCGCGCCGCGGAATCCTCAACAGGAGTTATTAGTCCGCGCCGCGTGGGACCGGAAACTCGACGATCCCCCGGGACAGCATCTCTGAGCCGTTGCCGAAGCTGCACCGCTGATCGGAACCATGACGATCACGGTGCCGGCCAAGCCGGGACAGCGCGAACGCGAGGCGACGTTCGCATGACAGACCACTGTGGTGCAACTGGCGCGACCGAGCCATCGGTCCGCTCCCACGCCCTCGGCCCCTCCCCTGACGGGGGTTTTGGCGCGAGAAATCGCGCCTCCCGACGAAATCAAGCCGATTGAGTGGCTGCTCATCACCACGCTGGCGGTGACCACGGCAGAAGATGCCCGAGCGCATCGTGACCTGGTATCGCGATCGCTGGCGGATTGAACGCTGGCATTTGACGTTGAAAACCGGCGGGAGTCATGTCGAAGACCTCCAATTAAAAAGCCTTGAGCAACTGGAGCGCGCAATCACACTATATTCCATTGTCTCCTGGCGGCTCTTATGGATGACCTACCAGTCGCGGATCGATCCGGGGCAGTCGCCGACGGGGGCGTTCTCTCCCGCCGAAATCTCCGTCTTGGAGCGTCTCGCCACCACCCAAAAGCCGGTCCGGCCGATCGGGCAACCCTGGACGCTCCGTGATGCGGTTCGGGCCATGGCCAAACTCAGCGGGTTTCTTGGCCGTAAAAGCGACGGCGAGCCCGGTGTGAAAACCTTGTGGCGGGGATATCGGCAATTGCCGTGGCTCTGTTGGTGGGACCAGGTTTCACAAAACCCGTCTTAACGTGCTGGCTTTGGCATCACCCGTCGCGTGCCGCGACGGGTCTTTGGGGTGCCCCTAAACCGGGTGGCCCCAAGTGGTCACAATTCCGAGAAAGCGCTCTCCCATTCATTAACCCGCATGACAGGTTCCACTACGCCATCTCCGTTCGCCTCATTCTGGTAGGATATTCCTCCTTATGGGTAAAGATTAGGTCTGAAGACAGGGGCTTTACGGCGCATAGTGGTAAATGAGAGCTCCCCGCATGCCTACGAGATCACCCACGATGGTCCCCCGGATGGTTCCTTTCCGTCAAAGGTAAACTGACAATATTCGAGGCTTTGGCCATCGGTGCCGCGCCAAATTATCCGTTCCAAGGGTCCAGCTCCTTCACGTTCCGTGAGGTTTAACCGAACAAAGACCGATTCCAAACGCTGATTGATTAAGGTCCCTCCAACTTCGCGCCGTGGCTCAACCGTTGTGCACGATCCCAAAGGCGAAATGCACGGGGGCTCCCACGACACAAGCCAAATCACGGCCACGAGGACAGAATGCGGTCCAAATTTAGATGGCAAATAGCCAATAAACGGTTGCAAAAGCCAGCTGCATCGATAACCCGCTATTCGAAAAGCCAGATGCTGTGGCTGAGCGTTCCGTAGCGATAGCTGAGGTGTAAACGCTTCGCATGGCGCGTTCGATCGGCAGCGCCCATCGCATAAAGCAGAGGAATAAAATGCTCTTCACCCCGGCGGGGTACGGCCAGGTCCGCACCAGGGGCCTGCTGTCGAAAGTCGAAAAGGGCATCCAAATCCCATTTCTTCAAAACCGGCTCTAGCCATCGGTCGAACGATTCCGCCCAATTGGCCACCGCGTCACTCTCCCACATAATGGCACGCAGGTTATGCACTGTGCCCCCGCTTCCGACAATCAGCACATCGTCGGCGCGAAGATCCGCCAATGCCTGACCCAGTCGATATTGCTCGCGCGGCAACAGACCCGGTGTAACCGACATCGTCACAACAGGAATATCTGCCTTGGGATAGAGCAACCGCAGAATGACCCAGGCTCCATGGTCAAGTCCGCGTCCGCGCTCCACCTCGTAGGAAATGGATTGAGAGTGCAACAACCTCTCGATGCGCTGCGCAAGATGGGCATCTCCCACAGCCGGGTACTGGATACGATACAGGTCGTCCGGAAATCCATAGAAATCGTAGATCATCTCATACCGTTGCGTTTCGTTAACGGTTGGCACGATCGTCTCGTAATGACCCGAGAACACCACGATGCCGCGAGGACGGGGCAGGCTTGACGCCAACTGGCCAATCGCCTCCGTATAGGCGTTATTTTCGACCGCCAGCATCGGTGATCCGTGAGCCAAAAACACGGTAGGAAGCATTGTCCCGTGCACCACCCTTCCTCCTCTATACTAACTTACCTTTAGTATGAACGATATAGGAAAACGGGCGGGGTTTCAAGTGAAGAACCCATGGTAGGTGACAGCAAGCCTGATATTGTATTGCACAAACAGCCAACTGACTTGCATCCGCAAAACACTCCAACCTCGCTCGATGACAAGCCGGGCAACTTCGTGACGTGAGCTCAGCGTCAACAAGATTTAGCCGGCACAACACGACAGTTTGTTTACGTCTTGCTCAAAAGTCAAGGCAGCCAACTTCAGCCCTTCGGCCATCGTTAGATACGGTGCCAAGGTTTCCGTCAGATCGTGCACGCGAAGTCCGTGTTTGACGGCTAGCGTCGCCGCGTAGATGACTTCACCGGCATTCTCTGCAACCACTTGCGCTCCCCGTAAACGGCCACTGTCGGCTTCCGCCACCCACTTAATAATCCCCCGCGTGTCCCGATTGGCTAATGCGCGGGGTACCGCCGCTAATGGAAGAACCGATGTTTTTACCGCCAGTCCCATTTGCCGGGCCCGGGTCTCGGTCAGACCCACTTGTGCCAAGCCTGGCTGTGTAAATGTCACGGCCGGCACCACATCTAGATCCAAAGACTGAGGACGGCCTGCTAGGCCCAAGGCGTTGCGGGCCGCGATCTTCCCCTCATAGGCTGCTACATACACAAATTGTGGGCCCAGCGTCACGTCACCAGCCGCATAGACACGCGGGTTGTGCGTTTGTAACGTGGCATCCACCAGCGGTTCACCGTGATCGCCGACATCTATACCCGCATACTGGAGCTGCAAGGCTTCGGTGTTTGGCGTCCGGCCTGCAGCCACCAGCAGTGCATCGCCCTGCACCACTCGCCGCGCTTTGTCCACGGTTAGGTGTACCATCACTTCTGATCCATGCCGCTCCACCCGTTCATAGGCGGCCGGAGAAATTAGTTCGATTCCCGCGTCTTCTATCGCTGCGTGAATGACCGAACGAACATCCGCATCGTACGATGGCATGAGGGCTCGACCGCGTTGAATCAAGGTTACCTGCGCTCCCCAGCGCCGAAACAGTTGGCCGAGTTCTAAAGCGATGTAGCCCGACCCAATCACAATAAGACGATCCGGTCGCATCGTCAGGTCTAGTGCCGTGGTGCTGGTAAGATATGAGGCCTCGTCTAATCCCGGAATATCGGGAATGCGCGGACGCGCCCCAGTCGCGATAATATAGCGGCCTGCTGTAATGGTGCGCTCCCCCACCTGAATACGGCGATCGTCGATAAATCGGGCTTCTCCGGGAACCCACTGGATGTCGTACTCTGCCAGCAGGTCCTCATACTTTTGCTGACGCAAGGTTTGTACCAACGCGTCTTTCTCATTCACCAATTGAGCCAAATCCGGCGCGCCAGCACGGGTACCCAAACCATGGAATCCGGGATAGCGGGCAGCATGATATATTTCCGACGCACGTAATAGCGTCTTAGAGGGAACGCAGCCCACGTTGACACAGGTACCGCCAATCGTGCCGCGCTCAACCATAGCAACTGTAGCGCCGGCACCGCGAGCCTCAATGGCGGCTGCAAATGCGGCACTACCGGAGCCGATAATAACAAGATCATAGTCAACTCCCGCCATCGAAGTGAATTGCGATCCGTCGCCCTCGGTCAATTCCCGAATGCCACGTGGATGATATCCCGCCTGAGCAACAGCTTTTCGGGCCTGATCAAAAGAAAAGTCGAGGGGAGCCACAAACACCGCCTCACCTCGCTGAAAACTCGCTCGCACTGTCGACGCGCCGATGCGCTCCAATGCTTGACTGACATGCACTTCGCAGTCGTGACACGTCATTCCCTCGATTTCCATTTCATAAGTGATAGTCTTGGCCACGATGACTACTCCTTTCCCACTTTGGCAAGCTTGGTTCATTCGTCCTTATTTCGACCGAGCAGCCAGAACGTTCTCCAGACCAATCGTTTGTTTGTGATTCACCATGACACAACTAGCCACACCCGCCCAATGGTCGCTCAATATAGCTTCACCCAGATCCAAAAGCGCCGGTACCCGTTCGTCCGCAATGCGGTAGTAAACAAACCGTCCCCGTGACTCGGTTGTGACAAGCCCACAATTCTTTAGGCAAGCTAAATGGTTTGATAGGTGCCCCTGCGTTATGTTGAGCTGACTCACCAGTTCGCCCACATTTAGCGGGCCCGTTTGACGTAGAGCCGCTAAAACCCGTAATCGGATGGGATGGCTCAAAGCCTGCCAAAAATCAGCCCACAACACATAACTCTCTTGGCTCATCGTGGCCATCCGCTATCCCTCCCCTGTTTATATTTTAATATTACAATATATTGCTCCAAAAGGCCAGCACCATGCATATAGTCAGATTCCGTGCCGTCGGTTGTAAAGAGCCGAAAGCAAAGATTGTCGCCGACGCTCACCCGCGCTCACCACGAATCCTCCAGGGAGCTTTGCTCAAACTGCATCCGCAGCCGTGGATGTGTTTTCCGCGGGGCGGCTGCATGCCACCAGCTCAATGTATCCGCCCATTGAACCCATACAATCAGTCGTCCTCATTCACAAATTTTATAAATTTGTTTTTAATGCAATGCGTTTTTGCTCGTGTCATGGTACGATGCGTAAGTCATCCTACGCGCAGAGGTGTAGTCGGTGCAAGAATATCTGACCGCATGGCGGTTGTACGCACAATTCGCGGGTCGTGCCACCCGCCGCGAGTATTGGCTTTTCGTTCTGTTCAATGCGGTTTTCGCGATTGTCATTGCTTTTCTCAGTCAGTGGCTGTTCGGTCGGCCAACGCTTGATTATATATACAATCTGGCGGTTTTCTTGCCTTCGTGGGCGGTTTCTGTGCGGCGGCTGCACGACACCAACCGGTCGGGATGGTGGCTATTGCTACCTCTCATCCCCATCGTGGGCGCGATCATTCTCTTGATTTTTCTGCTGCTGCGCGGCACCGATCCCAATCGGTTCGGTCCTCGTGCATATACCTCGTATTAGACGGCTGAGAGCCTTTTAGAAGGTGATCAGCGCCAATTCGCGGGCTGGCATCCGAATCCAGTCGCGCCGTTAACCCGCCAGTGTTTGCGTAAAGCGTGCGGAGTACCTTCTTTTGCTCTATGTGACGGATCTCCATCGGCTGGCTTCTCCTACTTTTAGCATTCACGCCGCCCGGTTGTCCGACGGCTCTAATACGAGCCGGGTAAGAATGTGAGCAGCGGGTGACCGGGCGATGGGTACAATCGCAAACGCTGCGAGACAATCACAGTGATATGGGCCACCCCCCAAGGAAACTGCGGGTATTGCACCTGGGCCAAGGCGACCACCGTTGGCCTGCGGGAACGGGGGACCTGGTGAAGAAATTCCCGTGGCACGGGGGTTTGATCCGGTGCATGCCCCACGGCCGTCATGACCGTCACAAATTGATGGACATCGACCGGTGGGCGCGCATCCTGCTCATTGAGAAGCAGCAATGTCCACTGCCACAGAACTGTTTGGGCACCCAACGACCCCTCGTTAGTCACGTACCGGCGGTGGCCATTCACCTTCACCGGAATTCGCGGGGCATCCAGTCCAATTAAGTTGACCGCGATGTCTGATCGCACTTCCGACGTGATGGCCTGTCGACGCGTCCTCTGCACCTGCTTTGTCACAATGCCGGCCGCAACCATTATTAGCGCCAGTGCCGCAGCGCAAATCCAGACCACTTGCCGTCGCCGACTCATCATGCCCCTCCAACCCTATCGCTTCCAACCCATTAAATAGAATGTGGCCGCCCTCGATCAAGGTCGCACTCCTCTAAAGTTCGCGAGGCACTGCACAAATCCTTTATCGTCGGGTACTGTTTCTGCCCTGATAAGAGATCCTGCTGCTCAGTTCCAGTCCGGAGGCCTATAACTAAAGCGATAGAGGCCCAACAGCAACGATGAATTATTGCCACAAATAGCGGTCCATGAGAACGCCGGTGCTAATCAGATAGAGGTGCAACCTCTCGTTAAGTGGCGTCGGAATCGCGATTGCCTGCACGAGTTCGAATCTATCCATCGACAGGCTCAGTTAATTTCATTCCCAGGGATCATGGCACTCGTCCAGTTCTACGCGAAGCACCTTCGCATCTCCAAATATTCCCTAATCCTTGAGATTGCACGTTACGCCGCCGTGGCAGCAACCGGCAAATGCCCAGACGGCATCGTGCCGAGCGCAATTTTTAGGGATAGCCTCCGAAAACCGTCAGGCAACACCGTGGATGGGCCGTGTCGCCCGGCGAATCTTCCCTGTGATAATATAAATCGCGTAGGCGGTGGCGACATGCATTTCTGGCAAATCCCGTGGTGCCTTGCGTCTTGTATATACCATCACAGGACAGCAAGGCGTACCAGCCCCCGACCAGTTACGTAGCCTGCTTTAATGTGTGATGGAGGTGATATAGCATGACACACCTCACCATATTTACAGTCGGCATTTTGCACGATCCTCTGGACAGTCCGGGCAACCAGGCATTTTGGGCACAAGCCGAGAAAATTTGGACGGAGTTGGACGGTGTTCCGGGGTTTTTAGGCCAGATCCCATTTGATCCTCTAGACGTCAATGTACCGTTACATGTTCGCCCCTATCGAGACAGGGCCGTCTGCACTCTTTCGTTGTGGCAGGATGCCCAGGCATTGTTGACATTCGCCTATCGCGGCAACGCACATGCCCAGGCATTGCGAAAGCGAAAGGATTACTTTATTCGCATCCAGCCAAACCATGTCGTGTGGTACACGAACGGCGCGGTTAATCCTACATACGCGCAAGGCGCACGCCGGATGGACTATTTAGTGCAAAACGGGCCCACCCCCTATGCGTTTACCCTGCACCATCTTTTTACCGAACATGGTCATCCCCTGAACCGAGCGCCCTCGCCAACGGGTCAGGAATAAGTCCAATGCCAGTCACCCCTTCTGACGACAGGAGCTTGTAACGACCTACTCCGTAGTCCAATCGCATCGTGCCATACTCGATCATTGGCTCGTGTTGCATCGTTGCAAGTTGACCACGATCCATCATACGTCTGCCCTGCGTGTTTGATTCTCCAAGGCCACAGGTATCGTCCCCAAGTTCGTATCTTTGACACCCAAAACTTCTACTTTCTTCCAACCCGGAGATATCGTGGGAGTGAAGTCTTTTTATCACGGTTGTCTGCGGATCACGTCACACCCGATTAGAAGGCACGGGAGTAGCGTTCCTTCCCGCCTTCAAACGCCGCGGGGTTTACCACGCCATGGTGAATAGCCACCCGAGCCATCCGCAGTCCGACTACTCCGATCCCAGCAGGAAACTTCTTAATGTTGGACAACCTGTTGCCTTTCGCGTCGCCTTGGACCCGACCAGTCCAGAGACAGGATAGGCGGTCTGGATCAAAACCTCCAATAAAACGGCTGGCGTACGATGCGTTGGAGTTTTCTCCCAATGCCAAAAGTCATGCGGGGCTGTCCCAAAAGGTGTACCGCCAATGATGCCATCCCTACAATAAGCCTGTTTTAGCCCTGGTAGTGGAGGGCAAAAGGTATTTTTCACCGTGTTTTTAGGAGCCAAGTGGAGGAATTTTTTGGTGCACTACCTTTTGAGACAGCCCCTGCGCTTTAGCGGAACTCCAGACCTCTACCATCCGTCTTAATCGATACAATGGGCACATCAAAATATGTATTGGGATATGGTTCATCTTTGAGGGAGTAGTGCCACCACTCATACGCGTACGGCACAAAGCCACTGGCTTGCATGATCTCGCACAAAATTTTACGGTTTCTTGCTTCGGTCGGGCTGATCCCCTTAGCCCCGTGATGTGAGACAGAATCCATCAAATCAAAGTGACCGCCCATCGGAATCTGCTGACCCGTCGCTAGATCAAACAAAGTTAAGTCAATAGCGCTGCCGCGGCTGTGAGCGGACCTCCGGGCCACATACCCTTTTTCAAACATCTCGGTTCGAGCAATATTCGGATAGTGGCGTCGCTTGGTTCGACCATCATCGGGCTGCTTTGACCAGCGCAGGAAATAATCAACCGCGCGCTGGGGGCGGTATCCATCCCACAGCAACAAGCCAAATCCCCGCGATTCGGCGTGTTCGCGGGCTTGATTCAGCGCTGCGCACAATGCTCGCGTCCCGACAATGCGATTGGCCATATATCCGTCCACAGGGGTTGCGGTAAAATTATCCCAAGTCGCATATTTGGCATCCCACCGGATGCCAAAGACAAATTCGTCGACAAAGACCAAATGACTGTTCATCGTCGCCCACCACGCCTTAATGCCATTGTTACCAGCCGGTCGACCACGTCGGCATACGACCAACCGGAGGCCTTCATCATGCGCGGATAGCGGCTGTATGACGTCAAACCAGGCAATGTATTGACCTCGTTCAGCATGACGGTTCCATCATCGGTTAAGAACATGTCTACCCGCGCCAGTCCTTCGCATCCCAAGGCGCGATAGAGGGTTTTGGCAGTCTCCTGAACTCTTGCGCGCGCTTGCGGCGAAATGTCTGCCGGCACGATGACGGTCGAGTTATCCGACCCGCTTTCCGGGTTCTCCTCTTGATGGATGCGGAAAAACCCGTGCGAGAGCCGAATCTGGTCAACCTCACCGACCATCAAATCCGGATCGTTCCCCAACACTGCACAGCCCACCTCACGACCGACGACCGCCTCTTCGATCAATATTTTTGAGTCATACTGGCGGGCCATTTCCAAAGCAGTCGGCAATTCGTCCGGGCTATGTATCTGACTCACGCCAAACGACGAACCAGAGCGAGCGGGTTTGACAAACGCGGGATACGAAAGTCCATCCCCATCGACAGTCTGGTGCGCGTTGAGCGTCAAGAAATTGGGCGTCGAGATCCCGGCCTGGCGCGCGACCAGATACGTCAAGGACTTGTCCATGCATAAGGCGGAGCTTTGAACATCACATCCAACGTAGGGAATTCCGGATAGCTCCAATAAGCCTTGGATCGCGCCATCCTCCCCAAATCTGCCATGCAGCACGGGAAACACCACGTCTACACGGATCGTCTGATAGTGCGCGTTCTCAAGAACCAGTAATCCGTGGATACTCCGATCGGGTGACAGCACTGCTCGGTGGTTACGGGCAGTTTGGTCTGCGAGTGCGGCCGGCTCGTCGCACAGAGTCCAATCCCCGTCTTTCGTAATGCCAAGATACAATGGCTCATATTTGGCCAGATCGAGGTGCTGTGCAACCTGTTGCGCCGATTTCACAGAAATGGCATGTTCTTCAGAAGGGCCTCCAAAAAGAACAGCCATTTTCAACCTATTCATGCGGCGTACTCCTTTCATAGCGCCCGCAATTGCGCAGCGTTTGCTCAACCATGTCGCTCAAGGCGTGGTCCGTATAATACGCCGTGTGCGGCGTAATCAGGACATTCGGCAACTTTTGCAACCGCGCCACGAGCGTTTGGTCCATCGGCTTGTGCCGACAATCCTCATAAAAAATGCCTTCCTCTCCTTCGAGGACATCCAAGGCCGCCCCGCCTAACTGACCACATTCCAAGGCATCAATAAGGGCCTCGGTATCAACCAATCCGCCGCGGCCCGTGTTGATTAGAAACGCGCCAGGCTTCATCTGCCGCAGTCGGTGGCGGTCGAGGAGATGGTAGGTCTGTGCGTTAAGCGGAGTGTGCAGCGTCACCATATCGCTTTGTTGTACCAACGCGTCGAGCGAAACATACGTGGCCGCACTGGTTGGAGAGCAGTCATAGGCTATGATGTTGCTACCAAAGCCCCGCAAGCGATTGATGACGGCTGCCCCAATACGGCCCGTCCCAATGACCCCCACAGTCATGTCACGCAATTCTTTCCCACCGATACCATCTACCCGGAAATCGTAATGTTGCACCCGGTTGATCATGGTCTTCGCGTGACGCGCAGCCATCAGCATCAGCATCACCGTATAATCTGCCACGCTGTCGCAGGAATACGTGACATTTTCAACAGCAATTCCGATGCGCTCCGCAAATGTTACATCAATGTGGTTATAGCCGATGCTTCTCGTGGAGATATACGATATACCGGCTTGACGCAACGCCCGTAGCAAGGAATTGGAAATGCGCGACTTGTGACCGACACTGATACATCGTGTTCCCGCTGCCAGCTCAATATTGGCGTGAGATACGGGAGCATCGGTGATTGTTGGCAGAACACCAAAGCGAGGGGCCATCCCCCGGAACAACGCGGCCTCGTCCTCTCCGCATCCGAACACGGTAATCCGGGTGTAGGCCATGGTTCAGATCATTCCCTTCCGACTCCGTCGCACGACCTTTTTTCGTGCGCTTCTCCCTACATCAGTTCTGGACCACCACCTCACTGATAGAGAGAACGTCAGACGACGCCGCCTGGTTACAGGATCCACGCCACAAATTCTGTTCGAACCCCTAAGGGGCTGGTGCCCTAGAAGCTTGTCCAAAAATATATTTTGCGTGGGATGCCAATGACAGCGATCGGAAATCACCGGCCGCTAAATGGGGGGGCATGCTTACTGGAAATTGGCATAACGTGCCATTTTGGACGGGTTTTGGTGCTTTGACGTGGAAATTCTGGCGAGACGACCCTTATTGAGCCGCGTGAGCGGCTCGCACACCCGCAATGGTGCAGATCTCGCCCGTCGCCTGCGCCAGGCGTCGAATTTTCTGACCGATCTTTCGTAAATTGTACGTCATACAGACGATCGCCCATTCGCCCCGCACTTTCCGTTGGCCCCGCAGGCTAAACTGGCGAAATCCCAGGGTTTCCTTGATGATTCCGAAGGCCGGTTCGACCTGGCCCTTGCGCGTCCGATAGAGGGCGTCGCCCGCCTCGGTCCGGATCTTGGCTTTCATGTCATCGCGCACCCCGTCGTCGGGTCCTCGCGTGATGACCTTGACCGGTTGCTTGGGCGTGAGACACTGATCCTTGAGGGGACACGCGCCACAGGTGGCGCGGTCGCCTTGGTAGAGGGAGACGACCCGGATGGCGTCGCCGCCGACCGCTTCGCTCCGCTCGCGATGGAACGGCAGGGTTTGCTCGGCGGGGCAATGATAGGCATCCGCCTCGGCATCGTAGGAAAATTGGCCTTTGCCAAAGAGTTGACGGTCCCCGGATTTCCGCCATTGGTCGGAGCCCGCGGCAATATAGGCGTCAATCTGGCGGTCCTCCACGGCGCAGACATTGTCCGCCGAAAAATATCCAGCGTCGGCCGTGAGTTGATCGAATTGGGAGCCTCCCGTGCCTGCGACCACGGCATCCAGCGTGGGCACCAATTCCTGCATGTCATTCGGGTGGTTGGAGAGGGTGGCGGCGACGATGACGCCTTCGTCCGCATCCACCGCAATCTGCGCATTATAGGCTTGTTGGACCCCTTGGGTCTTCGTCACCATGATATGCGACTCGGGGTCCGTGAAGTTCCATTGCTCTTGGTTGGGCGGTGTCGGATCATCGGGGTGGGCGTCCGCCCACCGCGCCTCCAAGGCACGCTCGGCGGCCTGGATACGGGTGAGGCGCTTCCCGATGTGCTCCAGCCGGTCGTCGGGGACGGCTGGGGGCGCTGGGTCTTGCGCGTCGGCCTCGCCGTGTGCCGCAATGAGTCGCGCAATTTCCGCCTCCAACTCCGGAATGACTTCCTGCATCCGCGCGTAGGACATGGCCTGGTGCTTCGAGGCATCGGCCTTCAATTTCGACCCGTCAATGGCTCCCAACCGCAGGCCCACCATCCCCAGATCGGCACACAATAACACCACTTGCGCCATCCATCCCGGGAGATCGTCCCCATGCCGCCGACGAAAGTCGGCGATGGCACTATGCTTGGGCTGCTCTAACCGGGCCAGCCACATCATCGCCAAGTCTTCGCGACAGGCTCCGCTAATCCGTCGGGAACTGAACCGTTGCGTGAGATAGCCATACGTGATCAGCTTCAGCAGGGTTTTCGGGTGATAGGCCGGGGCGCCCGCCCCGGTGACGTGCACGATGGCTTCCACCGCCGACAGATCCAGCAAATCCACCGCTTCATCAATGACCCGGGCTATGTGTCCCCGCGGAATCCATTCGTCGACACGGGGCGGGAGGAGAAACTCCTGATCCCGGGACCGATGGGCACGAAACTGCATGGGGCACCTCCGCCTGTCGATTGCGTTGGTTGAGCCAACGTCCTGAGGGGATCATTCGACACAACAGCGGCGAACTCCTTTGAGACCGGGGCCTTCTGCAAAAAAATTCGTGCGGATACGAGAGATGGCATCCCCGACAAGAACGGCCGACTTTTACGGCGCACCACTCCCCTGAATTTTTGGACAAGCTCCTAGCACGTCCGCAGCAGCCGTGCTATCGGTGAGGAAGTCCTCCACCACCACACCCCCAAAGACCAAGTTCACGTTTTGGGGAATTTTGCCTTCAAGGGGCATTACGTGCGACGTACAATTCAACACGGCTTCTTGGTCACAGCGGGTGTTCACGATGGCGGATTTTCGCGACGTCCATTTCTGGGACCACGGCGCCCGGTTTACCTTTATCTTACTCAGTGTGCATGTGGATCGTCAGGCCAATCCCCCCTTCCCCCCGGGTTCGCCGAAAACAATACTCAATCACAACATTCCGTTCCATAACAACCCCTGGGTCACCAATGTCCGTCTTCACCCCATCGGGAATACGCTAGAAGTCACATGCGCCCTCGCGCATCCCGAGCACCACTTCACGTTAGGGACGACGCCTAACTTTTTTGACTTTTCGTTTGCCAAATAAACTCACGCAACGGCCTGAGGGCGTTAAGCTTTCAGGCCCCTTCCTCACGACTTACAGGTGTAACTTTGGGTGGAGAATTGGAGAGTATTCATGTTTGCCCCCCAGCTATCCACCGTACTCACACTTTCAGAAGCCGACCCATCCGTACAGGTGTCGTAGTAAGCCAGATATCCAACGATATTACTGCCTGTGACCGGTCCCGTAACGCAAAAAGCTCGTTTAAGCTTTTCCT
>PXYV01000073.1 GCA_003023745.1 Sulfobacillus acidophilus | reverse complement strand
TCTCGTCAAAGTAGCGGAAATCCTTGATAATCCTCAACGCCTGATCTAAGACTGGACTTTTTTTCGATCGTCTGATACCGTGAAAGCATGCATACGGACACAGCGACGATTCGCGGTCGACGGGTACCGCACTGGGCGGAGTCCCTCGAGGTCCGACCCATTCGGCCTGAGGAGCGGGATGTGTGGCGCACCGCACGTTGATGGCAACCCATCACTATCTCGGATTTCGCGGGTTGGTCGGCGAATCGCTGAGTTATGTGGCATGCGTTGAGGAGGAATGGGTGGCCTTGTTAGGATGGGCGGCTGCGGCCTGGATGCCCCGCTCCCGTGACCAGTGGATCGGTTGGACCCGCGCCCAGCAATGGGTGCGCCTCCGGTTTGTCGTGAATAACACTTTACGCTACTTCACGCTTAGGGGCTGATCATTCAGATTTTAGTCGGAACTCACCAAATTGTTGGAACACCGAATTCTATGAAAGCATGATCTTTCGTGATGATGGTCAGCCCTTCTACTAAGCATTGGGCTGCCAATATGCGATCAAATGGGTCTCGGTGTGTAGCATTGAGCGTTCCTGCCTTGATTGTGTGTTGCGAATTAATGGCTAATTCGAGGGTTCGGAGCGTCTGCAGATGGTTGTGGTATCCTTCGATGACCATTCGGGCTTCCGGAAGGCGGCCCAACTGAAACTTAATCGCAACTTCCCAAGCAGAAGCTGCGGACACGACGACCGTATTTTGGGATTCCTCGATGATTTCGGTGGCGGCTGGCGACAGCTTATCGGGCTCGACTAAGGCCCACAAAAGCACGTGGGTATCCAGCAATACCTTTATTGCCATCGTTCGAGCTCTTCCGGAGGTAGGGGTTCAAAAAACGCGTCAGAAATTTTTCCAGGCACAAATCCCAATGGACGTTTTTCTCTGTTGTTCAGAGGTACCAGCTTGGCATAGGGGCGTCCACCCTTCGCGAGAATCACCTCTTCGCCCTGGTGGACCTGTTCAAGAATTTTAGAGAGATGAGTTTTTGCTTCGTGAACATTAATGATACGGGCCAAGAGGAATCGCCTCCAAACTTAGTCTATGTGACTTAGTTTACTCTTGTTGTGGGTCAATGACAAGCGAATTGACCAGCTTGTCCATCCGACTGACACTGGCTGCAACGGGCAAGACATGGTGGTCATTTGCGTCGTTAGGATTCCTGTAAATCGGATGGCGGCCTGATTGATCCCGGAATCCGGAATAGGCAACCCGAACATAAGTCCACTCAAGTGGTGATAGGTTGATAGAGGTGCACTCCGATTCCTTCAGGCTTTCACGTTAAGAATCGGGCAACACCATGAGCGATAGCGCTATCGTAAGGGGCAAAGCCTCCAGCACACCGCGCGTGCTTCCGACCGACGTGCGTGCGGCGAGAGGGTCGCGCCGCACGGGTGGTCCTCAATCTATGCGTTACTTGCTGGTATCGTAAGTTATCGTGACTGCAACAAGTTCCTGATTTTGGCCAACGGACGGGGGACTGACGGAGGAAATGCCGGTACACCCATTCATGGGATTGCAACTAATCGTGTTCGCGCTTCCTTCGTAGACACTGACGGAGTGTCCCAACGTGAGATTGTCCGCCTGTGCCATTTGTTGCGCGGTGGTCAGCGCATTGGCAAATGCCGCACGGTAGCCGGCGCTCAGTTGTGCCGCTGTTGGCGTAGGGGTCGCAGTGACTTGATTGACAAAGGTATTTTGTACATTCGCATCATTTTGTACGCCGCTAGCCTGCATTGCGTCGGCTAGTCGAGTAAGGGTGGGGAAGGTGACCTCAAGCGTCACATTCGCTTGGTACTGGACATTGTTGTAACTGAGATTGGGCGGTCCTTCGGTACTAAAGGCCTTAGCACTCACGCCTGCCTTTTCCAATTGAATGCGCGCTGCTGTGACGCTTTTATTTAAGTCGCGGAGCGTGTTGGGCCCATTACTGCCTTCGGTCTGGAACGTGATCTGTAATTGCTGCGGACCGGCTGTGGTAGGTGCATTCATCGTCACGATGCCATATCCGACGACTGTTAGGGTGGGGCCAGGTATAGTGGCGGCATTCGCCGGCTGATGAACGCCGATCCACGGCACGACGATTCCGGCCAATAGTAACGCGCCAGCTAAGGTTCCGATTCTTTTTCCCCATTTCATTTCAAGCACTCCCTGTCTTTTAAAAGTTCAGTGTCCGATGCCCCTAAACCCGTGGGCAATGAAGACCTAATGCTCTAACGTCATCATGGTAGGGTGGGTCACACGGTGTTTCCGAAAATCGGGAACTTCGGCAATGATGGGAAATCAATTGACGCATCAATAAACCGGGCACAAGTGTTGCCTGATTGAGTGCCATAGTGACGGGGCTCGGGGTCGTGCAGTCGCCGTTAGGGAAAAACGCAGCGCCTAGACCGTTAAGGCACACGCGGTGTTGAAACAAAACATGTGTGGGTCGGTGCTGTGCCAGTGACGAAGCAAAATTTTACT
Organism: Sulfobacillus acidophilus; assembly: GCA_003023745.1. Taxonomy (GTDB): domain Bacteria; phylum Bacillota; class Sulfobacillia; order Sulfobacillales; family Sulfobacillaceae; genus Sulfobacillus_B; species Sulfobacillus_B acidophilus_A. Next base: position 11,823 of record PXYV01000073.1, on the reverse strand, counting down.
GCCGTGCATGCGATGGAGCGTAAGGCACCACGAGAAAGATGATAAGATGGGGATACGGCGAGAATGGTCACCTGAATCGGCTTAATGGTGCCAAAGACAACATTAGTGTTCTGATAACGATGTTTATTGCCTTTTGGAAATCCGTTTGTAGGAATGCAGAGAAGGGGGAAATTGACTTCTGTAATATCGGGCAGGAGTACCCATTATGTCATATATTGTAGATTTCCAGAACGTATCTACGGTAGGGTTAGAGTCGTCCCCTGTTGCGGAGGGCCTGGCTGGGTTACGTGCACATGAAGCACGGTATTTTAAAAATAAATACGAACACGACTTTACAGTGGTACCGGCCAGCGATGATCCCAAGACTATTGATTATGTCCATCACATCTTGCAAGCCGAACGCGACATCATTTTGTCTGCGACACCATTGGAGTGTGCCCGTTTTCAAGTCTCCAACATCCAGTGGGCCTTTGTTTTTTATGAGGATGGTTTGGAAGTAAACGTCCTCTATACCGTTGATGATCCCCGTAAACGCGCCGTGGGGTTTAAGCTTTCCCCGGGGCTGGCGATTCCCGAAGCTCTCGAGCAATTTAAATTCGCCACACAAAAGTCAAGCCTGGCTGGTAACATTCGCGGATCCTATTTTGTTATTCGCGGTATCTATTGATCGATTAGTGGTTTTGCCCATCGCCTGCACACAATGCAGCGGGCTTAAGCATTTCCTAGTTCCTGTACCAATTGCGATTCTGTGTGGACTACATCCATATAGGTCCACAGATCGTAATCTGCCCTCTCCGCGTGGTCGACGCGATACAGGTGGATGTTATTTCGAATATGGCGAGCCTCGTGAAGCTTTTGAGCCAATCCAGGTGTAATTCGGCCGGCAATTTCTGCCTGCTTGATTAATTGGATGAAAGAGGGTTTTTCATGCTTGGGCGAATTGTGTTGGCTCCAGTCGGCATACAAAATAGCTTCCATCACACTGACCTCTGTGATGGTGGCCTGCTTCATGAAGGCGCTTGCGGCTGACAATCCTAAATCGAAGCGATAAACTAGCCAGCGATTTACATCGGCGGCCTGTAAAGTATAGGCGATATTTTTTCGTGTCACATTGGCGTGCAAGAAGCTCAATCGTTTTTCGTAATGTGCAACAGTGCGAATTTGACCACGTGGAAATCGAATACGAGCATGTTGCCCCTTAGATAGTCTCGATTCAAGGCATTGCAAACCCTGCCCTAATTCTTCAACCAACTGGTCTAGGGGCAAAGACTGCCAGTTTAGGGTCACGACGGCACCTCCCTCGCAGTAGTTCCCTGCGGGTCGGTTGATTTCCTTTTCGACCCGAGGCCGATTTATTGCGGTTGTGCGTCGTTAGTCGGTCTATTTTTGGTGCGAACTTGTAAAAAACCACATAGAAAAAACTGATGCCGATCACAACCGCAAGGGCGACTTCGTTTTTGACACAGCGGGTCTCACCGCACAATGTTAGCTCGCCTCTTTTAGGTTAGGTGGCGGCGCCAATATCGGACGGAGAGGACCCACCGACCGATGACTTCGGGGCAGAACTGCCAATACACCAGGAGTCCTAGGAGAGCCACGATGCCGCTATTCGGATCGGTACCCATTCCTCCCAGCACACCAAAATCTTGGCCTAGCCACCAGGTCAGAAACACAACGGTGGCTGTGACCCACCAGGTTAGCGGCAAGCGAGGACGAAATAGCCACAGGGCGGCTAAGAAGAGAAACGTGACGACGAGTAAGCCGTTCCAAAAGAGGGGATGTGCATGAATGGCGCTTGACCACCAGTACAGAGGTGCGGCAATAACGGAGGGCTGTGCCATTTGAGCCATACTTAACTCGTAAACGCTGAGTGAGTTAGCTGTCCACCAACCTGACCCGGGCCACGCCTGCAATAAGGCGCTAAGCGTCCATAGCCCCACGAAGCCCCAACGTATCATTCTAGATACTACGTGCGACTGCCATAAGGTCGGAGACAGCAGCAGCAAAACAGCTGCAAGCACATAGAACAAAACCGAGCCCGGGCTTCCCTGCGCGACCCAACTGCCATTGACAAAGATAGACCCTAATGCTTCACCAAAAACCCACACGACCAGACCCCAGCCGATGGAAAGCCATAATCCGATGCGGCGCCATCGTCCTGTACCACCCAAAAGAATTAATAGTCCGATCGTAATCTGTAACCACGTGGCAAATGCATTGCCTAATACTGGATGGATGGTCCATAGACGACTGCCCAGTTCAATGAGAAAAGCCAAGGGTAGAGGTTGGCCTATAATTAGGGGGGCCACCACGCCGCCCACAAAGCGGGTAACCATCAGCGGTTGCGCCTGAAGAAACCCGTCCAATATCCACAGACCACCAATCCCCCACGCCAGCCATTGATATGCAACGGGGTAGGGGTTGCGACGATAGTCAGAGAGAGGACGATGATGTATCAGCGTCATAACGCGCATGGCAACCGCTGCGGTAACCAAGATGGCCATGGATACAAAAATCTCGTAGTATTCCGCTAATGCACGGGCTGTTGGTAGAACTCCACCCATCCTTACCTCCGCAATCAGGACGACATGGTCATCCGACTAAACACGCTCTTTGCCGTCAATTCAACGCTAGCATACGGTAACATCTGTTTCAAGCCCGCAAAACGGGAATAATGGCCCGGGTTTGTCATCCACCCAACACAGCCACCCGTTTACCGGGAGATGTGACACTGCAGCATGGCGTGGCGTTAGCCCAGATAGATGTACGACATATGCACGGTACTGCGACTTTAGATGCCAAACCCGTACGGACGAATTTGCTTCGCTTCAGATAGTACAGCAAGCTATGCGTAGAACCCGAACTTGCCAGGTGGCCGGGTTCTATTCCCCTTCATGTTAACATAATCTGTCTTATCGGACGTTACTAGCAACCGCCCTTTTTAAGGATCAATTAGAGCATTGCGGAAGACTGCGACCGATCGCTAAGTCTGATCCACTTAGGCACGTGTTGTCGCGGAGGACTGAGCCATGTCGGCTGGTTCGGGAAAATTTAGTTGCCGCTATCTAAGCTCGAGATGTGATGAAATTCGCGCACGGCGACTGCAATGCCTGAGGTGCCAGTTTTAGCATCTGCGTGGCTTCGGTGGTACGTATCAGTAACTACACCGTCGGGGGGACAGATGGCCGCGGTTGGTCCTGCCTTGGCTTGGTTGAAAACAGGCGAGCGAAAGACGGGGTGACTTTTCGGCACGTATCGATCATTGCGCCCTGCGGCATCACCTGCTCCACCACCTATCGGGCGATTTCAGGGCCAAACCCGTGCTGACACGGCTGGACGCGATAAAACAAGAGATCAGAGAAAACTTTTAGGAGTTGAGTGCAAATTATTCTCCCGTGACGTGGGCTGGCTCGAGTCTGCTACGCTGAAAGTGCAAGAAAGTGTCCGTTACCGCTTACTCCGTGCTGTTTGGGATGGCCGGGCGGCGAATCGCAGGACCGATTCGAAAGGGATGCGCGTTCCTGGTATTCTAGGCTGAAGTAGTGGCACTAGCGGGTTTTACGGCGGCGCCCACAGCGATAAAGGAGTTATGTCAAAGTGGAACAGCGCGACATTTTTAGCGACCCACTGGGCATTACAATTACAGACCTGGACCTCGGTGTGGTCGAGGGCCGATTAACCATTAGCGATGCACATAGGAATCAGCACGGCACAGCTCATGGGGGTGTTCTGTTTTCGTTAGCTGACGCGGTCTTTGCCCGCGCCAGCAACATGCACGGGGTGCCAGCAGTGGCCTTGGACACCTCGATGACGTTCATTCGTGCCGCTAAGCCCGGTGAGACGCTGATCGCTCGATGTGAAGAAAAGGCTTTTGCGCACACGGGTCGCAGTCTACACAGTTGAGGTGACGACGTCAAAGGGGGATCCGGTGGCCTTGTTTCGAGGCACTGTATATCGCCTACCCGACGGCGGCGCATCGAAAAATGCGCCGTGATCAAGCTGAGATGGGACCGCTTCGGCTCTCGGTATTGATGACTGGATAGACGCGCTGGATCCTGCGCCCGACTTCACTTACGCTATAAAGCCGCAAAGTGCCAGCGTGCAGACAAACTGCACGCTGTTTTGTTTTCGAAGCTAGTGTGTAGGTACCGCATTTGAGTGGCGGCTAGGCTCCGAGATTTCACTTAGAGCTCGCCCACTTTCACTCACAAAGATTTGTTTGCGGGCCAAATCCCCAATTGCCAAAATGCCGACCAACTTGTTGCTTTCGATCACAGGCAATCGCCGCACCTGATTGTCGGCCATCATGTCTGCGGCGGTCTCGGCTGGCGTGTCGGCTTGTACTGTGACCACTGGCTCTGTCATGCAGGTCTTCACAGCAAACTCCGGCGACTTTCCTTGCGCCACCGCCTTAACAACGATGTCACGATCTGTCAGCATGGCTACCACCCGATCTCCCTCAACGACCGGGACACTGCCACAATCGATGGACTTCATGATTTGGGCCGCTTTTTCAATCGTATCTGACGGTGAGACAGTTTTTACCTCGCGAGTCATGATTTCCTTTACCAGCATGGTTGCCCTCCGGTTTATTCAACAGTGTGACCGCGTCCGCACATCTGCGGAACACACCCCTACTATTCCTAACCACCAGCTCGATTATGCAGCATTAGGACTGAATCTCGTTCGGAGTGGGAGTGCCGGGAACACCATAAGCTGCATCCATGGATTGCCACAGCCAGTCGCGAAACGCGGATGCATTAACGTTGACGGCTACCTTGATGGGGGGACGCTTTAAGTCGACCGGACTAAGGACAACCGTGCCTCGCAGCGGCCCTTCCCGCACTACGGCCAAGGGCAACTCCTCCCACGAAAATAGGTCAGGCTGGAGTACGGCCGCTACGGCAACGACATCGTCTATCGGGAATGCTGTGGGATTTCCGCCTTCTCCCCGCGATCGCTGACTATAGTAACCCAACATCTGGGAGAGCATGGTGCCCACCCTGCTGTAACTCTCTAAGCGTTTTAGGTCACTTAGTGGGATGACCGCCTTATGGGCTACATTAATACCAATCAACTGCAGATGTTGAGTCCAGTGAAACACGATGTCTGCCGCATGCGGGTCTACATACACATTAAATTCCTGCGCTTTATCAATTTGCGACCCTGGCAATGCCCCACACATGACGGTTACCGATGCCCAGGCATTAGCCAACTGCGGATGAGCTAAAAGTGCCGTAGCTAGATTTGTGAGAGGGCCCGTAGCGATGAGATGCGTGGTCTTTAGATCGGCGCATAGGGCGGCCCAATGGGTCCAGACCCGCAGTTGATCCGGCGGGATATCGACTTCGCGGCCCCGCCATTGACCCAAGCCAAACTCTCCATGAAAGGCCTTGGCAGTAATGAGGGGGCCTAGTAATGGATTGGATGCGCCCGGATAAATTGGAATTTTCGCCCGGTCTAGTACCTCTAAAATCCGCTGAGCATTGCCAAAGGTGTTGGATAAAGGAACATTCCCGGCCACCGTTGACACCCCTTGGACAGTGGCGACCCCTGAGGCGACAACCAAAGCCCAGGCGTCGTCAATGCCTGGATCCATGTCTAACCATACTTTACGGCTCTGATTTGGGATGGCTGACACCTCATTTGCGGCAGTATTGTCTGCTGTTCAGTGTCCCCCAAACGTCAGGAAATTCTTCCTGGACTCGTCTTACCATCCCTTGGCGTACTGAATTTTGTCGTTCTTTTCCAATTTCTTGACAAAACTCTGGTACGCCTGGTCGTCCAGATTTTGCGTGACATCGGCCGAAATCTCAGATTTCACCTTGGGAAAGGCTTCTTCAGTGGCCGGCTTTGTCGCTTGCAACCACACAATATAATACCCCTTGGAGTCGTGATAACTACCGAACTGTCCTGCCTTCATTGATGAAAGGGTTGCGTACAGGTTTTGGCCCATAGACGTCCCGACGTCTTCGTAGCCCAACGTCCCCCCTTTTTTTGCATTGGAGGCAATAGAGTACTCTTTGGCTAGACTAGCGAAAGAGGTCCCAGACTTGGCTTCTTTAAGAATCTGTGCGGCCAATGTTTTGGACTTAACCAAGATATCGCTGACTTCATCTTCGGGGGAGTTCATAAAGCTTGACTTATTGGCCTTATAGTAAGCCTCTTCTTGCTTGGTTGTCGGGGCCTTTACAGCCTTGGCGGCCTTTTCAAAGGCGCTTTCGGCGATGACCTGGTTCGTTAAATAAGCGGTTAGTTCTGCTTTAGTAAGGTGTTCTTGCTTGAGGAGACCGGAAAGTTCCGAGGCACTTCCGATTTGTGCTTCAATATCAGATGTGATAATAGATTGCGCTTGCTTCTTAGCGGCCTTTGTAGTCGTCAAGTGGTGCTTGAGCACCCACTGATTTACGGCAACCTGTGCGACGACCGCTTTTAGTTCCAATTCCTTTTCTTTTTTTGTCGAAGGGAACGAGGTACCCTGCATAAATTCGGTACCATCGACAAATTCTGTAACCTGTTTGTGTGTCACCGGTAGCTTATTGACGGTCGCCAAAGCCGCCGCGGTTGTCGCGGATTGGGTTCCACACCCGGCAAGTCCCGCCGTCAGTGCTCCGGCACCGATCAACGCAAGTCCCAGTTTGGACAATGTCATGACCGCTCATCTCCTCTTTGCATAGTTCGTTGTTTGAGGAACATTGCCTCAGTGTACCACACAAATGTTATCAAAGTGTGACAGCACCGTTCGGTCGATTGTGGCAATCCCAGTTATCCCTGCCAATTGTTGCGGCCTTTGCTGGAATTGTGTACAGTATCAACGGCCAAGGAGTCGCGTGCGATTTTGGCCGCGAGAGCCCGACGTGGCACTATTGGCGCCACGCAACATGAGGAGCAATGGCAGGGTGCGAGTACTGTGGATTTCGAAAGCGTCGGTCACCGCCTCTTATCGCAAGAAGTTGGTGTTCTTGTCGCGATTAGGCATCGACATAGCCGTGATCACAGGGGACCGGTGGGGTTCGTGGCAATTTGAAGAAATGCAGGCTGACCGTGAGATCACAATCTACCGCTTGCCGCAGGCATTATCGGGCCGTAATCATTTTCATTGGTACCGCCGATTAGCAGCGGCGTTCCACGAATTTTCGCCTGACCTCATTCATTTGGACGAAGAACACTATAGCTTTGTCAGCTTTCAGGTGGCGCGTTTAGCACTCCGGCACCATATTCCGTTCGTGTTTCAGACTTGGCAAAACATTTACAAACAGTATCCCCTCCCCTTTTCGCGGTTCGAATCCTACGTATTTGCACACGCCGAAGCCGCTATCGCCGGAACTGAAACCGTACGTGCGGTGTTGTGGCAAAAGCATTTCGCCAAACCTGTATATATTATCCCGCTGGGGGTTGATACAGATGTTTTTCATGCGGACTCCAACCCGTCTTACCGCGACCGATTTGGCACAGCAAACCACTGGGCCATTGGGTTTGTCGGCCGTCTGGTACCCGAAAAAGGGGTGATGGACCTGGCCCAGGCGGTGATTCCCTTATTGTCGGTTTACCCAAACTGGCAATGGATGGTCGCTGGCTCGGGTCCTTTGGAGCCAGTGTTGCGCCAGACTATTTCTGAGGTGTCGGATCGGGTCAAGATTTGGCCGTGGCTGAGCACTGAGGATATGGCGAAATTTATGAATGCCCTGGATGTTCTAGTTGTTCCGTCCCGCACGACGTCGCATTGGAAGGAGCAATTTGGCCGTGTACTTATTGAAGCAATGGCGGTTAAACTTCCTCTTATCGCGTATCGTTCCGGGGAAATTCCTGAGGTTCTTGACCAAGCAGGGCTGTTGGTAAACGAAGGCGATATTGCAGGGTTAGCGAGAACGCTTGAAGAGTTGTACGCCTCGTCTGATCTACAAGAATCATTGCGTATTCAAGGTCTTTCTCGCGTTCGCGATAATTTTTCACAAGAACATGTGGCGCATCGCCTGTTCGATCTCTATCATGAGTTACTCTAGCAACTGCCGACACTCAATGAAATGTGATAAATGATGGCCACGGTTGTGGCTGGTCGGCAACCGGGTCACGTGATATCTGGCTGGCGGGGTGCACTCGCCTGTGATTAAGTTGACATGGGTGGCAGAGGCATGCGGTATGCGCCCGGACATGGTAAGGTAAATATCATGAGTAATGACCGAAACGACGGACTGCAAGTGATTGTCGAGCCAACGGGCCGCATTCGTATCGTGTATCGCGATTCCACGTTGTTTCTCGTTGACCCAAGTGACTGGATTATCGAGCGCGTGCAAAAGGTTACCCACCAGCGTTGGATTGCTTGGGATCACTTTTCTGAACATGGGATCGAACGGTTTCGTGTTCACTCTGTCGTCCAGTTGGCTGACAATACCTGTCATCTTGTGGATGACCAACACCGGGCCCTCGTCGAAGTGCGCTTCGTTCAAGCATTGCCCGACGAGCTTACAGTTTCGGCCTACGCCCGCTTTCCCGAGGTCAATCGTCTGGGGTTTTCTTGGTGGGGTCCAGCCTCCGAAGCCATATTTGGATTTGGCGAATATGGCAACGGTCCCCTGCGACACGCTGCGCAGTGGAGCACCTGGGTAGAAGAAGGGCCAGTGGGCTTGGGCCCGCTATCGCGGTGGTTGCGCTGGACCGGGCGGGTGCCGTTGCCTCGTGGATACTACAGCACTTACGCGGCGATTCCATCCTGGCTAAGCAGCCTGGGGTACGGTGCTTGGATCACGAACTCCGACCGTATTGACTGGGCTATTCGTGGCGCTCGGCGGCGAATGCGAATTTGGAACCGTCAATTTGATTTGCATATCGTGAGTGCACCCAATTTGTCTGAGGTGATTAAGCGGCGCACTAAGGCTTTGGGCGGACCGCCGATGCCCCCGGCCTGGGTCTTCTTTCCTTGGATTGACTCAGTGCGCGGGCAGAACAATGCACAAGCGGTTGCGGCCCGGCTGCGCGACGAGTCCATTCCGGCCTCGGCTCTATGGATCGAGGATTGGATGGGGTCTTGGGAAGACGAGCGGCGGTTTTGGATGAGACCCTTGCGCCACCAAGTCGATGCCACGCTATATCCGGACATACGATCTCTTGCTAATCAACTGCATGCTCAGGGCTTCAAGCTGCTGGGCTATTTTTGTCCCGAGATTGCGCACGAGACGCCACTATATGACGAAGCCTGGGAACAAGGGCACCTTGTCTGCGATGCACATGGGAACCCGGTCGATGTCGCCATCTTAGGCAATCACCATGGGGAGCCGGATCTCACCCAGCCTACAACGCGTCAATGGATTCAAGAACGTTGGTTTGCCCCCCTAGAAGACCTGGGATTCGACGGATGGATGGCCGACTTTGGTGAATACCTTCCCGTCGAGGCTACGCTGGCCGACGGGACGAATGGCTATGAGTCGCATAATCGCTATCCGCTGTTGTGGCAATCTTTACATCAGGAATTTTGGGAACGAGTGCGACCCGACGGTGATTATACGTTTTTTGTTCGATCCGCTACCTTAGGTTCAGCCCACGTCGCCCCAGTGATGTGGGGCGGCGATTCTGATACCGATTGGGATGCGGCGGATGGCCTCGCAACGGTTGTGCCGCAGGCACTGTCGGCCGGACTCCTCGGCCATGCCGTGTGGGGTACCGACATTGCGGGTTACATGACCTTTGGACTGACGCGCCCCGCCACCAAGGAGTTGTATTTCCGTTGGACCCAGGTTGCGGCGTTGCTGCCGATCATGCGGACACACCATGGTACCGCACGGCCTCGGAATTGGCATTGGCAACGTGATCAACATACTATCCAGCATTTCGCACGCTATGCGCGCCTTCACGCTTTGCTGTTCCCATATTTCTATACGCTGGCCGCGCAAGCGCATGACACGGGGTTGCCCATTGTGCGCCCTCTCTTCTTAGAATTCCAGGACGCACGCTATTATGCCGTCAATGATGTGTTTATGCTGGGCGATCGCCTTCTAGTCGCGCCGGTTGTGAACCCTGGCCGGCGTGTGCGCATGGTCCCCTTTCCTCCGGGCGTCTGGACCGATTGGTGGACAGGCTTTAGCGTTAGAGGCCCTACAACGATGCGCATCCCCGCAACACTTGAGCACATCCCGTTGTTCGTGCGCGAAGGGTCGCTTTTGCCCTTGCAAGAAGGCCCGTTAAATGATCGCGGCCAATCCCGGGGATTTATGCACACGCCTGTAGGCGACCCGTGTTTTACTGACCTCTGCACCCACGTGACGATCCTGAGCTGCGGTATGCCACCAAAGACTGGCGCCGTCGTAGCCTTTCCCAACGGCCGTCTGCAGGTGACCGTTTGCGACCGCCCACTGACCGGCTCGTCCTCCACTGAACCTGCTCCACCGCCTCAGACGCTGGACCACGCACCGTTACTGAACATGTCTGGCATGCGTTTTGTGGTCCTTCCGGGGCGCGAGCGTCAGGTCGCTGGCCTGCATTGGGTCTGGGACGGGCAGCACCCTCTTTGGGTTACCCTGCGCCAACTGTCTAACTATCGTGCCGCAGAACAGGGCAATGAATACCGATAGGGGGGTCAATGCCACCTCGCTCTCTCCGAAAAAGCTTACGTCGGATACTCGGGCCTCGTCACGACTTGAAACGTGCGCTTGATCAGAATGTATTGCGCTAACGCGTTACAATTCGATTAGCGAGTCGGTGCCTTGGGCTCCTAGTCTAACCGGCGCGGTGGACACGATAAGACGATAGAGCGGAATTTCACCTCCGGCGTTATCTAGTGCTTTCTCATTGTCCGGACCACTTGGAATAAATGTTGCACGGCGGAGAAAAATAACGGGCGAGACTCCAAAGTATGCCACGCGTCTACCCATCAAATGGGGAGGTGATCTCAAGTGGAACAGTCAATTGTCAACCAATGTTGCTGCAGCAGCTGCGCGTCGGGTCATTGTCCCGATACCTGCTCGTGCGCAGCTGACTGCAGCTGCCGCGAATGTGGTTGCGCCGGGTGATGGAATGCGAGACGAGATCCAGGTTTCTGTAAATAGAATAATGACATCAGTCAAGGTCCCGGACCCGTAGTGTGGCTACATTACGGGTATTGGGCACACATTTCCACAAGGACTGGTTTTCATGGAACGGCATACCCGTCACATCGAGTTCGACGTCTCGGCAGAAGCTATTGTCATTGCCGAGGCTCACTCCGGATGCGAGCGTGCTCGGGATCTAGGCTCAATTCCCTATTCATTGGAGAGTGTGGCCCAATCGGTGCCGCGGAAATCCGGTGGGTAGATCGTCGGGTGCGCCCGACCGAGCTCGAGTGGGCTCGCCATCCGCAAGGGCTGTATGTGGCCTGTGACGTCATTGCCCCGGGACTTATCCCTCACGGGATGCGGGACCGGGTCAAGTGAAGACCAATCACCGTGACACTCGTAAGCTGTCCGAGGATAATCACACTTCGGTACATCTGCCGACATTTGACGAGGAGGTATTCCGCGGTCTCGTTCAAGCGCGGAAAGCGGCGGTAGACGATCGGCGACGCCTGCGACATTGGATGAAGAGTGTGTTTCGGCGATGGAGTATTGATCGCCGGGAGGGAATGTCGGCGTGGTGCTTCTGCAATCGCCAGTGGAATTCGGACGTTGCATCTCGCTCCAGCCCTGCAATCTACGGTCTAGGCGCAATTGGAAAAACTCGACGTGCGCGTCCAGCGTCTCGACGTCGCCATGCCGGAACTATATTAATGCACCTTAAATTTCCTAGGATTATCCAACCACAAAGGATCTGAACTGGTGCATGGCGAAACCCTTTCGCAAGGAGGGGTTGTTTGAT
>PXYV01000072.1 GCA_003023745.1 Sulfobacillus acidophilus | reverse complement strand
TCATGCCGCCAACCGTCAAGAAATCAAATGAGGGACATGACAGTCCCGAACCCACATTCTACGCACAGTGAGATTTGTGTAGATTTGGGAGAGCGGCTGTAAGGAGGAATGTGCTCTGCACGTGGTCTTGGTGGAGCCGGAAATTCCGCCTAATACGGGAAACATTGCTCGGACTTGCGCTGCCACCGGAACGACTTTGCATTTGGTCGAGCCTCTGGGATTTTCACTGGCAGATCGCTATCTGAAACGGGCCGGTGTTGACTATTGGAATTTAGTGGACGTCCAGGTGCATGCGGATTGGGATCATGCTGTCAAGACCCTGGCAAAAGTCGGGTCGTGGCATTTCTTTACTTCGCACGGCGGACTGTGTTACGCCGATGTCCGTTATGGACCCGATGACGTGTTGGTGTTTGGGCGTGAGTCGTCGGGATTGCCATCGCATATCTTAGCAAACCATGAAGACGCCTGGCGTATCATACCGATGAGGGACGGCGTTCGTTCGCTCAATTTGTCCAACGCGGTCGCAATAGCGGTTTACGAGGCCTTGCGGCAACGCGATTTTCCCCTTAAGTAGTCTGACCTAGCCGCCAGTCCATATACTGTAGGGACGTGGTGGGAGGCGGTTTGAATTTCTTGGGTGGTGTTTTTAGGGGCGGGCATGCTGCTAATTGTGCTGTCCGCCGATTACTTCACCAATGGCGTGGAATGGCTCGGTTATGAGTTGGGCTTAGGCGAAGGCGTATCGGGATCGCTTTTGGCAGCCCTGGGCACGGCGTTGCCCGAAACGTTGGTGCCGTTGATAGCGTTCGTATTTTCAGGGGGGAGTGCCGCTCAAGACGCGATTGGGCTGGGCGCGATTTTAGGTGCCCCATTTATGCTCTCCACGCTTGGATTTGCCGTGATTGGGGCGGGCGTGTGGGCGAGTCGGCGTCGACCCGCAGGACTCAAGCTTTCAGGACAGTCTATGATTGTTGACCTCCGGTTCTTTCTGGTGGCGTTTGGTTTGGCCATTATTGCCACATTTTTGTCTCCCTTGTTCCATTTTGTGATTGCCGCCGTCCTGGTGTCAGGCTACGCCTGGCATGCGCGTCGATTGTGGCGGAGCGGCGCAGGGTCGGGCCCTACGCCCAGTCATGAATTGCGCTTGCATCAAGGAGCGCGACCACCGCTTTGGGCCGTCGCTTTGCAGGTGGGACTGGCTCTGATCGGTTTAATCATTGGTGCGCATTTTTTTGTGTCTGCGTTAGGACAACTTACTCGGCGGATTCGCATCAGCGGATTTTTGCTTTCGGTGATTGTGACCCCGCTCGCCACCGAACTGCCCGAGGTTTTAAACAGTGTGATATGGATCCGGCGCGGGAAGGATATTCTGGCTGTCGGCAATGTTACTGGGGCCATGGCATTTCAGGCATCGCTCGTGCCCGCGCTTGGCCTTACGCTAACCTCTTGGCACTTGGCAAGCTGGGAGGTACTGACAGCGAGCTTGGCTTGGATGGCGGGGCTTTGGTCGCTATTGCGGGCTCGCGACGGGACGTTAAGGATTGCCGAGCTCTTGGGCGCCGGCCTATTTTATGCCTTGTTTATTGGTCTCGTCGCTAGCGTGTTGTGACGACGGCTGGTGCAGACGCCTGGGCCAAATTCGCGGTCGACCCGACTTAAAGGGCTATGCATGAGAGCTAGGCAACGAGGAAATACTTTGTTCCATTGGCACACATGGGTGTGAGAATGGGCGGGGTGGCATGGGCTTAAAACAACACGGGACGAGAGTTAAAGCGGCCAAAAGCAAGAACCCCAAGACGGCGCGGCGCTCTTTAGGGACTATCGGGCTGACCGGATTGGGCATCGGCGGGATTATTGGCGCCGGCTTTTTCTTGGGCAGCGGGATCGTCATTCGGCAGGTGGGACCCGGTGTTGTGGTGACCTATCTACTGGCTGGCGTTATTTTGGCGCAAGTGATGGGGGCGATCACGTCCATGGCCATCAACGTGCCCGTGCGCTCGTCGTACCAAGAGTACATCCAACAGTATTTAGGGCACTTTTTGGGATATTTCTTGGGGTGGGCCGTCTATATTTCGGGAATCCTGTCGGTCGGGTCGGAAGCGGTGGCGATGGCAGTGTATTCGAGGACCTGGGATCCGCACATCGCGCTGGGCATCTACGCGTTAGTGTACGTGTTGATTATCATCGGACTGAACATGTTTGGTGTCGCCAACCTAGGCAAGACGGAGGCCGCCATGTCCGTTGTAAAAACCGCCGTGTTGGTTGGCTTTATGGTGGTGGCGGTGTGGTTACTGTCACACCTGGGGGGATCGAGTCATCTGGCCGGGTGGGCATTGATTCGCGCCCATGGAGGCACATTTCCGCGGGGAGTGCCAGCTTTATTCAAAGGCATGCTGATCGTCATCTACAGCTATGCCGGCGTGACCACGGTGGCCATGGCGACGTCTAGGACCAAGCACCCCAAAGACGTCATTCCCAAGGCGGCGCTTGCGACCACACTGGGCGTTGTAGGACTGTATGCACTCTCGGTGGCGGGATTGATGCTGCTGGTGCCGTACACGCGGATGTCACCGCATCAGTCGCCGTTTGTGACAGCGTTGGGATCATATCATCTGGTGTGGTTTTCTTGGGCGTTTAATGCCGTCATTTTGGTGGCATCGTTTTCGGTGATGGCGGGCACCTTTTACGCAACGGAATGGATGTTGATTAGCATGGCGCTACAAAAGGGTGCGCCGTCGTTCTATCGGCACAAAGGTCGGGGTCGTCCGTACGCCTCGTTAATCACCACCGCGTTGTTGGTAATCGCCACGTTGGTCTTGGCATTTATGCTGCCCCGCACCGTGTACACCGATCTCACCGCAGCGTCCAGCTATTTTAGCTTTGTCAATTGGCTGTTGATTCTCTTGGCCTTTGCGGTTTGGTTCCGCCACGCGCGTACAAATGGACAAACCGTTTCGCGACTTGCTTTTGGTGCTCCGTACCTGACCTGGGCCATGGCGGCGGCGATTATGGCCTTGGGAATCTATAGCGCGACAGTGCCTTCGTTTCGTCTGGCCTTGTATGTATTTGCTGGTTTGAGCGCGATCCTGGTTGCCATTTGGTTTTTAGGGGCCAGACGCCAGGTAACGCGTCAGGCGTGACGGCACAAAGTCGCGACCGTTGATCCTGTGCAATCCCATTGTCATGGGGTGTGCTGGGGACATGCTATACTAAAAATAGGGATTGGCATTGACGAGATCGAGGCGAGTGTCATATGGTTCGACGGAATACTGCGACAGCAGCCACCTTAGTGTGGTTGATTTTAATTTTGACCTTTTTAGCACGGGCAGATTCCTCCATGATGCAGTCCAACAACCCGCTTTTGGCCCATCAGTTGGGAGCCCGACTCTCAGAGATCGCGCTGGTGTCGGCGATTTATGCCAGCGTCACTATCGTTGTGCGCTTTGCCTACAGTGCGCGCGTGCCGTTGCAGCGGGTACCGCGCGTCATGACCTTTGGTTTTGTGCTTTTAGCGGCGTCGGTCGTGGCCATTTTAGTCAGCCGCAACTTTACCGAGCTGCTCTTGGCGGTGGGCTTCTCCGGGGTATCGACAGCGCTTATCATGCCGCATTTGCTTTCCCTCATGGGAGGACTTTCCGCGCCCCCAGACCGGGAGAAAAACTTGAGCTATTACTCGTTGGCGTTGTCGTCCAGTTTGGTGGTGGCGCCAATTTTGGGTACGTTTATCTTAACGCGTTTTCCCTTGCGCGGCATCTACATGCTGCTTTTGGTTTTCGCCGTCGTTGCCTTAATGGCGATGGTGCGTTTTCAGCCGGCCCTGATGGCGCGATTGGCGGACGCGGCTTCGCCCCCCGCACCGGTGCGGCTAAGATCGACTATGCGCGATTTGTGGCAGTCGCGCATCTACATGAACGGATTTTGGGTCTTATTGGTGTTCAATCTATCCTTTGCTGGTGCTATGACCTATGGCGGGGTGGATGTCAAGGCGTTGTTCCATCTGCCGTACGTCATGGTGGAGCTTGTGCTGACCAGTTTTTTTGTCGCGTCGCTGCTTGGGCGTCTGGCCATTACGCGATTTGTGCGGCGCGGCCTGCTCCTCAAAAAGGCGACCTGGATGTTTGGGGCATTGGGTGTCGGCGCGGTGGGGTTGGCGTTAATGGCGTGGGCACCCAATCTCGTCGTCTTTTTACTGGGCTTTTGGCTCTTAGGATGGCCCCATGCGGCGCTTTTTCCGCTCGTGAGCATGCGCATTGTCGCGGCCGTGGATAAGTCGCAACTGGTGGCGGCCAACACGTTGGCGCAGTCGTCATTTGACTTGTCGTCCACCTTTGGCCCCTTGCTCTTGGGGATAGTTGCGCAGGTGGCGTCGCTGGCGGTGGGGTTTTGGCTCATTGCGGTTTTGCAAGTGTTGGCCATGCTGGTGTTGTACCGCGAGGTTCAAACAGAACGCAACACGGACTCGGTGCAGCAAGAGGCCGGGTAGGGGCAAGGTGACGCGGGGATTGGGGTGGGGATCTACGCATTCCCACCATGGCCATCCGGGTAAGGCCATGTACCCGGACGACGAGCGGGTGCTTTCGACCGGAGACCGCTCCTAGGCCGGTCGCGACCGGACGTTGCATCGTTCGCGGGGGCGCGTCGGGAGCAGTTAGGCGCGGCCAGACCTTTCGACTGACCTAGTTCGCCCACATCGTCCCGTCCATGTGCCGTTTTCAGAAAATGGGAAGCCTGGCCTTCGCCAAGCGGTCGGTATCGCCAGAGCGTCCACGTATGGATGGCTGAGGGCAACACAAGCTAGAACCGCAGGTGGCTGCCGCCGGGCGATAAAAATAGATCCGGCGGCTTAGAAAGGTGGAGGGATCGATGTCAAATTCCCATTGTACTGGTACACTGAAGAAAACGTCGACTGCAACCTCAACACATGATGTAACCTCTGAACCCGTCTTCGACTTGGCTTCCCTCAAGACGGAGGCGGCGGTAGCGCTTGGCTTGTGGGATAAAGTGCGTCGTGAAGGTTGGGGCGCGCTGACTGCGGCTGAGAGCGGCAGCATCGGGGGATATGTGAGCCGCATGCGGCTTATGGCCAAGCGGCAGGCTGAGCTGTCGAATTAAGGAGGGACAGATGTATTGGGATAGGCTAACGACCAAGCACTTTCGGGAGAAGGTGCTTGGTCAGATTGATACCGCGATCTTGCCTGTGGGGAGTGTGGAAGCCCATGGCGAGCATTGTCCGTTGGGGACGGACAATATGGCGCCTTGGCATTTTGCAGCCGCGCTGGAGGAGCGGTTCCCCGACCGTGTGTTGATTATGCCGGCGATTCCGTATGGCCATACCTGGGAGTTGGCCAACTACGCCGGTACGTTATCCGTTGCGACCAACGCATTTGCTCAGTATGTCACAGAAGTGGGCTTGGCGGCTTTGACCTGGGGCATTCACAATATCGTGTTGATGAATGGTCATGGCGGAAATACTCCAGCGCTCAACGCCGTCATGGAGAACATCGCCGAGCACGGTGGCCGTGCGGTGTTGGTAAACTGGTGGATTGATTACAGCCAAGACATTTTGACCGTGACGAAAAGCCAAGGCCATGCGGGCGAAGACGAAACGTCCGTGATGTTGGCGGTCGCGGGGTCACTGGTGCGGATGGAGGATGCCTCCTTTAACCCGTATCAGGCAAAGTACAAAATTAAGCAGATGGGTCTGCACGAGAAAAATCTTCGACATGCCACCACCGGTGATGGCCGTGGCGGCAGTCGGGAAAAAGGCGAACAGATCATTGACTTGGTTACCGCACGCCTAGTGCAACTACTTGAGGATTTATGGTCGGACAGTCTTTATGTGCGGATAGATGAGAAAGGCGGAAAATCGTGACAGATATTGCACTTGCACAGCGGGTGGCATCGTTGGCGCCTTCGCCGACTATGACTTTGGATGCGAAAACCAAAGCGTTAATTGGACAAGGATTGGACATTGTGAATCTCACGGCGGGAGAGCCGGATTTTGACACCCCTGAATTTATTCGGCAGGCGGCCGAAGAAGCCATGAATCGCGGTGAGACCCGCTATACCCCGGTTGGAGGCACGGCACGACTGAAAAAGGCCGTGATTGAGCGGCTGAAAACGGACACTGGGTTGTCGTATGGGGCTGAGGAGGTGTTGGTATCGGCCGGCGCCAAACATTCGCTCTATAATGCCGTGTTAGCCCTGACCAACCCTGGCGACGGGGTGCTCTTACCTGTGCCCTACTGGGTTACCTATCCCGAACAGATTCGGCTGGCTGGCGGCGAAGTGCAATTGGTGACGATTGCGGCTGAACACCGCGGCGAGTTGACAGCCGAGGATTTGGAGCGGGCGGTCCGTCCCAACACGCGGGGGCTCATTCTCAATTCACCGTCGAATCCGTCTGGAGCGGTGGTGGGCCGTGCCCATCTGGAATCGATCGCGCAGTTTGCGCTCCAACACCATCTGTGGATCATTAGCGATGAAATCTACTCGCGGCTGATCTATGACGGCGTCGAGGCGTTGTCCATTGCGGCACTGCCCGATATGCGGGATCGGACGCTGGTGATTAATGGCGTCTCTAAGGCGTATGCCATGACGGGCTGGCGCATCGGCTACACCGCGGGACCCCAAGCCATCATTGCCGCCATGGCTAATTTGCAGTCCCAATCCACCTCGAATCCGTCGTCAATCTCGCAAGCGGCGGCTCAAGCCGCTTTGGAGGGACCGCAAGAACCCGTGGAGGAAATGCGGCGGGAATTTGATCGGCGCCGGCGCTACGCTGTGTCGCGGGTTCAGAGCATGCCGGGTCTTACGGTCAATGAGCCCAAGGGTGCCTTTTATCTTTGGGTCAATGCAGCCGGCGTGATGGGACGGACAATTCGAGGCCGGAATGTGACGAATGCCGACGACCTCGCGTTAGTATGGTTGGAGGAAGGAAGAGTTTCCGTGGTGCCGGGGAGCGGGTTTGGGGTGGATGATCATTTTCGTTTGTCCTATGCCACGTCGATGGATCGCTTAGCGGAAGGACTGGATCGGATGGAACAGTTACTGGAGGAATGATAGATCGATGTCGTCTTCCGATTTGGTAGGCGTGGTGGGGTTGGGCGTCAGCAATCGGCCTTTAGTGTCTTTTCTTTTAGATCAAGGGCAAGAAGTGGCGGTCTTTGACCGCCGCCCGGGTGAAGCGCTGATGGCCGAGCTGGAAGATTTGGGTGCGACCGGTGTCGAGGTTTATGGAGGCCCTCAATACTTACAGGCCTTGCTGCAACGACCTTTGTCGACCGTCTATCTAACGCCGGGCGTCCCCAAGTTTGGACCCGAGCTGGATGAGTTGCGCAAGCGCGGTGTGCGGTTTAGCTGTGAGACAGAGCTGTTCCTAGAAAGGTGTCAAGCTCCGGTGATTGGGATTACCGGGTCGGCCGGCAAAACGACGACCACAACTTTGGTCGGCGAATCCTTGCGCCGCGATGGAAGACGACCCGTCTACGTGGGAGGAAATATTGGTCAACCGCTCATTTCGCAACTAGGCCAAATTGGACCCGAGAGCTGGGTGGTGTTGGAGTTGTCGAGTTTTCAATTAGACCTGACTAAAAGGAGTCCGCACGGTGCGTGTATCCTAAACATTCGGCCTAATCATCTCGACATTCATCGCGACTATCAGGATTATAAAGAAGCGAAGGCGAACATTGCCCGATTTCAGAGTAAGGAAGATTGGGTGGTGTTGCCGTATGACGACGCGGAAGTGACGGCGATGGTGGCGCAGGGCACCGGCCGACGTGTGTTCTTTTCTTTGTCGCAGGAGATTGCCCATGGCGCCTATTATCGCGATCAAAAATTGTGGTGGCGTGGCGGTAAAGGGGCGCGGCCGGTTGTGGACCGAAGTGCGTTGAAGTTAATTGGTGAACACAATGTGGCCAACGCGTTAGCGGCGATTGCGATTGTCGCTTCGGCGGGCGGCGATTTAGAGGCAGCCGCTGCCGTGCTGGAAAGTTTTGCAGGGGTCCCGCACCGGCTCGAAGTCGTGCGGGAGGTAAACGATGTGCTATATATCAATGACTCCATTGCCACCGCCCCAGACCGCACCATGGCCGCACTGGCGGCCATCAGTCGGCCGATTGTGTTGATCTTGGGTGGTTATGACAAAAAGTTGGATTATGATACATTAGGCGAGGCACTGCGGCACAGTCGTGTCCACACGGTCGTGGTGCTGGGAGAAATTCGCGATCGGGTGAAAAAAGCGGTCATGGCTCACACCGATATTCCTGTGATTGAAGCTCAGAGTTTTGATCAGGCGGTGCAACAGGCGGCGGTGGCGGCCCGGCCGGGAGACGTGGTGTTGCTGTCTCCGGCGACAGCTAGCTATGATTTATTCGCGAATTTCGAAGAACGGGGCAAGCGCTTTCGGGAGTTGGTGGGACGGCTGAATGCCAACGGTTCGGGTTTTCAGCAGTAGCGTCAGCGGAACTTGTCAACGTTAGACATCCTGGCCTCGGGGCGGGTCAGTAGAACGGAACTCGATGGAGGACAATGCATGCAACGCCAGGACATTCGCAACATTGCCATCATCGCCCATGTAGACCACGGTAAGACTACATTGGTCGATGGCATGCTGAAGCAAAGTGGGACATTTCGCGATCCGAGCCACGTGGTTGAACGCATCTTGGATTCAAATGACTTGGAGCGTGAGCGAGGCATTACGATTTTAGCGAAGCAGACTGCTGTGACGTACCGGGGGGTGGTAGTCAATATTGTGGACACTCCTGGGCATGCCGATTTTGGCGGCGAGGTCGAGCGCATTTTGAGCATGGTTGACGGCGCGCTGTTAGTCGTGGACGCGCATGAAGGACCGATGCCACAGACCCGTTATGTCCTGCAAAAGGCGTTGAAGGCTGGTCTTCGGCCTATTGTGGTGTTAAACAAGATGGATCGCGAAGGCGCGCAGCCGCAAGAGGTACATGAAGCCGTCTTGGAACTGTTTGTGGATCTCGAAGCGTCCGATGAGCAATTGGACTTCCCGGTTTTGTACGCCTCGGCCAAGCAAGGCATCGCCGCTCGCACGCCTGATTTGAGCGCGAGCCGCACGTTGGAGCCGCTGTTGGACACCATTTTGGATGTGATTCCCTATCCCGTCGGCGACGACCAGGCGCCGCTGCAAATTTTGGTGACCACATTGGACCATGATGACTATGTAGGCCGTCTCGCAATCGGACGCGTGCGGCAGGGCACATTGAAGGCGGGCCAAGTGGTGGCGGTAGCCCATGCCAGCGGTGAGATTGAGCGGGTCCGCCCGTCCAAATTATTTGGGCGGATGGGACTGAACCGAATCGAACTGTCCTCCGTAACGGTCGGAGACATTGTCACCTTGGCCGGGCTCAGTACGGTGACAATTGGCGACACCATTACCGATCCCGAGACACCCCAGCCATTGCCTCCCATCACGGTCGACGAACCTACCTTAACTATTCTGGTGGGGGTTAATACCAGTCCGTTTGCCGGCCAAGAGGGTCAATTCGTCACGTCGCGTCACTTGCGCGAGCGCCTTTATCGGGAACAAGAGCGCAATGTGGCACTTAAAGTAGAGGATACGGACGATGCCGAAGTGTTCCGCGTCTCGGGCCGGGGCGAATTGCATATTGGAATTTTGCTCGAAGAAATGCGCCGGGAAGGGTACGAGATGGAGGTGTCCAAGCCGGAAGTGATTTTGCGCCAGACTCCAGAAGGGTTGATGGAGCCCATGGAGCGGCTGTTCTTGGATGTGCCCGATGAATACGTGGGCACGGTGATGGAACTTTTGGGTCCGCGCAAGGCGGTGATGGTGGCCATGGGACAAGCGGGACCTAACCAGACGCGGCTGGAGTTTGTCATCTCGGCACGGGGGCTGTTGGGATTTCGTTCGGCTTTTATCAATCAGACCCGGGGCTATGGCGTGATGAATCATTTGTTTGCCGGATACGAGCCTTATACGGGCGCTATCGACGAAATGCCGCGGGGGGCATTGGTCGCCATTGAGACGGGTACGGCCACTTCGTATGCGTTGGACAATGCGCAAGAACGGGGCGTGTTGTTTATTGGGCCCGGCACGCCGGTTTACGCGGGCATGGTTGTTGGGGAAAACAGCCGTCCCACCGATTTGGAGATCAATGTGTGCAAAAAGAAGCACGTCACGAATATGCGCAATGCCAACGCCGAAGAAGGCATTCGCCTGACGCCGCCGCGCACCTTAACCCTGGATCAAGCCTTGGAATATGTGAACGCGGACGAATTGGTGGAAATCACCCCGAAAAACGTCAGATTGCGCAAGGCCACGCTCGATCCACATCAGCGCAAGCGTGAGCGTATTCAACGGCAGGCGTGAGGTGATAGCGCCACTGACCGATGTATGGTCTGGATACTCGCTTTTGCGCTCCGTATGGAAAGTGCCAGACCTCGTCGGGGAACTGGAACGGCGTGGGTTTGAAACGGCTGTCCTCGCCGACTGGATGACATTGGCCGGGACGGAAGAGTTTGACCGACGGATGCGCCAAGCCGGGCTTTTTCCGCTGGTTGGGGTGACAAGGCTTTGGCAAGCGGGCGGCGGGCTTCGGGAAGTGCGGCTGGTGGCGTGCTTGCCTGAAGCCTGGCCAACGCTGGTGCGATTTAATCAGTGGGGTGGCCGGCCTCAGCCTGGATTGACCGTTATCCTAGGGGCCTCGGCGGAGATGTGGTGGACTGGGGCGATTTCTGATCTGCCGACTAACGGGGTCGTAGTGGAGTTGGCGGCGGACCAACGCGAATATCTCAATCATCTGCCGCGCGATTGGCGCTGGGTGCCCGCTCGGCGTGTCCGTTGCAGCGTCGCGCAAGATCGCGAAGCGCTGGCGCTTTTGGCGCAAATTGGCGGGTTTGCCATGGACCCCGAGGCTGTGCATTTGCCAACCGATCCCACCACCTGGTTAGAGCCCTACGCGTCGTGGCCACGCGAGCAGATGTGGCAGCCAAAGGATGAAGGATCGGTATTTGCGCGACACGTCTTCAAGATGCCCCGCCTGCCCGGGGTGCCGGACGAGGATGCGGTGCTGCGAGCGCAAGCTCAGGCGGGTCTTGCGGACCGTTATGGGAAGAATCCTTCTGACCGAGCTCGTGAGCGCCTGCAGGCTGAACTGCAGGTGATCACCGCGCTCGGGTTTTCGGGGTACTTTTTGATGGTGGCCGACGTAGTAGGTTGGGCGCAAGGCATGGGTATTCGGGTGGGACCCGGGCGTGGTTCAGCCGCCGGTTCGTTGGTGTCTTATGCGTTACACATTACCGATGTCGATCCATTGCGGTATGGGTTGGTATTTGAGCGGTTTTTGAATCCAGCGCGTCATACCTTGCCCGATATTGATCTAGACTTTGAGGATACCCGCCGTGGCGAGGTCATTGAATATCTGCGGCGACGCCACGGCCGCGATTGCGTCGCCCAAATCGGAACCTATGGCACATTTGGCGCACGAGCAGCTCTGCGCGACGTAGCGCGGGCGCAGGGGCTTCCCTCAGATCAAGTGTCGGCGGTGCTCAAGAGCTGTGAGTGGGCATTGGGAGACATGTTAGCCGATCATGTCGAGGGGCTAAAAGCGGCGTGCCAGCGGGTGCAACTCAATAGCGATTGGATAGATTTGGCGGTGCGTCTTGAGGGACTGCCGCGGCATCGTTCCACGCACGCAGCCGGGGTGATTATTGCCCCGGGGCCCTTGACGGAGTGGTTGTATTGCCAGGGGGACGCAGAGTCGGGCTGGATCAGCGACTTTGAGATGGGGTCGATTGAGCAACTGGGATTTGTCAAATTGGACGTATTGGGACTACGCACACTCACGACCGTAGCGCGCATTGAGGACAGTCTGGCGATTTCACCGACAAGTATGGATGAGGTTGACGAACGGGATGAAAAGACGCTGAAATTGCTAGGGCGCGGTGACACCGACGGGGTGTTCCAGTTGGATGGCCGCGGGGTCAAGAGTTTGTTGCGGCAAATGCGCCCAACATCACGCGAAGAAGTGATGCTGGTCGTGGCGTTATATCGGCCCGGACCGATGGACGCCATTGGTGAACTGTTAAACCGCCGCGCCGCTCAATATCATCCGAGCGCGGACGATCCGCTGGCGTCGCTTCTTCGCGACACGTACGGCGTGATGGTCTATCAAGAGCAGTTAATGGCAGCGGTACAACAAATCGCAGGATTTTCCATGGCAAAAGCCGATCTGATTCGGCGCGCGATTTCAAAGAAAGATCATGCGATGCTCAATCAGGAAGAGGAACGGTTGATTGCCAACATGATCGAGCGCGGCTATTCCAAAGCGCAGGCCCAGGCCTTTTGGAATCGGATTCAAGCCTTTGGCGACTATGGCTTTAATAAGTCGCACGCGTGCAGTTATGGGGTTTTAAGTTACTATCTGGCGTATTTAAAAGCGCATTATCCCTTGCATTTTTGGGCGGCTGAACTATCTGGACACGAAAGCGACAAACTGAAAGATTTGATGACGCAAGTGGTAAGTCAAGGCATCTTCATCGCGATGCCGCACGTCAATCGCAGTGCCGTAGATTTTAGCGTGCAAGGGGACAAAATTGTGGCCGGGCTGGGAATGATTCGCGGACTCGGTTTAGATCGGGCGCGGCGAATTGTGGCGGCTCGGCAAGAACAAGGGCCGTTTCAGGACGTGGATGATCTGGTGCGGCGTGGTGGATTTGGCCGAGACCTGAAATTTCTGGAAGCGCTCGCCAAGGCAGGTGCACTCAGCGGATTGGGAGCCATTGCCAGCGCCATTCCAACGCAAATGCAATTGTTCGAGGGACCGCCGACGCAGCAGGATCCGAAACCTGTTTTCCAGGAGGCATTTGGTTTTGGGTGGCCTCACGCGGAGGGGCCCATTTACGTGAGATTGGCGCATCCCGAGGTTATGGACCGGGTGCGGACGGAGATCCAAGGGATTGCCGCCAAGATGCCGGGAGAGGTGACCGTCGCCCTGATTAGTGAGCACGGTCGGGCTGTGGTGATACCGGGAATACGGATGGGTGAAGATCATCAGACGATTGAAATGGTAAAAGAAATTGACGGTGTGCAGGCGGCCGGGCGTCGGGTCACGTTGATTGATGAGTAGTCAGAGCGGCTAGTGGGGACAGCATTGCACTGGTTGGCGAGCTCATCGCCCGGTTCGTGTTCGTCGTCGGCGATATAGCTTTCATGCGGATCAGTGCGGGAGGTTGTAACTGCCTGCAATAAATCTACAATTATGTCTCATAGTATCGTATCATTCTGTTAGGTGATAGAGCGATGGACGAACAGTTTGTCAGTATTGGCAAAGCGGCGAAGATGCTCGGGATGAGTATCGAAGGGCTCCGGAAATGGGAACGTGAGGGACGGTTGATTCCCGTGCGCACGTTGACGAATCATCGCCGCTATCGGGTGGCGGACTTACACGCCCTGATGCACGAGGATGTGGAGAATCCCGCGCTGGACACCCGGTGTATCCTCTATGCCCGGGTCTCCACGAAGAAACAACAAGACGCGGGGAATTTGGATCGCCAATTGGGCCGGCTGACGGCATTCGCTGCGGAGCAACACTGGACGGTCGTCGCCGCGCTGACCGATGTCGCCAGCGGGTTGAACGAACAGCGCCGGGGCTTGCATCAACTGCTGGACCTGGCCCGAGACCACCAGGCCAGCCTGGTGGTTGTCGAATCTCGCGACCGATTAGCACGGTTTGGCTGGGGCTATCTCGAAACCTTTCTGCACGCCTTCGGCGTGCGTCTGATCGTGATGGAGAGTTCGGTGACGGACGATCAACCGGAACTGGTGGAGGACTTGATCGCCATCACCACGTCGTTCTCGGCGCGAATTTACGGCAAAGGCGGGGGAAAAAAGATGGGCGCGACCGTGCGTCAAGCGATGGCCACCTTGGCTCAGGAAGGAGTCTCGGAATGAACCCCACGATTTTTGGGGTCTTGCTCGCCGTCACGCCGGAGCAGGACACCATCCTCCGCCGCCTCATACGCAAATATGGCTTTATGTTGCGATTGGCGGTTCAACGATTGGTCGACGGACTCCTGAACGTCGGGGCCTTTGGAACGTCACGGTGCGAGTGAAACAGCGTTGCCGTTACGCCAAAGATGCCGTGCAAGAAGCGCAAGACCTGATCCGTGCCCGCCATCAAGCCACGAAAGACGGTCGTGATCTGTAGTGCTTCTTTTGTTGTGATAGGAGTACCTATTAATTCGCCGCCGACCCGCTCGGTTCCTGCCTAGGCTGACTGGGAATCACTGGGCGTCGCCA
>PXYV01000071.1 GCA_003023745.1 Sulfobacillus acidophilus | reverse complement strand
CTCGAATCCCTCCTCGACAGAGGGTCTTCGCCATCGGGCGCCTTAGATCCTTTGAAGATGGAAAATCCTGCGAAACTTAAGGTGCATTAATATAGTTCATGGTGCATAGGCACAATCATCGTGCGCCCATCAGGGTGACGAAGTTTCAGGTGGCTACCTCGTTGGCTGACAGGAACAAATTCTGCCCGTTTTAAGGCCGTCACCACCTCGCAACCCGAGAGCATCGGCAGACGTGGACTCATGGCTGGGGCAACTCGACCGTTACCGGAGCTAAAATCGGTGTCATTGGCAAGTCAGTCAGTGGCGTATCTTCAAAGTATAATTCTAACGCTTCGCGAAGATTGTTCGAGAGGTTCTCCTTGACTGGCAATCTCGACCTCTAAACAGCGTGCTACATACCATGACCCCTCGTGCGTAACGGCCGCCGTAAATCGCATAGAATAACCCATAACACGCATCCCTCCTGATCTCAGTATATCGCAATTTGACTTAACTCACCCCGGAATGCCTTCGCTGGATCAAACTGCCCGCCAACTCAGAAACTGGGGGCCATCACACCGGTCAAGCGTCGGGCTTTGGCGGCGGTGTAGGCGAGATACCGCTCGACGGGCCGGTGCTTGCGCGCCCGGGCGGCGGTCATGAGTTTCTGAAGCTCCGCCAGTACCGCGTAATCGGGCAGTTGCAGGTTCACGGCCCGAACGGCCACGGCGAAATCGGCCCGACTCGGATCGCCGTTTCTTTCCAGATTTTGTGAATCGAGGGGAAATAGGCGTCGACCCGGCGGGATCGGGTGTAGACTGGGCCTCCGCAACTGGGGCAAGGCCAGTCGGTCTTTTTCGGATCCGACCAGTCTTCGTATGTGGCCATGGCTTAGGTGCCCTCCGTTGTGGCCTAGCGGTGTAAGCCATGGAAACCCGAGCATAGCCGGGTGGCCGTGCTCAGTCGTATTCGTGAAGCGGCACGACATTGACGACTTGGTGCGGCGTCAAGTGCGCCAAGAGACACCCCCTGCCGCCGCGAACGAGGGGGTCGTCGCCCATTGAGTCGTGGTCATTTTTCGGATGGCATAGATTGCTGATCTGTGCTCGGTGCATGCGGCGTCATCACGGAACCGGGAGAGCTCTCGTCAAGTTGCTATGCGTTAAGACTCTGATCGAGCACGCGTGTGTAGAGTGAGACAGCTCCCGTCGGATTCACTAACTTGTGGTTACGCTCTCTTTCGAGAGCTATCAGCCCGCGTATACGAGAATAATCCGCCGTCGCCTCAAAACTCCCGTGCAAGGGAACTCCGCATGCGCCGAGCAGGGACCAGTGGCCCCGTCCGGCTATGGCCGGAAAGGCCAGTTTCGATCCTCGTCAACGTTTTCCTCCGGCGGCTGCGCCGACCTTGACGACCGACCTCGCATGGCCCAAAAAGAAATTAAAACGACCGGGGTTGACACGGTGTCATCATACGAGCAAAGGGGTAGCTTTCTCCAAATGCGCCCGGCATGCGGTGTGGATTGAAACACTTTGCATCCCAAGTCAGGGCGGTCGGCGCCACCCGCGCATTGTTCGGGGCGCCGACCTCGCGTTCTTGAACAGTCGGCATTGCCACATAGAATATTAGCGCAATGCCTCTGAACTCATGACGGCTCGTGCGCGCTGTTCGAAAGACATGTCATTGCGCCTAGCAAGACCTTGGCATTGATATGCCGATGCTTTATAGCATGGGCACTTGGGCAAGAATTCGCCCTTCGAGCCGACTTAAAATATCCGGAAAGCTGGGACCGGTGGCAGTGATGCCGTGATTGCGCAACCCAATCACCGTGCGTTCCGGATGCGGATCTTGGTCTAACAATGCCGACATCGACTCACCCATTTCCACCGTTCCACAAGGGTAGTTTACGGTGGTGCTGGGAATGCCGTCCATCCAGGCGTGGATGTGTATTAAGGCACCGATTTCCGGATGTTTGCGATAGATGCCCCAATGCTCCACGGCATCGACGGAGACGCGCAAGGGGTGCGATCCGGGGATAACGGACAGGCGCATGGCGCGATTTTTCTCGTCATAGCCCTTGACTAAGAGAATATCGCGGCTGACGGTTCCAATCTTTCCTTTGTCAATGCCGCTGGCCGACATCCAAAAGTGCTCGCCGCGGTGTCGGGCGCTAAGATTTCCATAACTCAGGCCCCCGATTCCAAACACGCGCTGCAAGTGGCGATAGTCGTCGGGCGGGAGCATTTCGGCGACTGGATAGGGGGCCGGGAAGAGATTCCATGACGCGAGGGTTCGGCTCGCCTCGCGCATCTCGTCTGTCGTCTGATTTCCTAGCCATAATTCTTCTGGCAGATCTTCATCAAACAGATTGTCGATGACGAGATGGGAGGTCGCCAGCGGTGCAACCCGCTCGTACAACGATTCTTGCCAGTTGGCCGCTGCGTGGGACAGGGAGTAATTGCCGAGTTCGGGTGTGACCAGGTAGGTCATGGTCCTATCCGATGAGCCGCCTATCACGAGATTGGCCAGCGACCGTACCAGTAGTGGATAGAGTTGCTGCAATGGGTTTGTCACCGGTTCGTCCCACGGTATGAGCCCTACCACGAACGTCGCTTGTGACTTGCGGCGAAATGGACGCGGACGCTGCGGCAACACCGTGTGGAACACTAGTCCCGCTTCTTCGGGATCATCAGTTTCTGCATGCCCGTGCGCCTTCATCGTTTCTGCTAGAGCCTGCCGAACGGTTTGCAGCCACACGGACGTGGCATCTCCGCTGAACGCATAAAGCATAGGTTCCCTCCTTAGACAAGCGCTTGCTCATATAATGTTTCGTTTTGCCCGAATACGCAAGAGCCCGACAATCGCTATTGGCAATTTTTTTGAAATACGCGAGCTGCACCAATCGTATGCGCTGGTTTAACGTGATATAAAGCGCCGTCCTGACCTCTCATCCGAGTTGTACTGATGTTTTTGGGCAGACGAGTTAAGACATTTTGACCATATTGCGCGAGTTCTGAGAATGAGCCGTCCGGGTTTTGGCGAGAGTAACGGCGTTTCGCCAACTGCCAAAGTACTTGCGAGCGGCCCAATAGAGCGAACGATTTTGCGAACGAATGACGGCATCGTTTAGTTCGCCACGTTCGTCGAGAAGTTCTTGAATTTCGTTAATGACGGTCTCACTGGAGTGACGCCGGTTGGCACGAATGGCTGCCGCATCAAATCCAGCAGCAGTCAGAGCATCAGCCCAAGATCCGAAGTGATATGTCGCGGCCGACACCAGGCAATTGTCGGTCTGCTGCATAGCGTGCGCATATAAGGGATGGCCTTGCTCGGCGTGATGGCGAATTTCAGACAACAAGAGCTCTTTGGTCCAATATCCGCGGCGATGGCGATTGGAGGGCAGTCGACGCACCGGCGGCACCTTCGCTGCTTTGAGTGCCTTGGGCCATGATCCAAAGTAGCGTCGGCCTGCAGCGAGAAGGCTGGCGTCTTCGATTTGCAGGACTTGCGGGTTTAGCGCCAGCCCGTGTTGATGACGATATTGGATGGTTTCGATAACCAGTTCGCGGCTCCAAGAGCGGCGCTTGCTTTGGCGTATGGGTTGCGCAGTCATAGTCACTCACTCTTTCTGAGAAAAATTATGGCTGCCTTCGCTTTCGTGATGAAGAGACGATCGGCCTCAACAAATGCTGGGCGGCCATTGCATTTACGGTTTGCTGAAAGACCACGGTATTTTTCCCCAACACCGTAGTTTCCTATCTCTAGTATGGAGAGTGGTACGCTCGCGAATAGGGCCAAAGGTCCATGCCAAAATGGGCTGAAGGGTCCTTCGTCAGGTAACAAAAGACACTTTGCACTTGTTCTTGCTCTCTTCTGATGTTGTCAGCGTCGTTGATGTCAGCGAAGATGAAAGCAAGAGGTTGATGGAATAGGAGGGGATGTTGATTTCAGCGGGTTCTCTTTTGGTTGGCTTGCCTACTCATGACGGGCGAGCCATGGTCCATAGTTTGACGGCTTTGTCCCGGGTGGGCAGTGCGTTAGGGCGCCCGGTGCAGTTTCTCATTGGTGAGGCCGGGAGTATTCCGCGCAGTCGCAATTTGGTGTTGGACATGGCGCGCCGACGTCCGGAGGTGGACGACGTCACCTGGATTTTGTGGCTGGATTCCGACATTCTGATCCCCGCTGATGCGGTTGATGCGATGGTGCACGCCATTTTGTGGTCAGAGTCGACAGATAAGTCGTGGGTGGCCCACTATCGCATGGCGGACGGGACCAGTGTGCTAATGCGAGAAAAGAGTGCGCACGCCCGACACTACACGGCAGATGAAATACAACAGTTAGACAACTTTGCGGAAGTGGGATTGGCTGGTCTGGGTTTGGCCTACATTAAGACGGATGTCCGATATATCTTTCATTCGGATGAGTTGGGCGAGGATGTGCACTTCTTTTTGGACCAACCGCATCTTACAATACATTTGGCCAAAGACATTCGGGTTTTGCATCGCAAAGCGGTCCTAATCTAGATGATGCGCCAGTTTTAGCCTCTTGCATATATTTGGTGATGCTTAGCGTTGCGCGTATAATAAACCCAGTCGTTTTTGTTGATAATAAGGGGGATTGGCATTTGGTGCCGATTGCCAAGGGGTGGCGCGACCGCATTTTGGCAACACTGATGGCCATGGCGGGTGTGGGCTTGACCGTTCTCATTTATACCAAATTCATCAGTACTCTTCAGATTCGGCATGGCAGCAAGCTAGCGTATCTCGGGATCGTGTTGGTTTTCTTTACGGGCGTGTTTTCGTTTGTGGTATTTGGATTGCTCGAGCGCCAACAAACGCAATTGGAGCGTGCCAATGTGGAATTGCAGCGGCGCCGTGATGTGCTGCAGGGCCTATGGGACGCTACCGGAGTAGTTGCGACCCTTCCCGATCTGGAAGCCGTGTTGCAAAGAATTGTGGATGTGGCGCGGCCCTTATTTGGGGCGCAATATGCGGCTTTAGCGGTCTTGTCGGATTCCGATCCGGTCCAGATTCAGCAGTTTATCACTTCGGGACTGTCGCCCGAGGTGCGCCAACAAATCGGAGCGTTGCCGTCGGGGCGCGGCCTCTTAGGTGAGGTGATTCGCACCAAGCGCGTCATTCGCCTCGACAACATACAAGATCATCCCGCGTCTTCCGGATTTCCGCCGCATCATCCAGCCATGACGAGTTTTTTAGGGTTGCCTCTCCTCTATCAAGGGGAAGTGGTGGGGCACTTATATTTGACGAATAAACCTGGGCGGTTTACCGAACAAGACGAGGTGATGGCACAGCTGTTTTCGCGCCAAGCGGCAGTTGTGATTTCCAATGCCCGGCTATATCAGGACCGGGAAGCTTACGCCACGGTGGAAGAGCGCGAACGCATCGGTCGGGAACTGCATGATGGGGTCTTACAGACGTTGTACGGACTGACGCTGTCACTGGAGTATCTTTTGGATGTCAATCAGGATTTGCCGGCGACGGTCGCCAACGAATTAAATCGCGTAACGGAAACACTCAGTCTAACGATGACCGATATTCGCATGTATATTCGCAGCCTGGGCACTTCTCCGGTCGATGTTTTAGTCGCCCTGAAAGATATGTTGCAACGAACCGGGTATGCCGAGGATGTGGAGCTAGAGTTCCACGATCAAGAGTACTTGACCTTAAACATCGAAGCTGTGCATGATTTAGTGCTAACGGTGCAGGAGGCCGTGTCCAACGCCAAGCGGCATGGCAATGCCCACCACATTGTCGTGGGTTGGGCCAGTACCGACTGGGAGTATCATTTGTGGGTGGAAGATGACGGTCAAGGATTCAATCCAGACGCGGCCGAGGCTAGCGGCGCCAATCACTTCGGGTTGCAAAACATGCGTCGGCGGATGGAGCGCGTCGGCGGCACGATGGACATTTCGAGCGCCCCCGGGGAAGGGACGACGATTCAGTTTCGCTGGCCCCGTTCCCCGTTGTGACGGCGCTCATCCAGTTAGAGGAGGTCAATGGGAATGGAAGAGCAAGACGCGGATGCGGTGATTCGCGTGGCGATTGTGGATGACCACGAAGTCGTGCGCATGGGATTAAAGAATCTGATCGATCATCAACCTGATTTGCGCGTGGTTGGTGACTATGCAACGGGCAAGGCCGCCATTGAACACATTCCGCATAACGCTGATGTGGCGGTGTTGGACGTGCGTCTGCCGGACATTAACGGCTTTGATGTGTGCCGAGAGATTAAGGAACAGGATGAGCGGGTTCAAGTGATTATGCTGACCTCGTTTGGGCAAGATGAAATGTTGGTTGACGCCATCGATGCAGGAGCATCCGGCTATCTTTTGAAGGAATCTCGCGGGCATACGGTGATCGAGGGAATTCGCACCGTGGCTCAAGGGGGATCGCTGTTTAGCCCGCAAGTGACGGCGGCCCTCTTTCGGCGGTTGAGAACCGCTCAAGGTCCCACCGATCCTATTGAGGAACTCAACGACAATGAAACCAAGATCTTGGCGTTGGTGGCGGAAGGGAAAACGAATCGGGAAATCGGCGAGCAACTATATTTAAGTGAAAAGACGGTCAAGCATTACGTCAGCAATATTCTCGGGAAACTTGGCTATACGCGGCGGGCTGAGGCAGCCGCGCACTATGCGCGGTACCAGTCGGACCGCCATCGCTCTTGAGTATCAGTGATGGTGAGTCAGTGCCAAAATCCCCGCCATAACCAGCGCCCAGATAGAGATGTCCCAAAACCCCATGGCAATCCAGGGATTTATGTGCGTGAATGTTGCCATCATGGGACTCATCTCCTTCAAATTTAATGCAACTTTAGTGTAGATCCTGGTGCCATCGGCGTCTTGTGCCGAATGGCCCTCTTTTGCGGGCCGGGAGCTTCGGGAACGATAGGCCTCGTTATGATATCTCGCAAAAGACATGGACCAAAGGTCCCAAACTTTGGTCCAATGGGCCGTTCTTGGATTCCCGGAAGGTGGGTACAGTTATTACAAGATGCAAGGGAGGGGATGCTCCGGTGATTCACGTGGATCCATCAATGACGGATGAAGAGTTTCTGCGGTTGTTCGAAAAAGGTATTCAAGCCCAATGGGGAACGGATCAAATCGACTGGGGCTTGACCGAGGGGATCTCTGAACCTAAGAAGCTTGCGCTAGGACAATTGATTACACCCGTATACTTGGGGGAGCAAACCGCGATGCTGGGAGTATCGGCGGTATTGCCGATGATTTTGACCAATGGCCAAGCCGAACCGGCCTTGTACCTAGCGAGCATGGGGTTGGATGAGGCAAGACATTTTCGCAATTTAAACCATCTCTATCGCGTGTTAAATGTCGAACCTTTGCCAAGTCGGCGTTTGCCGGAAATGTGGCGCTATCACGCGCGTTTGCTGCAAAAGCATGACCCAGTGCAATGGGTGTTTGGCATTCTCATCAGCGATTTATTCGCGAAAACATTTTATGGCGGGTTTGCTGAGCGCTTCCCCGACACCGTTGTCGGTCGCTTGTCTCGTCGGACGTTGCAGGACGAAGCACGCCATCAGGCGTTTTCTGACCGCTATTTGAATCGGATGCTGCCGACCATGGACCCCGACGCCAAAAATGAGCTGTTGGTTTTGCGTGATGATTTGTTTCGGATTATGGAGAAACTGGGAGAGCGCTTGCGGGGACCGATGGAGGTGTTAGATTGGTCGCCCGAAGAATTTCTCAAAGAGCTATGGGGAGACACGGAACGTTGGGTAAAACGGTTAGGTTTGGTTTCCCTGACTGAGGTGTAGAGTAAACGAGGAATGAACTAGCTTGACCCTTCATACTGTTCCCTGAGGACAAAGCGAACCTCGGAGGGAGAGGTGCGGGGTGGACTGGAAGATTTTCTTCTCAACTTTTGCCCTGATATTTTTTGCAGAGTTAGGGGATAAGACGCAACTGAGCGTGATGACTTTGTCGGCCCAGAGTGACTCGGGTGTTTCCGTTTTTGTGGGCGCTGCTGTGGCACTGGCGTTGAGCGCATTACTGGCCGTCATTTTTGGAGAGGCGGTGACGCGCATCGTGCCGACCCAGTACATTCACCTGGGGGCGGGCGTGATGTTTGTGGGCTTGGGCATTCTATTGATGATAGGCAAGTTGTAAAAACCAGATTTTGTCGATGTTTGAGTGCCGACAGTAGCCGTGGTATACTATGACCGTCGTTGTGCGCCCGTGGTGAAGTGGATATCACGCAGGCCTCCGGAGCCTGAAGCAGGGGTTCGAGTCCCTTCGGGCGCACCACAAAGTTGAAACCCGCATCCTACAACGGATTGCGGGATTTTTGTTGCCCAAAAATGCACGACCATCCCCACTTCCATCCCCACGAGCGGAGATAGTAATAGATAAGACGAGCAGGCGAGAGCATATCACGGAGACTTATCCCCCTTCGGTAAACACCCGCACTAGATCGGCAACCACGGCCTTCTGGTCCTCGGTCAGGTTCGGCCACGACCGGGACATATCGTCCCAGCGCGGATCGCTTCGTCTGGCTTCTATCACGGCACTCACCGCTTTGATCGCCCGTTGCCCGATATCGTCGGACTGGATTTTTAGGGAAAGGGCAATCCACTTTTCGACAACGGCATCTGACGCGAGGCCCGGAGAAAAGAGATCGGGGGGTACAATCGCAGGAGCTCCTTGGCAAACTAGCCAGACCAGCCCCGGTTGGGCTTCCGATGACAGTGGGGGATCGGACGGCATGTTGAGGGCGTTTCGGGTGTTGCGCTCCCATGCAGGCCAAGACTGTGCCAATAACTCTACGGTGGTTTCCCACTGCGGATCATCCAGCGCGGTTGCGTTATCTAATGCGGACGCAATGGCCCGGTGATCCAGTCGGCTTGGCGGGGGTAAGACGGCCAAAAGCCGCGCAACCATGCGGGACGAAGCCCGCGATGATCCGCGCTCAATGTGCGAGTAGTGACTTTGATTGACTCCGGTTTGTTGAGCCACCTCGGATTGAGTTAAATTATTCAATTCGCGTAAGGTTCGCCACGGGTGTACAAGGTTTTTTGCGGCGTTCATCCGACCAGTGCTCCTTCCTTTTTGGGATTTATGTAATTATACCCGTTGGGCACTAATAAAACTAGGGTTATCTGTTGATCTATAATATCACTAGTGTTATGATGAGTTTCGAAGACGGATTCATCGGTATGAGCCTGGCAAGAGGAGGGGGTGAACGCAACAACGATGCCCGATGAAAAACGTTTCCTGACGGTGGCCGAGGTCGCGAGAATTCTGGACATGAGCAAGATCCACCTTTACCGAAGAATCGACCAGGGTGAAATTCCTCACATCAAGATCGGCGGTGCCATTCGGATTCCGAAGTGGTGGATTGATCAACTTGAACAAGGCGCTAGCAGCACACCGCCCAGCGAGGCCAGCTAAGGTCTCGCCCGTGACGGACGGACGTTGACAATGAAACGTGACGATAGGATCGTTAGCTCAGCCGCCAGTGGGCCCACACCCGACTGTGGGGGGCGACAGCACCCGGCCGAAACCCCCGGGCGTCGTAGAATTCGCGATGATAGAGATATGTGATGATGGATGGCGGCGAGTATGGTATCTGAGGGTTTCCCGGTCCTCTTTTTGACGAGGAGGATCAATAATCGTGGTAGAACACAAAAAAAGGCTCCCGGCGGCACCGAGAGCATCATGGAACGGAAGCAAATCCTTACAGATAGTATATCAGAACGCGAACAATCAGGCAAGACACGGCGGGAAATAACCGGAAAAGATCCGATTCTATTTCCCGGCAACGGCGCTGGGCGGACGAGCTTAGGTGCGCCAGTTGTGCCCGGTGTGGTAGGCGACGAACTGGTGACCCAAATCGTCGAGCGGGTGCTGCAACGCGCAGGCGACTACGCCGCTCCGGGTAAAAACGTCTGGAAAATTGACACGTACCAACTAGCCGTCGCGATCATCGCCGAAACCGCGGCGCAGTGGCGGCACGATCAGC
Organism: Sulfobacillus acidophilus; assembly: GCA_003023745.1. Lineage (GTDB taxonomy): Bacteria > Bacillota > Sulfobacillia > Sulfobacillales > Sulfobacillaceae > Sulfobacillus_B > Sulfobacillus_B acidophilus_A. The sequence continues at coordinate 4,988 of PXYV01000071.1, read as the reverse complement.
CCTGGATTTTCGTGAGACGGCGGTACGTAGAAGGCGGGACGTGGGTCGGGCCGATTGCGTTGAAAGTCGGCGCGACCTTTGGTCAAAAGGACCCGTTGCGGCTTGCGAATACGGTCAGTGCGACGGTCGGGATGATTCTCGGAGTGAGCCCGCGCGGCGCTCAATTCGCCAAAGCGCACTGGGACGCCAAACCAAAGCTGGCGCTCAAGAATGGCACGCTGGACCTGACCGACCCTGCCAACCCGGTGTTTCAGACCGGGCAGTGGAGTGCGGCTGACCGGATTACGTGGCTCGTTGAGGCCGACTGGGACCCGCAGGCACACAGCCAAGACGTGGACCAATTCCTGGCATCGAGCATTCCGAACGCTGGACAGCGCGAAATGATGCTGGAATACCTCGGGCTCGTGCTTGCCCGGTGGGACCTGTCGCTGCAGAGCTACCTGTTCCAGCTCGGTGGGGGTTCGAACGGTAAGGGCCTGATCCAAGACGTGCTGCGGACCCTGTGCGGCGAAGCCGTGAGCAGCATCAGCCTCGGGCATTTGGCGAGCAATCAGTTCGCAGCGGCGCATTTGGTAGATAGTGCAGTAAACGTTGTCGGGGACGAATCGGCAAGCATTTTAAAGGATTCGAGTAAGCTCAAGCAGCTGACCGGCGGCGATGCGATGAGCATGGAAGTAAAGTTCCGGATGGCCTACGCGGCGGTGCCCAAAACCAAGCTGATTTTCAGCTTGAATCAACTGCCCAGAATCGTGGATTTCACTAACGGGTTTTTCCGTCGACCACTCATTGTGGAGTTTCCGATGGTCTTCGCGAAGAATCCAAAACTGGAAGAGGCACTGAAGTCTCAGACGGCGATGGGCTACTGGTTGCGTCTGTTTGTCGAGGCATATGGACGACTGAAAGCGCGCGGAGACTTCGAGCGCCAGTACACGCGGGGCAGCCTGCAAGCGTGGCGGGAACAGGACGATATTGTGTCGGCCACGGTCGCCGAAGGATTCTTGCAGATCGACCCGCAAGGCACAGTGGCGCAAGATGCCCTCGTAGCCGGGATGAAGATCTTTGGTGAGCTGTTGGGCATGGAAAGTCCGCGACTGGCCGAGGTGCTGAATCGTCTCAATGCGCTGGCCGCGTGGGTATCGCAAGGTACGAATCAGCAGCCCACCGTCATCAAACCGTTTAAACCGCACGGTCAACCGCGCGAGGTGCAAGGCGTCAATTGGGGCCCGGAGATTTTCACGACTCAGTACCGGCCGACACCGCGCGACGACTACCAGCCAATCGCCAAATGGATCGGAGTTGAGGAACTCGATATGCCCTTTTAATCGATACCGCCAACACTCGGCCCCGCCGCATGGTGGGGCCGCTTTGCGTGCGCCCGGCATGGGCGTGTGCTTTAAGGTGAAAGTCCTGAACGGGGGATGACCGTTCCAACCGTTAGCCTAAGGCAAGGGTGTTCACCGTGATTGTGCCACGAAGCTACGTAGAAGATGGGGGCAGGCCCCTCGACGGCGCCCTGCAGGGGGGAGCCGTCAAACCGCCCCAAGCGGCTGGGACTTAATGGTCGTGGTCGTGAACGTTGGGGGAAAAGGCGTCCTCGAAGACGTCAGGTAGGAATCCAGAAGGTGAGCGATGAGCGAACCTCCGCAAGCGTCGAAAGACACCTCTTATCGATGTCAAAATGGAGGGCTTTGCGGTCTCTCCAGACAGATCAAGGCGATACCTGCTTACGGCCTTGGTGGCATCCGGCGTACAGGAGGCACGAGCTGGATTCAGGCTTTTACGTGGAACGTGGGAACCTGGCCGGTGATGCGAAGTGAAAACCCTATAAGTGGTGACCACGAAGGGGGAAAGTAGCGATGCACCGGAGAGGGACGGACCATCCCGTAGTAGTCAGGAAGCGGCTGTAATGGCGGTGGAGCGAAGGGGATGGGCGAACTCGGCAAGCAGCGAGGCCAACCTTCGGGGAGGAGCCTCACTGGCTTGGCGTCGCCCGGCGGCGGTAACGCCGCCGAGGAAGGGTTTGCACGAGCCGTATAAACCGAGAGGTTTACGTACGGAATCTGTAGGGGGCTGGAGGTGAAATTCCTCCGGCCTACCTGGCGGTGAAATCTGAAGGAAGCCGGCGGCAAACCTCCGGCCGGACGAACAGGAAGTGCATCCGAGGCGGGGCGCGTGGGGCAAGTTCGCGCAACGGAACGAAGCCCAATACGGTCAAGCGCGCGTCACGTAGATGCACCCGGTAGATGGAGGGACAGTACACGCTCTTACCCGGGGAGGTCTCTCACAGTACCGCGAAGCGGAAAGGCGCATCGCAAGGTGCGCGTGACGCGAGAGAAGTCAGCCGAGGTCATAGTGTGCGCTGGGCAGCGCGAAAATCAGGTGGGTTCAAGTCCCACTGGCGCTCGGATGCAGGGCGCTATATCCAAACGCGGGGGTAATGCCTCGTGGGCCGCACAGCGGGCTGTGTGGAGGGCCGGGTGTCGCTCGCGAGGGCGAATCCGAAGGGCTTGCGGAGCAGTTCTGGGCCGTAATCGAAGAGATGAACCGGTCGGCCAAAGTCAGGGAGCGGTCGAGCCTGCACTATGGAGGCGAAGGCATATTGCATCCCCCCTGGCGCACCAAGGTGTGTGCGGGCGGCACGGAACGGAAGATTTTCGCGTGACCCCAGGAGATCTCGGCGCGTTCATCCCCGTCCGGGGATGATAAGGAGCCTATAAGGAAACCCCGAAGTGGCAACTGATGCGCGACGAGAAGTCAGAGGATGGCAAAGTACCGCAAGGACCGAGAACATAAGCGGTCTGACCCAGAACGGGCCGGGGGAATGCCGGGGGAAGGCCATCCGGAAATGGAACGGAAACATTACGGACCCACGAGAGGAGTAAAGACGGTTGGCACGGAACAGTTCCCTTAGCGAAAGACCCCTCTACCACCCGCCCAGGAGACTTGTGGACTGGGTGAATCCGACTGATGCACCGAAGGTGCATTCCTTAATCGATAAAGTGTACCACCCTACGAACCTGTACATGGCATGGCAGAGTGTGCGCGCGAATGCGGGCAGTGGGGGCGTCGACCGTGTGAGTTGGTCTGCTTATGAGCGTGACTTGGAAGTCAACCTGGCCGAGCTACACGAGAACTTGCGCCACCAGTCCTACCAGCCGCTCCCCGTCCGTCGGGTCTATATACCAAAGCCGGGGACTCAGAAGCAAAGGCCACTGGGTATCCTTGCTATTCGGGACCGCGTGGTGCAGCAGGCACTGCTACAGCGACTGGAACCGATTTTCGCCCCGGATTGGGACGACGCGAGTTTTGGATACCGCCGAGGCCGTTCCACCAAGGACGCCCTCGCCAAGATATGGCGGGAACTCCAAGGTGGAGCGGAGTGGATTGTCGATGCGGACCTCTCGGATTTCTTCGGCACGGTAGACCATGACAAATTACTCGCCTTGTTGAATCGGCGCATTGCTGATGGGCGCGTGCTCCATTTGGTCAGGCAGTTTCTGGAGGCCGGGTACGAGGAGCGCGGGCAATGGCACCCGAACGAGCGGGGCACGCCCCAAGGCGGGTAATGTAAAGCTTTACATTACCCGCCTTATGTCAAGTAAATAGAAATGCAAAGTAAACCGCTGGGCCGCGCATCGCGCGGTTTGTCGTGCTTAATTTACTTCGCATAACGGGGTGAGGCCTCACGATGAGATTGGGAGTCAAAACGTCCCAATCTCACGTCAAGGAGGACTTTGTCCATGTTTGCGACATTTGCGGATCTCACGGAAGCATTAGAACGAGAACTTGAACGGCTTCGTTACACGCCACAAACCCGACTGTATTATCGTCGAGTGTGGCGACACATCTCCACCTTCCTAGAACAAAAGGGAGCTGTCCAATTTACGGAAGGTCTCGGTCTCCGATTTTTGGAGGCGCGTTATGATTATCCGGTCTTAGAGGAGGCCGGAAAGCTGAACCAGAGTATCATTAATGTCGGGCGGGTGGTGCGGATGTTAGGCGACTTCCAGCAACACGGCAGTATCCTCCGCCGGTACTACAAGCAACGTCAATTACTACAAAATCCGTCGTTCACAGCGGTATTGGAAGCCTATAGCCAGACCTGTGGCGAGCGCTACTCACGTGTGACTCAGGACCATTATCGAAAGAGTGCCGAGAAGTTCCTTAGCTTTTTGGAGTCTCAGGAGATCACTGTGCTCGGGCAAATTACGGCGCGGCATTGCCGCGCTTATATCGAGACCTGGATGGGGTATCAGCCAAAGACGATCGAACAACAACTCTGCGGGCTTCGGTCCTTTTTGCGATATGTCCATCAGGCGGGGCAACACGAGCACGATCTCAGCCCGACCTTGCCGTCGGTCCGCGTGGCACGGCAAGCTCGGATCCCGTCGGCCTGGACCCCCGAGCAAGTCAAGCAGGTGTTAGAGGTTATCGACCGGGGCAATCCTACGGGCAAACGTGATTATGCCATGATTTTACTGGTGGCACGCTTAGGTTTGCGCTCCATGGATGTGAAGCATCTCCAACTCCAGCATCTTCTCTGGGCAGACAACCGAATGGAGTTGGTTACTTCCAAGACAGGACAGCGCCTCACACTGCCTCCGTTGCCCGATGTGGGGTGGGCCATCATTGACTATCTGAAACATGGTCGACCGCAGGTCGACTCCCCGTATGTGTTTTTGCGCCATCTGGCACCCCTTGAACCCTTTGCTGATGACGACCATCTCCACCAGATTCTAGAGAAATATCGTCGCATGGCCCATGTTCCGCTGCCACCTCAGCGGAAGCGCGGATTCCATGCATTGAGACACACCTTAGCCACGGCGCTGTTATCCCAGGATACGGCGTTGCCGGTTATGGCCCAGATTCTCGGGCATGCGGCTGTCGATTCCCATACGCGCTAACCTAAGCCTGACGCATCGCATTGAAGTAAGCGTTTACGAGGGCGCTCCAGAAGCGGCGTTGTCCATGCACGCGAATCCAGGCGC
>PXYV01000070.1 GCA_003023745.1 Sulfobacillus acidophilus | reverse complement strand
TTGATAGAGTAGGCCGACCTCTTGCGAGGCCAGCCCCTCAATGAACGGTGCGTGCGGTTTTCCCGCACACCGCTCTACGTCACGTACTCTCGAACAATAGCACACGCTGACGGGCACGGGCCGCAGCCGCTGCCCGCCGGTCCCAGTAGGTTCGGTCTCCCGCTTTTGAGCGACGCTTGCGAGCGGCGTCCTGAGCCCGGCGTTGCTGGACCAAGGCCAGGTACTCGGCGTCTGTTAAGGGGAGGCCCATGGCGGCATCTTGAACAACCCGTTCGGCGTACCGAAGGCCTGCTCCGATGAGGCGCTCATGGGTGTAAACTGAGTGGAGCATCGCGGCGCGACGGTAGGTTTTCGTGCCTCCGCGTTGAGGCAGACGGACGCGTCGGAGTCGTTGCCGTACATACGCATCAAGTTGCGTGGCTTGTTGCCGGATGAGGGCCGTGGCACAGTGGCAATGTCCGCGAATAGTGCGGTACGTCTGGACCGCTTTCGCAGCTTGGGCCCAGTAGGCGGCCTTGCCCAGAATCACGGGATTCACACGAGCAATCAGAGCCTGCAGACTGAGAGTATGGGTTTTCGGCGTCTCCTCCTTGATTGCCGCCCGAAACGCCTTGAGCGCGCTGGCACTACACTTCAGCCCATAGCTCCACGTGCCGTCCCGCTTACGGAACCACCCTTGGATGACGACCCCCAGATACTCGAGCTCCGGAATCGTGCGTCCTTCGGGACCGAGCTGCTCCTTCAAGTGCACAGTCTGGGTTTTCTCTGGGGCGAGGGTCAGTTTGAGTCGGTGCATGACCGCCTCCACCAGCGCGCTGCCCCGTTGTGCGCCCTCCGCATCTTTGGCGAAGACCAAGAAATCATCCGCGTAGCGTACAAAGGGAACGCCTGCCTGCTCCAGCTCCCAGTCGAGCTCATTCAAATAAATGTTCGCCAGAAGTGGAGAGATGACCCCGCCTTGGGGAGAGCCGGACTTGGCTACGGACCGCACCCCGTTTTCCACGACTCCCGCCTTCAGCCATTGCCAGACGAGGTCGAGAATAGACCGGTCGGCAATGCGTTGCTGCAGAAGCCGCATCAGCAGCCGATGGTCAATCGCCTCGAAGTAGCCTTGAATATCGGCATCATAGACCCAGATATAACCTTGCTCCATCCAGTGGATGATACGTCCGAAGGCATTAAAGGCCCCCTTGTTGGGACGAAACCCCACGGACGCCGGGTGGAACACGGTCTCGTAGAGAGGTTGGAGAATGTCCACGACGGCTTGCTGGACGATCTTGTCCCGAATAGCGGGCAGGCCGAGTGGGCGCTGCTTGCCGTTGGGCTTCGGGATATAGCGCCGCAAGACCGGCAACGGACGGTACGTCTTCGTCTGCAGTTGGTGCAGCAGGAGACGCAGGTTCTCTTCCAACCGGTCGCTGAACGCCGATACGCTCACTCCATCGACGCCACCGGCCCCGCGATTGGCTTCGACCTTGAGCCATGCCGCGTAGAGCCGCTGGTAGCTCAAAAGCTGACCATACAGATTGTACCATTTCATGTTCGAGTGTCTCCTCGCAAACAGGACCTTCTTGGCAGTGTTTCACAGCGGAGGCTTACCAATTACCATGCCTGCTTCTGAATTGACGGTTCCGTAACGACGCCGGCCTTCACTTCGCCCGAAGTTGTGGTCTCCGGACTACTTCGCTATTATGCTGGCGCTCTGACTTCTCTTGGCACACAGTCCACTTCGGATGCCCTTATAGGACCGTGCCCTTGCCAGGTGACCAAGAGCTCTCGACGGGTTACCCACACTGGCTACGATGTGCCTGTCTTACCCTCCACGTGATGAACCGCATGCCCCGTTGTCGTGGCCGACAGGGTTGCCTTACCCGCCTCTTTAGGTCGAGCCTATCTGTTGACCCATGGTTTCCCATTTGGGTGCCTCACTAGCCCTTCCGTGGCCGGGTTTTGGGTTCCGCCGAGAGCGCAGCGTCCCCAGTTCATCCCGCCGCACTGGCATTCAGCATTACGCTTTCAACCGACACATCTCGGATGGGGACCTCGCGGCACTCCCTCTCTCCTTCGTCACGCACCTCACGGCGACGCCCTAGATGTATCCTTTGGGGCATGGGCCACTATGCCCCGCTGACCTGTCCAGCAGGACTGCCGGATGTTCAGCATCCAGTGCGGGCTGCCGCCCGCACACATCCTCCCCACGGCTGAAGCCGGGGGCTTCTCGGTTCATGGCGGTGGCGTCTTCTCCATCCGCTCCCCGAAGGCTCCGTCCGAGCCCGAAAACTCTTGTGTTAGCCGACCAACGCCCGTTGCAGGATGTTCTGCGCCGCATTGATGTCGCGGTCATGCCAGACTCCACAACGGGGGCATTCCCACAGGCGATCCGCCAATGTTAAATCGGTTTTGCGATACGTGCATCCGGGCGTGGAGCAATCTTGGCTCGTATAGCGGGGATCGACCAGCACGACACGGCGACCGGCGCTTTCAGCCTTGTCCGTCGTGAATTGCACGAGTTGATGCCATCCCGCATCGGCGATACTCTTAGCCAAGTAGTGATTTTTCAAGAGCCCTTGCGCGTTCAATTCTTCAAAAGCGATGAGACCATCGGTGTTGACCAGGTACCGGGCAATCTGATGGGCCGCATTCCGCCATTGGTTCGCCACATGCTCATGGGCTTTCGCGAGACGGCGGACGGCTTTCTGGCGTCGCCGGCTGCCCTTCTTCTTCCGGGACACGGCGCGTTGCAACCGTTTCAGTTTGCGTTCCGCTTTCCGTAACGACTGCGGATGGTCAAAGCATTCCCCGTCCGATGTGACGAGGAGATGCTTAATCCCGAGATCGCCGCCCATCATGGCTTGAGCAGATGGCAACGGGACGGCTTCCACTTCACAGGAGAAGACGGCGTAGTATTTCCCATTCTTGGCGACGAGGGTACACGTTTTGATCGTGCCTTCAATGGGTCGATGAAGTTTAATCTTGATATCGCCAATCTTGGAGAGGTGCAACAGGCGCTGATCGCGGATCTGGTAGCCCCCTTGCGGATAGGTGAAGGAATGATAGCGACCGAACGGTTTAAAACGGGGATAGCCGGGGGTCTCGCCGTGCTTGACACGGCGAAAAAATGCCTGAAACGCTTTGTCCAACCGCTTGGCCACATCCTGCAACACCTGGGAATGGACCGCTGCGAGAGCGGGAGTCGCCGCTTTCCGGGCCGGGAAACTGTTGGCTTGGACTACATAAGACAGGGTTGTGCCGGACTTCTCATAGGCTTCCTTGCGCTCAGCCAAGAGCCGGTTATACAACAGGCGACAATGTTCCAACGTGTCCTCGATCATCTGTTGCTGGGCCTTGTTGGGGTACAGACGGTATTTGAACGACTGGCGCATGGCTATTGTCCTTTCTGGTCTTCAATGTACCGCTTCACCACATCAAGTTGCACAGCACCCACGGTGGCCACAAAGTACGAATTTGTCCACAACGATGGGAGCTTGCGTGTCAGAAATGGGAATTCTTGACGCAGCACATGGGACGTGTAGCCTTTCAACTGCTTGATCACCCGATGAATGCCAAATTGCGGATCGCACTGGATGAGGAGATAGACGTGATCCGGCCTGACGTCCATTTCCACGATGTCGGTCCGGAGTTCACGGGCTTTGCTGTTCAGCAATTCCTTGAGCCGCGCATCGACCCCGTTGATCAGCACCTTACGGCGGTATTTAGGGCAGAACACGACGTGGTATTTACAGTCAAACGTGATATTGTGATTGCTTTCTACGGTGCGAGCCATGCCACATCACCCACGAACATTATACCAAAAGAATAGATTGCGCAAAACAATCTACTGTGGCGCTAGCGAGCGTCGGGTCGTAGAAAAACCAATTAGGGTCTGCCCTCATTGAGAGGGCGAGCCCCTAGCGGCTTTCATCCCCATCGGTGAACCACGGGGTTTTTCGCCGTTATTTTGTAATACGCATTGAAAGACGGAGCGGGCCATGGTCTCGTTAAAATTCAGTTGATGTTCAGTCGATAGAGAACTTTTGCGTATTGACTTTGGACTAAGCAGAGCCAATATTGGATTGACAAGATATTCGAGGCGACGGCGGAGGGACCACACCATGTGGGGAGAACAAGCAGAATCCCAAGATTTTTCTTATTTATGGCATCCGCTCACCCAACATCGCGGGTTTCATCCCCTTGTGATCGAACGGGGCCAGGGCTCCACCGTGTATGATATAGAGGACCGCGCTTTTCTTGATGCGGCCGCAGGCCTTTGGTGTGTCAATGTCGGATATGGACGGAGCGAATTGATTGAGGCGGCAACGCGGCAAATGTCCATGCTCCCCTATTATCCTCTGGTCCAGAGCCACCCTGCCGCGCTGCACTTGGCCGAACGATTGGCTGACCTACTGCCTGGCCTTCCCCATCTTTATTTTTCTAATTCCGGCTCAGAAGCGAATGAAATTGCCTTCAAAATTGTCCGCCAGTATTGGAAGCAGATGGGCCAACCGGCAAAGGTCAAAATTCTCTCGCGCCATCGCGGATACCACGGGTCGACCTTGGGTGCCCTCTCCGCCACAGGACAAACAGAGCGGCGTCGCGATTACGAGCCGCTGGTCCCCGGATTTATCCAGGTCAGTGCCCCGTATTGTTACCGTTGTCCTTTTTTGCAAACGATGCCTACTACGCCTCATCAGTGCGCCCTTGATTTTGAAAGGCGCATTCAAATCGAAGGACCCGAAACCGTCGCAGCGATCATCGTAGAACCCGTTGTGGCGGGAGGTGGGGTTCTCGTTCCACCGGATGATTATCTCATGGCCGTTGCGGAAATTGCACGCCGCAACCAGGTTAAGCTCATTGTCGACGAAGTTGTAACGGCATTTGGCCGAACCGGTGACATGTTCGCGCATCAGCGCTACGGCGTAACCCCCGATGTGGTCACCATGGCCAAAGGGTTAGCCAGCGGTTATATGCCCATTGGCGCCACCGCTGTGAGTGACGAAATTTTTCAGGCTTTTTTGGGTGATGTAGACAGCGGCAGACACTTGCGTCACGTCAATACATTCGGTGGCCACCCTGTTGCCGCCGCCGTGTCGCTGGCAAACATCGATGTGATCGTGCGTGAAGACCTCGTCCAGCGGAGCCGCCAGCAAGGTGAGCGCTTATTAAAATTCTTGTCTGAGAGCTTGGTTGGATTGGACCAGGTCGGTGATATCCGCGGGCGCGGCCTCTTAGTCGGTATCGAAATCGTTCAAGACCGCGCTTCCAAGACATCGGCACCTAATCACATCATGCGCACGCTCGCGCGCTATTTGCTGGACCACAACATTCTTGCCGGCAAGTCTACCGATGTCGAGGCCGACCATAACAACATTTTGATGCTGGCACCCCCGCTCGTCATCTCGGATAACGAATTGGAGCAGCTGGTTGACACTGTCACGGCGGCAATCCGGTCGCTCTCACGAGAAAATGCGAAATTGTAGCAAGTATTGTCTTTGGGAGTGCGCCCTGGCCGCGAACCTCGCCTAGTCCCATCCATTGATGCCATTCGGCTCCCGAGCGCGCATCCACTGATCGCACAAATCCAGCTGCGTGAGCAGGGCGGGCGTTAGCGGGCGTCCCAGTTGTTGTTCAATGGCTTGAACCCGTCGCGTCATCGTATTACGATGAATGCCCAATCGTAATGCGGCCTGCTTACGATGCCCCCCGTTTTCAATCAACGCCCGCAATGTGGGTATGAGCTCCTTATCGGTCAAACGCTGCCAGGTGATTCCAACTAACCCTTGCATTAACTCCTCCGGCAGATTCACGATCACGCTTGCAAATAGGACCTGCGCCATGTCATGCACGCGTCCTCTAACAAGCAAAGGGATCATTTGAGACATGGATCGCGTAAGCACCGGCAAATCTGCGAGTCCGGCCGGGGTGCTCAAAACACCCACACTCCCCGGAAATCGGGAGAAAAACGGATCCAAAAATCCCCCCGTCAGTGCACGCCGGTCGATCCGATCCTCAGCCAGCAAGCACAGGAGGCCCATCGGATGGCTCGTACTCAGGAGCAGTGCGCTGTGCAAGAGCTGCGTCACCACCATTCGCACATCATCAAACACGCGGGATTGAGCCTCTTTGTCCAAGGGATCCGGTAGCGTCAGCAGCAGAAGCGCATACTTGCGCTGGGAATGAACGCCGAGCATTCGCAAACGGTCGCGAACCCGGGCGGAATCGTGTCCCTGTCCGGATAGGAGTTGGTCGAAAAGCGCCGCCTGCGCCTCAAATTCGGATTGCACACTCAGTTTTTGCTGTAAGATCCAAATCGCAAATGTCCCCGCCATCTGCCGGGCGACAATCACTTCTGGCTCCATCAGATCGACTGCCTCCACTACCAAGGACCAGCCGGACAGATCGGGAGACGGTAGCGCAAACGCAGTACCGTGCGGTGCACCCGTCGCCGGTTCCAGATCCACCCGAACAGGATATCCGATAAGTTCCGAAAACGCCTGCAGCAACGCATCCAGCGTCTTTGCCTGCACCACTGCTTCTGTCACGCGCACGCCCAGTTGGGCCACTCGGCTCCACTCGGCGATGTGGTTTTCCAGCAAAAGCCGATGAATAGCTGCTGTGATTCGCACAAAGGGCACTTCCCAAGGAACCATCAAGACCGGAAAATTGCGCCGGTTCGCCTCCTCCAGCGCCTGCATCGGCAGCTCAGCCAAGTACCTGCCCGGAGACACCATCAATGCTGACACATCCGCTTCATCGAGCTGCGCGATCAAGTGCACCCAAACATCGGGATCGTCCGAATAATTCTGGCCTGTCGTCAAGACAATGATTTCTGGGGCCACCCAGGACAATACATCGGGCTCATCCGACGCATGCGTCAACCGGACCGTCCGGAGAAGCCCTTGACTCCCCGCTACGACGGTCACGTTTGTAAGTTCCGTTAATCGGAGGCAATCAGCCACCGTAATCATATCCGCATCCCCCGAAGCCGCTTAAATGTTGCGAGGCCCCGGTAGGTTGAATACCCCGACAGTCAAATAGGTCATTTCTTCTATTGCATATTCCGGACCTTCCCGGCCTAAACCTGAATCCTTCACCCCGCCGTAGGGCATGTTGTCTGCGCGATACGCCGAGGAGTCGTTCACCACTACGCCCCCCACCTGCAAAGTTTCAATCGCTTGCCAAGCCAGATCTAATCGCTGGGTGAATACACCCGCTTGTAGACCATAGCGACTATCGTTAGCCCACGCCAACGCTTGGCCAAAATCATCGTAAGCGACCAAACCGGCAATGGGAGCAAATACTTCCTCCGACATGACCCGCATCGACCCCGCCACATTGACTAAAAGCCCAGGCTGGACCAAAACGCCGTGGCGCTCGCTGGGAACCACCGCCCGGGCTCCCTGGCGCAATGACTCTTCATATGAGTCAAAGGCTCGTGCTGCTGCCGCTTCATTAATCATCGGCCCGATGTCCGTGCGATCATCCTCGGGATCGCCGACCACGAGAGCTTGCACCGCGCGCTGAAATCGATCAAGAAAGGCGTCATACACCGACCGATGGACGTAAATTCTCTGTACGGCCACGCAAACCTGTCCGGCAAAACCATAAGCACGCAACGCCAGCGTCCGCGCCGCAATATCCAGGTCGGCATCTTCGTGGACGATATTGGCCGAGTTGTTGCCCAGTTCCAGCAAAACGGGCCGCAATCCCGCCTGCGCGCGGATGACCTGGCCGACCGCTGCTGACCCCGTAAATGTAATTAGGCGAACCCGTGAATCTCGCACCAACTTTTCGCCAATTTGGGGACTTTCGCCGGTGACCACCTGAAGGTAGCCGGGCTTGAGCCCGGCCTCACTAAACACCCGAGCCAAGCGCAAGGCAGTCAAGGGAGTGGCCGGGGCCGGTTTGAGCACAACCGTGTTGCCCGCCGCCAAAGCTGGTCCGACTTTGTGCAACACCAGATTTAGCGGGAAGTTAAAGGGGGTAATCGCCAAAACCACGCCGTACGGTTTTCTGAGTGTCACGGCAACCCGCGATTCGGCTCCCGGGTTGCCCCGAATCGGCACCTCACGACCGTGCAATGTTTGCGCTGCCACGGCGGAATAGCGCAGAGTTTGCTGTCCACGGGCAACTTCCGCTCGTGCGTCTTTGATGGGTTTGCCGGCTTCTTTAGCAATAGTGCGGGCAATGTCTTCCCCGTCTCTCTCCAATATGTCCCGGGCCCGTTCTAAAATCCGTGCGCGCTCATGCACCGACAGCGGATGAAGGAAGGCTTCGGTTGCGCCGGTCAACGCTTTTTCTATGACACCATCGGATGCTTCTGCCACCTCTGCGAGGATGGCTCCCGTGTACTTGTGAGTCACAGCGTAGGAACGGTCCGTGAACAATTCCTCGCCATTTACATATGCGCCATAACGATCCATGACATTCGGCACCTCATTTCATCGCTCAATTGGACACTCCCGTCGTTTTAGCTTTGCGCCTGCACCCGCATCAAGGCCTCTTCCGTCACCGCCACCATTTGCACAATCTGTTGTTCGGAAATGATAAGCGGCGGTGAAAAGGTCACGATATCACCCAAAGGACGGACAATCACTCCCAAGTCATACATGTGCTGGGCCATTGCCGCACCCAACTCTCCGGGCTTTCGCTTGCCCGTCGGATCAACCAGTTCGAGGCGCCCTAAGAGGCCTTCCGCGTTGGCATCCTGTACCCATTGAGGATGGCGCGTCTGGACTGACTGCAAGGCTTTTCGCAATATGGGACCCATTTCCCGCGTATGCTCGGGCAACTGCTCCCGCTCTAGTATATCGAGATTGACTAAGGCCGCAGCAGCCGCTATGGGATGTCCGCTGTAGGTGTTACCATGGCGAAATTCGGGATTGCCTGGCACCGAACTATCAAGAAACGCTGCAAATACTCGGTCGGATACCGCAGTAGCGCCCAAGGGAATGTAACCCGAGGTAATCCCCTTGGCCATGGTCATGATGTCCGGTTGAATCCCATAATGGCGGCTGCCAAACCACGAACCCAGCCTCCCAAATCCCGTAACCACCTCATCCGCAATAAAAAGCACGTCGTGGCGGCGACAGATCTCGCGTACCTGCCGCAAATAGTCGGCGGGAGGCAAGATGACCCCGCCTGCGGCCTGCACCGGTTCCGCAATGAAGGCGGCAACGGTGTCCGCCCCCTGGGTCAAGATGGCATCTTCAACCGCTCGCGCACACGCAAATGTACAGACCGACGAATCTGGGTGCATGCTGCAGTGATTCGCATAGGGTGCCGCCACGTGGATCACGCCAGGAAGCAGCGGTTCAAAGTCTATACGATTCACCGTGACCCCTTGAACACTCAGCGCCCCCATTGTCACTCCATGGTAAGCATACCGGCGGGTGATGAACTTATACTTAGTGGCTCGGCCCAAAGCCTTCCAATATTGACGCGCAATCTTCAACGCCGTTTCAACCGCCTCAGAACCATCGTTACTAAACATGACGTGGGCCATTCCATCCACGCGCATGAGTTCCACCAAACGGTCCGCCAATCGTAAGGACGGCTCATTCGCAAACCCGCCGAACGAAGGAAACCAGGCCAATGCTTCCGCCTGTTGGGCGATGGCGTCAATAATTTCCCGCCTGCCATACCCGACGTTCGCCAGCCACAACCCACCGTGCCCGTCAATGTATTGGCGCCCACGATCATCATAGACATAGACCCCATCTGCACGGGAAATAATTTTTGGACCGAGTTGAGCCAAAGATCGCATGTTGGTATACGGACCCCACCGATTTAATGCTGTTGCCATGTGTTCGCATCCTTTCTTCGTACGGCCACAAGAACTTCATGATTACATTGACCGAGTGTGTTCACGTTGGGCTTGTAGGTGCCGGCGGACTGCGCATCATGATCACCTCTTGTCCTGGCACCACTCTACGCCAAAAGCGGCCGACATAATGCCGATGGAATCGATTCGGCAAGACTCGGCAAAATCGCAATCCGTATCGGATCGCCCCACTTGTCGGCCAGGTGCTGAATCGCGACATACGCATCGGGCAGAGCAAATCGATGGGTCACAGAATTTTCAAGGTTAATCCTTCCACTATCGGCCAATGCCAACACCTCGCTCAAATCTCCCGGATGCGCCCCATATGCGCCGATTAGAGCGACCCCGCGACGAACCAAACTGCTGACCGTAATGGAAACCGTGGAGAAGGTTTTCTCGGAGATTCCAACCAACACTAACCGTCCCCCTGGCCGCAAGACTCGAATAGCTGTCTCAATTAAACTCGGTTCTCCTGAAAAATCCACAGCCAAATCATAAAACATCTGAGACTGATCGGCGCGAGGAGATTCCCACACTGCATCGGCACCACGCGCCCGGGCCCGCTGCCCCGCCCGCGCGTGATGCGTCGCCGCAGTGATCCACGACGCCCCCAACACCCGGGCCAACGTCACCGCGTGCAGACCGAGGGCCCCCAGTCCCGTCACGAGGACGGTTTCCCCCGCATGCAACTGTCCAACGCGCACGAGAGCATGATACGGTGTGGCGACTGCATCGGTAGCAATGGCACCCGCTTCAAAACTCACGCCGTCCGGCAATCGCACCAAATTTCGGGCTGGAGCCAGGACATATTCCGCTAAGGCGCCATCGCGGTGAATTCCAATGAGTTGCCGTTTAAGGCAGAGCTCCGAGCGGCCGTTCCAACAGTTCACACAGTTGCCACATACTACATCCGGTAAAACGGCCGCACGGTCGCCAACCCGCCAATCCTTGACGGCATCTCCATAGAGGGCCACCGTGCCCGCGGCTTCATGACCCAAGATGATCGGGACGTGCGAGGGAACCGTGGTTCCCTCGATGGCGATGTGAATATCCGATCCGCAAATTCCCGCCGCGCCGACCTTTACAAGCACGTCATCGGGGCCTGGTTCGGGAATCGGCACGTCTTCCAAACGTAACGGCCGCCCAACACCGTCAAAGATCATGGCTTTCACGCCAGCACTCCTCTCAACTGATCACTCGAAACCCAAGAACTAGTCTTCTCGCGAAGACCCTGCTGCTCTTAAGGACTCGCCATGGCGACGGCTGATGTAATAAGCCACCCCGAACCCGACAATGAGCCAAGCAATCGCCACAATGACCGCAACGCCGACCGGACCCTTAGGAATCGGATACACACTGTACCATATGACCACCAATCCAATAATGGTGGCGGCACTGGGAATCACGCCATGCGTAAACCATTTGAATGCCTTAATGCGATTCATATAGACGGTCAACGCCGTATTCGCCACGATGTGTACGGCAATAATGGACACGCCGGCTATAGTCAAGAGCCAAATCCCTGCTTCGGTTGGCCCCAAGATTAAACCGGCAATCATGTCGATCACTAGGATGATAACAAAGAAGAACATCGTGGTTCGATAGGGCGTTTTAAATACCGGGTGAATTTTCGCCAGTCGGTTGAACAAGACACCGTCCCGCCCGGCACTGTACCAGATGCGGCTTACTGCATTGACCTTGGCCACCATATAATTGAGATAGCTGTTGATTGTAAACAAAATGAGCAGTATCCAGCCGAGGTTTCCGAGGTAATGCCGGAATACGATCAGACCCGGATCAGGAGACGTCGCATAAGTAGGCATCGCATGGACGCCCCAGCCCACCGTCAACGCATAAGAAGGCAAGATTAACGCGATTCCAGAGAGAATCCAGGCGATGATGATCGCGCGGCCCACCAGTTTGCGGGAATTCCTCACTTCTTCGGAAATGGTTGTCGCGGTTCCTAATCCTGTAAAATCCAAGACGGAAAAGACGACACCTAGGAAGAGCGGTTCAAAGGCTCCGTGCAAGGGACCCAGCGTGAACGGTGCCAAGGTATTGTGCGCCCCCACTTTAATGACAATAATGATAGCGCCCACGACCAGGAAGGCAATCTCGAGAAAGCCTGTCCACTGAGTGTATTGCAGCGACGGGCGAATGCCCCGATATGACAGGACGACGCCAAATCCTAGCGTTGCTACCGCAATCGGAATCCACACCCATCCGGTCTTCGACAGGGTCGTACTCAACAGATAAATGAACCCACTCAACCCCAACACACCAAAGGCCGGACCGGTCAAATTCTCCCCCATCCAGTACCACAATGCCAACACACCGCCACCGGCCGTGAGGCCTTGTGCGGAGTATGCATAAAAACTACCCGCATTGACAATCTTCTTGGCGAATTCAATCGGCACGACCATCCATAAGCCATAGAGTGCCCACGCAATGAGAACGGCCAACGGCGTGGCCCCCAATGCAAAGGCGGCAGTTCCCACCAGCAAAATGGCCACATCCCCGGCCGGACCCACAAACGAAAACGATTGGAATACAGCTTCCCACAGTCCGACGGCACCCTTTTTCATCTGCGTTGACGAATCGCCAACATCGGCTGCTTCTTGCATCGTGACCCTCCTGTCCTAATTTACACGGCCAATTGTCACAAGTAATTAAAATCGGATAAGGGCTATAACAAGATGTATTATGATAATTCCACAGCGCCCTCACAAACCCTTTGGTCAAAACGCCCTATCGGGAAATAATTGTGGTGCCTAATGCACTATGGAATCAAACAGGAGCAACAAATTCGAGCTGTCGACCCAAGCGGCTATGCCGTCTATTTTACGCTGTTTGCCGTAGTTGACTGTTCTCTTCGAGCTTGGACCTGACGAAAAATGCTGTTTCGACCATTGCGGTCAATAGATGCCCTTGGGTCGACCGAAAGAGATAGTTCTTTATCCGGTTGACAATGACCTGATCATTACCTTCATCTTGGGAATCAAGCGCCGCCAAACATTTTGAGTCAGCCTCGGCCAAGCTGGGCCGGTGACAGCGAGGGACCTCTTCAATGATTTAGCAGCCATTCGCGCACTCGCCGTGGTCCCCATGCCCGTGTGGAGTCTCTTGAATCGGGCGGCGAAGTTGTATGCCTTTGGATATTTGGAGTGGGAGTTCTTCACGATGGCCCAGCATCAAGCCACCATGGCGCTGGAGGCCAGCTTAAAGGCTTTATATATGCGCGGCCGGGCTGTTCCCCTTCGGATTCTGGTTCGCAATGGCCAGAACGCTGTCGTGGAGGAGCGCGAATTCCCCCAGGGACTGAACCCTCATCGTGCGGTGGCCCAGCAAGTCGAGGAATTACGCAAGGCTCATCGGTCCTCGGCGTCGGCTAACCATCGAGTTTTAGTCGATGGCGCCCCGTTCCCGGCGAAAAAGACGGAGCTGGCCCAGTGGGCCCTGCAACAGGAATGGATCTCGGCCAACGAACATCGGGTCCTGCTCGCTCAATTGCGGCGACGCGCGATTGGATCAGCCAAGTCTATGAACCCTTGGAGACTTGCACCCGGCCCGTCAATCGGATGTGGGCGCGGAACGAAGTTCCGACCGGTCTGTTGTGGGAACAGGCGTATGAAAAACCACCCCGGTGGGCGCACCGATTCGTCAGGTACCCGGAATGACAACCAGTGCGCGCAAATGGTGCGTTGTGTCTAATTTGTGGAGTGACGTAGAACTTCTTTGGTACGGCGCTACCGGAGCACCAAGCGCGGGGCTGCCAACGTCCCGATTCGACCTTTCGCGGATCTTTGGCATGCGGTTCTTTCACACGGTTCGACATGGATTGTCATCACCACGTTATCGATTCGCGATGGGTGGAGGGAAGTCCTGCTGGTGGGCATACCACTCTCCTTGTGATCACAAAGAGAGGTGTTGCCACCATCCCGCCTGGCATGGTCGCTGCGGGTCCACTGCGGCACGGCCCGATGGAGAGTCAGCCGTTTCGGGGCGAACGGCCGCTATTCGGGCTCGTATTCTTCTTCCGGTTCATCTCTGCTTGCCACCAGCGGTGCGTTTTGAGGGGCACGGCGATACGTCGTGCACTCGCGAATAATGACGGCTAACGGCGTGGTCTGTTAGAGTTTTTTGAGCACCCAATAGGTTTCGTATTCCATCCGGTTATCCGTTTCGATGGCCCGCTGTTCGTCGAGCCCCGGAAACGCCCGCTGGATGACGGCTAAATCGCGGGCTCGATGGAGCCGGTCGCGGGCCAACTCGTTCGCATTGCTGACAGACCAGTTCAGATCGAATCCCGCTTCTCGGGCGAGTTGGCGGGTAAACGTGCGCAAGGTGCGGTTGTTGCCCTCACGAAACGGGTGTAGGTAGTCAAGGTCGGCGTACAATTGGGCCATGCGTACGGCAAAGCGATCCAGAGACAACCCCCGAAAGGCCTCAGGTCCATGGAGGGCGTTTAGGACTTGTGAGAGTTCCGATTCCAGAATGCGGCGTGGCGCGTAAGGCACATAATAATGGTCTCCGGACTCTAATTCACGGGCTTTGACCCAGGCGGCTGCATTCGGTCGAAATTGTCCCGGGCCATGATGGGGTAAATCTTGAAAGATGCGGCGATGGATCTCAAGCAAGTGAGCGATATCGAAACGGCCGACGACAGGAGTTTCAACAAGCTCGGAAATTCGGTTGGCTGTCAGCCATCCTTCATCAACGGGAGGTCGAGCCATGGGCTGCTTGCAGCACGATCGCATTTAACTGATCGCGGGTAATTTCCCCGCGAATGTACTGGGCAAAGACCGCTTCGGCTTCGGGGCTTAGATGAAAACCCTCCAATTCCACGCTCGTGCTTGCGAATCGCACCGCCTCTTCGCGGCGGGCGCGGTCTTGTTCGTTGATTAAACGCAATACTTTCATCCGTGTGTTTCCGTTCCTCTCAAGTATACCATCCCCGCAGCCACTCGTTCATGCGCGTACCGCCAAAAGACTTCCTTAATCGGTACACAAGACGACAACAAACGGGGGGCCCGAAACCGTTGCGGGGCCTCATCGGCTCCGGCAGGATTGGAGCCCCTTTTTTCGGTACAGGGAACAAGCACCGACAATAAGCCCGCCTCCGAAGAGACGGGCTATAATGGCGTTGAGGGTACGCCCTTGTGCGACCTCCTAGAAAGGAGGGGAGGGCGGATGCATATCCAGATCATACTACCCCTAGCGAAGGTCGTTGTGCTGTATCTGGTATGGCGAACCCGACGCAAGCGTCGGTAGCCCTCAACTTCACCGTCCCTGTTCGCGCAGGGGCGGTTCTTACGAATAATATACGGTTTCCGGGTCAGTTATGCAAATGGGACGTTGCCGTGCAAGGTCTCGTCAAAGTAGCGGAAATCCTTGATAATCCTCAACGCCTGATCTAAGACTGGACTTTTTTTCGATCGTCTGATACCGTGAAAGCATGCAT
>PXYV01000007.1 GCA_003023745.1 Sulfobacillus acidophilus | reverse complement strand
TGCTTCAGCAAGCGGCCAACGTGAAACCGGCGAAAAAAGTGGCCCAGGGTTTCGGAAATCGGTGCATCTTCTGGTATCATCAGTGCAAAGACACCCCTTGGACGATATGTGGTTGTGTGCTACTTCCAGCATATCAGTGCAGGGGGTGTTTTACCGTCATTTAAGGCCGCATAAAACTCGGAAATTCTAGGCGGGGCAAGGCTTGCGGGGATCGGTCAAACTGCGAAACTTGAGTTGATAACCGCATGTGGCACAGGCGTCGAGTCATGGGAAACCTCCACGGGTACCGTAGACGGACGTTGTCGTCAGGAGTCGCGCAGTGGCAAGTGCCAACGCCCATTCGTCTCAATGCGTCATTTAGCCCGTGGGGCAGCGTGTAACCTTCGGGACAGATCCGAACTCATGAACGGACCATTGGCCCCGAGCTTTGCTTCTCGAACGGATAGTTCACAATATTGTTTTGATCAATTCTTATCTAAATTTGCTCCGAAAAGACTTGCAAACGTCCTTTTTAAAATATAATATGTAAAATGTCACAGATTACATTTCACGGTAAAGCTGGTGACTGTCACATGGTTTTAAGCCCCATTGAACATGTTGGATTAGCCGAGGAGACCTATAGTCGTTTGCGGGATGCGATTTTTGCGGGGGAATTTCAGCCAACGGACAAATTAGATATTCCCCACTTGGCCGAGTTGTTTGGGATCAGTAAGCAGCCGGTCAAAGATGCCGTAGCGAGGCTGAATACAGAGGGACTAGTGGTCATTGTGCCGCGAAAAGGTACGTATGTCCGTCCGGTGACCAAAGAGGATGCGGTGAATATTCTGAATGCGCGACTCATGATGGAAACATGGGCCATTAGCCACGCGCATCCGATTAGCCCTTCCACATTAGAGACGATGGCCCAGATCATCGAGACGATGCAGATAGCCATTCGCGCGCCCGAATTTGACTTTGGTTCCTACAATGAGTCTGATATGCAGTTTCACGAACAGTTGGTGATGTTAGCGGAAAACCCCGAAATTTTGCGAAGCTACAAAGCTCTCCATAGCCACTACGTAACGGCGCGGTATTACTACAAAAGGTTGGACAAGAGTATCGCCAGTGACGACGACCACCGCCAAATCTGGGAGTGTCTGAGCAAGCACGAATTAGCAGAAGCGTGCTCCATTGTCGAACATCATATTCAAACCGGTATCGATGGAATTGTTCGCATGCTGTAAGAAAGTTGTGGGTTGCTGCACACTGCAAAAGGAGGGTTCCAATGATGCGCACAAAGCTTTTGTCTGGCATATTGACGGCGGGTCTATTAACCATGAGTTTGACGGCATTAGGAGGGGTTTCTCAAGCCGCGAGTACGCATAAAGGGCCGTGGGTCATTGCGCAAAGTAATTCGTACTACGGTAACGGTGCGAGAATTCAGATGAAGAAAGAAATTGAGGCTGAGGCGGCCACACCGACTTACAAAAAAGAGGTTAAGCAGCTGATTATTAACAATGCGGGTAATAACGTCTCGGCGCAGGTGGCAGCCATTGACAACATGATTGCCGAGCATGTCAATGCTATTTTGGTGGACGCGGCATCTCCGACCGGATTAAATAACGTGATTGCGCAGGCCCATCAACACGGTATCGTGGTGGTCTCCTACGACAATTTGGTCACCTCGCCCTATGCCTATAAAGTCAACGAACCTATGAACGTTTATGGAGCGGATGGTATCAAGTGGCTCGTGGCTCAGTTGCATGGCAAGGGAAATATTGTGGTATTGCGTGGGGTGGCGGGAACGACCGATGACGCGTTGGAGTGGGCATCCGTGCAAAAAGTGGTCAAGGCTCATCCGGGAATTCATATTTTGAACGTGTCGTACGCGAATTGGGATGAAGCCACCGCGCAGAGCATCATGCAGAACCTCTTGTCGACGTACCATAACATTGACGGGGTCTACACCGAAGGCGGGGAAGCCTACGGTGTGATTCAAGCTTACTTACATGCCCACCGCAAGTTCGTGCCCGTAGTTGGGTCCGACACGAACGGCACGGCGTTGATGGCCCGAAAATATGCCAAGCAAGGGTTGAAGGTGTTTCAGGTGAGTTCGGATCTGTGGCGGTCGGCTAAGGCATTTCAAGTGGCGATGTCAATTTTAGAGGGAAAAAAGGTGCCGAAGTATATTCAGTTGCCCGTCATCACGTGGGCGACGGCAGAAGCCATCACAAAGGCCTTGCCGTCCGAGCCCGCCTCCTTCTACCTTAATGTGGACGATCCGAAGGATGGTGTGACCCTGACACCGAGCCAAGTGTTATCGCAGCCTTAGTGGATCAATTGCACTTGAGGGCACTCGCGACGAGTGCCCTCAATAAGGTAGGTGGACAGGGTGAACGAGAGATTGCTAACGGCCGAACACATTGAGAAACGTTTCGGCGCAACGGTGGCACTGCAGGACGCTTCCCTAGAGGTGACTTCAGGCCAGGTGCATGCTTTGCTAGGGGAAAACGGCGCGGGTAAAAGCACCATGATGAAGATTCTGGCGGGTTACTATAAGCCGGACCGCGGCATGCTGACGATCGACGACAGGCATCTGGCTGACCTTTCGCATTGGAGCACTAGAGCTGCGACTCGTGCGGGCGTGGTTGCCGTCTATCAAGAATTGTCGTTGTCGTCACACCTCACCGTCGCGGAGAATTTATTTTTGGGTGTGGAAACAACAACGCTCAAATTGGCGCAAGGGTTGATTAGTCCCCGTGATCGAGCTAAACGCGCGCGCGAATTGTTGTTATCATGCGACCTATCGGATATTGAGCCGAATGCCATCGTGGGCGAATTGTCCCTTGCCACGCAGCAAATGGTCGAGGTTGTAAAAGCGTTGACGCGTCATCCACGCGTTTTGCTCTTAGACGAAGCGACGTCCTCACTGCCTGAAGATTACGTCCAGAAATTGTTCCGGATTGTTCAGCGCCTTAAGGAGGCAGGGGTAGCGATACTGTTTGTGTCGCATCGTTTGGATGAGATCGATCATTTTGCCGATCAGGCAACGATTTTTCGAGATGGCATCAATGTTGGGACAATGGATGCGCCATTCGATCGCCAAACTTTGATTGACTTGATGGCGGGTCGTGCGGTGCAACATCGCGCGACGTCTATCGCACCGACCGTTAATTACGATTCCGCACCCCTGATTTCTGCGCACAAATTAATTCTTAAAGAGAGTCATGATCCCATTACCATCGACATCTGGGGGGGCGAGGTGGTGGGAGTCGCGGGGTTAGAGGGCCACGGTCAACAAGAGTTTTTGTTGTCGCTGTTCGGCGCTTATCACCCCGTGGGGGGTACGATAAGAGTCTTGGGATCGGTCGTGCGGCATCCTGAACCACGTCGAATGATTAGTCGTGGGGTAGTGCTGGTTCCCCAAAATCGCAAAACTGAGGCTCTTCACCTGAACTTATCCATTCAGGAAAACGTGGCGCTTATGGGTCTGCCAGGAATGGCCCGAGCGGGCTGGATTGATTCCCGAAAGGAAAGGGAGCACGTCACGGAATTAGTCGACCGACTGGCCGTCCGCCGAACCCGCCTTGACGATCCGGCATCATCACTGAGCGGAGGAAACCAGCAAAAACTAGTGTTTGCCAAAGTTCTGTTGACGAAGCCGCGCGTCCTGTTGCTGGTCGACCCCATGCGGGGCGTCGATGTGGCGACGAAAACGGCGCTATTTGACATCATCCGTGACTTAGCCAAAGCTGGCACGGCGATTGTGCTATATTCCTCTGACACGTCCGAGTTGGTTGGTGTGGCCACCCGAGTTTTAGTGTTTTATGAATACCATGTTGTTACGACGCTCGTCGGCTCTCACATTACCAACGAAACACTCGTTGATGCTGCCTTTCACAGAAAGGAGAAGGCCATCCGTGCGCATGTCTCCGTGGCTCAAGAATGAATATTTGATTTACGGAATTTTGTTGGTCTTATTAGTGACGTACGTGATCTTGAATCACAGCTTGCTGTCGGTTTTCCAGATTCAGTCGTTGATTACCAGTAGCGCCCCTTATTTTTTGGTGGGCCTTGGAGAATCAATTGTCATCATAGCGGGTGGGATTGACTTGTCCATAGGCTATATGGTGAGTTTAACATGTGTCGTGGTGGCAACCACGGCGGCGACGGTGGGTGTACCATTAGCCCTGCTAGTCGGTGCCGCAGCGGGTCTTATCAACGGCCTACTCATCACGCATTTTCGCTTGTCTGCGTTGGTGACAACGTTAGCGACAGGATCGTTCTTTTTTGGTATTGCACTGCATATTTTGCCCACACCAGGTGGGAGCGTCGCGCCGTGGATCTCGACGATCGCGGAAAACAATCTGGGGCCGATTCCCCTCGTGGCGTTTGTGCTGGGGTTGATTCTTGTGCTGACGTGGATCGTGTATTACCGTACCCCGACCGGTCGCTATCTCTTTGCCGTAGGCGATAATCTCGAGGGGGCGCGTCAGTCTGGAATTGACGAGAAACGCATTCGCGTGGGCTCCTATGTGGCGGCCGGATTGTTGGCGGCACTAGCCGGAATTTTCTTGGCGGGCCAGACTTCATCCGGAGACCCAAATATTGGGACGCCCTTTACACTGAACGCAATCGTAATCGCTGTGCTTGGCGGCACAAGTCTGGCGGGCGGCGTCGGCAGCATTGGCGGCGTCGTTGCCGCCTCATTTGTTCTGACCGTGATCAGTGACATCATATTTCTCACGAACGCGTCGTCGTACTTGCAATATATTGTGAGTGGTGGGATTTTAGTGCTCGTGTTGGGACTAAGCCAGGGAGTGCGCATCGTTCGGTCAATATCCCGACACTCAGAGGGCAGGCAGGTGCGGCAGGGATGATATTCAGAGGTCAAATAGAAACATGGTTATGGAAAGACGGACACCGCCAAGTGATTGTCGCGTATCTTGCTGCGATCGGATTGTTTGTACTAGGATCCATATTCATTCGGGGATTTTTTGGCTGGGGGCATATTCTTGCGATTGCCTCAACCGCCGGATTCGTCGGTATCGTGGGGATTGGCCAGACCTTTACCTTAATTACCGGAGGAATTGACTTGTCGGTGGCCTACATGCTCAACTTTGGGGCACTCCTCATCACCGGCATCACCCTGGGCTCAAACCATCAGTTACTTCTGGGGGCCGTTGTGGTTGCGGTCGTGGCGGCTCTTACGGGGTTGGTTAACGGGGTCGGTATCACCATTTTAAAGATTCCCCCACTCATTATGACGTTAAGTATGAATAGCATTCTAGAGGGAGCAGCCTTGCTTTATAGCAATGGTACCCCACAGGGTGCTTCACCTCCGTTATTGACCACATTAGCCACCGGAGCGGGACCCCTAGGAATCCCGTGGATGGTCTGGTTTTGGGCCGTCGTTGCCGTCCTCGTATTGCTGCTATTTCGGCGGACGGTCTTTGGTCGCTGGACGTATGCGTCGGGGAGTGCTCCGCGTGCTTCCTGGTTGTCTGGCATTCCGGTCAACCGCGTCGTGATTTTCGTATATGTAGTCAGCGCGATCGCGGCGGCACTGGCGGGCTTGCTCTTGGCGGGGTACTCCGGCCAAGCGTATTTCGGAATGGGCGATAGCTATCAATTGGCATCGGTAGCGGTGGCAGTGATCGGAGGAACTTCGATTTTAGGGGGCAAGGGAAACTATCTTGGGACGATAGCAGGGGCGTTGATTTTGACGACGCTTACCAGCTTGCTCGAGGTGCTTAATGTTGGGGCGTCAATGGAGTCAATGTTATACGGGGTGGTCATCATTGCGATGATGCTCGTGAATCGCGAGCGGCAATCATCCTAATCCAGCAGCAAAGGGCGTGCATGAGATGCGAATTGTAGACGTGCGGGGCACGACAGTTACGGTACCCCTGGAGGCGCCATTGCGGCATGCGAACGGCGCGCATTGGGGCCGCTTTGTGCGGACAATTGTGGAGGTTGAAACGGATGAGGGTCTCATTGGGTTGGGGGAGCTTGGGGGTGGAGGGGAGAGTGCCGAGGTTGCGATTCGTGGACTGAAGACGTATTTAGTTGGGCATGACCCCTTTGACCTCAATGCGCTCCAGTTTAAAATCATGAACCCCACCGCCAGTTTATACAATAATCGCATGCAATTGCATGCAGCCATTGAGTTTGCGTGTTTAGATCTAATCGGTAAAGCACTAAACGTGCCGGTGTATCAACTTCTCGGTGGAAAACTTCGTGAGAGCGTGCCGTTCGCCAGTTATTTATTTTTTCGATACGCCAACGCGACTGGTGAGGGGGAAGTCAGGACGATTGACCAATTGATTGCTCACACGGCCGATTTAAAAAAGCGGTGGGGTTTTTCGACCCATAAGCTGAAAGGTGGGGTGTTTCCCCCGGACTATGAGCTCTCGTGCTATCAAGCACTAGCGAAAAGTTTTCCCCACGACTCCATCCGCTACGATCCGAATGCCGCGTTGTCCGTCGAAGATGCCATTCGTTTTGGACAAGCCATTGAGGGCTTACGCAACGATTATTACGAAGATCCGACCTGGGGATTAAATGGCCTACGCCGCTTGAAGTCGTTCGTGCGCATCCCCTTGGCGACGAATACCGTCGTTGTGAATTTTGAACAACTGGCAGCGAATATTCGTGATTTGGCCGTGGACGTCATTCTCCTGGACACCACCTTTTGGGGCGGTATTCGAGCGTGCATTAAGGCTGCCCACATTTGTGACGCCTTTCAGTTGGGGGTATCGGTTCACTCGTCGGGCGAACTCGGCATTCAATTAGCCACGATGCTGCACCTCGGTGCGGTGTTGCCCAATCTTACCTTCGCGGCGGACGCCCATTATCATCATTTACAAGACGACATTATTGCGGGCGGGAAGTTTTGCTATAGAAATGGCGCTATTGCGGTGCCCACCGGACCAGGGCTGGGGATTACCTTGGACCGGGACAAGGTTGCGGAATACGCGGAGTTGTATCGGTCTCTCGGGAATTATCCATATGATCGCGATCCGGGACGCCCTACTTGGTTTGCCATGGTTCCCAATCGCAATTGGGCCGACCCCGAAAAGCAGGAGGACCCATGCGACGGGCCAAAGGGAGGAGGGTTGGAATGAGGGTGGAACTGGCGTGTGATGTAAAAGCCGAGGTAGGAGAATCGCCCGTGTGGGATATTCAACGCGGCGGGTTATGGTGGGTTGACCTGCTGCGGGGGGAACTGCACTTCTGGGAGAGCCGCGCCGGAGACGTCGTGCGGGCCAGGGTCGGGCAAAGTCTTGGATTTGTGGTGCCGTCGTTGCGGTCGGACTCCTTTGTTGTAGGATTGGCCGATGGAATCGGGGTTCTGACGACGGATGGCCAGTACACGTTGATGAAGGCGGTCGAGGCGGACCGTCGGAATTTTCGAATGAACGATGGCAAATGCGACCGGCAGGGTCGCCTGTGGGCGGGGACTATGAACGACGCCACACACCGGGATGGATGTTTGTATCGGGTGGACGCGGATTGGCAGGTGACAAAGGTCGCTGAGAGCCTGGGAGTACCCAATGGGATTGGCTGGACGCGCAATGGCACGCGCATGTATTTTGCGGATACCGGACGCGCGAGATTGGAGATGTGGGACTTCGATCCTAGTAATGGAGAACGGACGGAGATGTCGAATGTGATTGAATTTGATGAGTCCGATGGAGGGCCTGATGGCCTCACTGTCGATGCCGAGGATTGCGTTTGGGTGTGTCTGTGGGGGGGCCATCAGGTGCGGCGGTATGCTCCATCGGGAGAATGGCTTGAGACCATCGAAGTACCAGCGCTCAATGTGGCAAGCTGTGTCTTTGGTGGGGATGACTTGCGGGATCTGTATGTGACGACCGCACGGTATGGCATGTCGACAACAGACCTACAAAGATGGCCCTTGTCGGGCGCCCTGTTTCGGTGTCGTCCGGGAGTTCAAGGAGTGCCGGCGGATCCATTTAGTGGTCGTCTGGCATTACCATAAATCCTGCGCCGGGGTTAAACCAGTGGAGCTCACAACTCCATGACGCGTAACGAGATGAAGACACGCGGATCCCCATGGAAAGGATCGGCCCGGCGAATCCTGAATCACAGCAGTCCCGGCACGACCTTAGCCTACATCGGGATTCGGCGGGAAGAGCGCGATGCCGTGTACTTGGGGTTGAATTTGTAAAAGGCCGTGCCCTTGGCGGTATACGACAGAGAGGATAGTTGAGGGAGGCTGAGCCGTGAATTCAAAATCGGTGGAGGATCGGGTGGTGGAGCGTATAGTCACCCACTTCCCCGCGGTCGAACGCATTATTCTCTTTGGATCCCATGCCCGGAAGGATGCGCGACCGGATAGTGACTGGGATTTTTTGATCATTATGCCGTCAGAGGAGCGTACGATTCGCCGGGGCATTGTGATCCGACAGGTGGCCCGCATTCCGGGGATTCCGATGGACTTTTTGGTCAGAACCCCTTCCGAGGTCCAGGACGGGTTTCCGATGATGGCGAATGACATCGTGAATGAGGGAAAAATTCTCTATGAACGACCCCACTAAACTGTGGAGGATCTATGCTCATGAGGATCTGAAGGTCGCGCTTCATGCAGTGTCGGCGGGGTGGCTCCATGCCGCGTGCTTTCACGCGCAACAGTGCGGCGAAAAATGGTTGAAGGCTCTCTTGACCTATTATGGGCAGCCTGTGCCACGGAGCCACGACCTCGATTATCTTGTGGATTGACTGGAACCGTTTGCACCCAGTGTGGCAGATATCCGTGAAGCGACCTTGGGGTTAACGGAATACGCGGTCTCCTATAGGTATCTTAGTCCTTTGGAGACGACGACGGATGAGGCCGCGCAGGCGGTCACTTGTGCTCAACGCATACAAGAGTGGGCCGAAAAGCAATTAGCGCGCTCAACGGACTAATTCTTAGGGTACGGCTTATCTCCAACGCCTGTCACGGTGGCGTCGATCTTGCCATCATTCAGCCGATGCTGAATCACAGTAACCCCGGCACGACCTTCGCCTACATCGGGATCCGGCACGAGGATCGCGATGCCGTGTATTTGGGGGTAAACTTATTAAGAAGAAAAAGGGGCGCACTACTCATTTATATGTGCTATGTGTTTATCGCACTCGCCAACTGCGGAAATGGCTGAGGCGTGTGCTCATGGTCCGCATTGTCAGTGTCCGGTGTACGGACAGTGGGCCTCGGCGGATAGCTGCTACGGCTAATACGCTGGTACCGGGTTGGCAGCAGATAAGCACGGGAACAGCGGAATATTGACCCTTTTAAAATGCTAACGGCTTGTGACGTGGTGCTTGGTCAATTAAATGGTCGCTTCGTCCACGTCAACGAAATTTACAGGATCAGTGAAATGAGGAGGCCATTCCCCGTGGTTCTTTAAACTGGCCAAATAACCCCGGACCGCATCGTGGGCCATAGCGAAGGCTTCCTCCCGCGTGTCGCCTTCGGTGACGCATCCGGGTAATGCGGGAACACGGGCAACGAAGCCTCCCTCGTCGGCGGGTTCTACGATGACCGCGAATCGCTGCATGATGCCGCCTCCTCTGACCTCTCGGTGAGAGTCCCGCGTCGCGGCGTGAGGCCCCGTGCTTTCCGGGCGGCGCGAAGACAATGGTTAATGCGACTGCCGCAATTGGCTCGAAAATCCGGAGTCTGACGCATGATAGACAGCAGGATTCGGAATGGCATAGCCTGCCGCGCGGTGTCCATAGATCCACGCGTCAATGGCGTCCTGCGCTTGCATCACGGCGTCTTCATACGTTTTGCCGTGCGTTTTACAGCCCGGTAATTCCGGCACTTCGACAATGTACAGTTGATCGTCATCGGACCATCGAATGATCATCGAGTACCGTAACGGGTTATCGCTCGTCTTCATGGTGCCGTTCTCGTCCTTTCACTTGGGCCAACACGTTGCGTACATCCTGCTCTTGGTACGGTTTGGCATCGTCGCCCGGGGTCCCGGCTAAGGTCACGGCAGGAATCTCGGGATAGGCGGGGTGCTTCCACACGGAGTGACTGCCTTTGCCCCGACGGGGCAATGCAACAAATCCCGCACGTTGCAAATCCGTCATCAGTTGCCTGATCTTACGTGGCATGACAAGACTCCTTGAGGGTATTATACACCGTTGATTTGTCTTTTCGTCACACGCTGTTCGCCCACGGCACTCGGTCCGGGTCAAACTGCCCCTCGACCCACACGCCGGGGGCTACCACGCCGGTCAGTTGCCGGGCTTTTTGGATCGTATAGACGAGATACCGCTTCACGGGGCGATGTTTACGCCGGCGATCCAGCGTCATCCACGTGGTCAAGAGCAGCACAACGTCGTGATCAGCCAATTGCCGGCGCACCGCCCGAACGGCCACCGCGAAATCGGCTCGGCTCGGGTCACCCGTCCGCGCGCATGCGGCCGCCCACAACGCCGGCAAGCGCGGGAGCTCGCGTTCCAGCTATGCGCGGTAGTCGGGATGGTCGCGCTCTAACCGCGTCGGCTTTAAGCCCGTGGCGACGGTCACCGGACCCGTGGCGCCTAGTCGTGCAGCGGCTACCAGCACCAGACGCAAGGTATCCGCGTCGGTGGCCTTGTCGCGTGACCAGAGCGGGGTCGCATGTCGCCGGGCGGCGTCTCCCACAAGATAGGCAACCCTATCAATCTGAGTCGTCTCGTTGGCGGCGTATTCACCTAAATCAACCCCAGCGGGCGCCTGAGCAATCAGCGACGGAAAAAACAGACGCTGGCGTTCGCTGCATGCCTTGGTAAAGCCATGTCCGACATCAACCGCTACGTTCATACGAACACCTCCATATTTCGAGCCCCTGTTCCGGCTCGGCTACCGCCGCTCCCAATACGCCGGTTGACGAATCATGCACCACAGATCGCGCGCCTGAATCACGAGATCCCTATCCCCGCCATAAACAGTAAACCGTCCCGCCTCCACATGCGGCCAGGGCCAGATCCACGCATAACGGTGCTTATGGAATTGAAACGTGGTCATCCATGCTTCCTATTGGATTTTTTGGGTACTAGTTGCCGTGGAGATGAAGAGAACTCTGATGAGACTGACCCAATCGATATGGGGGGTGGTCCAACGTCGTCTCAACGCCTGCCATGCGTGGAGGGCAATTCCCGCACACGCGTTATCGACCCACCAATCGGGGTCAGAGCCAGAAAGCTCACATCGGAAGTGGACGGGCAATATGGCTTGAGCTGGACAGCTTCCCCGCTTTAAGTCCACCCGTCGTTTTGAATTGGTTGAAAGACACGCGGCCATCTGGTTCGCGGCTTTACAGGGAGTTGGCCCATGGATGACTTCGATCATGCCTTCTGGTGCTATTCGACGAGTGTCACGGGGAGGGACTGCCTGGTGAAATCGATGTGCGTCTTGAACGTCGTGGTGCCGAGGACCACCATCGGGCAGGCTTTGATGGCGCGGTGTGGATATCAAGCGCCGCTACGCTTTCTGGGAGATGCAGGGACGGACTGATGGTTTAGCCCGCAGAATTTCTGTAACAGCACTGCACTGCTGCGATAGTGCCCTAAATTCTGCCGCTCCTCTTTAGGATCTCGCCGTTTTGTGGAAACGGCCTATCGTCCTGCACACGGCGTTGTCACCGCGAGCCTACGGTCCAGGGATCATTGAAAGAAAGAACACCAAATTCTTGCTGCGCTGTCCAGGGGATGCCCATTTTGGGCGCCGTAAAGCAGCGCATGCGTACACGCTTTGTTCACGAGGCGGGCGGCCCCGGTCTCGTAGTGGTGAATGGCATTCAGCGCTTGGCCCGCACTGTGGCGTTTGAGTATTGCCGTGTATCCAAGTATTGGAGAAGTTGGGTGACGACCGTCACCGGCCTTTGCGTATCCGAACGTTCCAGAACGCAACCGGTTTTTCCGGAATGAACTGAACGTGATAAGGCATGAAATCCACTTGCGTGAGGATTGCTGTCATGACTTGGATGGGATCTAAGCCAAAACGGATTCAGCCTAACGACTCGAGAACGACACGTCAAACTTCAGATTAGCCGGTTAATAGGGGAGCATAGGGCTTCGTGTAGACAATCCGAATCCCCAGTTTTGCTCCCGTGCGGGCGATCTGGTGCGATTTGTAGGCTTTGCCATTGTCAAAGTACAAGCGCGCCGGGATCTCACAGCGGCGCATGGCCGTCCGTAAACTGTCCTCCACAATCACACCATCTTGCGTGGGATACCAAGCGGCGTGCACGACATCACGCGTCGCATCCTCGATGGGGACTGTAGCTCGTGATGGTTACCATTTGTGGCACCTTCGATGATGGCTTGGTTCGATTTGTGAATCGGTGATAAATGTCATTAGCGTCAACATTCCTCCACAACTATGTTGACATGGCATGGTAAGCTATTTGCCCACTAGCGCTCATTGATGTGGCGAGTGTGTCTTTCGCATCGGCGCGGCAACAGTAAGTCAATTCACCACGGAGACGTGAGGATACATTCGAGGGGGTAAAGCAATACGAAGTTGAGACTTTGATAGAGACTGAAATCGAAATGCAAATATTGCTACGATATGGTGTCGGAATGTTTAATAAAAGGGAGGAGTTATCGTGGAACAATCGGGAGGGTACCTAAGCCGGATTTTTAAAGGACGTAGTCGGTTAGCCATCCTCGGGTTGGCAGCGGCTTTATCCTTGATAGCGGTTGGTCCAGCCACAGCGTTTGCAGCCGGACCCTTTTCTTCTGCGGGAGGAATCGGCGGGGCAATGGGGGCCGGCGGAGTCGGCGGGAATGGTGGACCGCTTGGGTCTGCATCTAGCGGAACGGGGAGCATCGGGGTGAACGGGCAAGGCGGAAATGGCGGAGCCGGCGAGAATGGCGGATCGCCTGGGCCTGCATCTGGCGGAACGGGGAGCAGCGGGTTGAACGGGCAAGGCGGAGTCGGCGGGAATGGTGGACCGCTTGGATCTGCATCTAGCGGAACGGGTGGCACCGGGGTAAGTGGGCAAGGCGGAAATGGCGGAGCCGGCGAGAATGGCGGATCACCTGGGTCTGCATCTGGCGGAACGGGGAGCAGCGGGGTGAGTGGGCAAGGCGGAGCTGGCGGAGCCGGGGGAGCTTTGCCGTCAGGGCAGTTGCCGGAAGTACCGTATGCGAGCGCTTTACCGCTCGTGGCTCTCTTCGGGGGGATTGTTGCTTTCCGGATAAATCGCCGTCTTCAACAAAGAGTTTAGTAATCGTTTGCGCTTTGGATGCGATGGGACGTCTCGCCTAATAATAACGGGCGGGCTTAACTTTGCGCGCATTGGACGTATTGGGATAACATAAAGATTGCGTCACACTGACGACGTTTCTCCTCGGCCAGACCGCAGCTATTGCGCTTGATTTGATTTCCGGACTGTGGTCTAGATCGCCTGGTTATGTACCACCTTTTGGCCGAAAACGAACGTGACCCCCATGGCCAAATTGCAGGGCGCCAAGCAGTTTAGCTGTAGCTAGAAAACGCGGGGCACGATGACCTTATTAC
The DNA here is from genome assembly GCA_003023745.1 of Sulfobacillus acidophilus. GTDB lineage: Bacteria > Bacillota > Sulfobacillia > Sulfobacillales > Sulfobacillaceae > Sulfobacillus_B > Sulfobacillus_B acidophilus_A. Next base: position 67,109 of record PXYV01000007.1, on the reverse strand, counting down.
TCTTTGTCACGTGAGGGTTTTCATCGTTCGAAACCTTTCCTACATGCGGCCCTCACGTCGTAAGGCAGTTTCTGTTCCCCTGACTAAGAGGCGACAAGGATTTTCTCCCCTCAATCGGGATCTGGCAGATGGCCTCGTTGGTCCACAGTTGATGATGTCTAGGATTTGGGGGCCTCCGGGGCCACGATGACCCGTTGTAAAGAAGGCAGTGGTCAATACTACTTCCGTTGCGATTGCAGGTCAGTCGGCGGTGGCATGATTGCCCGCACCCAATGATGCCGATCATTAGACCGAGATACAGTCCGCAACTGCAAACGTAGTGAAACCGCCTCCATGGCATCCGGTACGATGATGTCGAGAATGCCGCCAACCAGAGTTTCCGAAATGTTTTGGCCAAGTTCCAATGAAATGAACGCCAGGCCCATGACCACAGTCGCGCCTAAACTCTCGACGTGTTCCGGCAAATGGTCTAAGGTTCACTCTCGGACATCCGTCAACATTGCAGTAAATTCTTTGTTCTTTCCACCTCACCGTTGTTCGCGTTTGCGAAGAGGCAAGAAGTGTCTCCCCAGCGTTTACAGGGCTGGGACCTCCACGCGGACTTGGTTTCGCATGATGGGCTATAACCGGCCTTCGGCGACCGAGGTCTGGTTCGGCCAGGTGTCAGTTGGCCATGCCGATGAACGCCGCTACAGTGGCGGCGCACCTGGTGTCAATCGAGTGCCGCCTACACCGGCTTCAATAAGTCACTTACGGTAGTGTGATGGACGCCTAATCTTCGGCCGATGGCGGCGATCAGTCAGGCCGACGTGATATAGGCGTAAAATCTCTCGAATTTGTTGCTTCGGGATCTTCCGTTTTGCCATAATCTTCTTTGCTTCGACGTCGCGATGACACCGAAAGACAGCATGCAAGCCTACGGGAGACAGTCGAGATTTACCGGAAGAGGTGGGGGATCAGGCCCGAAATCTGCTCCGGCATCCGGTTTCATCCGGAACCAGGCGTTCGGAAAACATCCATGCCCCGGCTGGGGGAATCCACACATTAAAACTTATCTTCAAGCGCACTCGCCGAAGGGTGAGTCCACTTGAGTTTACTTACCGTTCACCCTTAGCCGGGAATCGGTAAAAACCGAAACCCTCGAACAGTGTGTGGCCAACAATTTACAGAGTTGACAAGTGAACTTGTTATAAGACTAAAATAGTGTCAATCAAACATGACAATGAGGTGACTCCTATCAAATCCCACTGGTTCGCGCTGGCAGCAGGTCTCGCATTAACAGTGACTGGGTGCGGGACCACATCTCCCGCGCCATCGGCTTCATCGCATGCGATTGTGCACGTAGTCTATGCCGGATCGCTGGCCTATATTAATGATGTGGTTTTGGGACCGGCGTTTACACACGCGACCGGCAATCGCTATGAAGGCCAAGGCGGAGGGTCATTTGCAATGGCGAAGGAATTGGCCTCGCATCTTATTCCCGGTGATGTGTTTGAAAGTGTGGGCACTGCACCCATTGAAGATCTGGAACCAAAGCAGACGACTTGGTCAGTTCGGGTGTCAGCGACCCCGCTGGTGATTGCGTATAATCCCAAATCTCCCGAAGCCAGTTACTTTCGTCAGGTGGCTGAAGGCAAGGTATCTTTGAAGGCGTTTTTTGAGTACTTGGCCAGCCACCGCGTCAATATTGGCAGAACCAATCCGCTCACCGATCCGCAGGGTCAAGCCTTTTATGAAATGGTGGAATTAGCGGTTATGCACTATCATCTCCCTTCCGATACCGTGCAAAAGATTTTGGGTCCGTGGAACAACAGCAAGCAGATTTACTCCGAAGAGGGATTGCCGACGGAATTGCAGTCCGGCGGCTTAGACTTGTCGAGTGCCTTTTTGCCGGAGGTCATCCAAGACCACATGGACTACATTGCGTTGCCGGGTTGGCTTAACTTCTCCGTGGCTTCCGACGCGTCCTGGTATGCGAAAAGCTCGATTGATTTGCCAAGCGGGCGGGTCCATGGCCAGGTGTTGGCCATTTGGGCGACGGTGCTGAATAAGAGTGGGGTGGGGGCGCAGTTTGTGCGCTATCTCTTAAAACACGAAGCAGTCCTCAGAAAATACGGGTATCCACCCTTAAGCCCGGTTGTCCAAGGGAACGCCAAAGCGGTTCCCGCCAATGTTCCGCATGTCTAGCGTCTCGCGATCGGCGCTGTTCGGCATTACGGTGCTGACGATTGGCTTAGGGTTGGTTCCGGCCGTGGTGCTGGTTAGCACGGTGGGGGTTTCCGGCTTTGTCCGGGCCTGGCACAGCTCGTATCAGTTGTCGTCGGCGCTAGAGACGACGTTGCTGTCCGGGATTATCGCCCTCGCTATCATTGTGCTTTTGGGGGGGCCAACGGTCTGGTATTTGGCTCGGCAGGCGCCGCCCCGCCTGGTGACCTGGGCTTTGGGCCTGATTTTGGTGCCGCTCTTTATGCCGCCTTTGGTGCTGGGGCTCGTGCTAGCCTATGTTTTAGGCCCGGACACGGCGGTGGGCACCATTTTGTCGGCTTGGGGCGTTAGTCCCACCAATTCCTGGTTTTCTTTGGTAGTAGCGCAAGTATACGAAGCGCTGCCGTACTTTCTGATTACCGCCTGGGCCGGACTCAGCACCTTATCGACGCGGGTGGAGGAATCGGCGTTAAGCTTAAACCGCAGGCCGCGCGAGGTGTTTTGGTATGTGACGGTGCCGCTGGCGGCACCGAGTCTGATTGCCGCAACTGCCATGGCTTGGAGCCGGGTGGTCGGAGCATTTGGGGCAGTGGTGATTTTAGCATATCATCCTACCGGGTTACCGGTGGCCATCTGGATTGGACTACAAGAGTTAGGACTCGCCCAGGCCTTGCCCTTGGCTTTGTGGCTCTTAATCGTAGGATTGCCGATTCCGCTGGGATTCGCCTGGAGGGGGGAACGCCATGTGGCGCTTCGCCGTTGACATGAGTCGTCCCGTGGCTATCCACGTTGCATTTGAAGTCAATCCGGCCCACGATTCGGTCGTGGCGCTGGTGGGACCCAACGGAGCGGGAAAATCGACGCTGCTACGGGGCTTGGCCGGATTTTTCGGATCGGACCAAGGTGGATTGACGGGGCCGCCCTGGAAACGGCCGTTGACGTGGGTGCCGCAAGAGCCGACGCTCTTTACCCACCGCACCGTGCGTCAGCAGGTCCAATGGGTTTTGGGCGGCCGTTTGGACACAGATCCCGAATTGCGGCAATGGGTCACATGGTTGGATGCCAAGGAGTTTTTAGACAAAAAGCCGCTAGCGATGTCAGGCGGCCAACAACAGCGCGCGGCCATTTTGCGGGCACTGGCCGCTAAACCGCAAATTCTGGCGCTCGACGAGGCGTTGAGCCAAATTGACGCGCCGTCTCGCGAACGCATTTCGACAGGGCTTCAACAATGGGCCGATGCCGACCCTGATCGGCTGGTGATCCTGACGACACACCAATTTGCGGATGTCGCTCATTTTGCTGACCGCGTTTTGATTATGGCGGCCGGAACATTGTTGCGCGACGGCACCCCAGCGGAGATTGTCGCTGATCCCAGAAGTTGGGAAGTGGCAGCGTTAGTCGGTTACGTGGCGCTTTTGCGGGTTGGCGATACCGATCTCGCCCTTCAAGCGCACGATGTGGACAGCGTGCCTCCGGGTCAACGGGTGCGAGTCACGATGGTGAAAAAGGGGGCGCACGAGATCACGGTGCGGGTGCCTACCCATCAGGGGCGCGAGTTGTTTGCGGTGCGTAAACCCGACGGGTCATGGGCTGATTCGTCAACGCTGGACGTGTATGTGCGCGGGGTGGTGGTGACGTGAAGGGAAGGGCTCATATGGAGTTGGAACGCTATGAGCAATTTGGCGATGCCATTCGCCGCCGTCGACGGGAATTGGGATTGAGTCAAAACGCCTTGGCGGATCGCATCGGCACATCCCGTCAAAATTTAGCCGAAATCGAGGCGGGAAGGCGGATGCCGCAATTGACCCTGGCGAGCCAATTGGCTCACGCACTGGGGTGGACCTTGGACGATCTGGATCGGCAGCTGGATCGAGTCGATGCCCGAATGCGATGGTTGCGACGCGCGGTGCCGCCCGATGCCACTCCGGTGGTGTGGAGCCGCATGGCGGGTCACCTGCTATTGGCCGAGGCGGGGCAGTTAGCGCCGCAATTCGCTGTGGATGCCGTGTGGGATGCGGGGCGTGGCACCTTGGTGGAGGTGCCGGGATCGGCCGACCCGCTCAAAACACTCTTTGTGGCGGGCTGCGATCCGTTCTTGGAGTGGCTGTGGCAACGCACGCCCCATCCAGAGATGCACCTCTATATCTTCTCGATGGGCAGTGAGGCAGCGATTGCCGCGCTTTCGCGCAGCGAGGTGCAGGTGGCGGGCACGCATCTCTACGATGAAGCGAGTGGCCGCTATAATGACTTGATTGCCCATCTGCCCTTTGAAACCCAGCGCTGGCCCTACCTGTATTGGGAGACGGGAGTGATGGGGGCGTTAGAGAAGCCCGATGGCTGGGTGCTGCGGGAACGCGGCAGTGAAGCGCGTGCGCTGTTTGAACGATCGCAACGCCAAACACCGCTGGAGCAGCCGATCACGGTGGAATTGGACTCACACTGGGCCATCGCGCGCTATATCAGTATTCATCCAAATTTAGCCGGCGTGGGACTGGGCGCCGTGGCAGGGGCGCTCGGCCTTCCCTTCAAGCAGTGGGCGCATGAGCCCTACGAGTGGGTCACGCGGGCCGAGTGGATGGGTGATCCGCGTTTAAAAGCGTTTGAGAGCTGGCTCAAATCGGCGCCGGTGACGCGCGCATTGGCATCTCTGCCGCGATTACATCCCTGGTCCTCGTAAGAGGCGGCCCGCGACCCAGTCTTTGCCCGTGCTGGGCGGCCACTCTATTCAGAGAAATTGGCGTATCGGATTAATCGTCGATTTTTGCGGAGCCGTTCTTCATGGCCGGTGTAACCAGCATGCCCCATCCGTACACAATCGGAGGTCGGGACCGCCAACTCCGGCACGGCCTATCGGCGATAGGCGCCGGGTCAGAGTCATGGTGGCGTCGTTTACAGGACGTCAGCTACGAGCAGAAAAGGCTATGAGCTCAACGCTAAGGACTCCGGAAGGGCACGCAGTGTCACCTTACAGGCTGACCGAAACCGCTGCGATTTCGGTTGCCGTCTAGTCTTCGTACCACCTCTGATTGCGGATTCTCGGGGCACTTCAGCACGGTGATTCCCTTCCGGCTTTTATGCATACTCTGTTAAGCGTAATATCGTGAAATCTCACGCCATGCCAAAGGCCAGGGGAGACCAGCCAAGAGCTGGATTAAACAACCAGCAGGGAGATAGTGTTGTGCCATGTGCCATGAGGATGGGTTAAGGCGCTTTGCTAAGAGGGTGAGCCGAAATAAGATGATCTCCTCCGTAAAAAACTCTGACGTTGTTGGACAGGGAGCCATCATGCAATCTGGATTTAACCTACCGGCTCTTCGTCTGGCTCATGCACCTCGGGCCCCATATGGCCCGCGCAACGTCGCAAGTAACAAAGTATCGGAGATCCGTTATCTTGCTTTCCTGCCAGAAAGTTCGCCAGGTGAGGTGCATGAGCGATATAATGCTCGTGACTATACTCGCCGGGGGGCCATTTTATGCGCAAGACAAAGATTGTTGTCACATTGGGCCCCGCTTCCACCGCGCCCGACGTTTTTCGTCGGCTGGTGGATAGCGGGCTGGATGTGGCTCGCATTAATTTATCTCATGGGGCCGTAGATCATCATCGCGAGGTCATTCGCATGATTCGCCGTGTCGAACAAGAAGCGGGGCGGCCCGTAGGCATCATGTTGGATACGGCTGGGCCGGAAGTGCGTTTGCGGACGCGAACGCCGCAAGGGTTGATGTTAGAACCGGATGCGACGCTATCCTTGGGCGCTGGCCCTGACGCGGATTTGGTGCCCTCCATCGCGGGTTTTGAAGAGTTGCTGGAAAAAGGACACCGGCTGGTGATCGGTGACGGCAATTTGGTGCTGGAAGTGGTGCAGGAGGGAAAACCGGCCCGGGTGCGGGTGCTGCAGGGCGGCCGTATGCCGGATAATAAGAAGGTGACATCGCCTGGACAAGCGTGGGCCCTGCCGGTTTTGACGCAAGAAGACGTGGAAGCGCTGCAGATGGGCATTGAAGAAGGCATTGATTGGGTGGCGGCGTCTTTTATTCGCCAGCCCGACGATGTGGTCGAGGTGCGTCGGCAAGTCGAATCGTGGGGCGGGGCCGACATCCCCATTATGGCGAAAATCGAAACCAAACTAGCCATGGAAAATTTGGATACGATCGTCCGCCTGTCCGACGGCTTGATGGTGGCGCGCGGCGATTTGGGCGTGGAGTACCCGCCCGAAGATGTTCCGTGGCTGCAAAAGAAAATTATTGACGCCGCCAACGCTGCGGGAAAACCGGTCGTCACGGCCACGCAAATGCTGGAGTCGATGATTCGCGCCAATCGCCCCACGCGGGCAGAAGTGACGGATATTGCCCATGCCGTCTTGGAGGGGAGCGATGCGGTCATGCTGTCCGAAGAGACGGCGGTCGGGGACTACCCGGTTGAAGCGGTCACTGTGATGGCCAGGACAGCCGTCGCCAGCGAGGCCCATCCCTGGGATGGGGACGGAACGGGTCATTACGGATCGGATACGGTGACGGACGCCGTGTGTCATGCGGCGTTAACGGCGGCCGAGGATCTGAAGGCGCGCTTAATCGTGACAGCAACCGAGTCCGGCCATACCGCTCAATCCATGGCGGCTCACCGGCCGCACGTTCCGATTTTGGCCGTGACCCCCTATGAGCGGGTGGCGCGGCGGTTGACGCTGGTGTGGGGCTTGAACACGCAAATCATGAATACCCATACCACTCTCGAGGGGATGGTGGATGAATCTGTCGCCATTGCGGTTAAACTGGGATGGGCGACTGTGGGCGATCGCCTCATCGTAACCGCCGGGGCGCCCGTTGGCAAGGCGGGCAGCACGAATGTGCTGCGGGTGGTCACCGTCGGCGAGGTTTTGCTAAGGGGTCAGGGACTGGGCCCTGAAGGCGAGGTGCATGGCTTGGTCGCGATTGTAACGGATTTGAATGCCGCGAAGCCAGAAGACGTCGCCGATAAAGTGCTGGTGGTGCCCAATACCGACGCGGAGTGGACGCCGCTCATGGAAAAGGCGCGGGCCATTGTGGTTGAGGCCGGAGGACTCACGTCGCATGCCGCTATCATCGGAATTTCCTTGGGGATCCCCACCATTATCGGGGTAACGGATGCGACCACACTGCTTGCCAACGGACAACCGGTGGCAGTGGATGCGGTGGCCGGCGCGGTATTGCAAGGACGCACGGCGGGTCAGTAAGAGTCGGCATGATCTTCATGGCTGGCCCGGTGTGATCGGGCAAGACGATGCAGCAGTGACAATACAAGAGGATGATGACAGTGAGAGTCGTACAAAAATTTGGCGGAAGCTCGCTGAAAAATGTGGAGCTTTTGCGAGCTGTGGCTCGCCGGGTGCATGAGACGGTGCAAAGCGGACATGACGTGGTGGTGGTTGTCTCAGCGATGGGCGATACCACCGACGAACTCTTGGAACGGGCCCAAGCGGTATCGGGCGGCGAGTCCCCGAGCAATTTGGATTTTTTGATGATGACCGGTGAAATGCAATCGGCTGCTTTAATGGCAATGGAGCTTAGCCGCCTCGGCACTCCCGCGCAAGCACTGTCGGGGGCGCAGGCGGGCATTTACACTAATCGCGAGTTTGGACAAGCCCGCATTCACGAGGTCAAGCCCCAGTTGCTGGAAAAACTCTTGGCGCAACACACTACTCCGGTGGTCACGGGATTTCAAGGCGTGTCGGCGGACGGCTTTTATACCACATTGGGCCGCGGGGGTTCGGACTTAACGGCTATTGCCCTGGCTTCGGCGCTGACCGCGGATTCGTGCGAGATCTATTCCGACGTGGCCGGTGTCTTCACCGCCGACCCACGCGTGGTTCCCAATGCCCGCGCCTTGCAGTCGCTTTCGTACGATGAAATGCTGGAGTTGGCGTCGCAGGGTGCACAGGTCTTGCAGACGCAAGCCGTGCTGTACGCGCGCCAATCGGGGGTCACCGTGCAGGCGCGCTCAACCTTTGAACCGGATCCAGGCACCCGTATCGAGATCACCGATGTCGACGACGCGCACCCCGTTACGGCTGTCGCGTTGGACGTGCACTTGACCAAGCTGGGCCTGGTTGGTGTGCCGGATCGACCGGGGGTGGCGGCGTTTGCGTGTGAAAGACTGGCACAGGCAGGTATTAATATCGATCTGGTTTTTCAAGCGCTGTCCCATGAAAACGCCCGCGCCGACATTGCGCTGACGGTCGCTGACCGCGATCGCGCCCGCGCCGAGGCTGTGTGTGAAGAGACCCTGCGTGAGTTGGGCGGCTCAGCCTTGGTGGTGGATGGCGATATCGCCAAGGTGTCGGCGGTGGGAGCGGGCGTGCGCAATCACGTGGGGGTTGCCGCGACGTTGTTTCGCGCTCTGGCTGATGCTTCCATCAACATTCAAATGATTAGCACGTCGGAAATCAAAGTATCTTGTATCGTGGCGCGCGCAGATGCTACCCGGGCTTTGAATCAAGTGCATGATGCCTTTGGTTTGGGTTAGCGATCCCTAATTGAACGTGGGATTGCCGACATGTTCGTCGGCGCGGCTGTTAAAGCCCATCCGTTCTCCAGCGTGCCACTGCCATCCATCCAATACACACTCCGCTCCGAAATAGCTGGGTGTGATGTCGTGCAATTCGATGGGCGCGGGAACGGCACTAGCGGCAATTCCGCTGAGTGCCTGGGCAACGGCGTCAACGCGGTCCGCTTCGACCAGGGTTAAGACCGTCGGGCCGGAGCCTGAGAGGGCCGCAAAACTGGCGCCGTTGTCCAGCGCTCCGGCAATAAGATGGGTCATGCCGGGTACGAGGTGTTCGCGATACGGTTGGTGCAATCGGTCCTGTCCCGCTTCGCGCAAGAGCGACCAGTCGCGTCGATTGATGGCATCAATCCAAAGCGCCAGCCGCTGCGCGTTGAACACGGCGTCGGCCAAAGGCACGGTCTGGGGGAGAACCTTGCGGGCGTCTTCGGTTGAGACTTTGTAATCGGGAATGACCAAGAGACAGCGCAACTCCGGTGCGGGATAACTGCGCACCCGCACCTTCCCCTCCTGTTCCCATGCCAGCACAAATCCGCCGTAAAGCGCGGCCGCCACATTGTCGGGATGACCTTCCAAGGCGGTGGCATACGACAAAAGCTGCTCGCGGGTCAGCCGCGGCGACAAAAAGGTGTTCGCCAACATGAGCCCGGCCACAATCGCGGCGGCACTCGAGCCGAGACCTCGCGCCAGCGGAATCCGACTTTTAATAGTGAGGCGGCCGGCGGGCATGGGCTGCCCGGTCATGTCGCGGTGCAGCCGAGTGGCGGTTTTCCAGACGAGATTTTGCTCAGTTTCGGGGACGATGCCCTCGCCTTGGCCGCGCACCGCGAATTCGGGTTCGTCACCCAGAGAAAACCAACACTCCAAAGGCAAGGCTAATGCCATCCCCAGTGCATCAAATCCCGATCCCAAATTGGCGGTACTAGCGGGCACTTTAATGTGCCACATGGACGGTGCCCTCCTTCAACAGGGCCCGAATCGTGCCTTCCAAGTGATCCGCATCGGTGGATTGTGTTTTAACGTCCACCCACCGCCGCGGTGTGTCCCCATCTTTGAGCCCGGTACCGGTTAAAATTGCAGCCACCGGTCCGGCCGGCAGGCGCTTTTGTTCCCGCAACACCTTGAGGCCGGCATAGGCGGTGGCCGAGGCGGGCTCAACAAAGACACCACCCCGGGCTAGCTCGCGCTGAGCCTGCAAAATGGCCTCGTCGGATACCGCGAGGAAGGCGCCGTTCGATTGGGCGACCGCTTCCTGCGCGAGGTGTTTGCTCGCGGGTTTGCCAATGCGAATGGCCGAGGCAATCGTTTCAGGGTTTTCAAAGTCATACCCGGCCACGAGCGGACTGGCACCTTGGGCCTGAATGCCAAACATGTGAGGAATTCCCCGGCCATAGCGGCGAAATCCCTGAAAGTACGCGGAAATATTTCCGGCGTTGCCGACTGGCAAAACCAGCGCCTGGGGCGCCTGGCCCAGTTCGTCCACAATTTCGTAGGCTCCGGTCTCTTGTCCGCGCAGCCGCCAGGGATTGACGGAATTCACGAGCGCGATGGCCGGATTGGCTTGGGCGGTCGCGCGAACGACGGCCAAAGCCGCGTCAAAGTTCCCTTCGACGGTGAGAAAGGTCGCGCCATGAACCAAGGCTTGCAACATCTTCTCTTGGGTAATGCGGCCCTTAGGAGCCACGACGAACGCCGGAAGCCCGGCACGCCCGGCATAGGCTGCGGCGGATGCGGCGGTGTTGCCGGTGGAGGCACAAATCACCGCTTGCGCACCTTCCGAAAGAGCTACGCTCACGGCGACCGTCATCCCTCGGTCTTTAAAGGATCCTGTCGGGTTGGTGCCTTCCAGTTTGAGAAAGATGTCGCTTTGCTCCCATGTCGCCCATGAGATGAGCGGCGTGTGGCCTTCGCCTAATGTAATCGCAGGGATATTGGGGATGCCGAGGTAGTCTCGGTAGCGGTCAATGATGCCTGGCATAACTGATGGCCTCCTGCCTAAAATTATAGTGATCCTACCATATCTAGTCCTTACCTGGCGGATCTGTCGGAATAATTCTCAAGGATTTGACAGGAACAGTGCCGATGCGACGTCTTCTGGAGAGACGAAGGCGGCTACGAACCACGCTGAAGACCTGCGAGAGGTACCCATTGGGCATTTTAAACTGCTACATTACGAATGAGGGGATGACGGTGCCGAAGACTGTGGCCACGCCATGGCTCATACTGACGTAACGCGACGACGTTTGTGTGGGGCGTGTTCGCATAACGGCGTGGGTGGATCGAACGGACTGTATGAGTTTGCATTGACGGGAAGCTGCGGCGTTCGGCATTGCAACAAGGAGTTTCAGCCACCTCGGAATTTTTGGGTGGAGCTCAGGGCACCGTTGAGGTATGCCTTCATGACTGATTGTTTCTGAAATACTGGCAAGGAACAAGCAGATGTGCTTTCTCGGCCATGGATTGCCATACCAGTGGGTGCCAGTGTCCCGAAATAGCGGGGGGCCTCGTGGTGTGGGCTTCCCCATGGTGATTAATGAGATGGCGCCCTACTTGGGAAGATTGCGGTCAGCGGAGCGTGTCACCTATTGCCTTCAAAACATTGAACCAGAAGACAGGTTGATGCATATTTTGGTTAAGATTTCGTGGGTTAATATCATTGTCTTGGGAATGGGTGAGTCATATGGAGGAAAGCCTGGCGCTCAACGCGAATGAATACATCGAACGGCAACTAGACAAACTGAATGCCCATTTAGGGGAAGTTTTTCGCTCTGATGTGCTAGCACTAGCACTGAATGGTCCGTTAGCGTATGGCGTTGATGATGTCATACATTCATCGGTTGAAACATTTAAAGACAAGAGCCCGACCTTGAGTGTGGTTATTACAACCGACGGAGGTTACGTTGAGGTGGTTCAGCGCATAGCGGAAACTATTCGCCACCACTACAATGAAGTCAACTTTATCATACCAAATCACGCCTTTTCTGCGGGCACAATTTTGGCGATGTCTGGCGATAGCATTTTTATGGATTATTATTCAAGGCTGGGACCTATAGATCCTCAAGTGCGGAGTTCCAACGGCCAAATGGTTCCGGCGCTGGGATATTTAATACAGTGGGAGAAGTTGCTTAAAAAGGCCGAAGAGGGCACCATAACGGTTCCTGAGGTTCAACTCATGGTTGACGGATTTGATGTGGCTGAACTGTACCATTACGAACAAGCACGCGAGCTATCGGTGGCACTTCTAAAAGAATGGCTGGTAAAGTACAAATTTAAGCAGTGGACGTACACAGAGACTACTGGTACGGTTGTCACAAAGGAAATGAAAGAGCAGCGCGCCGAGGAAATTGCTCTCAAACTAAACGATCCCAGTCGATGGCACTCTCACGGTTCAGGAATTTCAATGGAAGTGCTGGAAACCGAAGTGAAGTTGAAAATTGAGGATTTTGGACAGGAACCCAAAAAAGGTGCAGTTGTGAATTACCATAGTTTGATGCAGGACTACATGGACAAGTTGGGTCACGCTGGCGCTGTGCACTTTTACGGACAGTATATACCATATTTGACAGGGAGATGAGGTTATGCAACAAGAGAACGGAAAACACGAGATATTGGAACAGATACTTAAGAACAGTCCCAATTTAGACAAGGAACTTCTGGCTCGGTCGTTGGAATTAGCTGAAGCGTTGAAGACAAATGGCATGAGGCCACATGGATATACTCTGGGGCGGCCATCGGAAATTCGCCGCGTTCGCCCGCTGATTCAGTCGGCCTCCGAGCGTCAGCATTCTAGGAGGTGATCATCGCGCCACGTTGTGGGATAGATTCGTAGCCCATTGGGAGCAGATAAGTCGGTGCCGTAATCTTGCCTGCCAATTCCACATCGGGATGATGGGGCCGGAATTTTCGTAGTTTCAGCCAACACTTTTATAAACTTGAATTTCCTGCCCCTAGGACGCCACGATTATCCGCTAATCAGCGGATGGAAAGGGTAAGGTCCAAGAGGCCTGCACTGAGAGTTCGTCTTCAGTGTGTTCGGCGTCAGAGGTTACAACAATGCTCTGCAATCGATGTTGGGAAATGACCAATTTGGCCATCGGGGTTGCACACACTCAATGGCCGGCACTTGGCGCGAAAGATTGTTCGATCCACTGTGAGGTATCGTTGATTTTAGCAACGCCTGTCCACCAATCGAAGTTGATTCGATGGCAGTAAGCGTTGCATAGGAGATTGGGAGTACATGGAAAGGGCCAGAAGGGGTGTCCAAAATGGCCGAATTCGGAAAGAACACAGGGCGTGCGTGATTGTTACACCGTAAGATCAAACCAACGGATGATGGATGCGAATTGGAAGACACACGGGAATTATTAGGTACTCCCAGCCTCCTCCAATTCCTGTCGCCATGTAGCCAAAATCGGTAGAATTTCGTCGATCGTTTGAACCACCCGACCACCTGTGGCCTCAATACAGCCCAATACATACAGATTTAAGCCCTTGCCCTCCATGTTTTCGCGAACACGGTCTTGCCGAGAATCTGTCAGCAGGCCTACAACGCCTTTGCGATTTTGGTCCTGCTGCATCAATCCATAAAATAGGCCAATCTCACAGGCGGTTCCGTCATCGATCATCGGGCCATCTAATAGCGCCACAACCGCGTGTGCCCTGAAAAGCCCTTCGCCGTCCTTCTCGAACACTGCGCGCGCGGAAAGATCGTCCGTTTTAAGCGAATGCTCATGAGGAATGAAGCACTCATACCCTTCGGCCCGTAGACGAGCGCCGTATTCTGCAATAAATCCTCGCTCATACGGCGTAAACAACGGTCCTGCCAAATATAGTCTCATGATTTCCTTACCTCGCGATGGATTCCTAAATTACTTTCGGTGATGCAACGTCGATGCTCACGCCCGATCCGGTTTCATAGCCAAACCATACCACAGTTCGGCTGCAACCGGATCCCACGAACCGGGAAAAGGTGATCAAGAGAAATCGTGCCCGTGCTGTCAGTGTACCACGACACATCGTCGGGCAAGTCTTGTCCTCCGGCACAATTTTCCACCATAGTGCACTTCACCAAAAAGATGCCGTACCGCCACAAATATCCAGAGTAGGAACAGAGGATGAATTCATATACGCAACGCAAGGTCACTGGTGAGAGTTACCTCAAACGTGATCGTCGTGGATAAAACAGGATGTACCATGCTTTGCCTCCATAACCTTTCTGCGGAGCCCTATGTCTATACCACCGATCAGTCCACCAACGCCAGAAATAAGAGAATCCAACTCGGCAGATGGGCGTCATACGGAGCAATTTCCGAGCCGATTAACCCACCGCCGACGGAATTGGTAGACGTCGGACGCTTTCGATGTAGACGCATGGAAACTTCATTGTAATCTCTCACCACGCGTTATTTACAGATAATTACTACTCATGGTAATTTTGTAATGTCAATAAAAATTTAACATGTCTAGGGGGCGATGGCGGTGCGTTTTGGACGCATAGCTTTGACGAGCGGGGTGGTGATCTCATTGGCGGCTTTAGGAACCGCGGGCGGGCAAGCTTGGGCCTCATCTGGAGCCGCTCAGTCCACGGGGACTATTGTCGAAGCATTGGCTCCGCAGACCGAAGTGACATGGTACAATCCCTTGCAAAACTCGGCGAATGATACACTACTCAATAGTCAAGTCGGCTACATGCTGTACATGCCACTGATTTATATCAATGCGAATTATCAAGTGGATTATCAGTATTCGGTGGCGAAAAGAGTTACCTACAATAAGGCCGGCACGGTCTACCACGTGTACCTCAATCCCAAGTACAAGTGGTCTGATGGGGCCCCGGTCACCAGCGCCGACGTGCTGTGGACATGGCATATCATTCAGGCTATTTCTTCCACAAAAGCGCCATCTCCGTGGCCATATGCCAATGCGGATTTTGGTGACATTCCAAACGGCGTCAAAAGTGTCGTCGCCAACGGTAAATATGCGTTAACAGTGACCTTGAATGCGCCGACAAACCAAGAGTGGTTTATCTACGATGGCCTCAGCCAATTACTGCCCCTTCCCAAACAGGCGTGGGACAAATATCCCCAAAACATGAGCAAGGAGATTGCGTACCTGGGTCAAGAGGCCACCAATCCCAAATTCGACAGCGTCGTGGATGGCCCGTATACGTTGGCGAGCGCTGTTCCCAGTCAAGCCTGGAAGTTTGCGGTGAATAAGCACTACACCGGAGGTCCTTTAGCACACGACAACATCACGCTGGAGTATGAAGGGTCCGACGAGGCGGAATTCGCGGCCCTGCAGACCCGCACCGTCCAGCTGGGCTATCTGGACCTCTCGGAGTGGGGTGCACGCCGTGCCCTTCAGGGAATCGACAATTTGTGGGCCGGCTACAATTTGGGGTACGACTTTCTCGCCGTCAACATGAACGCCAATGCTGCCAATGGGCTCGGGCCTGTGTTTAGTCAACTCTACGTGCGGCAGGCCATTGCCGAGGCGATTGACCAGAATGCCATTGACCAGGATATCTATCACGGCTATGCTCCACCGCAGTACGGCCCCATACCTACCAGACCCGTCACCGTGTTCTTAGATCCCGCGCTGCGCCAACCGGTCTATCCGTTTAATCTGGCACACGCCAAGGCTCTCCTGACGTCGCATGGCTGGAAAGAAATCCATGGTGTCATGACCAAAGATGGTCAATCATTGGCGTTCCCGTTGATGTACGCGAGTGGCAATCAGACGACCGTTCAAACAGTCACGTTAGTACAGAGCGATCTAGCTAAGATCGGAATTAAGGTAACATTGGAACCCAAAACATCGACGACTGAATTAAGTATCGTGACGGGAGAACCGTCTCAGTGGGATGCGGTGGGCGCATTTGGCATCACCTTCAGCGGGTACTATCCCGCAGGTGACGCAGTCTTTTATAGCGGCGGGGGCCTGGACTTTTTTGGATGGCATAACACGCAAGAAGATGATCTGATCGACGACTTCCAGCATAAGCCGGCGACAAGTCTCGCAGCTAATCTTCAAGCCTACTTTAATTTCGAGGAATACACTGCCAAGGAGCTCCCTGTGATCTTCATGAACCGTCCCGGCACCATCGAAGCCGTGGCGACTAACCTTCACGGTGTAAACCTGGCTACGCTAAATCCGGTAACCGGCTACGGTGAACCGCAGCTTTGGTCGCTTAGCGCTTCGTAGCGGCGTCTACGTATGGGGAAAGCCGTGATGCGATCTACCTTATTTCTGGTAAAGTCGACTTCTCTTAACCAGGTCAGAGCATCGGAGATTTCGAGACAGAAATTCGGCGGGAGTGCATTTTGTTATGACGGCGCCACCCCACGCTTATCTGGAGCACATTGTCCGAATGGTTGCTCTGGAAGGGTCGCACTGGGCATTGTGCGCAATTTTAAACTCATTGGGGCATGGGCGAAGGAGCTTTCGGTGGATTAGTTGACGGAGTATCCGGACACCCAAGATCCCCTTTACGCAAGTCGACATCCTCCACCCGTAACCGGCGGGCCTCGTTCGTTCGCAGGCCGCTGCTGTACAGCCGCCGGAAGAAGACCGGAATGGTGATCGTTCGCGACCGCTGGGCGGGCGTATATGATGCGGCTGGTAGGGTGTCACACGCGCGGAAAAAGTGCCCCAGTTCTGCCTCCGTAAAGGCATGGGGAATATACGTGCGTTTCTCTTTTCTCGGGATATCGGGTGGCATCACGGGGGTTTTCCCACGGCTTCGCAAGTAGCCGAGGAAACTGGTGATCACATAGATGCGGGATCGGCAGGAATTGTTGGATTCGGTGTCGCGTTGGCGACACCACGTGTCAATCAGGTCTGGCAATATCGATCAAACAAGAGGAGGTTCGGTTCATCAGACGCGTCATTCCACCGTCCTGAGGCTTTTTGGTAGGCCATATATTCCCGGACGAGTGGAGCCAGAAACGACGTGAACTTAAGCATCGGCGAACACCTCCTCGGGCACGGGCCGCCGCGCGATACTGAGGGCACACGCCTTCAGATGCGGAAAATCGGCGCTAAGATAGGTCTCCAGGGAGTGGGGCTCCGTGTGCCCGAGGGTTTGGCTGATGACCGGCTGCGGGACGCCATGGCTCAACAGGGCAGTGGCCAGGTAGTGCCGGAACAGATGAACGCCCTTGCGATCCCCGGAGGACTCGACAAGGCCGGAATCCGTCTCTTGAGCGGGCTCACAGCATCAGAGAAAATACGATCTCAGTCGGAGGTCCCCTCTAGCATAGCGCGTCCCGCCCCATTTTTCATTCATAGGGGTGCCCCGAACCCGGGGCATGGACGTCTCTTGACGAAATACAACTGGATGCGTCAGAGCCGTGGTGGCCCGCCTGGGTGCGCACGGCGGACGGATAGCGGTGCCCACGACGGTGTGGGCGCCGATGAAACATAGAAGGCTCGGGGATACTCCCCGAAGCTCTGGACAAAAACGTCCAGACGGCTTGGCCTACCCCAGGCGTCTTCGGACGCCAAAAAAAATCGTCAGCGCGTTGACGATGATTCGTTCTTGTGACAAGTTAGACTCACCGAGAATCGGTAGGCGAATAGTCACTCTGTATGTGCGCGTGGCGAAAAACGTCTAGCCTACTGCGTTCGTCTTTTTTATTGAAACCACCACACGTCTTGCTTTTGTTTTTTAATTTTGTCATAAAAGCGCGTGTCATTTTTGGTGATCTTGCGGTACAATGCTCCGCTATACCTATCGGCAATTTGCATTAAGGCATTTTCCTTCCAGTCTTTCTGCTTGATGTCTAATATCTTGTACTGTTGGCGGCTATTCAGTTGCCGTCTAAGATAAACGGCCAGTGCATTGCGCCAAGCTCTAGGCCCGCGTTTGTCAATAAATAACTTCGCTTGCTGAATGGTTCCTCCATCATATTCAAGGACTTGGCGTGTGACGTAATTGTAAAAGCTATCGTTGTTTTCCCTTAAAAACCCACTGAAAATATCAGTTTTGGGAACGACGATCGCTCGAAATACGAGGGACCGATGGGAACCCATGGCCTGTAAGAATGCACGGCGAATATCATCAGGCGTTTCGTTAAAGTGAAATTCTTTCGACCAGCGATGATTCCGACGAACTTCCTCGATGCGCTCTCGAAGGGACTCCGCAATCTGCGCGTCGGGCACCAATACGAGCATGTTCACGAAATATCGTGATGAGCCTAGGTCAAATTTGAATCCCGTATCGCCCGATTCATCCATAAAGATTAACACGTCCCAGCTCCTCGATTCTGCCCCTAGTTGGCGATCTATGGATGGAGATGTTGTGATGGGTCGACTGTGGCGTGGGATACGGCACATCAATTGGCCACTTACCGGATTTTTGCTGGGTCTCGGCATCCTATGGTGGGCTCCTGATCGGGCCGGTTCTGGTGGTGCGGGTATATTATTCAGAAGCGGAATCCGACTAGTCGAACACCCTCGTCGCGGGCGGGCGCCGGTGGCGTCTGCACGATTGTTTTTGGGCAAAGGGGGGTGAAGCGTGTGGACGTGTACCCTGTGGGCCCGTTAACGTCCTGCCTTAGGGGATCTTCCCCTCACTGAGTACGGCATCCAGCGATCGGGGGGCAGTCTTACGTGTCGCGTGGTGGTGTACTGCGACGGTGCACACAAGGATCCCTGGTCTTTAGTCGTGTCTCCCGGGTTGATGCCAGCCGACTGGCCGGCAACACGGATCGTGGTCGCGTCCGGCCAACGCTTTACCACCGAAGAATGTTTCAAAGACGAGAAAAACGATCCCGACGAAAGCTTCTCCACCGCGATTGGGTGACGTTAAGTACCCCCGCGCGGTGGGATCGGCTCTTGTTGATCTTTGCCTGTGCATATTATTGGCTGAATATCGCCGGGTGGGTGGCGTAAGTGGCGGAGAAGGACCGCGCATGGCGAGCCAACACCGTCAAAACGAAACGCACCCATCCGTGATGGCGCCTCGGGACTTGGACCTTAGCGTGTCATGACGTGGTCTGGCGCATGATGCTTCGGGTCCATCACACCTTTCAAAAGACAATTCCGCCAATCGTGGCCAATCCGTGATTGATCGAAATGGCTCCGTAACCGCCACTCTTTCTCGAATCCAGTCTATCAATGCGGACGCCCCGGTGTTGGGAAGCCGAGGGGCTGTTTCCGCCCGGGGGAGCGGTCTTCGAACCGGGCCCGTGAGGCAGTCTCCTGTAATCGCCGTCTCCTGCATCGTGAAGGGCCACGAACGTGGCGCCGCTGCAGCGGCAAAATCCGCAGACCGGGACCGCAGGCGCGCCTCGATATGGTAGCAACTGGGGATCACTTAGGTTTCGATTACGTCGCATTCAACTGGATACCTGGGCAGGCAACGAGCGAGCAATCAAATCATATGCCAAGGTGGGACCCCGGATTGAGGGTCGGTTGCGTGAGCGACGACAAGCTGCGCCGACCCAATCGCGCCGCATGGGTCAGGGGTACCACCGCAATGTCGATTCCCTCTCAGGGCCGCCGACTACGATCCATCCCATTTTATTGCCGCGTTGCAGGAGTCTCCTTTGCATATGGCGAATGGAAAGTCAAGAACATGAGGAGGTGTTGTTGTGCCATTTGGAATTGGAAATAGCGGCAATCAAGTGTCGGACATGAAAGATGTGGAATCGCAACTGCAAGCGTTAATGGCGAAGACGTCAAAGGGGGCAGCGACCAGCAACCTCAGCGCCTTGGACTTTTGGTTGGTCACGGATGCCGGGTATGAGCCCTTGGGGCTGGTGTTGGGGAATAGTGTCATGTCGATGGGTATTAGTGGCGGGATTGCGACCGCTTTTAAGGGCATGCAGCGGGGCGAACTCACCCAACTAACGCAACTGATGTATGATGCGCGAGAACTGGCGTTGCAGCGCATGAAGTCCGAAGCCAGCGATTTGGGCGCGGACGCTATCGTCAACGTCAATTTGGAGATCATTCATCGCTCGGAAGAAGTCATGGAGGTGGTGGCCACCGGGACCGCGGTGCGGAAAGTGGGCGAACGCTCGAATCGTCCGGTGACGTTACAGGTGCGCTAACTCTACGGGACCGATCCTAACTGAACACTTCGAGGAGATCGCCTATGCAATTCATTCCGCCCCCGGTTGCCGAGTTGAGCCCATTGGCGCTAATTAATGTGAGCGGTTGGGCTTGGGTCATCGTCGCGGCGGTATTGCTGTTTGGCGCGCCGGGGCTTTTGCGCTGGCTTTGGAACCTCACGCTGCCGCCATTGGCCCAATGGCCCCGCTTAAATTATTGGGCGGCGTTCCGTCTGGTGCTGCTGGTCAGTCTGGTGGGCTTGGTGATCCGGGTGTTCTAGTGATTGCAGCGCATGTCGCTCGGGGGGATATTGGACACCGCTTGACCTTCTCTAAGAAACTCGGCATAATGCCGTCCATACATTGGT
Organism: Sulfobacillus acidophilus; assembly: GCA_003023745.1. Lineage (GTDB taxonomy): Bacteria > Bacillota > Sulfobacillia > Sulfobacillales > Sulfobacillaceae > Sulfobacillus_B > Sulfobacillus_B acidophilus_A. The sequence goes on along the minus strand of PXYV01000007.1, from coordinate 46,944 downwards.
GAGAAGGTGGCTTACGGGAATGACGATGGGAGAAGAACGGTACCGTCTTTTGATGGCGTGCCCGGACGAAAGAGGTCTGATTCATCGCGTGTCCGGCGTCTTGGCGCAGGCTGGCGCGAACATTGTGGCGTTCGATCAACACTCCGAAGGCTTGGGCGGCCATTTTTTTATGCGCAGTGAATTTGATGCCCGGACGGGGACGGACGCTCGCATTCGAAAAGACATGGAAAGCCTTTCACGCAATGTCCCTATGCAATGGCGCCTGACTAAAGCGCACCAGCGCCAGCGTCTAGCGGTGCTGGTGTCGCGTGAGTCGCACTGCTTGCAAGAACTCGCCTGGCAAACGGGACGGGGCGACATTGACGCGGATATCGCCGTCGTCATTAGTAATCACGCGGAAATTGGCGAGTTGGCGCAATCGTACTCTCTGCCCTTTTATTACGTGCCGGTCGCCAAAGGACAAAAGAGTGAAAGTGAACGACAAATATTAGATATCGTGGCGAACTATCAAATCGACACGATCGTCTTGGCGCGCTACATGCAAATTCTCTCGGCCGACTTTGTGTCGCGATTCCCCTCGCGCATTATTAACATTCACCACTCGTTTCTTCCGGCCTTTGTAGGGGCCAATCCCTACCTGCAAGCCTATCGGCGGGGCGTGAAGTTAATCGGGGGGACCGCGCATTATGTGACGGAAGAGCTCGATCAGGGGCCGATTATCGAGCAAGACGTGCATCGCGTCGACCATCGCCATCAGTTGGCCGATTATAAGCGCATTGGCCGGCACGTAGAGCGCATGGTATTGGCGCGGGCTGTCAATTGGCACGTTTCCGACCGGGTTTTGCCATTTGAAAACCGAACTATCGTCTTTCCTATTTAGAGCGTGAGATAACCCGGATGGTGAGCCGACTCTGGCCGCCAATCAAAAGATCAGGGGGAATGGGTCGGGTGCTTAATACATGCGACGCTGCTCGCATCGTCAAGGTGTGACATTAGCTGGCCACAACTCCCCAAAATATTGGGGACTGGTTTTCAATGTGCCAGCAACACCAACGTTGGCCAATGTATGGCCTGGCCATCGTCAAGGCGTTACGCATAGCGCGGGAGGTCGGGTCCGTTGCCGCGGATCTGCTCAACGTACGAAACGTCCGGCTGCTCAACCATCTCGGCGTAGGTACAGTAGCGCTACCCGACCAAGTGGGATTGAGGATGGCACCTGCCGAACACGTATGAGGCTTGATCGGAACTCGGCGATCGGTCGGGAATTCAAAGTCAGGACACCCATTGGTGAATTCGATTGGCGCGCTTCGTCCATGGGCGAAACAGCTAAAATCCGCGCATCAACCCCCCGTCCGGGAAGGATACCTGGCAGCATTGGCTCGTGATCATGGTGGGGGTATGAGAGCCGGTAATCCGATTAAATGATAAGCGTGAGTCGCCAAACCGGACTTGCTTCGGTATAGTCGTGATTAGGGCGGTTCAGTCAACCGTTTATCGCAACGCATAGGGGGAGGCGGGCAGATCGTGAAGGAGCCAACGCAACAACAAATTATTGAGGATTTGCATGTAAAGCCACGGATTGTTCCGCAAGAGGAGCTTCGGTTTCGCCTAGAGTTCCTGAAGGACTACGTACGCTTTGCGGGCATGAAAGGATTTGTCCTAGGCATTTCCGGCGGTCAGGACTCCAGCTTGGCGGGACGGTTGTGCCAGATGGCGGTTGAAGAACTGCGCCAAGAAGCGGACCAGGCCTATGTATTCATTGCCTTGCGGCTCCCCTATGGCGTGCAGCAAGATGAGGAAGATGCAATTCGAGCCCTTGATTTTATTCGCCCCGACCGATCATTTGTGGTGAACATCAAGGGGGCGGTAGACGCTGCGGTGCAGGCGTTCGAAGCGGCGACGGGACAAAAAATGTCCGACTTCAATAAGGGCAACCAAAAGGCGCAAGAACGGATGACGGTCCACTATCGCTTCGCGCACGCCTTTAATGCCTTGGTGGTGGGGACCGATCATGCCGCTGAAGCTTTGCCGGGGTTTTTTACGAAGTATGGCGATGGCGGCGTCGATTTGACCCCGCTCACGGGATTGACCAAGCAACAAGGTCGTGAACTCTTGAAATATCTGGGAGCCCCAGAACAAATTTACACCAAGGCGCCGACGGCCGATCTGTTGGATCAAAGGCCCGGTCAACTGGACGAAGACGAGTTGGGAATTTCGTACAAGGTAATGGACGCCTTTTTGACCGGCGAATCCATTGCGGATGATATCGCCGGTCGCATTCGTCACCGCTATCGTGTGACAGAGCATAAACGACGGTTGCCTGTGACTCCGTTTGACAACTGGTGGCGGTAGAAAAGAAAGTAGCAGGAGTGCAGGCGGGCTATCGAACCACATTGGGGATGGCAAGGAGAGTGAATACGTGGAATATCGGAATCTAGGGGCGAGTGGACTTAAAGTTTCGCAATTGGGACTGGGGACGAATAGTTTCGGAGGACGGGCCGACAAAAAGACGTCCATCGACATCATTCATGCCGCGCTGGATCATGGCATCACTTTGATTGATACGGCCAATGGCTACACCCAAGGGCAGTCCGAACAGATTATTGGCGAGGCGCTAAAAGGCCGGCGCTCACAGGCCGTGATCGCCACCAAGGCAGGACTGCCGCAAGGACCGGGACCGTACAACCGCGGCACGTCGCGCCGGCACCTCACCCTTCAACTGGAGCAAAGTTTAAAACGGCTGCAAACAGACTTTGTTGATCTCTTTTATGTTCACACCTTTGATCCCGACACGTCCTATGAGGAAACGGTCCAGACATTGGATGACTTTGTGCGGCAAGGCAAAGTGCTGTATGTGGCATGCTCCAACTATCGGCCGCAGGAGCTGGCCAGCGCCTTGGGTGTGGCCCGCGCGCACGGTTGGGAGCGTTTTTGCGGACTGCAGCCCTCCTACTCGCTATTAGACCGCACCCCCGAGCGTGAACTCATTCCCTTGGCCCAGTCAGAGGGTGTGGGTATAGTCGCCTACTACCCGCTGGCAGGTGGGGTGTTAACCGGGAAATACCAAGGCGGCCACATCCCCAGTGGATCGCGGGCTGAGCGCCAGCCCGATTTTCTTGCGCGCGTCAGTCCCGCCCTGCGCACCGCAGGAGATCGGTTTGCCGACCTGGCATGGCAAGCTTCTTATGAACCGAGCGCGTTGGCGCTAGCCTGGTTGATGGACCGCCCCAACGTTGCCAGCGCCATTGTTGGGGCTACCCGGGTGGAGCAGGTGCTTGAGAATTTAAAGGCATTAGATGTCGCGATAGACGGAGAATTGGACCGGCAATTGGACGAATTGAGCGCACCCTTTGTCCAGGGAGAGCCATTTGGCTGGTACCGCTTAAGCTGAATTTTGCCCAAAGAACCCGTAAGCATGGTTTGAATCGGAGCACAAGATACCATCGACGTGGCAAATTTCTTGGCTGCGATACGGCCCGATCTGCCGTCGGGCCGTACTTGTTTTGATGGTTTCCTGCGTCGTGTGTGGCTTGTTATCGCTGTCGGTGTCGCGGCGATTTTCTTGCGTTTGATGACAAGGCCAAAAGCGGAGAATTCCTGGCGGTGCATGAACCGCTTTCTTGGGTTGGGCACTCTCTGAAGCCTGTCGCAGCCGAACACGCAGGATCGCTAATCTAATGGCCTTGTTTGAAGGTGTCCCCAGCCTTAGCCAAGACGTACCGGAAGTGCCGTCAGGCCACGGAGCACAATATTTTCGTTCCAGAGCGGTTCACCGGCGAGGCGCCACTCGTACTGCCACAGCGTGGGAAAGGCGATCAGGGCCTCCATACGGGCTAACGCTGCACCCAGGCAAAAATGAATGCCGCGGCCAAAGGCCAGGTGCGGATTGGGGTGCCGACTGAGGTTGAGCGTGTCCGGATCGGGGAAAATGCTCGGATCGCGGTTGGCCGCGCCGAGTACAAGGGTGACCCATGAACCGCCAGGAATGGTAACGGTGCCCAAACTGATTGACTCCGCGACCAGCCGTGCGTCTAACTGGACGGGCGAGGTATAGCGTAAAAGCTCCTCGACCGGATCGTGCCAGTCATCTTCGGGCCGGGGATGCGGATGAGGGATGAGAGCCAACGTTCCCATGGGAATCAGGTTGGTGGTGGTTTCGTGACCTGCTACCAACAATAGCAAGGCCATGGCCAGAAGTTCACCGGGCGCCAGCCGGTCGCCATCGGCTTCGACTTGCACCAGCTCGGTTAATAGATCGTCGGCCGGCGCGCGGCGCTTTTCCGCAATCAGGTGATGAAAGTAGTCTAGCAATTGCCAGCGTGCCTCCATGGCATTTTGACGGGCTTCTGGGGACTGGGAGGGATCCAGCAAACGCACAATCTGTTTGGACCAGGCCCGGAATTGGGGATGGTCGGCGCGGGGAACACCCAACAGTTCGGCAATGACGACCGCTGGCAGGGGAAACGCAAATTGGCTCACGAGTTCTCCTTCCCCATCGGCGACAACACGGTCGCTGAACTGCCGTGCCACCTCGACAATGAAGGGTTCCAGCCGCTTGAGGTGCCGGGGTTGAAAGGCCTGGGTGACCAATCCGCGAAGGCGCGTATGCACGGGCGGATCGGACATGAGAAGACTCGGGGTCAAATCGGGCAGGTGACGATATCCCTCGGGCGGTGTTTGCGTCCATGCCTCTCCTTTGGTGAATGCCGCACTGGTCAACGCGACCCGTACATCTTCATAGCGGAATAAAAGCCACTGCCCCGGTTCGACTTCCCAAATGGGGCGCTCGGCCAGCCATTCTTGATAGATGGGAAAGGGGTTGGCCATGAATTCCGATTGCGTGAACCCCAGCCGACTAAGCCATATGGCCGCTCCCAATGGTCCCATGCGTTGCTCGCCTCCTTGCTGTCTTTTTGTATCCTGGCAGGATGTGGTCGCCGGTGCAAGGGAGATTTTCCTCTGATTGGCGGTATGGTACGATGCATCTCAAGATGTGGAGGGACCCGACGACGATGGTGCAAGACGATCTGGACCGGGCGTTTGAAAAAATTTACCGGTCATTCAATCGCTATGGAAGGCAGCTCACGGATGACCGCGAGCGGCATCCCGAGTACACGGCGCGCCTCCTGACAGCCGTGGACCGCCCCGATTTGGCGGCGCGCAATGTGTTGGTCACGGGCAGCAAAGGCAAGGGGTCGACCGCCCATTTTATCGCCCAACTGCTAGGAGCTTTCGATGCACCAGTGGGGTTATTTACCAGTCCGCATCTCTTAGACTCGTTAGAGCGCATTCGGGTTGATGGTGCCATGATTTCCGAGCAAGAGTTTGCGACAACATTTTCCGCCATTGAGCCCTCCTTGGATACCATTTGGCAGGAACTCAGCCCCCCTTCTTATATTGGCCCGGTGGGTATTTTTGCGGCCATGGCGGCTTGGCACTTTCGCCAGCGGCAGGTGCACTGGGGCATTTACGAAACCGGTCGCGGGGCCTTGTTCGACGACGTGACGCAAATTAATCACGAAGCTGCCGTGATTACCGAGGTGTTAGCCGAACACGTGCGCGAGTTGGGGCCGACACTGGAGTCAATCGCCTGGCATAAAGCGGGCAGCATTACGCCGCACACGCGCACCGTAGTATTAGGGACGCGCCGCCCGGTGTTGATCAATGCGGTGCAGGACCGGTTAGCGCAATTGGGGATCGCGCCGATGGTGTGGGTCGTGCCGGATCACGTACAGGTGGCCGACATCCATATGGGGGTAAACGGCACAACATTTGACTTGGCGTTTGCGGACGGACGGCGTTGGAACGAGCTTCGGATTCCGGCGGTGGGCGCGTTGGTGCAAAATCTTGCGACCGCTATCACAGTGGTGGAGTCTTTAACGCACGCCCTGTCCGAACCCTTGGTCCGGGAAATCGCGGCCACGCTTTCGTGGCCGGGACGGGGCCAGGTGCTGTCGGCCGACCCCTTCGTGCTCTTGGACGCCGGGGTGCGCCCCGAGTCGGTAGCCGACTTATTGACCAATCTCGGCCCTTTTGATCAGGTGGTTCTCTCGATTCCGGACGGTAAGGACCGGCTGGGGATGGTCGAAGTGGCCTTAGTGCATGCGCGGCAGATCGTGTTGACCGGCTGCTCCAACAAACGTCTTGCCTATCACTTCGAGAACGACCCGGCGTTTCCTCGGACCCGCGTCATCCCTGACGTTCAGACCGCCTTGTCCGAGGTACTGAGTGCCGCCCAAACCGGGGAGCGCGTCCTGTTGTGCGGGACCATTTCGTTTATCGCCGACGTCTATCGCCATTATGGCCTAACTGTGGGGTAAGGAGAAAAAATTCCTTCCTGGTGCTCCGACGCTTACCTGAGGCACATTCTCTGCAAACATCGCTCAATGAGAAAACATGGGTGCGATGTGGTCGCGGCGGACCGCTTGAGAGGCTGCGCCGCGAACGTCTTAAGCACATTCTAAGGGATCTAAGCGTGGTGCGTCATTGGAGGGTAACCGACACGCCCAGGCCACACTCAGGATGATGCTTGGTCGACGGCCTGGTGTAACCCGTTGGCGGGTGCGTACTGTCTACGCCTGCGGCTAGGATACAGCGTTGTCGAACAGTCCTTAATGAGATCGCTTAAGTCCGATACCTCGTCATCCTCGATCGCAATTCCTTCCCCTTGGTTGAGAATGAGGACCTCCACGTGTTTGGCTTCGCATACCGCAAACACGAGTTCTGCGCCAAAGCGCCCCAGTTGGCTTTGATGTGCGATGACAAGGCGGGCGAAATCATCGGCCAGGATCCTCTCCAGCAGCCGTTTGAGCCCGCGAATGTGGTCGTCTTTCGACGATCCGCGATCGGTAATCACGTCAAAATCCCAGCCTTGGGTTGCACAATACCGACTCAAGATTTGCTTTTGGCTCTCTAGCGTGTCGTCCGAACTATCACTGGAGCTCCGCGCATAGACCAGCGTTTTGCCATCGGAATCCGCACGATGGACCTGCTCTGGTCGCAACCGCACCAAGTCATAGCGTCGATATCCCGAGGGTGTGCGTTCGTCCGGCATGAGCCTTCCCTCTCGCTCCCAGCGGCGCAGTGTCGAAAGAGAAACTCCAAGGAAAGCTGCAGCTTCGCGAATACCTACGAGTTTTCGTTCCATACCTTCATTATAGACGATCGATATCGATGGGGATAAATCTCAAACGAAATGATTTGGGGCTCAGCAAAAGTTTGTGTCCGGCTGCCTCCATCCACGTCGAACGCGCCGCCATCGCATTTCCTTTCTTGGACGCGAAAGCTCAACAGCCGTTAAGTCCAGCGGGGCAGAGGGGCCCCATAGGCGCTAACTTCTCGCTCACGACGATGCGCGTCAAGGAATCTGCGCTAGTCATCGCGAAGAGGGGTAGATCACAATCTCACACCTCGGAGTGGTTTCGATGAATCGCATACTGTCAGCGCAAGTTAGTGGCTCGGTTACCGAATTTGATGAACAGCGGGAGCTCCTCTAGCAATTTCTACCGCAGGGTTGGCAAGATGCCGCCTGGCCGCATGGAGTGATTCGCCGTCAGCGCGTCGTATCTTCACTGGCAGCCTAGTTGCGCTTGATATTTGCCTATGGGTGGAACGACTGGTCCTTGCGGATCACCGCGCCCTGGGCGAGTTGCCTCGGTCTGGCCGATATGTCGGACGTGGCGGTCCTCATACGTCTTCGCCATGCGTGTGCGCGACTAGGGTCTTTGCTGGAACGATGGTTTCATGAGCGAGGTATCGATACCACCATTAGACACCGATTTCGCCTGGCCGTCACAGACAGCACGACTATTCACGCGTCCGCGCCGAAGCGCATAAAATGTAACAACGATATTCAGGCACTCAAATTTGCTTTTGAGCAAGGGTGGACTTCAAAACCTGTAGGAGACGGAAAAGGAAACGGGTTGTATCTTTTAGGACAAATTGTTTCCAGCGAACGCAATCACAGAATTACGGTGATCAGCGGCAAAGCCGTGATGATTCTGAAGGAAAGCAGGAAACAAAAGAGGACATGGATTTGAGCTTTTTGCGTTGCGCTAGAGATCGCATTCTGCTTGGGGTTGCAGGGCGGGCGGAAAAAATTTACCGCAATCTTGCACGAAATCATGCGCCTTGCGAGGCACCGTGCGGCTTCGATAATGAAATTTGACCCCAGTGGGGTCGATCGGGAGAAAATGGCATAAAAACCCCAAAAAACGGGCCGAATCTGGTAAAACTGAGGTACCACACCAATCAATTTCGAAAGAGCGTGCGCGTATGGCGATTATACCACAGATGCAGTTCTTTTTCTGGGAAGAGATTCAACCACTGGGCGATTTGGAGCGCCTGCAGTTGGTCCTCGATACCATTCCCGATGAATCGTTGATGCGCATCTTAGAAAACGCCCGCGGACGCGGGCGGAACGATTATCCCCTTCGCGCCATGTGGAACTCCGTGTTGGCCGGGGTCGTGTTTCAACATCCCTCCATCGAAAGCCTCCGACGAGAACTCGGCCGCAACGGCCAGTTGCGCGCAATGGTCGGGTTGGGCGGATGAGTTCCGTGGGCGGGGGCTTATACGCGATTTTTGCATCGCATCATGGACCATCTCGACGACGTGGAGGCCATGGTGCACCAGATCATCGAGAACCTCCAACAACAGGCCTTACCGGACTTTGGCGAACGGTTGGCGAGCGACAGCGAAGCCCTGGCGTCGTTTGCCAAACATCGGTCGGACCAGACGACGCCGACTGGGGCAAGAAGACCTACCGCGGGGTCGATGCGCAGGGGAAGGCGTGGGAAAAGGTTGTCGCCTGGTTTGGCTATCAGATCCATTTTCTCGTCGATGCCACCGACGAATTACCGATCGCCTGGATGGTCACGAAGGCGTCCATCGCGGACATCACCGAAGCATCGATCCTCCTCGCGCAATGCCATGACAACCATCCATTGGCGCTGAAAGCCTGTCGGGTGTTGACCGCGGATCGGCGCTACGATGCCACCGCGTTGGTCCAAAGCCTCTGGGATGACGACGGCATTAAACCCGTGATCGACATCTGGAATTTGTGCAAGGATGGGGAAGCGATCCAACTGCTCCCGGGGCATGACACCGTCACCTACCATGATCGCGGGGAGGTCTTTTGCCACCATCCCGACACTGGGCAAGCGCATCCCATGGCCACGGCGGGTTTGAGGCCGACCGAGGCACGCTGAAAAAGCGGTGTCCAGCCAAGTTTTCTGGCGTCACTTGTGACGCCCAAACTCACTGTCCCGTCGCGCAAGGCATCCGGATCCCGCTGGACACAGACCGCCGCATCTTCACCCCGATTGATCGCAGCAACGATGCCTGGGCGCGCGAATATGCCCACCGAACCGCGGTCGAACGGGTGAAGAGTCGCCTTGACGTGTCCTTTGGGGTTGAACTCCCGACGATTCGCGAATTGGCTAAGATGCGGGTGCGCTGCGGCCTGGCCCTCGGACGCATCCGACAGCAGCATCTGCAGAGTTTGGTCCGCAGCGCTTAGGCGCTGCGCCAACCCAGCCCAACCTTCATCGGAGGCCAGGAAGCCCCGAGAATTCCTCCGGGTGTGCTTGGTTACGCCCCTCGACTGATATGGCCATAAATGTCATTCTAAACTCAGATTATTTTGCGGACGGAACGCCGCCGCTGCGCCTGGATTCCCGAAAACGTAGTTATCCACAATCGGTTGAAAGGGACAGCGCAAAAAGCTCGATTTGCCGTTTTCTTGCCTGGACACGAGCGTGTGTCTTACACTTGACTTTAGCCACGTAATCGATATGGAACTTATTATTTGTAAGGCATAGGATCTGTGCCATGGGAGTCGTCACGTCGAAGTTGAGCCATATGCCCGGGTTTGACATCCGCCTGCCCCGGTAGTTGCGTACGAGAAAGTGCCCAAAGAGGTCTGCTCTACACCCACAAGGTCGCGTTCAGTAGCAAGAGGACTGGCCAACGCCTCATGAACCTCCAAAACCGGCTGGAGACAACAATCCACTTGCGCGGAGAATCGGTGCCACCAACTTAAAGGTCTTTTATGAAAGAGCGTAACCATCTCACGGTAAATGGGATTAGATAATTCTGCCGGACTGGTTTGATGAGCTATCCATTCTGGGCGGTTTACTGCTTGACAAAACGTCGTCCAAAACTTTAACTCGAGGGCGGCTAGCGATACAAGCCGGTTATCGAGAGTGGTATAGAGATTGTAACAAATAATTGTTCCCGCCAGTTCTGCTACGCCGTGCGGATATCCTGTGTGTTTCTGGATTGCGGCATGCCCACCCAATAAGCCTATCAAGGCATCGGTAATTGCCATATCCAAATGTTGCCCGTGACCGGAATGGTGGCGGCTTATCAAAGCCGCCAGAATTGCTTCGACAGCAACGATACCCCCCAAAAGGTCGGCCAACTGCAGATTGGGTACAATTGGCTGGTTATGATGGTCTACAAGCTGGCTTAAAATGCCACTGACTGCGAGATAATTGAGGTCGTGTCCCGCTTGCTGAGTCATAGAACCTGTTTGGCCGTACCCTGTCAACGAACAATACACGATACGCGGGTTTATGAGGTTAGCTGTGTCGTAGCCAATGCCCAGTCGATCCGCCACCCCCGGCCGAAATCCTTCGATGACGACATCGGCGGTTCGAATCATACTGAGGGCCTGGTTACGATCTGATTCATCTTTTAAATTAAGCATAACACTGGTTTTTTTCCGATTGTAAGCCAAAAAGACTAGACTTGTACCCTGCGCCACAGGACCGATGGATCGGGCAGGATCTCCGCCGGGCGGTTCAATTTTGATGACCGTAGCACCCATGTCCGCCAGCCGCAAAGTTGCGTACGGCCCCGGCAACAGCGTGCTAAAGTCTACTACAGTAATGTTTTCTAACATCGTGATGCCCCCATATCGATTATGCTGTCCCTGGTGTGCTGGCTTCTCAAACAAATTTACCGTCGAACGGCAGCCCCAATTGCAATGGTGAGTCCCGGAGGGGGTTCGAGACAACGGTCTATGAGGTGATATTGCGTTCAGGCGGATTGTGCCGTATTGTAGCGATTAAGGCCTCTAGGGCTTCGGGATTTTGCATGGCGGCCAGTTGCACAGCTTTATCCACAGGCATACCCATCAAGATTTTCTTCACAGGGACCTCCAACTTCTTGCCATTTAAGGTTTTGGGAATGTCAGAAATGGCATAGATCGCATCGGGCACATGACGCGGAGATAATTGTGCTCGTATGTGCTCGCGTATCCTTCGCTCTAACACACTGTCGAGTGAGAACCCCGGCTTGAGCTGGACATATAGCGGCATGAAGGACCGTTTTCCGGACAGCTCAACGTCCACGACCAGACTATCTTGTATTTCCGACATCGCCTCGATAACGCGGTAAATTTCACTCGACCCCATGCGTACTCCATAACGATTAATGGTGGAATCGGAACGGCCATAAATAATGACAGCGCCGGATGGGGTTATTCGGATCCAATCTCCATGCCGCCAGACTCCAGGATACACTTCAAAATAGCTTGACCGATATCGACTACCGTCGGGATCGTTCCAAAAGTAAATTGGCATTGACGGCATGGGCTGGGTAATCACTAGCTCGCCGACCTGGTCGATAACACTGCGGCCGGCTTCATCGTAGGCGTGAACCGCAGCACCCAGAGCGCGTTGCTGAATTTCGCCCGCATACACCGGCAAAATGGGGACCCCGCCCACGAATGGATTACACACATCGGTTCCACCGCTTGCGGAAGCGAGCCACACGTCGCTTTTAACATGCTCGTAAACCCAGCGGAAGGCTTGGGGCATTAATGGTGAACCTGTTGAGCCAATGGTCCTTAAAGCACCTAGGTCAAATGTATGGCCGGGGTTCAGTTCTGCTTTCATGCAGTTGTGAAGGAACGCTGCACTGGTACCAAACACCGTCATGTTCGTTTGAGACGCCACTTCCCATAGTCGATTGAAGTCGGGGAATCCGGGGTTTCCTTCATATAGAATGCTGGTGGCACCTTGAAGCAAGGCGCTCACTACGATGTTCCACATCATCCACCCTGTGGTGGTATACCAAAAGAATCGATCGCCTGGCTTCAAATCCATATGAAAGGCAGTATTGACCAAGTGATGCAGCAGCATTCCACCATGTCCATGGACAATCGCCTTGGGAATCCCGGTTGTCCCTGAGGAGTACAGAATCCAAAGGGGATGATCAAAAGGCACCCGTGTGAAGGTCAACGGCCTTGAGTGCGCCACTGCGCTGTCCCACGAAAGGCAATGCGGAAGAGCCGGTATCGATTGAGTAGGGAATAGATGGGGGACAAAGATGGTGGCCTTAAGGTCCGGTAGTGATTGGGTGATGGTGCGAACAACGTCGCGTCGATCGTAGACCCGCCCACCGTATTGATAGCCATCCGCGACGAGTAAGACCTTAGGCTGAATTTGTCCAAAACGATCTAAAACCGCAGCAGGACCAAAATCCGGGGAGCAGCTCGACCACACTGCACCAAGACTTGCGGTGGCCAAAAATGCTGCCACCGTATGGGGAATGTTGGGCAGATACGCGGCAACTCGATCTCCAGCCTCGACTCCTAATTCCCGAAGTGTGTGGCACAGTGCTCCTACCAGCGTCTCGAGCGTGTTCCAATCCCATTCGCCGCATTCGGACCACTCCGTTTGAAAGAGGAGGGCTGCTTCACCTGGTCGGCGATAGCGAAATGCGTGCTCCGCATAGTTTAATGTGGCTCCCAGGAACCAGTGCACATCAGGCATGCTCGTACCATCCGTGATCGTGTGATACGGTGTACCGGAAATTATTTCAAAATAATCCCAGACTGCCCGCCAAAATGCTTCTACGTCTGTGGTAGACCATTCCCACAAGGCTTCATAGCTAGGAAAGTCTAACCCGCGAGATCCGAGCCAGTTGATGAACTGCATGAGATTGCTGTTCTTGATGCGCGAGAGCGATGGGGTCCACAACGGCTCAGCCTGATCACGATTTGGACTATCATTCATACCGAAATAACCTGCCTTTCTGCGATAACTTCGGAATATTAGGGACATTCTACCTGGATGTTTGCGAAAAGAGATATTTACGCTCCCACGCTGATTGCAACGTTTGTTGGAGGCACGGAAATGTTCCTAAAGATATTGACAGTATAGGTAAGGGAGAGTATTCTGTCAACTAAGACGAATAGTCAAAAGAAAACTGTGTTGTCAAATGTTCAGATATTCGGTGAAATGTAACGGATTGAACACCATTAGCTCGCGTGATGTGTTTATGAATCCGGGAGCAAATGGGCCAAGGAGGGTGATTCCTGTGAGTGGTCGCGTAGGAATCGTGGCGGCAGCAGAAAGTAGCCCTGCGATTACGCAGGACAACATGATGGATGCGGTCTACAAAGTGACGAAGGAACTACTTAACAAGGTTGGCATAGATCGGGACGATGTGGGGACGATCGTGACTGCGGCATCCGATGTCTTTCATAGCGGCATATCCTGCGCCAACTCATATTATTGGGAAGCCTCTGGCGGTTTCTTAAAAAATGCCTCCCGTCAAGATGGGGATTCGTTGTTTGCGTTTCTCTATGGGTGCCTGCGCGTACTATCAGGGCATTTTGAGACGGCCATGGTGATTGCGCTCACCAAGGGTTCGGAAAATCCCGAAAATGACACGGTAACTAGTCTGTATGCGGATCCATTTTATCACCGTCCGTTAGGGATTAACGAAACGACGGCAGCGGCATTGCAGATGCGCCAATACATGGAACGCTACGGCATCACGGCGGAGCAATGTGCACTTGTCACAGTGAAAAATCTACGCAATGCGTTGTTCAATCCGTATGCTCATATCCGCAAGAGTGTAACGGTGGATGAGGTGTTAAATTCGAAAGCGACGGCGGACCCCTTAACGACTTTGCAATGCGCTCCAAAATCGGATGGCATGGTGGCTGTCTTGTTGGCGGCGGAGGATACAGCCAAGGCTCTAACCGACCATCCAGTATGGTTTCGCGGATATGGTAGCGCTATGGACACGTATACCTTGGGCGACCGGGACTTGCTTCGCGGTACGCTACCGCAGGCAGCTCAAGCAGCGTATACCATGGCCCGTCTTGAGAAGCCCAGTGAAGAAGTTGATGTAGCAGAAATTTCCGAACCGTATGGATTTCAAGAACTGTTGTGGTGCGAGCAATTAGGTCTATGTGCCGAAGGAAAGGGTGGCCGCCTAATTGACAGTGGTACAACTCACTTGGATGGTCGGTTGCCGGTGAATCCGTCGGGCGGGGTACTGGCGACCAATCCGTATGTAGCGCGCGGCTTATACCGTGTAGCCGAGGCCTACTGGCAAATCACCGGGAAGGCAGGAGAGCATCAGGTTAAGAAGTCAGTACATACGGCACTAGCCCATAGCACGCATGGCTTTGCCGGACAGAGCCACACAGTCGTAATTTTAGGCGATTAAGGGGGAACGTAGGTGGGAAGAGCAGTAGCGATTATGGGAACGGGGCAAACCCACCATGGTAAACGGTTTGACGTATCCTATCCGGAGCTCGTCCGTGAAGCGGTGCAGCGGGCTTTTGAGGATTCAGGGTTATCGCCGGAAGATGTTGATGCGGTTGTCACGGGGACGATGCCTTCGATGATGGAGGGCATTGCATTGAATCATCTCTATCTGGCCGATGCAATACAGGTGGTCGGCAAACCCTTACTGAAAACCGAAACGTGTGGTTCGACAGGGATGTCGGTGGCCCATACCGCATTTTACTGGGTGGCGGCGGGATTAGCCGATGTGGTGTTGGCGGTAGGATTTGAAAAGATGTATGAGGGTGATAGCCAAGCCACCATGACGACGGTGGCGGATCCATGGATTCAGCGAAGCTTTGTGGCGGGGGCGCCAGGTATATTTGCTATGCAGTCTAACATGTGGATTGACCGCCATCATATTCCCGCGGAGCGTCTGCGCGAGGCGGCGGCCGTGATATCCCTGCGCAATCATGATGACGCGTTTGATAACCCGTATGCGCACATTAAGGCGCGGATTTCGCTGGAGGAAATTAAGGATTCTCGCATTGTCACGTACCCAATTCGGCGCTGGGACGTCTGCCCTAATTCGGATGGCGCCTGTGCAGTGCTTTTTATGAGTGAGCATAAGGCCAAACAGATGGCCAATCCCCCAGCCTGGATCAAAGGCGTTGGATATAGGGGCGATGAATCGTATTTAGGCGATAGCGATAAGGTGCGGTGGAATACCGCGATCGATGCTGCCAAGGAGGCCTACCATCAAGCGGGCATCGTCAATCCCCGGCGCGAACTTGACGTTGCTGAGGTTTACAATCCCTTCACATTTATGGAGCTATTGCTGTATGAATGCTTTGGATTCTGTGACTTCGGGGAAGCATGTGACTTGGCGTTGCAAGGTACGTTCAGCCGAGGCGGCGACTTACCGTGTGATCCGTCAGGCGGCGTCTTATGCACCAATCCTATTGGTGCAACTGGGTTAATTCGCGTGGCAGAAGCAGCCATGCAAGTTACAGGTAAGGCTGGTGCCCATCAAGTCGACGGCGCGCAGTTGGCGCTCGCGCATGCCATGGGTGGCGTGAGCCAGTTTAATGGAATTATGATTGTTGGCTCTCAGCAATAAGGAGGCGAAATGATGACTAAAGAATATCGCACCTTGCACACTACTGTGAATCTGCCGTATGAGTTGGCGTTCGGCGCGACCTTGACGCGTTTCTTTGACGGACTATCCGCGGAGAAAATCTTGGGGACGCGTTGTCCTAAGTGCAGTCGCGTGCTGGTTCCAGCTCGGAGTTTTTGTCCGCGGTGTTTCATCGACCTGGACGATTGGGTGGAAGTTGGTCAAACCGGTACGGTGGAAACGTGGTCATTGGTCAGTTACGAATATATTGGTATGGCAAAAACTCCTCCTTATATTACCGGGTTAATTCGATTAGATGGGGCTGACGTGAGTTTCACGCACCTCATCGGCGGCATTGACATGTCGTCGATCGATCAGGTTCAGTCTCGTCTGGCCATTGGAACGAGAGTGAAGGCCGTCTGGGCCACAGAGAAACCGGGGTCAATATTCGATATCGAGTACTTTGTTCCCATCTGATCGTCGCGTATCCTGGCCTCTTTGTCAAAGGTTTTCGTTAGTCGAATTCGAGAGATGTCGTGGACTATCCCCCGATGAAGTGGAGGCGTGTGATGTCAGTCGACTTTGAGAAACGCGGGTCAATTGGGTATATCACCATTAATCGCCCACATGTTAGAAACTGTCTGAACGACGAGGCACTGGAGGCACTAAGTTCCATATGGGAAGAGTTTCGCCAGGATGATGCACTGTTAGTCGCGATTATCACAGGAGCAGGCGATCAAGCGTTTTGCACAGGCGCCGACCTTAAAGAGTTAATCCCGCGCATTGCGCAAGGAGAGCTTGCGATTAATTCGCGGCGTGTCCAGGCCTTTTTGAAAGGTCCTCCTATATTTAAACCGATTATTGCGGCGATTAACGGGGCCTGTTTGGCTGGAGGAACGGAATTAATCCAAGGAACCGATATCCGTATTGCGGTCGACGACGCGACTTTCGGATTGCCAGAACCACGGTGGGGATTATTTCCTGCAGGTGGATCGACGGTCCGTCTTCCGCGACAAATTCCGTACTGTCGTGCGATGGAAATACTTTTGACGGGCGGGACGGTTACGGCCCAAGAAGCTTTGCACATGGGGCTCATCAACCGTGTGGTGCGCCGTACCGATCTCTTGGCCGTGGCTCGTGAAATTGCTGGGAAGATTTGTGAGAACAGTCCGCGGGCGGTCCAGGTGATCAAACAGTCTGCGTTGCGGTGCGCTGATATTCCTTTGGATAACGCGTATGAATTGGAGACGTTTTACGGGAGGGAAGTCTTTGGATTCGCAGATGCCCAAGAAGGTCCGCGCGCATTTTTGGAAGGGCGGCGTCCTCGGTTTGTCCGTACCAGTGTGTCGGGCGCAAACGAAGGGTGACGAAAGAGCCGCAAATTGGGCGAACGCTTTGAGGAGGTACTACGGTGGAGTTTAGTTTGAATTCAGAACAGAAACTATTAGAGGATAATGTGCGGAAATTTGCTCAACGCGAAGTGGCTCCGTTGGCGGCCACGATTGATCGCGAGGCTCGGTTTCCCGTGGAGAATTTTAAAAAAATGGGTGAGATGGGACTACTGGGCATCACGGTCCCACAAGCCTGGGGCGGCGCTGGCGGCACGTATCTTGACATGATGATTGCCACGGAAGAGTTGGCGGCAGCGTGTACGTCGACCGCTGTGGCATTTGCAGCCAATGCCACGCTCTTTAATGACAATGTGGTCCACAATGGCTCGGAGACAATAAAGCGAAAATACTTGCCAGGGACCAGCGCCGGCGATCTGATCGGGGGGATCGCGATGACTGAACCCGACACCGGGTCCGACGTCGTCAGCATGCGAACAAGTGCCCGCCGAGAGGGTGACTATTATGTGCTAAATGGCACGAAGATCCTGATTACCAATGGTCCGATCGGTGATGTCTTTATCGTTTATGCCAAAACTGACCCTCTCCAAGGATCTAACGGGATCAGCGCGTTTGTTGTGGAAGCCACATTTCCTGGATTTCGCCGGGGAAAAACCTTTGCCAAGTTGGGCTGGCGCGGATCACCGACAGGGGAACTGGTGTTCGAAGACTGTCTGGTGCCTGCTGAGAACCTTTTAGGTTCACTAAATCGTGGGATCGTGGTATTGATGAGCGGCTTGAACTCCGAACGGGTGGTTATGGGGGCATTGTCGGTGGGGTTAGCGCGTGGGGCTTATGAAGCTGCATTGCGCTATGCACAAGAACGGCACCAGTTTGGTCAACCCTTGGTGGCATTTCAACTGATTCAAGAGAAATTGGTGACGATTGCGATGCATCTAGAGATGGCGCGTTTACTGGTATATAAGGGAGCGGTGTTGATGGATGGTGGGCATCGAGGACGCCAGGCAAATTTAGTGGCGTCGTACGCCAAGCTCTTTGCTTCGGAAATGTGTATGGCGGCGACTACCGAAGCGGTGCAAATCCTCGGGGGCTATGGATTTACCCAAGACTATCCGGTCGAACGAATGATGCGCGACGCCAAGATTCATACCATCGGTGGAGGGACATCGGAAATTCAGAAAATGATTATCATGCGGGCCTTGCTGGAAGGCCCTCAACTGGATTAGCTATGTGAGGTGGAGGGAGCTATGAACTGTGCTACGGTGCTTGATTATTGGGCTAACTATCAACCAAACCGGGAAGCGGTCATTTGTGCATCACGTCGCATTACCTATCACACTTTGCGCTTTCGCGTTCAAAAACTCGTCAAGGGGTTCGTAAAGTTAGGTGTGCGAAAGGGCGACAAAGTTGCACTGTTGATGGATAACTCTGTTGAAATGCTTGAGATAAATTTTGCATTATCTACAATTGGTGCGTGTATGGTGCCGTTAAATTTTAGATTACGGGCTGAAGACATTCACTTTTTTGCTCGCCACAGTGATGCCATCGGACTCATCTATCACGGTTTTCTCGAAGAATCAATTGCAAGTTTGGCCGTGAGTGATCTGGGATTGCGGTGGATATGCCGCGTCGGACAGGGAAGTAGGGACTGTCTATTGTATGAAGACTTGATGAGTCACGACGATGCGGTTTTATCACTGGACGTTTCCGGCGACATGGACGATGTTCAAGCAATTATGTATACCTCGGGGAGCACCGGAGAACCCAAAGGCGCGATGTTGACCAATGGCAACTGGATTTGGAACGCTGTTGGATTCAACCTCATATTAGGGGCTGAAGCACTCAAGGTAGGCGTAGTGGCGATACCCATGTTCCATACTGCGGGCCTGCATGCCATTGTGTTTCCTGTGTTGTTTGGTGGAGGGACCGTGATAATTTTACCGCTGCGTCACGGATTTAACGCTCGCGATCTAGCCATGGCGATCGCCAAGGAATCGGTCACCTATACTTATATGGCGCCTGAGATGTGGACCATGCTGGCGCAACTTCCCGATTCACAGGCATATGATTTATCTTCGATGCAACGTTGTCTTAGTGCTGGTGGTGTGTTGCCAGTTAAAACACACGATACATTACTCAGCAGCTACGGATTGGATGTGGCCAAGTGCTACGGGTTAACGGAAGCAGGGCCCTTAGTTACCATAACCACGCCGGCGATGCAGGCCATTAATGCAGATACCGTGGGTCAGCCGGTGTCTTTTTGCGATGTTCGGCTGGTCGACGATGAAGACCGCGATGTGCCAGTGGGAGAGGTTGGCGAATGTATTATTCGTGGGCCCAATGTATCCCAAGGTTATTTCAAATCGCCAGACGTAACAAGGGCATATAACAAGGAAGGGTGGGCACACACCGGGGACTTGTTGCGTATGGACGAGAATCACTTATATTATTTTGTCTCACGCAAGAAAGACATGATTAAAAGTGGTGGCGAAAATATTTTTGCGACTGAAGTGGAAGAGGTGCTTAATCGCCATCCGAAGATCGCCGAAAGTGCGGTGATTGGAGTGCCGCATCCTAAGTGGGGAGAAGGTATCAAGGCATTGATTGTGGTGGTTGGGAATGACGTGTTAACCGCGGACGATGTGTGGGAGTATTGCCGTGTTTCAATGGCGGGATACAAAAAACCGCAGTTTATTGAATTTGTTGATGCCATTCCTAAACTTGTAACGGGAAAAGTTGATAAGGTGTCGCTGAGGCGGCGATATGGCTCTGTCTATTAGTAATTTGTCGACAGGTAGTTGAGATTTGGAACGAGTAATGGGGTAGGGGGGATCTATATGGGAGTTGCGGATTGGGTCAGTCATCGTGCCCGAATCACTCCAAACAAAGACGCACTGGTGGATCGTCATGGCCGCCTCACCTATGCGGAACTGGAACGAGAGATGCAAAATGTGGGCACTGCCTTGCAAGATTTGGGGGTTCGACCCCAAGATAGGGTAGCAGTGTTGATGATGAACCGCATGGAGTTCGTTGTAGTATTGATGGCCTGTGCTTATATCGGGGCGATTTTTGTCCCTATCAATTATCGCTTAAATCCCGATGAGGTGCAGTTTATTGTAGACGACGCGCAGCCGGAATTGCTTGTGTACGAAGGTGAATTTGAACCGACGCTTGCGGCAATGCAACCACAAGCGATGAAGGTTATCAATGTTGATAGAAGCGATCACGAGTGGGGCTCATATCGTTGGATGGTTAACCATGAACCCGCAGGACAATCGACAGTTTTGGGGACGGATGTGGCGGCACTGTTGTATACATCGGGAACAACTGGGAGACCTAAGGGAGTTATGCTAACGCATGATATGTTTTTATGGAATGCGATTGAGTTTGTGACGGACTGGGACATTATGGCAAGTGATTGCTCATTAGTTGTCAACCCTATCTTTCACGCTGTCTTGAACATTCTAACCACTCCTATGCTATACAAGGGCGGAACTGTGATATTGCAGGATAAGTTTGACCCCGAAGTGGCGCTGGATTGGATGGAAAAAGAACGGGTGACCTGCATGTTTGCGATTCCGACGAACTGGTTAGCACTGATTCAATCTCCGACGTTTCTGCGTAGAGATTTGTCAGCTTTGCGGTTTGCGGCGGGTGGTGGGGCACCAGTGCCGATGTCGGTGCTAGAATTCTTTGACGAACACGGGATTCCTTTTCGGGAAGCCTTTGGTTTAACCGAGACGGCTCCCGCAGTCTCCACGATGCCTGCAGGCCAGTCAATTCGCAAGCGGGGGTCGATCGGTAAGCCGTTCATGCATATGAGAACGCGAATTGTTGATGCACAAGGACATGATGTCGGCGTCGACGAAGTCGGAGAATTGATTGTCAGTGGCCCTAATGTGTTTCATGGATATTGGAACCGCCCGAAAGCCAGTGCAGAGGCTATCAAAGAGGGGTGGTTTTACACTGGGGATCTCGCCCGTGAAGATAGTGACGGCTACATTTTTATTATCGATCGCAAGAAAGACCTAATAATTTCTGGGGGAGAAAATATTGCCTCTGTTGAACTGGAGCAGGTTTTATATAAGCACCCCGATGTTTTGGAAGTCGCAGTGATTGCCGTGCCAGATGAGAGATGGGGCGAAGTTCCATTGGCAGCTGTGGTCAAAAAGCCAATGGCGACGGTTGATGAATCGGGACTACTGGAATATTGTCGTTCCCAACTTGCGCATTTCAAGGCCCCACGGCGTGTTGTGTTTATGGAACAGTTGCCAAAGACCGCCACTGGAAAAATTCAAAAGAATGTCCTTCGTGATGAATTCTGGCGGGATCAGGGACGGCAAGTACATTAAACTGAAGTGCGATGATGGCAAATCACCGGTGTAAATAGCAGGGAATTGAGGCAATGACCCCGGTTGTGACGGGGTCACCCGGTGGAGAAGGATTGTGGCAAGATGATATTATGGGGGGGATAATGGCATCGGAAAGGCGGAAAAACTCATGGGGGTACGGGGCAAAGACATCAGGGGGTACCGACAACGCCGAGAAGCGCGACGTCGACAAGAGATTTTACGGCAGGCGGCGTATGTGTTAGCGGAGCAAGGTTACCACGGAGTCACTCTCGAAGCCATTGCCACCCGTTTAGAAATGACCAAGGGAAGCTTGTATTATTATTTTCCGGATAAGCAAGAGATTTTGTCTTTGGTGCTGCAACACGGTGCGCAGGCGGCACTTGACTTTGTCGTCAAGGCGATCGGCCCGGAGGAACCCGCGAATGTTCGCTTATGTCAATGGGTTGACGCACACATACGGTTTATTTGTCGGGAGATGCCCTTTTCGGTGACATTGCTACAAACCGAATCCATATTGGACAATCCCGCACATGAAAAGGTGGAACAAATGCTATACCAATACGAGCGAATATTGGATACCATTTTAGAAGACGGTATGGCTCAAGGACAATTTGTGACGGCTCCCGTACGCCCCACGCGCAATTTTATTCTAGGGTCGTTGAACTGGATTCCGCGATGGTATGGAGACGATGAGGCGATGCCCTTGGATGAACTGATTAGCCTGTATCGTGACCATGTTTTACGGGTTGTGGGGTACGGTCCGGTGGACAAGGTCTAAGGATGGAGAAGGAAGTGAGCCTACGATGTGGATCTCTGGGTAGAGTGGGTGAGGAGGGGCGGAATTTGAACAAGGAAACTTTTATTCGTCCAGAGATTTTCTCGTGGGCCGGCATTCGTATCGTTGAGGCAGCCGAGGGCCGGTCGCGTTTAGAACTGCAGGTGGAGGATCATCACCGCGGCGGGGCTGGAACCAACGCGATCAACGGAGGAATTGTGGCCTACCTTTTTGACGGACTCTTAGGAATGGCGGTGCGATCTGTATGGACTGAAGACGTTGTACGACATGCAACCATTTCCCTCAATATTCAATATCAGCGTCTGGTGAATGTGAAGGAGACGCTTGTTGGTTGCGGTCATGTGACTAAAGCGGGAGGAACAACTGTGTTTGCCGTGGGTGAAGTTTATGACGATTGGGGCTTGGTAGCGGCCAGTTGTACGGGCATCTACCGACTGTTCCGACGCCCAGTCCGTTCACCGGATAGTCAGTAGTGCACTTCACCATCTTTCGGTAATTTGTAACATACATCCCTAGGTAAGTCAGGTTACAAGGCACAGCTTCCACCACACCTACGAAACAAAAAGGCCGGGTAGGATTGCAAGCCTATCTTTCGGACAAGAAAGTGGCACAAATTTCGTAGGCGTTTTCGTGGAAATGTGTCACCCAGTGACGCGTTCGGCTAGTCTGTAGTAAGATCGTCAGGCTATCCGCAAATGAATTTGACCGCGTACATATTCGGTTATCGACATGTCGTAAGGACTGAACTCTGAGAGATTTCTGGTATGCGTTGATCGTATGAAGACGCCATCGCAGTGTGTGCGCACACAACCTACGGCTTGCGCCGACATTTAGACTATCGTATCGAACGGTTGGCGACGTAGGCTCAGGATCTAGGGCGGGCAGCGGTTGGATGGTGTGACGTCGTAGCGCGATGCACTACCAGAGGAGCGCGACCGCCTACGGGTGACCCTGAAAGAACTGCAGGTGGAGGTGGATGGGCCGCGATCGGAGCGGAGTCGCTGTCCGGCGGTCCTTCCGCTGGTGGCGGATGCCCCGACTTCAACGCATGGGGCAACTCGATTGACCGAAAGCCCCGCCGATCGGAGACCCCGTGGACACCAATTGGGTGCGCCCGGTCATGGCCGTTACCGCCAGTCGAACCTGCCCGAGGTTGTGGTCGACCATGAGGTGCCGACCACGGAGCGCAGATGCGCGCAGTGTGGTGTATCCGCCTATCAATTGGGCATACAGGCATGACCTTCGACTGATTGTGCAGGGACTGGTCAATGTGGCGGATTGGTGCCTGGATTCATGCGCATGGCCGACGGCCCTGGCTGAGCGTCTTCCTAAGCACCGACTGCAATGCGGTAGGCTTAGGTTAGCGCCCGGGGGCGTATCCTATAGGAACCCCGAATGGTGGGGCGAATCTTGGGATTGGGCCGAGGGTGTCAACAGGATG
Source organism: Sulfobacillus acidophilus (assembly GCA_003023745.1). GTDB lineage: Bacteria > Bacillota > Sulfobacillia > Sulfobacillales > Sulfobacillaceae > Sulfobacillus_B > Sulfobacillus_B acidophilus_A. Next base: position 23,358 of record PXYV01000007.1, on the reverse strand, counting down.
CAGGGGGATTGGCGAAGATAACACCGCTATCCGGTCCGTACCATGACTGGCGCATAACGTCCGCATTCTCTTGTGAAGCCCTGTTCTTGGACGTATAGTGTAGCCAGCCGTTGTCCAGGTCAACGGAGAGGATGCAATGGCTGGTGTGTTCCGTTGACCAGCATTGGCTCGGTGAATGGGCCCTGATGCCCATTTTAAATCACTGGGACAAGCCGCCTAGTTGAAAATTGCGGACGATGCGGAAGTCAGGCGGGGGAGAGCGGCCTGGGATGGCAGGAGGGATCGCACGTGAGAGTACAGGAATTGTTTGATTTAACGGGACAGGTAGCCATTGTCACGGGGGGCGGGCGCGGGTTAGGCGAAGCCATGGCGCGTGCTTTGGCGGAAGCGGGGGCAGCGGTCGTGATGGCGTCGCGCAAGCGCGAGAGCGTGGAAGAAACTGCGGCAGTGTTTCGCGCCGAAGGATTTGAGGCCCGAGCGGCGGAGTTAGATGTGACGAACATTGACGATATTGACGCATTGGTGCAATTTACGATGGATGCGTTTGGACGCATTGATGTTTTGGTGAATAATAGTGGCACGAGTTGGGGTGCGCCGGCGCTGGATCTGTCCGTGTCGGCTTGGGAGAAAGTCCTAGCGGTTAATGTGACCGGTACCTTTCTGATGAGTCAGCGGGTGGCTCGGGTGATGCAGCAGGCGGGTGGCGGGAGCATTATTAATATTGCGTCGGTGGCTGGTCTAAGCGGGCTTGATGCGCGCGCCCTGGATGCTGTGGGCTACAGCACCAGCAAAGGCGCCATTATTGCTATGACCCGTGATTTGGCCCACAAATGGGCGCCGTATAACATTCGGGTCAATGCGATTGCGCCCGGGTGGTTTCCGACCAAAATGTCCCGCGCCGTATTGGAAGCAAATGGCGATTTGCTGACGGAGATGATCCCTTTAAAGCGGTTTGGGACCATGGACGATATCAAGGGGGTGGCGCTGCTGCTGGCTTCGCGGGCTTCAGACTACATGACGGGGACAGTGCTGGTTGTCGATGGAGGGTCGTTGGCGTAAGCCGTGCGAGGTTCCGTTTAATATAGCCGAGTGCAGATGGTCTGTGAAGGCTAGTTTGGGCTGGACCATTTGCCATTGTCTCCCCGAGGGCTATTGAAATTGGTCCGCGATCTATAAGGTGTACAGGCCTGCGAAGCATGGTTGTGCAGTAAGCTCATGCAGCGGACGCAGATTGTTCGCGGATCTGCCCGTTCTCAGTCCATGAGACCTCTGGGCAGGATCGATGCACGTCATCGGTGGCTCGCGACAGAATGCCGTCGAACGCGTCAAACAGTTCGACATTACCTCCCTCCCCTAGAGGGAGTTTCTCTTTTGGAAAATTCGGGATGGTGAATAGTTGCGATATCGTATACGCGGCACCGTCGGTGAGTTCTCACTCAACCAACTATGAGATCCCTTCACGGTCTGTAAAGTGCGTAAGGAGGCTCACAGTTACTGGGCATGCTGTTGTAGAGAGTTAACATCACAAACAGGCAATGACTTGCATAAAGTCAAAACGACGACTTGGCCCGCTTGCGATCGGCCTAAGACCAGCGTCTGACATCGAAATCCTTAGGCGATGCCGTGCGCAATGGCTCGTTTAAGGGGGATCTTTTAAACGTTCAGATCCCTGCAAGGTTCGCGGACGCCGCGTAACATCCTGGTGAGACACATTTGACATTGCAGTTGAAACTTTATTTTACTATCCCTTCCGCTAGAATCAGCATGACCTCGTGATGAATCGAGGAGATCACAGGGCTATATCACGAAACGATAAGGGGATGGAACATGAAAATCCGTGCCAGGTTTGCGAAGTTCGCCACCTGCACGCTCGGTGCGGCGAGCATTCTAGCATTCTCTAGTGGGATGAGTTTTGCTGACACGGGACCGTCCTTCTACCCGGGTGAGACGGTCGACGTTTACACGTCGAGCTTTCAGCAAGCCACTAGCATTTCCCTGTTTGACGAAAGCGGATCCGGATTTAGCGACACGGTGCCGGTAAGCTACGTGGGCCAAATTCAGGGAAACTTTACTCCATCTGGATTTCAAAGCCAAAACATCAGTTGGGGAACGACATGGAATGAATATAGCTTTGTAGTACCCAACGGAGGTCAAAACGGTGAGGATATCGGGGCGCTGCTAAATGCTAGCGGTGGGGGCGTGATCTTCACGCGTTTCGTAGGCTTTCCCGACCTTTCCGAGGAGCAGTACGGAACACAATTCACCTATCTATCCGTTCTCCCGACTGGGCAACTGCCCGAAGTCCCATGGGCAGCTGCATTGCCTTTAATCGCAGCCAGTATCGGCAGCGCGGTTTGGATGCGCCAGCGGGCGCCTCGTGCGGCTGTCGACGCCGGCAGCGGTAAATAATCTTTGCTTTGGCTTCTCAAGGTGCACGGTATGGTACGACGCAAGCGCCTTAAGTAGTCAACCACAGCGGTTCAGGTCGGTCCCATGGGCGGAGATTCCTAGGTGTTCACACCACGCCAGGACTTTTCGCCCGGGTGGAGTTCGTGGCTTGTCACCAGTTACTAATGGTCGCGCTAGATGTTGCTGTGCGGACCCGTCGGATAAGCGGTTACTTTTGAATTTGTTGTCAGAACGCCATGGAATTTGACCTTCCAGTTGCGCAGCCAGATGAAAAACCATTCGATCGGTCAGCGTTCAATAATCTTCTTTTCTAAGTGGGGATTTATGGATCGCAGGGGGGACTGAGCATCGCTGCTGCTTTCCAGAGTGTTGCCTTGCAACACCTCAAAACCAACGACGGTCTATGTCAAGGGTGTGAATAACCGGGATGGGGATAGGTGAGAGCGGATGAAGACAAAGCTTCATCTAGCGGTCGCTGGCGCGCGCAGGGCTTCGTGATGCCCATAGCCCTGAGCGCGGTACGGGTTGTCGTATTCGCGAGGTCGCGCACATCACATCGCGCAAGGGAGGCGAAAGCCAGTTGATGGAAGGCTACGGGAAAATGCCTGTCACACAAGCGCGACGTCTGTGCATGTGGCGTACTGTGACGGCGCATCGTATTTCGGAATGGAAGTTGAGATGGGGCCGATCGGGTCTAGCACGCTCCTAGTCGGGCTGGGCTTTGACAAATCCCTGACTTCCTCCCACTTGGCAGGAAAATCGGTACATTTATCGAATAATTAGGATTTGTAAATGATATTCAGCGAGGGAGGAAAGCACATGCCCTTAGAGGAATTGGCCCGGCGTCTTTATCCGCCTAGTGTGCCTCATACGATTGAGGTTCCCGACTGGCGCGTGCAAGATCTATTGCAGCGAGCTTCCCAACTCTATCCTGATCACGACGCCCTTATCTTCTATCAGGCGCGCTGGAACTACCAACAATTGTGGAGCGACGCCCAGCGTTTTGCCCGCGCGCTGCAAGATCGCGGGCTGGCTGTTGGCGAGCGCGTGGCGATTATGTTGCCCAACTCTCCGCAGTACGTGATTGCCTATTTCGGGATTTTGCTGGCGGGCGGGATCGTGACTCAAATTAACCCGCTGTTGGTCGAACGCGAACTGCGCGAAATCCTCCAGGATTCCGGCAGTCGCATGTTACTCACGTTAGATGCGCTCTTGCCGCGAGCGGCCAACATTCGCTCTGACACGGCGCTTCAGGTCGTGATCGGAGTGAGCTTTCAAGGCAAGGTGGCCCACGATAATGTGGAAGATTTTGGGGCGGTGCTGGCATCGGCCCTCGCACCCAGCCCGCAAGAAGCGCCGACCAAGGCTGGAGATGCGGCGGTGCTGCAATATACCGGGGGCACGACCGGCCGCTCCAAGGGCGCGATTCTCACGCACCGCAATCTCGTCGCCAACGTCGTGCAACTGCGCGCTTTTGGCGAGTATCACGAGGGCGAAGAGCGGATTTTAGGGGTGATTCCGCTGTTCCACGTGTACGGTATGACAGTCGTGATGAATTTGGCGGTCTACCTCGGTGCGAGCATGATACTGTTGCCGCGCTTTGAGGTCACGGAAGTATTTGCCGCTATTCGCGACCATCAAGTGACAATGTGGCCTGGGGTTCCGACCATGTATGTGGCGCTCTTGCAGGTGCCGTCATTGACTCAAAAGGACGTTCAGTCGATCCGGTTTTGCAACAGCGGCAGTGCCCCGATGCCCGCCTCTTTAATCCGGCAATTTGAGGAGCGAACTGGAGCCGCCCTTTTAGAAGGCTATGGTCTGACGGAAACCTCTCCCGTGACCCACGCCAATCCCTCTTGGGGCGTGCGCAAGGCCGGAACTGTGGGCCTATCCGTGCCATCGACCGAATTTCGCATCGTGGATGCCGCCTCGGGCCAAGATGTGCCCTTAGGCACTGCGGGAGAACTGTGGATTCGAGGTCCGCAGGTGATGCAGGGATATTGGCAGAACCCTGACGAAACCGCTAAGACGCTGGTAGATGGAGGGTGGCTTCGAACCGGTGACATAGCATCGTGTGATGAAGAGGGCTACGTCTCGATTGTTGACCGACTCAAGGATCTGATTATTGCGAGCGGTTATAACGTCTATCCGCGAGAGGTCGAAGACGTCTTGTACAACCACCCGGACGTGTTGGAAGCGGTTGTGGTGGGGGCCCCCGATCCATACCGGGGCGAAACCGTGCGGGCGGTGGTTGTACCCAAACCCAACAGGACATTGACACAGGAGGATTTGAAAGAGTACTTGGCCGCGAATCTCGCCGCTTATAAACGACCGACGATCATTGAACTGAGAAGCGAACTGCCTAAGAGTGCCGTGGGCAAAATACTGCGCCGCGTCATCCGTGACGAGCCTGTTGGGAAAGACCAGCAATCTTCTTAGGCATGTGTTGAGAAGCGTTGTGGTCGGGGATCGCGCCCTAAGGGCAGCATGTTCGTTGCTGGCCGGACGCGGGACACCATGTGTGAAAAACCCCGACGAGCGCAGATGTCAGCCTCCTGAAATTCGGTGACCAGCAATCAAAAGGCTTGATGCGGATGGTCCCGTTTGCCATCTAGTCCACCGCACGGTGCTTTAGGGTTGACGGCGTGCAGTGGCGTGTCTGGCAACTTCGGCTTGCACGGACGCAACTGCTGCACATGATACAAGGTGCAACTGGGGTTTGTGAGCCGGACGGTGATCAGATGGGGTGGTTCCCGAATTTTTTCGCAGCTAGGCTTCTACTAGTCTTTACCGCGGCGGACTAGGGGGTTTCGTATTGAGAAGCGCGTTGCACCCGGCATCGTGTATCTTTCATGCGCTCCGTTATGGTTGACGGTGAGGTTGGCGAACACGATGATGAAGCGTATTTTCTTCGACGACCAGATGGCGATCGCGTTTTTCTTTGGGGTCCACCACACAAAGCCCTCAAGGCGGTGGCTTTAGGACTTGCCTGAGTGGATGTGGAGCAAGATCAGCCTCTGCGGACAGGCCGATTTGACAAAAGCTAGCTTTTTCAGGTGTGGCAGCAATGCCAGAACTTGAACGCAATCAAAATTGGGTTAGTGTAAATCGCCCCGCTCTCTTATTGAGACTGGCAGTAGCCGAATCGGATGAGTCGTATCCAACACAATCGTTTGACAATGTGTAGATATAGACCACGTAGCTATGACCTAGCCTCGATACCCTGGACGGCGAACCAGGGGCGAAGTATAAGAATCACTATGTGATGGTTTGACGAGATGATGCGTGAATCCGACAATGGCGAGCGGATGTTTGGTAAAGCACCTCATATTATAACCAATAAGGCAAGCGCGGGAGGGGAATGACAGTTTTGATAAATATAGGTAAACGTGATATAATATAGGCATGACACATGTCTATTCCCCTAAACAGTTTGGGGCGTTAATTGGGAAGTCGGTGGCCACGCTACAGCGATGGGACCGTGAAGGGATTTTGACGGCCTATCGCTCCCCCACTAATCGGCGGTATTACACGCATGATCAGTATTTGGCGTACATCGGGGTCGTCGCGAAGCCTGAAGGGCGGGTCGTTCTGTATGCGCGTGTTTCGACCCGCAGTCAACGTTCTGATTTACTCACCCAAATTGCTGCGTTAGAGCAGTATTGTCAGCAACGCGGGATCATCCCGAGCGACACCATTCAGGACATCGGGAGCGGCTTGAACTATCACCGAAAAGGCTTCAATCAACTCTTTGAAGACATTGAAGTCGGCAAAGTGCGTCAACTGATTGTCGCCCACCAAGACCGTCTGGTTCGGTTTGGGTTCGAGTGGTTCGCGGCGTTTTGTGCCCGACATGGGACCGAACTCGTGGTCATGAACCAGGAAACGCTGTCGCCCGAGCAAGAAATGGTAAATGACTTGCTGTCCATTGTCGATGTGTTTAGCGCTCGACTGGATGGCTTGCGGTCGTATCGAAAGGAGTTGAAACATGCTCTTCGCGAAAAAGATGCGCATTAACGTCTGCGAACGAGATGCGGAGACGCTGGAGTTCATGCAAGCCAAGTGTCGAGCGCTGTACAACTGGCATTTGAGTCAGGTAAAAGCGGGCGCGCAGTGGTCGCTCTATGACGCGAAGAGGACCCTGCAACAGAGTCGAAAAACCGATCCCGAACTCAATGCCGTTTACGGCAAGCTATTGCAAGCAGTTTTCTTTCGATTAGACGAAGCGATGCGTGGGTTTTTTCGCCGCGTAAAAGCAGGCGAGATGCCAGGCTTTCCCCGCTACCATGCACGGCAAAAATTCTTTACGCTCAAATATCCTGGAGTGTACCTCCGTGTTGAAGGGAACGTCCTCATTCTTCCGGCAGGAGGGCGAGGAGCACAGAAGCGATTCCCGGATATTCGTGCCCATTTAACAGAAACTCCGCCGATGCCTTTTCGGGAAGTGGCCATTACGAAAGATGCAGAAGGCCGCTGTTATGCGACGTTTCTTTTGGACGTCAGTGAATCACCGAAGCCAGCGGATGATGGAAGCGCCATTGCTTACGACTTAGGGATTAAAACCCTCGCGACGGGCGATAGCACGACCGAACGTTTTCTGCATATCGGGAGTTTCACCACCTACCGTTGGTACAACAAACAACTCGACGACATTCGGTCCTTGCGGAGCCGATGCCGAAAGGGTTCCCGGCGTTATCGCGACTTGACGCAAGTCTACCATCGAGTGTCCGAAAAAAAACGGCGTGAGCAACGCGATGCCTTGCACAAAGCCTCGGCTTTCCTGACACGACCGGCTGAAAACGCTATCGTGATCGGCGATCTGTCTTTGCAACAGATGGTGCAGACGTTGCGGAAAACCCAGCGAACCAAAGGATTGAACCGCAGTGTCCAGAACGAATGGGGTTTATTCCAATTCGTCTCCATGCTCGAATACAAAGCCCGACGCAACGGCAAAGAGTTCCATACCATTAGCGAACGCTATACGTCCCAGGATTGTTCGAGAGGTGGGTCACGCCATGCGGGCTCGTGATGGATCGGGATGAAAACGCTGCGAAAAACATCCTCCAGCGGTCCCTTGCCCGACTCGGGCCATATCCCGAAAGGGATGATGTGCTGAGTGCCCGCTCAGAAATTTGAACATGTGTAAACATGTTTAGAAAGGCAGGGGTCATCATGGATTTTAACTTAAGTCCGGAAGAACGCATGATTCGCGATACGGTGCGCGAGTTCGTCCAAAAAGAGATCATGCCCTTGGAATCCTTGGTGTTGGCCAATGAGCGGCAAGGCTTGCCGGGCCTTGCCGATGCCCAGTTGCGCGGGTTGCAGGACAAGGCCCGCGCCATTGGATTTTGGGGCATTAACACGCCGGAAAAGTACGGTGGTGCCAATCTCGGATCGTTGGCGATGGCTGTCACCTATGAAGAGCTGGGACGGACCTTTGTGCCTTTTCAGTTTGGGGGAACGGCCGACAACATTTTGTATCACTGCAATCCTGAACAGGAAAAGCGCTATCTGATTCCCACGATTGAAGGCCAGCGCCGCTCCTGTTTTGCGTTAACGGAGCCCGGAGCTGGTTCAGATGCCGGGAACATCCGCACCACCGCCGTGAAAGACGGGCACGAGTGGGTGATTAATGGCGAAAAGATCTTTATCACCAACGGTAATGAGGCGGACTTCGCCATGGTTTTTGCCGTGACTGACAAAAGTCGAGGACCGCACGAAGGGATTTCTTGCTTTTTGGTCGATCGGGAAATGGGATGGCGGTCCACGCGCGTACCCACCATGGGCGACTGGGATCCGGGAGCCTTGGTGTTTGAGAATGTGCGCGTGCCGGAAGAAAATATGTTGGGTGAAGAAGGCCGAGGATTTCAATTGGCCATGCGTTGGATTGGGGCCGCCCGCTGGGCTATTCCGGCCCGCGCCATCGGATCCGCGGAGCGTCTCCTCAACATGGCGATTGAACACAGCCGCAACCGCGTGACCTTTGGAGAGCCACTTGCTAATCGGCAAGCCATTCAATGGATGATTGCGGATAGTGCGGTCGAAATCGAGGCGACGCGTTGGATGACGTATCGGGCGGCGTGGTTGGCGGACCAAGGACTGGATAACCGGCATCAATCTTCAATGGCCAAATTGTATGGGGCCAACATGGCCAATCGCGTGGTGGACCGGGTTTTGCAAATTCATGGGGGAATGGGGTACACCAAAGACCTGCCGATTGAGCGCTGGTATCGAGAGATGCGGCTATTTCGGATTTTTGACGGGACAGACGAAATTCAGCGCTTTATCATCGCACGCAACTTGATTAAGGGCCATGTCCAGTTGTTGGGGATTTAGGTCCATGAGAAGGGCGGGGTGCTAAAACTAATCGTGTTGTCGACCGATCCCGTAAAGGAGCTGGCCGGGCGGCCCGAGCCCAAGATTTACAGAATCGTCCACATCACCGGCCTGCAACGCTTGGGAACATATTCGGGGCTGCTCAAATGATCGTGACACAGTTGTGAGAACCGATCGCTCAAACGTAACACGTTGGTCGTTTGCAGGTGTAGCTAGCCAAAACACCTGACCGTCAGGACCTTCCTGGCGTTTTCCGAGGCTTTCTGGTTGCCTGGTACTGTACTCCGATAAAGTTCGGGAGGAGGAAGAACTGGTTGGCCGGACTCCAACCACCGTTTGACAAAAATCCGTCCTTTTAGCAGTGTGCGTGCGATGTCGAGCCTGTCGGGGAGACTTTGGCAGAGCCGGTGACACCTTTGTCGAGTCTCAGGCGACGACAGCGAAAGCTCCGCGGAAGGCGCTCTGTTCAACGCCGTGAAGCACAGTAGCCTACAGTTTGCATGAGTTTTTGTGCTAGACAGCACGATTCGGAGGTCTCTTGACGCTCGGACGGCGACGTCTCCTGGTTCTCCCGCGCTATTTCGGTCGGTTGAAGGAAAGAAAGCGTTTTGGTGCCAAACCCGACCTGATGCGTTGAGCGGCACGAGGGAGGAGGCACTAGGTTGTGCGGCTTGCACGATTGCCAAAGCCGCTGCCCACGCGTGTTCGGTTGCTAACGAGAAAACTTATGGTGTAGCAATGCATTGGCCTGACGGCAATGTCGCATGTCTTCGATCTCAGCAGCGAATTTTGATGGATTCCAAACGCCCGCGGGTCGACATACGGTGAGGCACACGATTAGCGATCAAGGGGTTTCGGTGGTTTTTTCACCGCGCCTTTGAGGCCCGGGTTTCGTACAGTCAGGGGATGGGTATGGATACCACTTCTTGTCAAGGCCGCGCCGATGGACGTGGCCATCGGCATCAATTTGGAAGAGATGAATCCAGGCATTCTCGATTAACTCCTGTACCCGGGTGTCGTGGGTGATCACCTCCTCGATGGCGTACGAGGGAGCCTCAATCACGACGGTAAGGCGCATGGGTTCGTGCATCCACTGGCGGCCATCGTGTAGAGACTGCCATGCCAACCCGCCTCTTAAGTCTCCTTGATTACCTTCCAGGACGCCAATCGAGCCACCCACTACGTTATGCAAGATCTTGTTGCCGCTTCCCCACCGCGAATTATCGACCATCGAACCGTAGTACAGCATATTAATCCAATGAGCCACAATCATCGGTGCCGTCATGATCAGCTTGAGTACGGCAAAGCCAGTGTCACGACGCCAATTGTACTCATGCAAAAACGCGCGACCAGCGAGGTTGAGGGGCGCTGTGCGTGAGCGGGGGGCAGCGATAAAGGCGGCATTGCCGGCTAACCCCCATTCTGGGCGCACTTCAGCCCAGTTCCGCGCGCGTCGCCGCAGATCCGTGTGGATTGCCGATGCCGGGCAATCACTCAGTCCCAAAAGATTAGCACGTTCCAGACGCGCTAGTTGGCCGGCGTTGCTCAGCCACCGGCGAAGTTGGACAAGGTCGGCCTGGTGCGACGGCGGCACGGCGTCGAGGTTTAATAACTCGACGTCATCCGTGGTGGTATTGTGCAGAGCAGCGATAAAGTGGGTGTCGGTTGGGATGTTAATTCCCCGGTGCATTAGAGCGTGACGGGTCCATGGATCATTCAGCAATGCTGCGGCAATGCGGGCGCTGGGTTCTCCCGACTGGCCTTGGCACGCGGCGCAGTCCAGGCTAGTAGCCTGAGGATTGTTGGTGGTGGCGCTGCCATGTCCCACCAATAATATCAACCGTGCAAAGTGCTGGATCAATCCCATATGGCGCAACACGGATTCCGCCGTCGCAACGCGGTCTTTTTTGGGCATACCTGTTAGCCCGCCGGCGGGGCACGATGCTGATCCGGATTCTTTCGCGGTGAGCATGGGTTTTAGCCGCTGGGAGATTCTAGGCGCAAGGCCCACGAGATGCGGAGGTGGTAGCGGCCGGGTCCATCCCATGCAGTCACTGATGAGCTTTGGGGCGGAGAATAGACCGGCGGCTTCGACAAACGCAAACGTGGATGCTGCGGACGTTTTGAAGGCTTTCCAAGCCTGGACCACCCGTATCCGTCTTTGGCGGCGAACCCTCTCGGTGTTCGCCACTCTTGCGGTTGCACCCCCCAACCCTTCAGCAATCCGATAGGACGGGTTGAAGAATACGGGGAGGTGTCGCTCGGGCTTTAAGCCGCCAAATGGGAGATATTCCATCGGGATCCCGAAAAATCCGGCAAACCCCAACGTTTGGACCTTGGGGGCAACCGTTTCCAAAGCGCGTCGGTAGATTTCGGAGCGCACATCAATACAAAATACCGCCTGCACGTCGGGGCGGTTAGGAGGTTGTACGGCTCCTCGGGCGCCATCCAGCAACGTTACCAATTGCCGTTGATAGCCGACCTCCAAGGCTGTGTGCAAGACCGTATCAATCTGGAGTCCGACCTCGTCGCCAGCGGCGGGTTGGGTGATTGCGCGGAGGGACTGGCGCCAATTGGCCGCAAGCGCTTCACTGTAGCACAGTTGGTGGATTAAAGCGTCCCACGTGACTCGGATAGCGAGCAGATCTTGTATCGAATCATCGTTTTGACCCCGTTGTTCTGCCTGCCAGCCAAGGTAGCGTGTCCATCCGGCCCAACCGCCAACACTCAGCAACGCTGCATGAAGATAGCTATCAACCACCTGTTCCGGCAAGTCGAGTTCTCGCAGCGCACCAGCAATGGCGTCTTGAGCAGTTCTTGGCCAGGTTGCCAGCGCTTGCCGTATACCGCGCACACCCATTACCCGAGGACTTTTATCAAGACCTGCAAATGCGAGCCAGCCGCTGTACAGCGGCTCATCCCTCCAAGGCATGCTCCAGAGCGCTTGGCCTTCGTCAAAATATGCCGCACAGTACCGACTGATGCGTTCGACGACGAAGTTTGACCAGTCCTGACCATCGAGTTGTGCCAGAATGTCGGTGACAAGCTGGAAGGGTCGGGCTGGCGTCGGGGTATTGCGGGCCAATAGACGCTCAAAGGCTGGGACATCCCAGGGACTTTCCAAAGTTTTCAAGGCTTGGGCTACATCAGCCGTCGTGATTCGGCCGCGCACCATTTGCTCGCGGTAATAGGCACGCGGCATGCATAATCCCGTCCCAGTTATCCGCTCAAGGGTTTCGTGGGCCTGCCAAAACGCTTGATGACTGAGACCGACATAGGGGTTTACAGCCACAAAGTGTTTGAGCGGCCACAAGGGCGCAATGCGCCGGCAGACTGCGTTTACTATGTCCGGGAGTCGCAATGTATCGTTCATGACATCGCTTTCCAGCGTTGCTCACGCTGTGCCGCCTGCGGCGGGTTAGCGGCTGAAGCTGGTCTGGCTGTTCGGACAAGCCGGGTCAATACCCTATCGATATACAGGTCGTTGTACAGATGCACATAGAGGGCCTGCCCCACGGGATGGCGCAGAATCCGAGGTAAAAGCGGCTGCACAAGCCAAAGGCCCGCAAATGCGACGATGATGAGTCCCAACAGTCCATCGTAAACGACCCCTGCCGACCCCTGGGAAGTCGGCAATATGGTGCCAAATAACGTGGCAAAGGCGCGAGCTAGACCGAAATAGGCTACAGAAATGACGGCACTGAGGATAATCATTTTCCCCAATGACCTTGCGCCGGTTTGCTTTAGGGTGAATGCATGCCCCAGTAAGCGAGAGATGGCCACCGTGAGAATAAATCCCATCACAATTAACTGAGGCTGGTGGAGTAACGGCACCGCAAACACGATTGCTGTTGCGATTACGATCCCAAGTGCCATGAGAAGACTGGGGATCGCCTTCCGGAGGGTTGCGGTGTAGGGGGCTGTTGGTACCACCGGGACGCGGAAGTGATCGACGACGCTGCCCGAAGCAAGAAAAGCATGGGCCTTGTAGACGGCATGCGCGACAATATGCAACAAGGCTAAGCTGTATAGCCCAAGTCCGCATTCCATCAGCATGAATCCCATCTGTGCGCTGGTTGAATAGGTTAGCGATCCTTTAATAGTGGTGGCGGTCATCATCATCAGAGACGCCGTGATGATGGAAGTCAGCCCTACCACGATTAAAAGGTCCCCGGCCCACGCCACTCGTAACATGAGGGAAACCATGCGCAACAGCAAAAATGCGCCGACGTAGATAATGCCCGCATGCAATACCGCCGAAACCGGTGTCGGCGCTTCCATGACTTGTCCAATCCAGCCGTGAAAGGGAAACGGCGCACTTTTGAGCATGGCGCTCAACAGCAAAAGCCCGCAGGCAATCTGCAAGGGAGCGGGGAGCGATCCGTGGAGGCGCCCGAGTGCCGGGCCAACGCTGGCGAATTGGCTCGTGTGCAGAGAACGGGTGATCAGCACGAGGGCTGCCATCAGACTAACATCTGCAGTGCGGTGCACCCAAAACGTCTTTCGGGCCGCCAGCAAAGTCGTGGGTCGTTCATGACACACTGCCAATAACCGGTGTAAACCCAAACTTGTCACAATCCAGAAGATCAGGAAGGCCCACATATTATCAGAGACGATGAGCATCAACAATGACCCCAAGGCCAGGCTTAACCAGCGATGGAATTGCCCTTCATGCAACTCGCCCCGCAGATACGTGGACGAAAACAGTACCGTGATCATCCCAATCAAGGCTACCAACCCCAGCATCAGTACGGTGAGACGGTTAACGTCGACGCTCAGCGCCAATGTCCCCAGCCCTTTCGGCAAGGGGATGGCCAAAAAGGTATGCGACGCGGACATTCCCCAAGAAGCGGTCGCCGCCAGGACCGCACCGCTCAGAGCGAACCAGGCCGCCTTCAGTGACAGTCCTTTCGTAAGTCGTGCGTGCCGATCGGCGCCAATACCGAGTAGCAGGCCTACCCCGAGCAATGGCAACGGCACAATCATCATCACCGTAGCGGTTATTAGGCGTGAGAATTCAGACGTGGCGGTGACCACCTTCGCTTAGGGTTTAATGAGCAAGAGCGAGCATGACAGCTGGCCAGCGGTAATGCCGATGCGCGGCCCGGATATTGCTTATCGAACTACGACAAATATATCATGAATTACTAGACGTTATTGATTATACGAAAGGGAGATCAACCATGCAAGGATTCTCGGTGAATTTCAGTTGACCTATCCGGCAGCCTGCTTATTTTTTCGTTTCGTGGTGCCTTGCATGTTTCTGCCGCCTTTAAGAGTCCTGCGCTGGATATCATGGCCTGTCCCGGCCGGGCCCGGGAGAATCTGCACGGTGTCGCTCACTTTGGCGAAAGAAAAGGCCCGGGTTCTTGAAATGCGTGCTCAAGGCATTTTCCGGGTGTCCATAAAAGAGCAGTGTGGTCATTCTAACGGGTTACGCACGAGAAGACACCGGGGACCTGGGACGGAGGGCGCCGCGGAGGCCCTGGAACGCTTCGCCCCAGTGGGGGCTAAAACCGCGGGTTTTGGGTCACGGGGCCAAGGCGAATCCGCGTTTCTCGATTCGACGGGACGTGTTTTCTGAATTCGGGATAGCCCGTGACAGTCTGCAGGATCGGCGCGACGACGCTGCCAACGCCCCGTTTTTACGTGCCATGCGGACGCGACGGTTGGGAAATCCGGGACGCCCGTTTCATCAACGCGGGGTCAAAAGACGAGGTCAACACGGGTGTGGCGTCTTAGCTGGTGTTCCTTGGAAATAAAGGGGGCCGTAGATCCCGGGGCAAAGGCGCCGCCGGGCCCCGCGCTTAACTCCACCACTGGGCGTTCTTCTGGGCATGGGACCGCCACAGTTCGGGGACCGTGGGATCTGCGAGCACGCGATCATTCGCGGCCCGGGCTTCACGGACATGACCGGTATAATAGGCGGCGAGGCTATGTTCAAACCAGAGGCCCCAGCCATAAATCCACGATTCCACGAATAAGAGGTCGTCCGGCTCGGGGAGGGCCAACCCTTGCTGGGTGGCGAGATAGGCCAAATGCCATTGCTGGTGCGCCCGCCACCCGCAAGCAAGGTGATACCACGGTTCCGCCCGGTGGGGACGTAAGTTCCATGCGGCTAACAGCTCGGGCACGGCGGCCGTCCACTCGGTGGCGGCTAAGAGCACACCAATTTGATATTGCGCGTAGAATATTTCTTCCTCCCAGCCACCCAGGGAGACCCGCTGGCGATACCACGTGATCGCGGCGGCCACATCCCCGCGATCCCGGCATGTTTGGGCCAGGTAGAACACGCTGCGCGCATCCGTGGGGTCAGCGGCGACAGCTTCGGTGAGCAGGGCATAGTCGCGGGTCCACTTGTCCGCGCGCATGCCCCCGTCTGCGTGATGGTACACGCGCCACGCGGGCAACCGTGCCCACGTGACGGGATCCTCGCAGGTCAGATATTCATGCGTGACTCCGGTGTAGCGCCACGGTCGATCCGCGCGAATCAGGTACGGCATCCAATACGTCACCGTCCCGTCGTGCACGGGCAGGTAGTACCCGTCACCCGTGAGGTGGAGAAGATCCGCTCGATCGCCGACCAACGTCATGTCTGCGTCGAGTAATAAGAGATAGGTGGCCGCGGATCGGGCTTCCCTCAACAGATTGGTCCGATTGGTTCCGAAATTGACCCACGGTTGGTGGAGCAGACGTCCGGGGATCCCGTCTAAGGCGGATTGAATGCGCGAAATGGTGTCGTCCGTGGAGCCGGTATCGCAGATGACCCAAGTGTCAATGAGAGGCCGCGCACTGGCGAGACACCGGTCGATGACCGCAGATTCGTTACGGACGATCATGGCTAAGGCTATCGTGGACACCCGGAACGCTTCCTTCTTACCTCGATTAAGTGAAACATAACATATTTCGTACGATCCGTCGTGGCGCACATCCCTCAGGATTTGGAAGCCGATGCATCCTAAAGGGCCGCCGTGGAACCTTTGCCATGGGTATCCGGCCTCCTACACTTGCGATGATGCGGTCGAATTGAAATAACACTTGAAAACACCGTGCTGACGGACTTATCCAAATTTGACCATTGCTGACCAACTCTGTCGCCCCACGGTCAGATCCTCGATGGCGATGACATCGAACCCTTCGACCAGTTCGGTGGTGAGTTGATGCAACGTATTGGCCCGGATATTCGCAATCCGGGCCTGGAGCCGCGCGATGCGCCGTTGGGTTTTCCGCATGTTCTCCGACCAGGGGATGTGCATTCCTTTCGGGATGGGTTCGCCGGGCTTGAGCCCGGCGCGGACTTTGGCGGCTTCCATCTGGCGACTGAATTGGTTCGATAACCGACGGAGCTTTTTCAAGGCCGCCGCATAGGCTTTCGGTCCCACGATCGTTTCGCCAGTTGAGAGCGTGGCCAACGCCGAAACCCCTAAGTCCACGCCAACCACCGTTTGGTTTTCACGGTGAACGACAGGCGGATCAGGAATTTCGACGGTGACACTCAAAAACCAGCGGTCGGCGGTCCGGGAGACCGTGCCGCCCAGCCCTTTCCCGACAAACCGCACCGGTTCGTGCATGCGCACCCAGCCTAATTTGGGCATATGCACCCGCGATCCTTGGATCGCAAATGGATCATTGGTCAGGGTAAAACTCTCGTGATGGCCTTTCTTCTTAAACGTCGGATACTCCGCCGTCCCGGCGAAGAAATTCTGGCTATTTGCAATCTATGGTTGAATGGTCACCTGCCTCGTCACCAGGGACTCAGCCCGTTTTGCGCAATACCTGGTTGGAATATTGGTGCCACTCGCAGGTCGTTAATGCGGGCCGGTAGCGATTTAGCCAAATAGTCTGAGACAAGCTGAAGAAACCTTGATTTGCTGGGCGCACGCCGTATGATAGGAGAAGGAGGGACGTCGTATGCCCCAGACCGTGAATATTCCTGAACGCTTACCGATCTCCATCGACCCGGACGAGTTGACCGCCCTTTGTCATCGCTATGGGATTCGGGAGTTGGCACTCTTTGGGTCGGTTTTGCGCGACGATTTTACGTCCCAGAGCGACGTCGACGTGCTGTATGAAATGGGACCCACATTGGCCATCCGCTCGCTCTTTGACGTGGGGCGTTTGGTGGGAGACCTCGAGGAGCTATTGGGACGTCGGGTCGATGTGGCCAACAAGCAGCGGCTCTATCCCGTATTGCGGGAGGAAATTCTTTCGACACGGCGCGTGATTTATGCCGAAACGTGATAACTTCAGCACGTTGACCCGTATCGAGGAGGCTGTCCAGCGAATCAAGCGCTGGACGGAAGCGATTTCGCACGAAGAGTTCCTGGATGATGAACTCCGGCAAAGTGCCATCATGCGCCAACTGGAAATTATCGGTGAAGCGACGGGCCGGCTGACGGCGGAATTCCTCCAGGACCATGCGGACGTCCTACCCTGGAACGTCATGAAGAGCATGCGCAACGTACTCATTCATGGGTACGATGAAGTGGATATCGAGATTGTATGGACGACAGCCACGCAGGACATTCCCGGGATTCATGCACCGCTTCAAGATCTGCTGTCGGAGGCCGCCGACGCATCGCGCGATGGCTAGTAACCATTGTCCACCGCCCGCATCACTGTCTGGTTGGAGCGCGCACGGGAGCGAGTGCGCATTAAGCAAGTTATCTGCCGTCCGTCGATAAACCTCATTCCGACACCCTTTAGGGCCCTTCTCCAGGGATGTAGTGCTCGGAATAGGTTGTCACGCGCCACTGGCCATGCACGCGATGTAAATAGGCGACACCCGCCTCTCCGTTGACGACCGGCTTCACATGGTGGTTACCGCCGGAAAAGGCGACCTGCGCCCGCCATGTGGCCCGCGCCCATGGACCCACCGCTACAACCGACTGCACATGCACATAGATCCGTTCGTAGGTTGTCCGAATGGATTCCTCTTGAATGGCCGCCATGGTTACGCGATAGATGTGGCGGTCGCGGGCGATTAACGAAGATCCCGAATCAAAGGTCCTCGCGAGGGCCTTTGATTCGGCGCGCCACAACTGACGCTTCATACGCGGTGAGGGGAGTTTGCCCAAAGGGAGCACCTGCGGTGACAGCACTAAAGGATTTTCCAGCGCCACCATTCGGTGCAAAACTGGTTGGATTGCGGTCCGGTTGCGGCCGGAGCTGATCGCGGCCCCGATAACAACGATGGCCAATAGGCCCACCACACTGATAACCGCGATCCGCTTCAAGCACATCACCCCAACCTCTCTTTCTTATAAGGATAACGGGTACGGACGACGAATGTTTCGCCACACAAGGGCGGCACAAAACGGCGCCACTGCTGCCCTATCCGTGATGCTGAGCGCCACGGGCGAGTGCATTTCGTAAGGGACTGATTGCGAGATTTTCACCGTCGCGAAAATGTTCATGGCAGCATCAAGAAGTTTCGGGGGCGTTAGCGCACTAGCACCTTCCCTCAATCCATTGTTGTAACTCTCGATGGCCAGGGGCTCCAGGGAGTTTCCAACCCGTGAGGTATGCACATCATGGTCGCCGAGAGCGTCCTTTCCAATCTTGGGCAGGCTTACCGAAGAGGGCGATTTGAGCTAAAAAACGGGAAAATCCAACCACATTTTGCACATAGCCGAAATTCTTAAAGGCTTGACCCAAGTGGATGATCGCTATCTGGGGCGCATTTTTGGTGATCTCTAGCATCCAAGGAAACTGCTCGCGCTTCATCGCATTGAGTTGACGCCGCAAAGCGGCGTCCGACGGCTTGGGCAACGAAAAATCCGCCTTCCACGCATTATACTGCTGTTACCATTGGTCCAAGGCCTGGCCCAATGGTAGGCAAAGCGTGCCACACCAGCCGCCTTGCGGAAATACGTCTCCTGCACATCGTTGGGATCGAGGGCAATTTTATGGGCCAAAATCATGTCGACGCCTCCTCCACCGCGTGTTTCACGCCGTCCAGCAATTTTTGATTTTTTCGGGATCGACTCCCGTAGAGTCGGGCCGAAAAGACCGTGATGATTTCCAAGACATCGTGAGCCAGTTCTTCCTCAAAAGTCGTATCTTCGCCTGGGTTGAGAATCCCGATCTCCACCTGCTTGGCTTCGCAGATCGCCAAGACCAGCTCCGCCCCAAAGCGCAAGAGCCGATCCGTATGCGTCACGACCAGCCGACCGATCCGGTCGGCGAGGCTGTCATTCAAGACGCGTTTCAGCCCCTTCTTCTGGTCGTTCATCCCCGACCCGAGGTCGGCTATCCCCTCAAAGGTTCAGCCTTGGCGAGCACCATAGAGCTCTAGCACGTGCTTTTGCCGGTCGAGATCGTCTTTCTGGTCATGACTCGACACCCGCGCTTAGGCCACGGTTTGGCGGTCGGGATGGTCCGAGCCTTGAGACGCGGATCCCAAGCGATGCAAATCATAGCGCCAATCCCCGCCGCGAGTCCGTGCATCCGGTAAGAGCCGTCCCTCTCGCTCCCATCGCCGCAAGGTCGTCGGAGTGACGCCCAAAAATTGCGCCGCTTCATGAATACTCACCAATTTACGATCCATATCCAGCTCTTACATCATTAGATAGGTGTATACAACATTTAAGGAACCTGTTCAAACCCGCCCTTCATGGAATGTCCAGGGCCTACGTATGATTATCGATGTTGCTTTTATTATAGACACCATCTGGTGGGGCGTTGATTGGTGCGGGAACCACCGGGTGCCGGCCAGAAATGATTCCAACACGTCATGGCGGTTATTGCGATCTTGTCAAAAGCGCATCGTGAAACACACCCTCAGCAATTTTCCTTAAGCAACCCCGGCGTGACCGCCTAACCCCGTCAAACACGAGGGGACGGTTTCCAATCAGCCCGGAAAGCTCGGCCCCTCATCAGAATCGGCCCTTGAGCTCGGGGGGCAGACCCCAAGCCAATTAGACACACTTGGGACAAGATTGAGACGGTATTTGTCCATACGGTTTGCTAGGCTAATTTCGCCGATGTGCAACCTCAAAGCGAAGAAACGACCCGGACAAGTCAGACGGGGCAATGCTTAGATAAGGATGTGACGATATGAAACGATCTCGATGGCGTAGGGTGGGGCAGGCAGCGTTGGTGCTGCCCTTATTGGCGGCGGCATCGTTGACCAGTATCACAGCGCAGGCCGCTGGCCCAGGACTCCGAGGGCCCGTGAGGATTCAGGTGCAGGGCGACACCTTTCGCGCCTTCATCAGCAATCCCCAGCATGTAGCGCTGTGGTATCAATTTCGCTTGGAAACACCCGCCGGGCATTGGACCATTGTGCGGCGGTTCGGGCCCGATGCGACATGGCACTGGACTCCACTGGCGGCGGGGATTTATCACGTGGAAGCGGCAGTCTTGACACAAGCCCAAGTCCAACACAAAACCTGGGGCTTGGCGCTCAAGAGTGCGCCGCTAGCTGTCGTGGGAGTCCCGCTGCGCGGGGCGGCAGGCCCACAAGGTCCTATGGGACCGACCGGAGCCACGGGTCCCACGGGGCCGCAAGGAAGCGTCGGAGCGACAGGTCCCACGGGCCCCATGGGACCGATGGGCTTGCAGGGCCCGACAGGTCCCACAGGAGCCACTGGACCTCAAGGCCCCACGGGACCGACAGGCCCAACGGGAGCAACTGGCGCGACTGGCCCGACCGGGCCTCAAGGTCCTGCGGGTCTCAATGGCGGCGGCACGTTTTTTAGTGAAAATGGAACCTATACCGTCCCGTCGGGCGTGACCGATGTATCGGTGACCCTGCAAGGTGGAGGCGGCGGCGGTGGAGGTAACTGGTCCAATGATTCCGATTATTATGGCGGTGGCGGAGGACAGGGAGGAAAAATTCAGGTGGTGCTGTCAGTGACATCGGGGGAGGTGTTAACCGTTGAGGTGGGAACCGGAGGAACTGCTGGCATAACCGATGCATCCAGCGATACTTCAGGGGGAACCGGAGGATCCAGCGAACTTCTTGACGGAAGTACCGTGTTGGCCACTGCAACTGGAGGGGATGGTGGAACTGAAGCAAACCCCACCATACCCGCAAATGGTACGGGAGGTAATGGTGGTCAATACAGTGTGACGGGTCCTGCAGTAGGACTGAGCGCCGCATCAGGAGCGAATGCGTCGGGAGATACTGGCGCGGGAATTTCAGGATTCTATGGAGCGGGTGGCGCGGGTGCCGAAGGAGTGACTCTCGCGGAGCCTGGATCACCGGGTTACGTGATTATTCAACCCATGAGTTAACAACTTGATTAAACACGCAGCCGACATTTCCGAGGACAGTGCTGGTGGTGATGCTGACGGAACCCGACCCCCCGGTGCCCTCGATTTTCAAACTCTGGCGGTCCGGGGGGAGGCGAGGTTTGCGTTGGCCGAGTTGGAGGATGACCAGCCCACGGGACTCTGCTGCTATACTTCTGGGTCGACTGGTTGCCCCTGGGGGTCTTTATGGCCACTACGGCATCTATCTCCACAGAGTTGGGCTGGGGCTGGCCAACACCTTCGGTTGGTCTGCGCGCCGATGGGCGCCTATTCAAGATCATGACCGCACCAAGGGTGTGATCAATAATGGGGAAAAATGGATTTCCTCCGCCGATTTGGAAGACGCGCTGATAGCGCATTCTGCCGTTTCCTAGGCGGCGGTGGTGGGGATTCCGCATCTCCGATGGGGCGAGCGGCCCTTCGCATTTGTGGTGGTTAAAGAGGGCATGACCGTGACGAAGGACGGTGTTCTCGCGACCTTGATCCCGCAGTTGCTCGACGGTGGCAGCCCGACGACGTGATTGGGGCGGATGAGGTGCCCAAGCCCTCAGTGGCAGCTTTTTGAAACGGGCCTTGCGGGAGCAATATCAGGAATATTTTGTGCCGACGAGCTAACGCGCTCTTGCACTAGAGAGGCGGGTGCGCGATAGGAAGAATGGGGCATAGCGGGTGGCACGGTTTTACGATCGCGATGAGCGCCGATCCTACGACAACATCAGAGATGCTTTGGTATCGAGGAAGGCATGTGTGATGTGGATACATTGACCTTAGAGGGCAAAAGGGTTGGAGTGACGTTTTCTGTGAACCGGCGGTGGCCAGCGTGTGTTGCCGTTCGGTCTGGACGCCGTGGGGTAGTTGACCGATACGGACGGTCGTATGCCGGCGAACAGCATGGCATCGGGGCGTCCGGTGACACAGTCCACCGGACACCTGAGGAGTTGCCGGGTGGCCCCGATCTTCATAGGGCGCTCCCGGCATCTTGAGTTTACGATAGAGTCGCATTGATCGATTATTGACAGAGAGGGTGAGGAGATTTTGGCGACATTTGTTATGGTGCATGGACAAGTGGATGGCGGATGGGCTTGGACTCCCATCGCGGAGAAACTGCGGCAGCAGGGCCACCGCGCGTTTCCGGTGACGCTGACCGGGAACGGCGAACGTCAGCATTTGGTGTCTCCGGCGATTACCTTGGATACGCATATCCAAGATGTAATGGCCGTGTTGCAGTATGAACGCCTGGATCAGGTGTGGCTCGTTGGCCATAGCTACGGGGGATGGGTGATTACTGCAGTGGCGGAGCAGATGGCGGACCGCATCGCCCATCTGGTCTATGTGGACGCGGTCATTCCGCTCGTCGATGGACAGTGTCTTCTCGATCTTTTTGATCCCGCGTTTGTCGAACAGGCGGCACGGGCGCTGGGTCCCGATGCCTGGCAGTTACCACTGACCCCCGACCTGATTAGCGCCGACAGTCGCTATGGGCCAGCGCTGATACGCCCCATGCGCGATCCGGTGGCATTGACGAATCCCCAGGCCGCGGCGTTGCCGCGCACGTATATTGCGTACACGGAACGGGCGAACAATCCGCGGGATACAGTGGCCCTGCCCCGCATCGAGGAGGCTGCGATGGCGCGCGGTTGGCGGATCATCCGCCTCCCTGGCGACCATTTCGCGCATGTTCGCCAGCCTGATCTGCTCGTACCGGTTTTGGCACAGCTTGTGGCGGAGTCGGCGTGAGTTCCAAGACGTAGTCGATCGGAGAACAACAGGATTCATCCAAGAGATAAGATAGGAGAACGTGATTGTGGATTGCTATCCACTTAGCCATATTCCGGGCTGGAGGGGGAGTTTCCATCACCAGTGGACCCTGAAAGGGCTGGCAACTCGAATTGCCGATCTATGGCGACGCGGCCCGTAAGGAAAGCCCCGGGATCGGGACCTTTGATCCGGGCGAGAAGGTCACGCCTGTCAGAACCGAAGCGAGACCCCCTGGCAAGCCAGCGGCGTCGGGGCAGGGAGAAGTCGGTGTTGACTGTTGCGGACTCACTTTGTAGCAGGATGGGACTGGCCCACGTCTTTAGGCGGGACAACTCGAATGTGACGGAAGAAGCGGGGTCGTGTGGATACGTGGTCCTTGCCGCATAGGTCTTAATCGCCTCCTAAACACGCTGGGCGACATTTGCCCAGCCTTACATCGCGGCCGCTAATACCTATCATGGGGCTATTCTGAGCGAAAAAGGACATGACGCGCCACTGTCAAGCTCACCTTTCGCACCCTTAGTAAGAGTGCCGTGAGGATGAGACCTTCGGCTATCCGGACGGGATCTGAACAAATCGCCGAGAATCCATTCCTAA
>PXYV01000069.1 GCA_003023745.1 Sulfobacillus acidophilus | reverse complement strand
TTCGGCCCCGGGGCTGGCCGGCCGCTGCGCGGCAAACGCCCGGGCTTAATACGGTGTGGCCCTGACCCATTTTCTATTTTTCGGAACAGGAGTATGAAATCGCTTCGGGGACATTTGGCGCCAATGCCCATGATCATCAACTGAACTTGATAGCTGGAGAAGAGCGCGCTCACCCACTCTATTCCCTCGCTCCAGGGACGGATGTAATCGGTTCGCGTTGCCTGTCTGTGTTGACCGAACGGGGTAATGTGCAGACCCCGATTGTGCGCAAGGGCGACAATATCCACTCGCCGTTTGAAAAGCGCTTGACAGATCAGTCCACGAGCAAATAGACGCTTTTTGTAAAAACCCCACAATAATTATTCACTATAGCCGTGACAGACGCATCCTACTCACCACCTGTAGACAGACTACTACCCCTACGCAGCTTTTAACCGACTGCCAATCGGTCGTAGCGCACATCCTAACCGAGAGTGCCAATTGCTCGTTCTAAAATAGCGAGGTCGGCATGACCTTCGATCATGGATATCACCGCCCGCAAGTCCTCAGAAAATTCACGGTCATCATGTCGAAAATCCACACGCTCCCGAAGCATCCGATATACTGCAGACGTTCCGCGTCCCAGCACATGCGAGGCTCGATGAAAATCCAGCGCTTGTCCAGCAAGAAGCAGTTCGATAGCTAGAACCTTTTGTGAGTTTCGCGTGACCTGTCGGGCTTTAATGGCTGCCGGAGTTCCCATACTGACGTGATCTTCCTGCAGCGCGGAAGTCATGATAGAGTCAACCGATATGGGATGCGACAACACCTTATTTTCTGCAACTAATGACGCGGACACATATTGAGTAATCATAAAGCCGGTGTTTAAGCCACTATTCTCAATCAAAAATGCTGGCAAATTATTTACGTACGGGTTTAGCAACCGATGCTGCCGACGTTCCGAAATGCTTGCCAACTCTGATACGGCTAAGCATAATGTGTCCGTTGCAAGAGCCACCGGCTCACCGTGCGCGTTGCACGAAGAAATAGCCACGGGGCCATTGCTATCCTCAAACACTAACGGATTGTCGGTAGCGGACCGCATCTCTGTCGTAATCGTTGCCACTACCTGCTCAATTTGGTCTCGGCACGCACCATGTACCTGGGGGATAGCCCGCAAGCTTAAAGGATCTTGAACCTGGTTTGCGCGGTTGCTATTAATCAGGTCACTGCCCTTGATCATACATCGGATATTATTCGCCACAATCCCTTGACCCTTAAACGGTCGAACGTTTTGCACCCTTTCGTCAAACGGCTCAGACGACCCACCCAGCGCCTCGATCGATAGTGAGCCCACGACATCTGCCCACCGAGCCAATACAAATGCATCGTAAGCTGCGAGTGCCCCAATACCGGTCATACATGGTGTACCATTTACGAGCGACAGACCTTCCTTCTCAACTAATTGGACGGGCTGAAGTCCGGCACGCTCCATCGCCAATGCACCCGGCTGGAGTTCCCCTTGATAATACGCTTGTCCTAAACCGATCATCACGAGCGCAACATGAGCCATGTGGGTTAAATAGCCGACCGAACCTTGGCTAGGAACCCACGGAGTAATCCGTCGGTTTAACATCTCGACTAATGTCTCAACGACTATCGCTCGGACCCCGGAATGGCCATGAGAGAAATTGAGAACCTGACAAAACATAATAGCGCGAACTTCTTCTTCCGGCAGCGGGTCTCCCACACCACATGCATGACTCTTAACGATGCGCATGGACAGTTCCCGGCGCTCATCTGCATTAATCCGAATCCGGCAAAGGTCACCCAACCCCGTCGTAATACCGTACACGGGTGTTTCTTGGCCCACAATGGTTTGAACCCACTCACGCGCCCGATGAATCTCAGCGATGACGCTCGCCGTCAATTCCACTCTCGCTCCGTATCGGGCTACCGCTACCACGTCCGCAATCTCGAGGGCGGAGCCATCCACCACGACACGATTCTTACGCTGCATGGCAACCTCCACTTATCAACCCCTCCCACCACTGTCGTCATACGCCTTCTATAGGTTCTCACAAAATTACTCAGGATCACCTGTGTTGCAACCCAACATTCGCTGGTCGATGGCCTCGCACTAGCCTCTCATTACAAACGCAGTCTCAAACTTTCAACACACACGGTTATCACGCACAGTCGTTACATTCCGTCCACACCACCCTCGGGAGAAGAAGACTACTAGCACTCTTAATCACCGTAGGCGTATACGAGGATCCAACAACCCATATATACTATCCACTACGAAGTTGGCCAACACAATCCAAAAGGCTCCAAACAGCACGGTCCCGATAACTAGGGGAACGTCCAATGCCTGAATGGCGGTCCACGCTTGCAAGCCGATGCCCGGCCAACCAAAAACGGTCTCCACAACCACCACTCCAGCCATGAAGTAGCCCGCATCCATGCCAATTTGGGTGATCAACGTCGTCAACACTTGTGGCATAACGTGGCGAAGCAAGACTTGTCTTTCCGATAAGCCCTTGGCTCGAGCGGTGGCAATGTATTGTTGCGGGAGAACTTCCAAAACCCGCGAACGAATCAATTGCTGGTAATAGGCGGCACCCCCGATACCCAGGGTAAGTCCGGGGAGAAAAGCATACCAAAGTACCGGTGTCCCATAGCCTCCTAATGGAAACAAGTGAAACTTAAACGCTAAGACAAACAAAAGAATAATGCCGACCCAAAACTGAGGCATCGCGATGGCTGCCATACTCAAGGTGCTACTAATTTGGTCTAAGACACCTCCACGCCGGATTGCAGAAAATACCCCAAGCGGCAAACCTAAAATTAATTCCCATATCACTCCAGTGGCCGCAAGCAACGCCGTCGCGGGAAATTTCGCCAGAATGTCGCTTAGCACAGGCGTTCCGAATTCGATCGATGTGCCGAGATTGAGATGAACCAAATTCCACAAGTATCGACCGTACTGCACGTATAACGGAGCATCTAAGCCTAGTTGCCGCCGAATGCGCAGCACGTCCGCTAATGTTGCATGGGGACCCGCTATGGTTCTGGCTGGATCGCCTGGTAGTAAATAGGTCAATATAAAAGTAATTGTAACGATAATCAAAAGGTCGAACAGCGACCACAAAAACCGTTTGACAAGATGTCGGAGCATACTCTTAGGTCCTCCGTTTCAAAGCTCGGTAACTCTCTCCCAATTGTGTTACGGCAATTACGGTGATCACAATTGCAAGGCCTGGATAGATCACCAATCCTGGATCCGACCCATAGTAATTTTGGGATTGCGCAATCATTAATCCCCAATCGGGCGTTGGTGGTTGCACACCAACGCCCAAATAGCTCAACCCCGACTCTAGCAAAAAGACCTGTGCCATCGTTAGAACGGCACGAACCAATACCGTATCAAACACATTAGGCATAAGGTGCTTCACCATCAGCCGCCAGGGCGAACAGCCTAGCGCGTGAGCGGCCGCCACGAAATCCTGCTCTCTCAACGTTAACACTTCAGCTCGCACCAGCCGGGCGGTATACGTCCAGTAGATCACCGCGATAATCACGATGAGATTCAGAATACTGGGCGACACAATCAGGACGATGGCAACGGCGAACAAGGTCAGCGGGAAGCTCATTAAGATATTGACGAAGCGCGAAATCACCGTGTCTACCCATCCTCCGAAGTATCCTGCGGCCGTGCCCAACACAATTCCCACAATCGACGAGAACACACTGGCCAATCCGCTGATCAACAGGGCCGGGCGCCCTCCCCACAACAGCCGACTCAATTCATCCCGTCCAAACTGGTCAGTTCCCAAAGGGAATTCCTTGCTTGGCCCCAACGGCATGCCCGACGGGGTAAGGCCATTCGAAAAAAGTTTGTCGGGATTATGCGGAGAAATCGACGGGGCGAGCATCGCGACTGCTACAATCGCCAGCACAACGATAGCCCAAAGAGCAAATCTCATATACCTGCGTCTTTGTCGCGGTGACAATCTAGGCCGCCGTGGGGCGATAGAGGATGGCTCCTGTTGTGCAATATTCACGTACGATACCTGCCCTTACTGCCCCAATGTCAAGTGGCTGTATATTACCGGAAAGTACACTGCAGGATAGGTAAATCCGTGAACTCGGCTGGAATGAAAGTAGGTCAGCTCGGGATAGAACAAAGGAACATAAGCTGCGTCTTTCATCGCCCGCTCGTCGATTTTCTTATACAACGCAGTGCGTTTTGGCCCCAACGGCATTGCTGCTGCTTGGTCCTCCATCTTGTCGAGAGTGGGATCATTTAAGAAGGCGGGATTCGACCCCCCAACGACCGCCGGAGATGTTAAAAATCCGCCCACAAAATCCGCCGGATCCGGGTAATCCATGTACCAACTGTACGTCATCATCGGAATTTTAGCTTGCGCCGCCACCTCGGGTGGCAAAGGCTTGGCGGTCACTTGCACACCGATAGCCTTCAAATCGGCTTCAACCTCAGTTTCGATCTCGCTACTCCCAGTCTGTTCACTGGCCAGACCCAGCGTAACCGAAAATCCATGGGGATATCCGGCTTCACGCAACAACTTTTTAGCCTTTGTCGGATTATAGGGATATGGATTGGGAATATTGGCCCCAAATCCAGGAAGTGACGGGGGTAATATTCCCGGAGCGGCCTGAGCCCGGCCATTAAGCAGTTGGACCAGATGCTTTTTGTTGATCGCCATTTGAATGGCCTCGCGCACCAATAAGTTGTTAAATGGCTTGACCCGCTCATTGAGCGCTAACAGCACGACGGCAGGCTGATAACCGGAGACGATATCTTTGGAGTAACTCGGGTTCGTCCGCAATTCCTCATAGTTAGCGGATGGAATACCATCTGCAACCAAATCCGCTTGGCCATCTTCCACGCGTAAAATGCCCACCGAAGGATTCACATTAAAGTCAAACTCAATGTGCTTCGGATACTTGTGATGGCGAAAGTAATAGGGGTTTTGACTCAAAACCATGTCTTGCCCGACTTTCCACTGGCTAATTACGTACGGCCCGTCAGTCACCGGTTTAGTGGCAACCGTTGCTATCGTGGACGGGTTTACGGGAAACGACGCGGGCACCCCCAATACGTAAGGAAACGCGGAATACGGCGAACTAAGCGTATACTGTAATGTATGTGAACCAATAGCCTTAATGCCCAGTGTTGTAGACTTGCCCGACTCGTAGGCACTAGCCCCCTGGATCATCCACCAAAGATAAGTGTCAGGGGATTCGAACTTTGGAGACAGTTCCGTCCGCAGTGCATAGACAAAATCCTGGGCCGTGACCGTTTGACCGTTAGACCACTTAGCTTTCGGGTTTAAATGAATCGTATACAAGAGACCGTGATCTGAAATGATCGGCTGTGATGTGGCAATCATCGGGACCAGATGGCCCTTGTGATTGATTGAGTACAACCCCACATACAGTGCTCGGCCGATATTCCAATCTTCGCCGTCATAGATCTTTCGAGGATCGACAGTCTGAGGATTCCCGCTCCATGTCACTACCATCGTATTGCTGTCAACGGTAGCGGCGGCTTTGAGATGCGCAGCAGCCGACACGGTTTGGGTCCCACATCCAGCAAGAATACTTGCCAAACTTATAGCAGAAAGAATTCCGACGGTTCGCTTGACCATTGATAAACCTCCTCTATTCTGCATAACGAGAGTCGTTCCCAACACTCTTGAACGCGTGCTCAAATGAAGGAATGATATACAAACTTAACCGCGGTGGTCGTAACCACTACCCCTAGGTCGTTAAGATTAGCTACCGCATCCATGACGCGACACCTAAGAAGAAGTCACCACAAGCTCATGGGATTTGGTGAATCATATCATCTCAAGTGCATCATTTCAACGTTCCCGCTGTCCTTCGTCAATCCTGTCTCGAATCCCACCTTAATCCTACCTACATTGACTGGGTCTTCATGATTTCGCGCAAACTTCCAGCGAAAATTCTACTGCATGATATCATTCATTAGAATGGAATTCAACATTAGCCGGCAATTTTAACTTTTTTCTAAAACTCTTTCACGAGGAGAATTTTTGGTTTATATTGAGGTTGAACGAGGTTTTTCTTGTGGCAGGATAGAAGCTATCGCACCGCGCGATGAATGGATTTATTCTTCGACCAACGATGGGGGTACTGACAGTGATTTCAACTTTGGAAGATTTGCAAGCGCAAGTTCTCGAACAAAGGTCGTTGTCGACTGCCCATCGCCATATTGCCGATTTTGTTGCCCAACATTTGCGCGACGTATCGCTGATGTCCGCAACCGAATTAGCAGAGGTTTGCCAAGTAAGCCAATCATCCGTCTCGCGCTTTTGCATGGGGCTCGGGTACGCGGGATTTGCGGAATTTGTGCGCGCGGTGCAAGATCTTGTGCGCGAGGAATGGCAGGCCCCCGACCGCACCCGCTATTTGCGGCGAGTCGAGCCCTCTGCCGACATGGATCCCCTGATCGCCGAAGAGACAGAGAATCTCAAACAATTACAAGCAATCGTCACCAGTCCGATTTGCGACGCCATGGTCCAGTTTGTGTTGCGCTTCCCGCGCCTGATTTTGGCAGGTTCACGCGCGTCGGCTACGGTGATTCCCTACGCCGCCTATTTTTTAAGTAAAATTCGCGATAATGTCGAAGTCGCGACCCCTGATACGCCACTGTGGGCTACGCTGGCGTCGCATGCTCAGCCGGACGCCGCAGTGTTGGCATTTGTCTTTCCACGCTACTCCACCGTGCTGTTGGAGTGGCTAGACGACGTCTCGCGATGGGCCACGCCGATGGCGGCCATTACCGATCGGCCGCA
This sequence comes from Sulfobacillus acidophilus, assembly GCA_003023745.1. Taxonomy (GTDB): domain Bacteria; phylum Bacillota; class Sulfobacillia; order Sulfobacillales; family Sulfobacillaceae; genus Sulfobacillus_B; species Sulfobacillus_B acidophilus_A. Next base: position 8,689 of record PXYV01000069.1, on the reverse strand, counting down.
ATCCCCAGCCCGTACTTGGGCCCACCCCATGGTGGTCGTTCCTGTCGCGCGCGCCTCGCTATTTGACTCATATGCAGCCGTCATGGTCTTCCTGAACTATCTGGTGCGCCAGGCGGCCGCACAAACGCCGCACATTGAAGCGCGACTGCAAGCGCTTGAACACTATGAAACCACTCACCATGTATACCGACACTAATGCATATACTCATTCATCGTAAGGAGGCTCACAACGCGTGACCCAAGCGATCAATCCCGAGCGTCTGCACCAGCGTCTCACCTATTTTTCCACCATTGGTGCAGACCCTGCCGGCGGTATTTCCAGGCCCTTTGGCAGCGCTGCCGATCTCAAAGCTCGTCAAGCCTTGCGTCAAGAATTTGAGGCCGCCTCATTAACCTATCGAGTCGATGCCGCCGGCAATCAATGGGGTATTCTGCCAGGAACTGATCCCCAGTCGAAGCTGATTGTGGCAGGATCACACCTCGACACCGTACCTCACGGGGGAGCCTATGACGGTATTGGTGGCATACTTATTAGTTTAGAAGCCATTCAAACACTGATGCAGTCTGGCTATCGCAACCGTCACCCGCTTGCTGTTGTGGCCTTTACCGGCGAAGAGCCCAATCCGTTTGGCCTCTCCACACTCGGTAGCCGACTGTACACGGGACGGCTTAAGGCACAAGATCTCTTGCAGACCGTAAGTTCGAGCGGCGAACGTTTGCAAGACGCGTTGAGGCGCGTCGGAGGAGATCTCACCCACTGCCAGGCTCTCGACCCGACCGAGGTGGCACTTTATATTGAACCACACGTAGAACAAAGCGGGCGGCTGGATGAGGCTGATCTTCCCATTGGCGTCGTCGATTGCATTACCGGTATCTATCGGGATCACATCACCCTCATTGGGGAGCAAAATCACGCAGGGACAACCCCGCTAGGCCACCGCAAAGATGCGTTGGAAGCCTTCGCTGAGGCGGCCCTGATTGTGGAAGAGCTGTTGCAGGAAACCTGGCCAGAATGGATGGTTGGCACCATTGGCCAGGTGTCGGTATATCCCAACGCCATCAATATTGTGCCCTCCCGTGTCGACTTCATCGTCGAGTGGCGTTCTACCGACCAGTCACAACTGCACCGTTGTGCCGAGCGCTATCGCGATACAATCAACTCCCGCATGCACACCCGCCACGTTACCCTTTCTGCCACCAATGTGCTCGACCAGGCGCCCCAAACACTCTCCGTGCCCTTGCGCCAGTTCCTGCAACAGCAAGTTGAGCAGCACCAACACACCCATCTGACGCTGTCCAGCTGGGCAGGACACGATGCCACGCACATGGCACGGGTTGTTCCCACCGGCATGTTGTTTATCCGCAGCATCGGTGGCAAAAGTCATTGCCCCGATGAATTCAGCCGATCGGACGATTTGGCGCTGGCTGCCAGCATTTTGTGCGACTCGCTAAAACAGTTGGATCAGGTCGTCGAGGAGGTGATATCGGATGCAGCGTCGCTATAATGCCGCGTACGTGTGGACCGAAGAAGGCCTTAGACCAGACTGGTCGGTCGTGGTCGATGAGCAAAGCGCGCAGATTGTCGCAGTCGCGCCACGCCAGGAAACCCGGGCCCGCTACCCCGACGCGGCCGAGACCGACTGGCGAGAGTGCGCGCTACTGCCGGGCACGGTCAATGTTCACGCTCACGCCTTTCAACATTTAGCTCGAGGACGTGGCGTCGATCAACCCTTTTTGCAGTGGCGTGACCAAGCCCTATATCACATTACGCCCCATCTTGATGCGCACTCGCTGTATCTTGCCAGCAAGCTGGCGTTTGTCGAAATGCTGCGCGCCGGTATTACGACGGTAGCCGAATTCTTTTACGTTCACGGCGATAGTCTTGACAACGACCGAGCCGTGATCCAAGCAGCCCGCGACAGCGGCATTCGGTTGGCTTTTGCCCGCGCCTTTTATGATTGGCAAGGTGCTCCGGGTCCCTATCGGGAAACCATTGATGAGGCCGTCAGGCGCACTCAAACACTCGCGCAAGAAGTCGCCGGCGACTCGCGGGTATCGTTGCATGTGGCGCCACATAGCCTACACGGCGCTTCGGATGATATGATTCGCCAAGCCTATGCACTGTCCCGCGATCTCAATGTTCCCTGCCACATCCACGTAGCCGAAGAACAATTTGAAGTGGACGAAGTCCGAGCCCGAACTGGCCGCACCCCGGTGGAGCATTTACGCCATCTCGAGGTATTGGGACCCCACACCATCGCCGTGCACCTCGTCTGGATCACCCCCGGCGACATCGAGATCCTAGCCCAAACCCGCACTCAATGGGCCTATTGCCCGTCCAGCAACTTGTTTTTAGCCGACGGCATCGCCCCATTGCCACAACTCGTGGGTCATGGTATCACCGCCGGACTGGGCACGGACGGTGGATGCAGCAACAATCGCTCAAGCATCTTTGAAGAGATGCGCATGGCTGCCTTAGTGCACAAAGGGTATCAACGCGACGCCACCGCGGTCAACTGGCCGACGGTGCTCGAAATGGGTACCAGTCAGGGTGCTCAACTCTTAACGGTGCCGGCCGGCATCATCGCCCCGGGTCACTTAGCTGATTTCATCGGCATCAATCTCTCTGACCCCTCTTTAATTCCCTGGACCCCTGACACCTTGCTGGCCAATGTTGTGTACTCAATGCAACCTAGTGCCGTGCAAGAAGTTGTTGTCGACGGTCGTCCCGTCGTGCGGGATAGGGCATGGCAGTCAGGTGACCAGGCCGCATTAATCCAAGATGTACAAACACTCGTGCACACGTGGCAGGCTTAAAACAGCAACGGTTAACATTTGAAGGTAGGAGGGTTACCACATGAACTGGTTTCAGCACGACCATATTGAAGCGCCTCGCGGTGCCACCCTTCATTGCCGGGGATGGGGGCAAGAAGGAGCGCTGCGCATGTTGATGAATAATTTGGACCCGAAAGTCGGTGAAAACCCCGCGCAGCTCATCGTCTACGGGGGCCGTGGACGGGCGGCGCGGTCGTGGGAAGCATACGACAAAATCGTTCAAACACTGTTGCGCCTAGAAAACGACGAGACACTATTGATTCAATCCGGCAAGCCGGTCGCGGTGTTCCACACCCAGCCGGCCGCGCCCCGGGTATTAATCGCCAACAGCAATCTCGTCGGAAAGTGGGCCAATCTGGAAGAATTCAACCGCCTCGAAGATTTAGGATTGATTATGTATGGGCAGATGACGGCCGGATCGTGGATCTATATCGGCAGTCAAGGCGTCATTCAAGGAACGTTCCAAACTCTGGTGGCACTCGCATCGCAAAATTTTGGCACTGATAACCTCAAGGGCCGTCTATATGTGTCGGCTGGCTTAGGCGGAATGGGCGGAGCGCAGCCCTTGGCCGCCAAAATGTTAGACGGCGTCGGCCTTTTCAGTGAAGTGAATCCGGAACGCATTCAGCGACGCATTGATTCGGGCTACCTCGATCTCAGCTTCACCAGCATACCGCAAGCGGTACGCCGCGCCTTAGACGCCAAGGCCGCCGGCGAACCATGCACCATCGGTGTGCAATGCCACGCCAATGAACTCTTAGAATATCTCATCAATGAAAACATTGTGCCTGATGTTCTGTCCGATCAGACCGCCGCGCACGATCCACTCGTCGGGTATGTCCCCGACGGCTATAGTGTGGCGCAAGCCGAGATCCTGCGCGCCCAAGACCCGGCAGAATACTTAAGGCGCTCGCGCTTGTCTATTGCCGACCATGTGCGTCGCCTGCTGGTGTTGCAAAGACGGGGTTCGCTGACGTTTGACTATGGCAACAATATCCGTCGGGAAGCGTGGGACCAAGGGGTAACCGACGCCTTTGACATCCCCGGCTACGTGCCCGCCTATCTGCGCGAGTTGTTCAGCGAAGGCAAAGGACCCTTTCGCTGGGCCGCGCTCTCCGGTAGTGCGCAAGACATCTATCGATTGGATGACTTGGCTCTGACGCTTTTTGGCGATAATCCCCTTTTGCGGCGATGGTTTACACTGGCCCGCCAGTATATTCAGTTTCAAGGCTTGCCCGCTCGGATTGCTTATATGGGTCAAGGAGAACGAGACGCCTTCGCTTTGAAGGTCAACGAGATGGTTGCAAACGGCGAATTGCAAGCCCCCATTGTCTTTGGTCGCGATCACCACGACACTGGCTCCGTGGCCTCTCCTTACCGAGAAACTGAAGCCATGCTGGATCAGTCAGACGCGATTGCCGACTGGCCTATCCTCAACGCCTTATTAAACGTAGCCTCTGGCGCGCACTGGGTCGCCTTCCACCACGGCGGCGGCACCGGCATTGGCTATTCTTTACATTCCGGCGCCAACACGGTCGCCGACGGCAGCGACGACAGCGCCGAACGATTGCAGCGGGTGTTGTGGAACGATCCCGGCATTGGTGTAGTGCGCCATGCCGACGCTGGCTATGACAAAGCTCAGCAAACCCTGAAGATTTTTAGCGATCGCTTTGACACCCCGCTGCTGGGTCCCACGCATCCCCCCGCTCGCTAGAAAGGAGAAAAGAGACTATGCGCACGTCGATCATTCATGGACGCCTGTACCTTGACGCCATCCCGTCCTCGAAACATCTGTGGCAGGTTGAAGACGACGGCGCCGTTATCACTGAAGACGACCGCATTGTGGAAGTCGCCCCCACCCGTCAGGTCCTTCAGAGCGGCAACAGTCTCGGGCACGTAATCGACGTCGAAGGACGTGCGGTCGTGCCAGGCTTTATCGATTGCCACACCCATCTTCCTTTCGCCGGGTGGCGTAGCGATGAGTACGTGGCGCGCTTAATGGGGACGTCTTACGAATCCATATCGCGCCGCAAAGGGGGCATTGCCCGCTCCAGCGAGCAATGGGCCGAGGCCAGTGATGACCAAATTATGGAGTTTACTGAACAGTTAGCGCGCGAAGCCTTGGCTTGGGGCACGACCGTGCTTGAAATGAAGTCCGGATACGGTTTGACAGTCGCGCAAGAGCAGCGAGCTCTAGCGATCATCCAGGCGTTGGCGGCGCGATTGCCGCAACCGCTAGTGGCAACGGGCCTCTTTTTACACGCCGTCCCACCTCACAGTACCGACGCGCAGTGGTTGTCGCAGGTCAAAACCGAGTTGTTGCCGCAATCCCTGCACGCAGGTCTAATTTCTGCCGTTGATGCCTTCATCGAGCGCACAGCCTTCAGCCCGCAACAGGTGTTATCGGTATTTACAGATCTTTCCGGACACGTGCCGATCCGCTTACATACCAACCAGTTTTCGCAGATGGGGGGTATCGATTTAGCGGTGCAGTTGCGGGCCCGCTCGGTGGAGCATGTGGAATGCTTATCCCCTAAGGAAATGGATTTGCTGGCAACGCACGGGATTGCCGCCGTGGTGATGCCCGGGGCCGCGTTTTATCGCAGCGCCCATGCCTACGCGCCGGCACGAGCCATCGTTGACAAAGGCATCCGCCTCGCCTTAGCCACTGACCTAAATCCCGGGTCCAGCCCCGTGGGAAATCTGCCAACGGTCATGGCACTAGCGGTCAATTTGATGGACATCACGCCCGAGGAGGCTCTGGCAGGTGTCACGCGTGAAGCGGCCTACGTGCTCGGGCTGGAAGGCCACTACGGATCGATCCGCCCCGGGTTTTTAGGCAATCTGGTCGTGTTGGATTGCCCAGATATTGCCGACATTCCGTACCGCATTGGTCACAATCCTGTAAAAACGGTCATCATACACGGCCAACCAGTCCTGTAACGGATCGCAACCGGTTGAGGCAGGAGGAGGTCGATGCCCAGGAGTTCAATCCAACTCCCAGAATAATTGGCCACCCGCGGACGGCAGCCACAAAGGCTCTCGTTCCGTATTCTCCAGCGCATATTGCCAGGTTTGAACGACTTGATGAGGGTAGATCGATTCGACTGCCACGCTCCCATCGGGCGGCGGGTCGTCCACCCATTCGCGCCAAGCATGCCAAAAATGCGGCATCTCCGGTACGACGGCGGGAGATTCCAATTGTCGCAAGGCTCGGTCCAATGCTTCGATCGGTGTACATCTCGCAAAATCCGGCCAGGTTTTTAGGGTTGGGGTCGCCGCCCACACCCAAAGGGCTGCATTGGGCCGAATCGGATGATGGAGAAAGGTCTGAAATTCCCTAAAGATTATGTCGTCTCGCGTCCTTTCCAAAACGACCGCCAGACCCCACGGATCCCACTGGGGTCCCCCGTGTTGGAGCCACACCTGCTGTACCAGGGGCCAGTCCCGCGAGGCCAGAACGGTCTCAAGTTGCCGATGCCATCCGACCACGGCCCGCACAGCCTCCCAGGTGCCATGGTGGCGCCAGTCCCGCGGAGTCTCAGGAGACTTCAGCGCCGATTCCAACACATCCATCCAGGCCCGAGCGGAGTACTCGGGATGACGAATCCGTTGTGCCAAAATTTCTGCGAAAGACAAGGACCAATCCAACGCCGGTGTCACCTTTCGATCTAATGACAGACGAAGCGCAAACCGACCAGTCGTCATGTCCTGCGACGGCACCCCACACCGTTTCCGGACCACCACCGACCTGTCCTACGCTAGCGATTTTGCACTCGTTGAAGGGCTTCGCCCGGCTCGGGAAAACGATCATGTTCCGCCTTTTTTGAGAACACCGTAGACCCATCGACTCGCACCTCAAACACACCGCCCGACGACGGAACCAATCGCGCCACTTCAACGTCATTTTTGTAGTGATTTAGAATTTCACCAACCACACGGGTGGCTTGGGCAAGATAGCCTCAAGCGGTACAATACTCAATTTCTACCTGCATCGGGACCGTCTCCCATCATCATTAACTAGTGGTAGAAGACATGCCACTATCCTTAATTATAGCATTATAGCGTGTCCCACACCGCCTGGTGGGTGCTCGTAAAGCCCGACGCAAAAATTCCTGACAGAAACACACTGCATGCTCACCCTCGTTCAGCGGGCTTGATGGCCACAGTGATCTGCACACCTGCACCACGTGCTGCATCACCGGCGGTGGGAGCGCTGGGTGTTAACCATATCTTGAATTAGCTGACGCCGCAGTGCGTGAATACGGCCCGACGAAATCAAAACAATCTGGGAAGCCACGGTAATTTCAAGCACAGAATGGGTCCCTTCTTCGAAGACCCAAGCCACCCGACCATTCTTCAAACGGAAATGGCCTGCATGATAGTTTCCCGTGCTGGTTGCAGAAACAGGTGCCACCAGACTCCACGAAGGATTGCCCGTCACCCAGTTGACCCGCTCAACCTGTCCTACCGGCCATTGATCGGTACCACTGCCGGTATTCAACTGCAACATCCCGCCTTGCAATGACCACCCGGTCTGGGCCATGCCTAACGATACAAATAATCCCCATCCAGCGACGACTATCCCAAACGCTCCCACCGCCAGGGGCCAGGATGCCGACCACCCCCGATGTTTGACAAGGGGGCGACTGCGTATGGCGGTAATCACTGCTAACACGACAATGCCGAGAGCAGGGGCGCCAACCCATGGCCCCATCAGTGAAAACGTCTGCGCATATGTCAGATGATATGCCAGCACTCGGTTGCCCTCCCGCTGTCTTCATCACCTCAATCACCCAGGGAATCGTTCCAAGCCATCAGGCGCTACCTAGCTCACGGCAGAGACCAGGGATGGTATCGCCCTTGTTTCGAGAATGTCCATCCCAAACCTGCCTGTCAAGTCCTAATCGCGCTGACTTAATTCCCTCACGAACCTCTAGGCAAAGACTAAACCGGATACGAACCGTTATTTTTCAGGCGGCGTCGTTCGCCTGGCGCTGTTTGAGTCCTCGGTTAGGCCTACTAGAATTTTTATTGGCAATCGCACAATGCCCTCCACAGCGCGAATTGCATCTTCCGCTTCAGGCTGCCACGCCGCCTCGCTCCGATGCACTTGTCGATCTAACACACGAAATGGAATGGATGCCAACGTATCGACATATTCCAACTCCTCGTGCAATGCGCGCCTCAGTGAATACAAGGAAATCGGCCAAGACCGAATCGACGCACTCTCGCCCGCTTCTGTTACCTTCGCGTCCACTCCCCATTACTCCTCTCCGACGTCTATCGATGCCCTAACAAGCGCGGGCACCGCGGAACATATCTTTAAAGTTGACGACTTGACGTTAAGGCTTATAACCTGATATTGCATCCAGACGTGGCTGGGCAGTAAATCTCCCTGTGCGGTCCTCGCCCTAGACTAATGGTGGGTCAATCGACCCACGCGCCCCTGCCATTTGGACCAAATAACCGGACCGTTCGTCCGTCGCCGACGCGACTTGAGTCTCCTACGCTGGACCTATCCGATAGTTGGCGAGGAGGGGGTTGTCGTGTCCAGTTTGATCGCGCATTGGGGTGCCTGGATCACTCTCATCGGATTGCAGTTGGCATTATGGACCGGCATTCTGGCGGGCATCGTGGCCTTGCATCGTTCACGCCGAAACCAGTCGGACACCCAATTACGCCCACCCGCCCACACCGCTGAAGACCCCGCCAAGACTCCCTCGAAGTTCTGCAAATCCCGATAACGGCAGTCCTTATCTCACTACCAAATTCAACAAGGCTATCTTCTGTTCCGAAAAATAGACTAAGTGGCGCGCCGACATAGCAAAGCTAGCCCAGGTATTGGCTCTGA
>PXYV01000068.1 GCA_003023745.1 Sulfobacillus acidophilus | reverse complement strand
CTACCGGCAAGTCCATGCCGCCTTACAATGGGAACATGCGGAGGTGCAGGTGGCTCCTATCAGCGTCTACCGGGTATTGAACCGTCATGGCCTCCTAGGACCCCGCATGAGTGCCCAGCCGCCGCACAAGCGGCGGCCCTGGGTGCGATTCGAACGAGCCAAACCCCATGAACTGTGGCAAGTGGACGTCTCCTATTGGTACATCGAAGGGTGGGGCTACTACTACCTCCACACCATCCTCGATGATCATAGTCGGTATGTGATCCGCAGCCGGTTCTATCGAACTTATGGCGCGGTCGATGGAATTCACCTGTTGGAGGAGGCGTTGGCGGCGGTGCCCGCCGCCGACCGCGTCGGGTTGCAATTGTTGGCCGATCATGGGGTGACCTATACGGCGGCCGCCTTCCAACAGGCCTGTCAGGAAGCGCAGATCGCCCTCATTTTCGCGTCGGTGGCCCACCCCCAAACAAAGGGCAAATTAGAGCGGTGGCACCTCGTTGCAGAAAAACTAACCCCTCCCGAACCGACCCGCGGAACGCTGTTATATTGGCGTGGTGGCGGCTATTGCATGGGCAGTGCCGCCACCCATCGTGAATCGGCAGGGCGACTAGCGCGCGCAACGAGGACTCACGTGTGGATTCCCGAATGTCAACTCGCTCCCGAACACCGCGATGCGGTCGCGCTAAATGACGCCGGCACCGTATACCGCGCCCTACTGGAACAAGGCATTTTTCAAGAGCAACTCATCATGGGCGGGGGACTGGCCGCAGCCTTGGTAGCCCTTCGCGGCCAGGGGTTGCCCATGCCGCGCGGGGTCATCTTGCTCTCACCCTGGACCGATTCGGCCGCTCGATGCAAACCCGCGCCGCATGTGATCCGTGGCTGGACCCGGATAGTCTTCGCGCGACGGCGCGGCTTTACGTCAACGGGGACGATCTCAAAAGTCCGCTAATATCTCTGGTCTATGCAAATTTCGACGAATTCCCGCCCATGTTAGTCTTTGTCGGTCGCGATGAGTCCTTGTTAGACGACTCGACACGGCTGGCCCAACACGTCCGAGACGCCGGCGTCACCGTGGCGTTTAAGGTAGGGGAGGAGATGCAGCACGCCTTTGTCGCCTTTGCAGCCCGGGTTCCGGAAGCTCGGCACGCCATCGATGAAATCGGACAGTGGGCGCGCTGGCTATTATCTTTCTAGGGTTTTAAGGGGCAATACAAATGCGAAGACGAATGAACACGGTTAACGCCACCGCTTAGCTGCCGTGGCTAGCAGCGACAACGCGAATCCAACACGTCGGCAGGCCGATTTCCGCGCGCGCTTCTTCGGCAACGCATACACCTGGCACCGCTAACACGACACCTTGTTGCGGATCACTCACGATGACAGGCCACCAACGACGCACCGCCGCGGGAATTTTGGCGTCGACCCAGATGTCCTGCAGCTTCTTGGAATGGCCATTTAAACCCAACGGGTGCATCCGATCGCCCGGACGCCAGCATCGAACCCATAGAGGTCCCGTGTTTGATTGCCTCACAGCCACCCATCCGGACCGCGTTTGCCCATCAAACAATTGGCAGACGCTTTCGATCGTCGCATCGGCCCAGCTAATCCGTCCTGATGCAGGCAAAGGCTGCGGATCAAGCACACGACCCGATCGCTCGGTCGTATGTGGACCTACTCGCAATGTGCCATCCGCACCATGTTCCACCCGAAATCGCTGCGGCCATTGGGCATCGCCACGCAAAGCCAGTTCAATATGCCTGGCTGTCAACCGGATCTGATGGGTTTGCGCAAAATCGCGCAAGATCAGAGCCACGATCTCTTCCGGCCATTGTTGCCAGCCCGACGGCAAAGACAGATCACCCGGACCGATTGTTAGCTGGTGATCATGCATCCACTGCCCAACCAGGACCTGCAAAGCCCGATGGTGGGCGTCGGCTCGATCCGCCAATCCCGTCAAGGCTGTCCCAACCTTGGGATTGACCGTTGCCAACATTGGCATGATTTCATGGCGAATGCGGTTACGCAGCATATGCGTGTCGTCATTGCTGGCGTCCTCAATCCAGCGAATATGCTGCGAGACGACATAGTCGCGAAGATCTGCCCGCGATACGCGCAGCAAAGGCCTCAACACCCGCCCTTGCACAGGGCGCATAGCCGCCAGACCGCGCACACCGGTCCCCGTTAGAATACGCATCAAAACAGTCTCAGCTTGGTCGTTTTTATGATGCGCCACTACCACCCGACTATTCGATCCTACCGCGTCGGCCCGTTCGAACAAAGCCCGGTATCGTGCGGTGCGCGCAGCCATTTCTAAACTCTCGCCCGCCTCCGGCCGCACGTCAACCGGCACGACCACCAGATGGTCCGCAAATTTATCCCAAACGTAGGCCTCAAGCCATTGGGCTTCTGCGTCTGCCGTGGGCCGCAGCCGATGGTTGACATGGACGGGATATAACGGGGTTGGCCATTCGGACTGTATCTGACGCAGCAGTACGTACAAGGCCATGGAGTCAACACCCCCGCTTAACCCCACCACCAGCGGCGTGCCCGGTTCCCAGAGCCGTTTGGCTTGTTGCACGAAATAGCGCTCGAGGGCTTGTTTCATCTCATAGCGCGGGAACCCTCGGTCTTGAGGGCGAGGAGGGCACGCACGGCAGGTGCTGCCTGCGCCATTCCCGCTGCTCCTTTCTCGCATGCGGACTTTGTGATCGGACATCCAAAGCCATCGGTCTTTTGTATGAGCGCGCAGACGCGAACTGATAACCGCTTTCCCGGGGTCATCCAACTCTGAATGTTCTCAAGCTCCCCCCTTTAGGGCGGGCTCGTTGCCGATTCTTTAGTGTACTGCAATCGCCTCGCGATTTCATCCGTGGCGCTCTGGTACCCGGGTCAACCGTTTCCACTCCCGCACCGGGCTTTCCCCGAATTCCTCCACTCTCTTCACATCGACGCTGCGCCCTAAGAGAATGACCATCACCAAAGCATCATCGCGCCCGTCGCCGCTACTTTCCAACATAAAGCTTAAAATAGTCTCGGCCATCATTTGCGCATCCGCCATGGGCAACTCGCGTAAAAACTGCTTGAGCCGCGCCTCGCCCCGACGCGGGTCCGCATCCAGCACGCCGTCCGTGACCATCACCACGACATCGCCCGATTCAACCATGGTGGTCACCGGGTCGATGGTCACTTCGGGTACTATCCCCACCGGCAGGGCATGACTGCGAATTTCAAAGACGTCACCGCGCCTGCGAATAAATGTCGGTGACGCCGCCACCTTCACCATTTCCATCCGCCGCGCCTCTCGGTCTAAGAGCACTAAGTCCAGTGTGGCGAAGTGGTCGTCGACGGAGCGAAGCAGCAAAGTGCTGTTGACGGCACGTACCGCCAATGCTTGAGAGAAGCCGGCCCGCAACAATTCTTCCAGCAATGACATAGCGGTTCCGCTCTCCCAGGCGGCGCGCGGACCGACCCCCATCCCATCGGATAGGCCGAACACGACTCGAGTTGGCGAAAGGTCCGCAATTAATTCGCTGTCCCCGCTCACGACACCGCCTCGACGCGGCCGTTTCGCCAGTCCCACACGATACTCGATCGGCTCTACATGGGCATGTCGACCACTTTTCCGGCTCTCGTCAGGCATATCGTTTGCCATTTCTAACACTAATTGCGCCAGACCAGTCAGTTGCAACTGCGCCAACATGCGACTTTCGTTGATGCGCAAGGTCAGACTTGCGCGTTCCTGTTCACGACGAGCCGCCAGATTGGCAGCGCGTGCAATTTCGTCGGGTCGAATACAGCGACGAGCTAAATCGCCGCTCATATCCTCCGCCTTAACCACCACATCTTCCGCCCGGGCGCACAACTCCATCATGGCGCGATAGGAGCGGTAAAACTCGTCCTCCCAGCACGCCCGGTAAAGCGAGCACTTCTTGCAAGTCGTGTCGACAACGACCTGCACCAACTGCGTCTGAGGAGGCTCCGTCTCTTCATCCACACGAAAAGCGCGCGCCATCTCTTTCATCACGTCGGCAATCCGTGTCAAGCGCTCCTTAAACAGATCCGCTGGGTTCGCGGGCGACAACGATTCCACCCATTGCCTGCCCAGCGCGACTAGGGTCTCAGGTACCACTTGGAATAAGATAGCAGCTGCGACAATCGAAATCCAGAACGTCTGCGGTGACGAAGGCAACTCAATGAAGATAGCATACACTAAAACGCCGGCCACCAGTCCGACCGACGCCAACCGCCAATGCCGCACCTCAAACCAGCCCGCTAAAAATCCTCCCGCCACCAAAATGCCAACCATCTCATGGGGACTGCCTCCACGCAATGCCAACGTCACGCCCAACGTGGCGCCTGCCACAGCACCACCGGCGGCGCCTTGAACCGCTGCCGCTGCCAGCATCACCAGCGACCCCAAAAAAAGACTCGGATTGACGTCCAATACCTCATATCCCGCCAAACCGGCGATCAAACAGCCGAGAGATGCTAATCCCAACACTAGCGTGCGGCGGTCTAAATCGCCTACCAGCACGCGATCCCACTCGCGAAGCAAGAGATAGCTGAGAAGCGTGGCCCCCGCGGCAATGGACAGCACGATAATCAAAAAGTAAACGTCCCAGGCTTGACCGACGCCAAAGACGGCAGCCGCTCCCAAGGCGATCAATGGCCACTTCGTGAATTGCCATCCGGGTCGGTGCCAGGGAAGAGGCACGGCCAAGCCCCATGCCAATAGAATCAAGGCAGGCAGCCAGCCTACCCCCAACGCGGTGCCCACAAGGCCACCCACCATAAACGGTCCATACCAAACACGCCGCTTTTGCCACACCAAAGCAGCAAAAATGACGACAAAGGGCGCCGCATGATGATAAATCATAGCTTGACCTAAAATGGCCCCCCCCAACGCCACCCCCAACCATTCTCGCCAACGCTGCGGGCGAGATTTTAGGGGGGCGCCCCCAGATGAGCCATGATGCTTGATGGTGGAAACCTCGCCCGTCATGAAATCCTCCTGCCACGCCAGTATGATCCTTAATTTACCAATCACAGCGCAATGAAATTGCCATAATGTGTAATCTGGCAAAACGAGGTTCTCGACACCGCTTTCAAAATTCCCGGATTTCAGGGTATACCCAAGAGCGCGGCACCTGTGCCGCGAAATCCGTCAAAGACAAGATAAAAAGGCCCCGGGAACCCTCCCGAGGCCTGAGACCATCTTCCCCTATTGCTCGTCTAACAATTGGCGCAGATATCGCAAAATATCATCGCGCAAGTCCTCGCGATCCAACGCAGCATCAATGGTCGCCTTCACAAAACCCAACTTTTCGCCAACATCATAGCGTTTGCCGTGATAGGGGACGGCAATTAGGCGATGCTCGCGGGCCAGCGCATCTAGGGCGTCGGTCAATTGGATTTCACCACCGGCACCTTGCGGCAAGTCTGCCAGCAGCGGAAAAACGACGGGATCCAGCACATACCGGCCCATGATGGCCAAAGGGTCGGCTGGCGTGTCGTCAGGAGCCGGTTTCTCCACCAGATGGCTGACGGCAACGGTGCCGTCAGCCTGCGGCTCGCCAAAGACCACGCCATAGCGTCCCGCCTCTTCCCGGGCAACCCGCTGAACCGCCACCACGGAAGCACCTGGTTCCCAGTAGTTCAGAAGTTGTTGCAATATCGGCGGATTCCCGACCATCACGTCGTCGCCTAAAAGCACGGCAAATGGTTCATTACCTACATGATTGCGCGCTTGCAGCACCGCATGGCCTAGTCCCACCGGACTTTTCTGACGTATGAAATGTAAATTCGCCAAGTCACTCACCTGTTGCACAACCGCCAGCAGGTCGTGCTTGCCACGATCGCGCAAGAACTCCTCAAGTTCGGGCGCACGGTCGAAATGATCTTCGATCGAGCCCTTCTCTCGCCCGATCACGACCAAAAAATCGTCGATGCCTGACAAGACCGCTTCTTGTACCACAAGTTGAATGGTTGGAGTGTCAATAATTGGAATCATCTCTTTTGGTTGGGCCTTGGTTGCCGGCAAAAATCGCGTACCCAACCCGGCCGCGGGGATTACTGCTTTATGCACTCCCACATTGACAACCTCCTCGATTCATGCGCTGTATCATAATAAATGCTCGTGACTGCCGCCTGCCTTTAAGGCTTGAACCACCTTGCGCACGTCCTGACTTCGGTCTGGCGACAAGATCAATACGGCATCATGGGTAGCCACCACATACAAGTCCTTGACCCCGACAAACGATATCAGGGGTCCATCGCTAATCGCCGTGACATTTTCGGACTCGACAAAAATGGCGTAGCCATTGGCGGCATTTTTCTCTCCATTGCGGGGCAATAATTTGGCTAATGCACCAAACGTCCCTACATCGTCCCAGCCTATATCTGCAGGCAACACGTAAACTGAACGCGCGTTTTCCATCACCCCGTGGTCAATGGAAATGGCTGGCAACTTTTCAAAAATCTCCTCAATCCGGTCCGGACTGTCGACCAACGTCGCAATTCCGTCCGCGAGGTCTGGCAAAAATTCTCGCACCGCATCCAGTAGATCAGTCACTCGAAACGCAAACATGCCAGAATTCCAGAAATAGCGGCCACTCGCCACCATCGCCTCGGCGACATCGCGGGGCGGCTTTTCCACAAACCGTCTCACCTCTAATGTCTGCCCATCACCGAATGCGGTGCCATCGCGCTCAATGTATCCGTACCCCGTTTCCGGATGAGTCGGCACGATCCCGAAGGTAAAAAACCCTCCATGCTGCGCTGCCAACGTCAACGCCCGGTCGGCCAAATGCAAAAAGTCTTGCGGTTTTTGAATAACATGGTCGGACGGCAACACTAATATGACGGCATCGGGATCGCGACGAAAGATTGATGTGGCTGCCCAGGTAATCGAGGGCGCGGTATTGCATCCACGCGGCTCTCCAAGGATTTGATTCATGGGCACACCGGGCAGATTAGCCGAGACTTTGTCTACATAATCCGACCCTGTCACGACGTACGTATGAGCCTCGTCAATGAGCGCCGATACGCGTTCTCGGGTCGACTCCAACATGCTCTTGTCACCTACCAGCGTCAAGAACTGCTTGGGATGCATCACGCGGGACAGAGGCCAGAATCGTTCTCCCCGACCCCCTGCTAAAATGACCAGCCAGCGTGCCATATTTTCTAGTCTCGACCCCACTTCCCGTAAGCCTCTTCCATCGCCGCCAACCCCGACGGCAGGCTCACACCTTCGAATGCCAAACACTCGCGCAGACAGGTTAAAAACCTCATCATATGCGACAACTGGGCACCTTGGCCCATGACCCCAATGCGCCAGATTTGGCCCGCCCAGGGGCCTAGCCCTCCGGCAATTTCGATGCCATATCGGCTAAGGAGTTGCCGTCGCACCCGCCCTTCGTCAACACCTGCCGGAATCTCGACTGTGGCAACAGTAGGCAACCGGTATTCGGCCGGAACCATCAAACGCAACCCCATCGCCTCCAGACCCGCCCATAAGCTCACGGCCACTTGACGATGGCGATTCCACGTTTCCTCTAATCCTTCTTCGAGTATCGACGTTAAAGCTTCGTCCAAAGCATAAATCATGCTGACGGGAGCCGTATGGTGATAGGCTCGGGTCTTACCCAGGTATTGGCTGATCGCCAGCAAGTCAAAATACCAGCTAGGCACAGGATCACGGCGTTGTTGCAAGCGGTCCAGCGCCTTTCGCCCCGCTGTCATCGGAGCCAACCCCGGTGGTGCGCCCAAACACTTCTGCGTCCCCGAAAAGACAATATCCAATCCCATCGCATCCACATCGACGGGGAGGCCACCCAGGGCGGTCACGGCATCTACCAGCAAGAGCGCTCCACGGCGATGGACCTCATCCGCCCACCCAGCCAGGGGCTGCAAGACACCCGTTGACGTCTCCGCCTTGACCACCGCCACCAGTTTCACCTCGGGATGCGCCTCAAGTGTTTCGACCAACCGATCCAGCCCGCACATTTCCCCAAACGGCACCTCAATGGATATCACCCGCGCCCTTAACCGCCGCGCCGCATCCGCCATGCGTTGACCAAATATTCCTTGTTCAATCACGACCACACCGTCGCCCGGCTCCACAAAATTCGCCAGACACATTTCCATACCGGCACTACCAGTACCTGAGACCGGAAAGGTCAAATCATTGGCCGTCCCGAAAACGCGTCTTAACTTCGCTTGAACATTGTCAACAATCGCCAAGAAGGCCGGATCCATATGCCCCAACAAGGGCTGCGCCATCGCTAACCGCACACGATCACTAACTGGTGATGGCCCGGGGCCGAGCAACAATCGGTCCGGCACAACTTCACCCGTCATTGACCAACCTCCTCATAAAAGAGCGTCCAATATCAATGATTTTACCACTGGTGTGCAAGGGGGCTGATTCCGTGCTGTCAACACCGGAAAATCGTGTGACATCGATCCGGATGGACTCACCTTGCGCGTCGAGCGAAACTCTCAATACATTAAGGCGCGGCCATGCCGCTGAAATTCTCAACCCCTTCGACCTTTTGATCGGCAGGAAAATCAGGTCCGGCAACGAAAGCTTTCACCAGAGAAATTGGCAAAGGAGCAACGACGATGAATCTAGCCATCCTTACCTCCGGAGGCGACGCTCCTGGCATGAACGCGGCAATTCGCGCGTTTGTGCGGCGCGGTTTGGCAGATAATCACACCACCTGGGGCATCCCGCGCGGATTCGAAGGGTTAGTGCGCGGCGAGCCCGAGGCCCTAACCGCCGCATCGGTTGCCAATATTTTGATGACGGGCGGCACCATCCTCAAAACATCCCGCTTTTTAGACTTTCACCAACCAGACGTGCGGGCGGCCGCGCTACATGCCTTGGGCCAGTGGGGCATTGACGGCCTGATCGTCATTGGTGGTAACGGCTCGCTATCTGGCGCGTTTGAGCTAAACCGGGCGGGCGCCCCGATCATCGGCATTCCGGCCAGCATTGACAACGACATTGCTCTGACCGAGTATAGCCTGGGATTTGATACCGCCGTGAACAACATCGTTGCCTCCATCGACAAAATTCGCGACACCGCCTCCGCCCACGAGCGAATTTTTGTGGTGCAGGTCATGGGTAATCAAAGCGGTACGCTCGCGATTGCCGCAGGCCTAGCCTGTGGCGCGGAGGCTATTATGATTCCGGAGCGGGCCAGTGACTATGACGAGATTGCCGACCGGCTTCGCGCCACTTATGCTCGCGGGAAGAGGCATAGCTTCATTGTGGTTGCGGAAGGAGCCGGAAGCGCACAAACTGTGGCGCAAGAAATCGCGCAACGCACCGGCCAAGAAGCAAAATGGGTGGTTCTGGGACACACGCAGCGGGGTGGGCCACCCACCGCTCATGACCGCATCATGGCCGCACTGTTTGCCAACCACGCCGTGGATTTGTTAGCCTCGGGCACTCACGGGGTGATGGTGCGCGCACATGCCGGAAGCATCGATTCAATACCGTTAGCTGCGGTGATCGACGCCGAGCGAGAACCGCCGTTAGACTGGCAAGACCTTGCAGAAATTCTGGCACGATAGCGGTTCGTTGTAGCCGCGTTGGATGGGTGGAACGCCCGTTTCACTGATGAAGTCTCCTTCTGCAGGGGGGGATAGACTGGACTTGGGAGCGTGGTAGCCGCTTCCAAGTTCGCCCCCCGCAACGACGAGGGAGGGTAGGACCCTCTGCGGGGCAATCCCGCACCTGCGCCGCCAGCGACTCTGTTGCAGCCAGGCATGATGACTTTCTCCTTGCCCGGGAATCATACAGGTAGTGGGGGGACGTCATGCTGTTCATACTGGCCATTGCCGCCGGGCTTTTCGTATTCGTCGGGATTTTGGCGTTCAAAAGTTGCTTTGCGTGGCGACGCTAGCCCACCCAGTCCACCCTCCCAGCTATCTGGTTCTTAGCCACCACCCCATCCGGCGGCCATGAAACCATATTCTTTTCTTATTCATGCGCCTTCTAACGGGCTTAGAGCCACTTTACGCCAGGCTAACCAGGTCCGCCATTTCCGGGTGACACATCCAAGGCCCCAAAACCCTATTGCACAGACGATCGGGTGCGCACTTTCGGAGACGGCATGGTCAGCCCCCAACGTTTAAATACAGGTGTTTTAACAAACGTGTAACCCAGTGCCGCCTTTAACACAGGCCACTTCCGTCCCACCAGGACCTCTTCCCGTGAAGAATTCCAGAGCGTGCGCCGAACAAAAAGCCCCTGACCCGACCCCAGGTCCAACACGCAACTCATCTCGTGGTCATAGAGCTGCTCGGCATTTTCAGAAGCGGCTAAGTCACGCGTAAGATTGGCCGCCACCACTGCTGCCTGCAACATCGCTGTATGACCTTGCTTAGGGCCATCAAAAGCCACCGCACTGCCCGCTACATAAACGTCAGGATAGGTGAGGGACCGCATGTTACGCCCCGTCTCTAACCAGTTGCGGGCATGCCCCTGCGCCAGCGCCGTCTGTGCTGCCACGCCACGGAACGGAGGGGTGATGATTGACAGCACCGAGGGCAATTCCCGTCCATCGGACAACAGCACTCGATCCGCATACACGCGTTGAATATTGACGGAGCCAAATCGTGTAATGTTGTTTTCGGCAAAAACTTCCTCGAGAAACTGACTCGCTTTGGCACCCGCTGGCGCCCACAAGCGGGGTAATGGGTCCACAAACTGAATCGGCCCGGTAAGCTGACGCCGCTTCAACAGATGGCTAACCTCTAACGCAACCTCAAATGCCGGCCCGCCGGTTTGAACATATTGGGCCCATCCAACCACCACAGGCCCGCCCTGATATTGTGCGAGTGCCTGACGCAAGGCCAGTGCCCCCTGCGCCGTACAGACACTGTGGCCAAACTCAGCTAACCCCGGAATCTCGTCAAAGGCCAAATGCTCCCCTAACGCAACCACCAATTTGTCATATGAGAGCGAATCCCCGGTGGTCACTACCCGGCGCGCCACCGGATCAATGTCGAGAACGGTGTGCACATAAAATTCAATTCCTAAACGCCGATAGATTGGGGCAAGAGGAAAACTGATATCTTCCGGTTGCTTGTTGCCAAAGGCCACTTGCGGCAAGGCAGGCCGGTACAAAAAGCGTGAGTCGTGCGCGACAACAATAATCCGGTGGTGGGAGCCAAGACGTTTTAGTCGCCGTTTCAGCTGAATCGCGGTCGTCAGACCCGCAAACCCGCTTCCCGCTATCACAATCGTTGCCATGGTGAAGAATCTCCTCTCCTTTTCATAATTGACGATGAATGCGATCCATACATCAGCCATCCGACTAGCCCGGCCTGCAAACCCTCGCCACCTCGCCCGTTCACTCGGATTGGCACCCTCTATGACCAAGTGCGCAGTCCCCCGGTAGACTGAGCCGGGGGACTGGCAACATTCCTCTTAGCGTGCCGGTTTTTGCGTTGTCGGCAAGGGGCAGGTTCGAACGCCAACAAGCCGGTACAAGGCGCAGAATCCGGTGATGCCGGTGATCAGGGCAATCACCCCGACAATCCCAAAAATCCACTCTCCAACAGCACCCCCAGTGTGCTTGAATACAAGAAATCCCAACACCAATCCCAACACGATCCGGATAATCCGGTCAGTCGTTCCCTCGTTTCTCACCATCATACTAACCCCCTTCATTGTAAACTCGAGCGTCTTATAACGTAGTGTCTATGATAACTACTAATGTTAGGTTATAATGTGGGTAGCAAAATGTCAAGCATACGTGGCGAGGTGATTTTTATGGATCTTGTTCAAGCCTTGCAAGAGGTCGGCTGGTCCGAACTTGAGGCTCGCGTCTACGTCGCATTGGCGGCTACAGATGAAGCACTAACTGGATATCAAGTGGCCAAAATTGCTCGATCGGCTCGGGCCAACGTCTATCCGGTGTTAGAAAAGCTCGTGCGTCGGGGAGCCTTGGTCGAAGAGCCGCAAGATCAAGGACCGCGCTATCGACCCGTGCCTTTTAGCGATATCGCCCAAAGCCAATTGTCATCCATGAAAAAGACACTGGGTGCGATTGCTGCAATGCTACCCACATCGGCACGGCCACAAACGTTGGTGACCGCGCGGGGCGACAAGGCGGTATGGACGCACGGGCTTAAGTTGTTAACGTCGACGCACCGCACCCTCGACGTTGGGGCATCGCACGGCACGGTCAAACCTTTTGCCGAAGGATTAGCCGAAGCGCGGGAACGGGGAGTACGAGAACGATTCCTGTGCTTTGACCGCTGCCCGCCTCCAGGTTGTGGGGTCTGTCAGCACCCCATCCCCGTCTCCACCGGCAAATTCAATCCAACGGGCTGGCTGGTACTTTTAAGGGATAACGAAGAGACGCTGATCGCGATGGGTGAGGGCGACGACTCTGAACTCGTGCTAACCAACATGGCACCGATTCGCGAGACGCTAAACATGCTGTTTCGTACAGGCGACGCAGCGGTTGTGGCCCAACCCGCACGCTAAGCAGGCGAACCCTGTAACTTTCCACCCACTAGGGGCTGCCACATCACTCTAGCACAGGCGGCATCTTGGGTGCGCCTTGCCCCACTCATTTTGGCATGCGTCCTCACGATAAGAAAAAAGCCTATCGGGCGGCCCAAGCGGGTGTCGCCTTATCCACATTGCAGCGGTCAGTGCAGCAACAGCCCGACTCCCATTTGCATAATGACCGACGATACGTAAGAACCGCACCTGCGCGAACAGGAATGGTGGAGGTTGAGGGTTACCGGCGCGTTCGTCGGGCTAGCCATGCCAGGTACAGCGCCACACCCTTCGCCGGAAGTATGTGACATATTCCGGCATCTAGTGAGAAGATCATCAAAGTTCAGGTGAATGGATCAGGGCTCACGCACGTCACCGTCAGGGGACGGGAAGAATCAGGCGTGGCATATGTGGGACTGACCTGGCCGCACAGAACATTGTTCCGTCGGTCCGATGCGGATGGGATGGCGGCGGATTCATGAGTACTGCTATGACAACAAAAGAAGCACTAGAGGCTTGGGCGGCTCTTGAACGGCTGGTGCCTCATGAATGAAGTTAGAAATTGTGGTCTGAGTCCGGACTTTTTCGTCTCCGAGTAGTCCATGTGGCACCAGCAGCGATGGAGCGGTTCTGAATGCTAACGGCCCAGCCGAGCTGGCATTGCCGTTGTCTCAAATACAATGGTTGATGCGACTGCCGCAGTTGGCTCGAAAATCTGGCGTCCGCCGCATGATAGACAGAAGGCTTCGGAATGGGATAGCCTGCCGCGCAGTCTCCATAGATCTACGCGTCAATGGCGTCCTGCGTTTGCGTCACGGCTTCTTCATAAGTTTTGCCGTGCGTTTTACAGCCAGGTAATTCTGGCACTCGATCCTCACGGCAATGATCCCGCGCATCTAGGGTGTCACAAGCTGAACGCCCTGCGCGGTGGCCCATGCCAGATCCCCGTTCGGCCAAGCGGTTAACGCGGTCGCACCGGCCGGGGCCGTAATCCAGTTCAGCGGATGACCTTGCGCAGAGTCAATGACGGCGCGGTCATTTCCGGTATCCCACACCGCCAGATCGCCGTTGGGCAACACGCACACGGTCGTGGGGTGGTCCAAGTTGTTCGGCCCATGGCCGGGACTTCCGCTACGCCAGATCACACGCCCTTGGGGCGTCAATTCCGTCAGCGAACCGCCGTAATAGCCAGTCACAGCAATTTGCCCTTGAGCGGTCACCGCCACGCCCGCCACGCCATCGTGCAGCGTCACCTGCCGCAACACCGTGCCAGCAGGCGTTAATGCCAGGAGTTGATTGCGATCCGTATTGGCAATCCACAAGGTTCCGGTCGCGCTAACCGACAAGGCCGCAGGTCCCAACAGGGTCGGCGCGGACACCGGCAGCGCCGCGACGGTGCCTTGGTCCACCAGCCCCGTGGCTGTCACGCGAATAGGGACCGGCGGTCGGGTGGTATTAATCGCCAAAATGCGGTTATAGCGCCCATCGAGCACGTAGAGCGTGCTGTTCTCCCACGCCAAGGCCGTAATGCGGGGTGGGAGGCGATTGCCATAAGCGTGCGGAATAGTCCAAGTCGCTTGAACGTGTCCGTCATGGCGATAGACCGTCACTTGACCTGCAGCAGTTGCCACCGCGTACCCGCCCTGCGGGCTCGCAGCCAAGGCTGTCACAGCCGACGGCGCGGGTAACGTGGTCATGACGCGTGAAAACGACACCACACCCGAGGCCTCGGTGACGCCATCCATAAAGGTGACTTGACCGGCGGACGTGACCTGAAGTCGGGTCGGCCAGGCGGCCGCCACCTGACCCACAAATTGTCCCGTCGCGGTGAAGGCCTGAATGCGCTGATTCAGGGTGTCTGCCACATAGACGGTGCCGTGCGGACCCACCGCAAGGCCGCTCGGCCCGTTAAACTGGCCCGCCCCTGTACCAAAGGTTCCCCACCGTGCCACCACGCGTCCGCTCGCCGCATAAACCACGAGATCGTTGGCGCCGGCATTGGTGACATAGACCCAGCCCTGCGGCCCAATCGCCACGCCGGACGGGCCCAGCAGCTGACCGGCTCCGACGCCCCACCCCCCCACGGTCACCGTCTGGGATCCTCGGCGAATGGTTACGGTCGCCTGATCCGGGTTGACGGTGGCGGTTTCATCCCCGCGTCTCGCAATCAGCGGGGCCGCCGGCCGCGCAAATTCCGACGGCGCATTCAGGGGAGGGGCCGTTGGGGTTCCCGCTTGACCCCGTCCGACCGTCTGCACCACGATCAGTGGGGGTCCGCCAATGGGGGCATTGGTAGGTGGACTGGCACTATGGTGAATGGCCGGCGCCAAAGAGAGGGTGAAATGGCCATGAGACCGGGTCACCGTCCGCACCGTGCCATTGGCCGCAATCACCGTCGCCGTGGGTCCGTACCCCGGCAGGCTCACGGTCGTGCTCTGAAATCCCTGATCCCACACCACATTCACTAACCGCCGCACGCCGCCAAAGGTGACCACGGCGGGCTTGGACACCGCTTGCCATTCGTAGGGCAAGACCGACGCCGAAATAAATTGGGTATCCGCAAGCACGGTCGTAATCGTACGCACGGCCTGATACGCCGGGCCGGATGAACCGGATGCCGACACGAGTCCATAGTTCACCCGCGCATGAGGATCGGTCATCTCATACACTTCCACGTGAGGCGTATACGCCAAACTGTCCGCCAGATTTTCGATGAGAAAATCCGCCTGTTCAGCCGGGGTCACCCCCGGATCCTCGGGCGCATCATAGGGTGCCACATTGGTCTCCGAGAGCCAAATCGGCAGCGAACCCAGTCCGTGCTCGGCCAACATGTGATGATAGGACGCAAACACCATGTCGTTCCATTGCACCGTGTTATACAAATGGAGATTGAGTCCATCAATGAAATCATGATGCTGACGGGCTTGGGGCAAACGCGATAAATCGGTCAACAGCGCGTTGGTCGTCGCCCCCCGATCATACCAATAGGGCGCCCCCGGTGCTTGAACCGCCCCGGCAGGATTGGCCGCCTTGACCGCCTCATAGGCGACGCGAATCATTTCCGCCATTTGCATCGTCGTCCCATCAAAACTGGCCGACGGGCCTGTATGCACACTAATCTCGTTGCCAATGATCCAGGTGTTGATGAGCCCCGCATAATGCCGTGCCAAACTGTACATAAACTGACCCCAGAGATTGCCGGGATTGTTCCACGGCAAGGACAGTCCTCGGGGAACGCCTTTGAGACCATCCGCCGGGGTCGCGGATGCCCATTCGGGCACTGTCTGGACAACGCCCACAGGCACGATGCCATCGGCTGCCAGTGCCAAGAGCGTTTGGTCATTATGTGTATATTGAAAGTTCCAGGTGTTGGCTTTCGGCTCTAACGATGCCCAAGGCAACGGCACCCGCGTCCAGCCAATCCCCAAGGCATGGGCCTGCGGCAATGCCAGGTTCGCCTCGACCACACCCACTTGATAATTCGGCAACGCCCCCGGCACTGTGTGCCCGGCCCGAACCAGCGGCGTGGTCCCCGCCAGCAGCGCCGCACTAACGCATACGGTTTTAAACATTGTCCATGATGTCGTGAAATGCACCGTTGGATTCGCCTCCTGTATTGATCCCCACAGTACCAAAAGGCCCAGTGCACGGTCACGGATTAAGCCAATAAATAGACGCGTCAAAACACAGGGAGGTCGACCGCTACCGCGGTTGATTAGACGACACCTCCAGGCCGCGCCTAAACAAGGTGTCTTGTGTTTCATGACAACAGTTGCGCAGCAAGATTAGGACCCGCTGTCCGAAAGACGACTCCTTACCCCATTCGCTGTTCGCGAATCTCAATCGATTTTTGGGATTGAAAAGTGGGGGGCTCTCTCAAAAGGCGTAAAGCCTAAAATTTTCTCCCACTGGCCCCCCAAAATGCAGAGGAAAGTGAGCACTTTCCTCCCCTAGAGCGGGTACAATAGGCCCGTTTTAGGAACGTCGTCACGACCAACCGACCTTTTGAGGAAGCTCCATGAATGTTGGTCCAAACCAACCTTTGGGCGATATCACGACGGTTGTAGCGCACGATCACTGGCACAAGAGCTTGAAAAGTGCTTGGACAAAGTCAACGTATGAGTTGGAGCGACCTGCCTAAGCTCTTCTAGAGATCCATATCCGTAGGTTACAGCGATGGAAGTAATACTAAGGCCATGAGCAGCCACGATGTCCTGGCGTCCATCGCCAACTTTAGGAAAGCATCGAGGCTACTATTCTTATATAGTGCCAGAAGGTGCGACAGGATCTCCACGATATCGGAACGAGGTCCGTTGAGATAGCTTGCTGTCACGTTCTCGAAGAACAACTCCATACCAAAATGATGAAGAATCTTTTCGCAAACATTTGTAGTGGGACGTATAGCCGATCAAGTCGCGATATCTTGTTTTCCACGCAACAAGCCAAGCCCATCGATACTAAGCCGAACACCATCCAACCCTAGATTTCCAATAGCAAAACAAAAAACCCGCTGTCTCAACCTCCCACGGGTTCTATATTAATGCACCTTAAGTTTCGCAGGATTTTCCATCTTCAAAGGATCTAAGGCGCCCGATGGCGAAGACCCTCTGT
>PXYV01000067.1 GCA_003023745.1 Sulfobacillus acidophilus | reverse complement strand
CGGTGGTGCATAATTTCCGGATTCGGCGGCGCACTATTTGTGACTCTGCTGGCGCCGACTTTTCAGACTGCCTGGCTAATCGCTCCGGAATACGCAGGTTATTCAAAATTGCGTATATGGTAGATTCCAATTCTGATACCGGCAGTCTTCGATCTTTAAACAGGGGATCAAACGCCATTTTGATTCTGGCTGCCAATATGCCCGGCAACAAGAAAACTGTGATATTTATCACGCTATTCACGAATTGTTCCTCGTTTCTCGTCGGAGCGACAGGACTTTGGACAACCTGTTTCAATCATCCCACAAGCTACAAACTGAACACGAGCAATGGACATGGTATTCGGTCAATCGGTTATTGTTGATCCATCGGCACTAATTATCACCACTGTACACCAGGACAAGACTTGGCTTACTAGTCGTCGTTAAGTAGTTCTCTTAACTTGGAATATTTCTGATTTGCAATTCCTCCAATGAGCTTAGCCTATTGCGAAGTACCCGTGTCAATTCCTCAAGAAGTAGGCTTCCCTTTGCCACAGTGTCGTTCGCCCCCAAAACGTTGTAAATACCGTAGACCACATCAATTGACTCATCCAACTGCTTTTTGCTTACGCTCGAAAGATCGACCTGAGACACTAGTTTGTTGGTTGGAAACAAATTTGATGTCAACGAAGCGAATATGAAATACAGAACATAGAATTTCACATTATTAATGTCGGAAGCGTTGTAGGTTCCGGAGTCTCTTAGCGTCAACTCAACATTCCTTCCGAGTTGTGCCACGTTAAAATAGGTCATTAAATCATTATTTCTGTAGAGACGGTTGTACTCTTCTTTGTTCTCTAGTAAAGTCGAAGGTCGCGCGCGAGCAAAATCAGGTTTTTGTCTCAAAACCGACATGAGACATTGGGCCAAAAAAGATACGCTGATAATCTCTTTCGGCTTTTTTCCTTCGTTTTTGTAATAGTTCTTACGACGGTCATAATATAACCCGCGATTTTTGAAGAAATCCTCGATCTGCCTGTGTATTGCATCTGTCGCCCGCAACGACGCCTTAGGTATAGGTGTTTGACTGTTCGTTGCCCTGATGATTTTGTCACGAGTTTCCTCGGACTGAGGTACAATAACCCGCACCAAAAGATTCCGATGCTCATTTGCCAGCTTGTCAGGGTGGTTAACGTAATATCCGTATATCTCATTGGATGTTTGTAATCCGTTGACTATTTCGGGATTGGTTATTACCAATTCCTTCCCGCCTGGCGCGCTTGCTTCAGACGCGACAATGGTTACCCCGTTGTTTAGCCACCAAAATTCATCTGGTGAATCTTCCTCAAGCGTTTCTCTAATTTCAGTATTTACGTTTGTTTTTCCTTGATAATCGCGTACATTAGACTCGAACAAGTACTTCATCATTTTTCCATCGTCATCGGTGATAAACCGAAAATAGTCAGCTAAATTTACAAGGACAATGAAGACTTGTCCAAGAGAAGACAGAGGATTCTCCGATACCTTCAGTCTGTGCACCTCGTTAGGCCGAGTTTGGATTATCCGAAGAAGATCATCCGCTCCTATGAACTCGACGTTCACTTCAGCATTCGCTAAAAGCCGTGTGATGTCTCTTTTCAAATCCTCAGCTTGCCGTCCCACATTTGGGTGAACGTCATCTCCTTTTGTCACGTATAGGTATTTCAAACGCAGTTTAGGCTTTTTCGTGAGAAGAGAAAAATAGGTTTTCCTGAAGAGCTCGAAGGCATCCAAAATTTTGGTATTGTATCGACCCTCAAATTCTTGCCTTTTGGCACTAAAATCAAGCAGGTTGGTACTTAGTCTCGAAAACTTTATTACGGGGGTTTCGGAAAAGGAATTCGTGTTTTTTACTTGTGCTATAACAAGCTCGACGTCAACATTATTTTTATATTTTCCCTTTAGATTCGCGTCTTCCTTTACGAGATCCCCGTTAACGAAAAGGTAAACGGCATCCGCTCCCCCGTCATGGGTGTCACCTGTTATACCCGACTCAATTTCATCATAGCTGAGATCATATTCTTTTAGAGCCTGAGATAGTGCATAAAATTCGAAAAACCTATTTAGGTCCCTGTTGTCTCCCAGCTCAACTTTTTGTTGCTGAACGCTCTCATCGACCAATATTCGACTGTTATCGGACACTGGATAGACCGCCTCCCCCTAAGATTCATACCAAGTTCTTCATGCTAGTTGGACCCAACGAATTAGGTACTAGTCAAGATGTCTTATTAGCGAACATCAAACGTCTCGCTGCGAAGTCCGTGTCGATTATACTCAATGGAATAAGAACAAATTGGATTGATCGGCTAAACCTTCCGGGGTAGATGTCGCTAAGTCAGCAAACCCTTTCTCGTAAGGCCTTCAGTGTTCCATGGTGAGACCACGGTCCATGGTTTGCACTAGGCACATGAGATTAGATGACCTCGTCCCAGGCGACCAATGTTCATGTCCATGTAGGGAACGTATTGACCCCGGCAGCGAGTTCTTTCGTTCCGTATTGGTTAAAGAACCCACCTAACACCCTCGTCCCTCCAACCATTAATGGCTGAAATCATCCCACTTTATTATCTATGCACCGACAGAAATTAGCAATATATTCGCGAATATATCATCTGCGATATCGTTGACTTCTTACCAGAGACTCGGTAATAATGTCGATATCTGGAATGAAAGTGATGAATAGGCATGGAGAATGATTGGCAGGCTGGGCCGGATGAGATTCGGCGCCTTCGCAAGCGATTGGGATTCAGCCAGCAGCAATTGGCTGACCGCTTAGGGGTGTCTTTTGCGACCGTGAATCGGTGGGAAAATGGGCACACCAAGCCATATCGGTGGCTGGGGGATCGATTGCGCCAGTTGGAGCGAGAGGCCGCAGGTGCTTGGCAGGAGGGGGCATCGTCGGCTAACACTTCTCCAGCGAGGGAATGGATGCCCTTGAGGGAGAACCCCCGCCTCGATTTTCTTGCAGCCGCCGAGGCGGTTCGTGCCGCCGCAGAAGCCGAGTGGTTGTCCTATGGGTATTTGACGAATCCGACGTTTGCCACGGAAACCTCGCTGATTGATCCCCTTCCGCATCAACGCATTGCCGTATACGATGTTATGTTGCCGCAACCGCGCTTGCGATTTTTGTTGGCCGATGACGCCGGTGCCGGCAAAACGATCATGAGTGGATTGTACATTCGGGAAATGCTGGCCCGCCACCGACTGCAGCGCATTCTCATCGTGCCGCCGGCAGGATTGGTGGGGAACTGGCAACAGGAGCTGCAGACATTATTTCGACTCAATTTTCGGATTGTGAGTGGGGCGGATGCACGGGCGGGGAATCCCTTCGTGGGACCGAACAGTGACCAGGTTATCGTCAGCATTGATACCCTCACGGGGGAGACCATGCGGAAGCGGTTAGCGGACCCCCGTGTCACGCCCTATGACCTCGTCATTTTTGATGAAGCTCATAAGCTGGCGGCAGATCGGGAACCCGATGGGCGTCTGCGGAAAACGCAGCGTTACCAGCTGGCGGAATGGCTCGTCGGGGCCTCGACGAATGATGACCCTGTGACGCTGACCTGGGCGGTACGACACGTGTTGCTGCTGACAGCTACGCCCCATATGGGGAAGGATTATCCCTTTTTTGCCTTATGGCACCTCTTAGAGCCCGAGGTGCTGTCGACCCCGGAAATGTTGGACCGTTATCCCGATTACGAACGGCAAAAGCACTACATTCGCCGCACCAAAGAGGAAATGGTGACGTTTGAGGGAAAGCGTCTCTATCCGACCCGGATATCCGCCACCCCCACGTATCCTCTCTCCCCGTTGGAACGAAGACTTTACGACCGCACGACCGCTTATATTCGGGAGACCTATAACCGGGCAGCCGGCTTAAACCGTTCGGCAGCGCGGTTGGCCATGAGCGTGTTTCAGCGCCGGCTGGCGAGCTCAGCCTATGCCTTGGCCGAATCGCTTAGACGGCGACTCGAAAAGCTCGACCAATATATTGCACGCGCCGAGGCGCATCAATTGAACATCGTGGCGGAACAGGCGCGGCAACGCGATTGGGACGAGGACCCGCTCGAAACCATGACGGGTGACGAAGAATCGAGCGATGCCGGTCGCGAAGAACACGAATGGGCGGAAGATCGGGGGACCTCCGCGTTGCTGGCCTCTTCGCTTGACGAACTCCGGTCGGAGCGCGCCGAGGTCGAGTCCCTGGTGATTTTAGCGCAAGCCGTGCTGGCCGAAGGGGATGAGGCGAAATTTCAGCGCCTTCGGGAACTGCTTCGGGATCCCCAATTTGTCGGCGAGAAGTTGCTGATTTTTACCGAGCACCGGGACACGCTGACGTATTTGCATGACCGGTTGGAGGCGTTGGGATTTGCCGGACGGATTGCCCACATTCATGGTGGCATGCCCTATCCAGAACGGGAAGCGCAGGTACGGCGGTTCCGTCTACCCGGATCCGAAGGAGGCGCAGACATTTGCCTGGCCACCGATGCCGCGGGGGAAGGGATTAATCTGCAGTTTTGCTGGGTGATGATTAATTACGACATCCCGTGGAATCCGGCGCGCTTAGAGCAACGGATGGGGCGGATTCACCGGTATAAACAAACCCATGACCCCGTGCTGATTTTTAATTTGGTGGCGGACAACACCCGTGAAGGGCGTGTCTTGAAAACGTTGTTGGATAAATTGGAACGGATTCGGCAGGAGTTGCGATCGGATAAGGTTTTTGATGTGATTGGACGACAGTTGGCAGGATGGTCGCTACGGGATCTGTTATTGGAATCTCTCGATGACGATGCACTGGTCAAAGCGATGGAGGAGCGCGTGACGCAGGAAGGCGTGGCGGAGGCCATCCATGGGCAGGATGCGTTGCTACCTCCCACGGGTGACGTCATGGACCAATTGCCCAAAGCGCGCGCTCAACTGCGCCAAGAAGCCTACCATCGCCTCCTCCCCGGCTATGTGCGACATTTTTTGACGCACGCGGCGCCGCTGCTCGGGATCGGCTGGGATGGGGATCCCGATACGACGTTTTCCCTCAAGGCATTGAGTCCGGGTGCCTTGGATCCCCTGTTGCCGAGCATGGAGCGTTATCCGGTGGAAGTCCGCAATCGCTGGACGTTGATGAAGCGGACCGACGACGATGCGGTGTACTTTCATCCGGGAGAGCCGGTGTTCGAGGTGCTGCGATCGTGGGTCGCGGGTCGCTATGCTGAGGATGCGGCCCGGGGGGCGGTCTTTGTGGATCCCGAAGCGGAGGAGGCCTCCGTGTGTCATTGGGTGCTGGCGCAGATTCTGGAAGAGGAAGCGGGGGCCAGTGCCTCGGCACGAGTGGCGGAGACACGATTGTTGGCCATCCGTGCGTGGGCAGACGGACGGTTGGAAGAGGTGCCGGTGGAACAGCTCTTTTTGCTGCAGCCTGGCCAGGGCATTCCCTCCCAGTGGTTGGCGCTGGCCAGCCGTGCTGAGTCGCAATTGGAAACGGTTCGACAGACCCTCACAGAGTCGCTTCAGGCTCGCTGGGTAGAGCCCCTGCGCGCCCAAAGGCGTCGGCAAGCCCAGGACGATTGGCACTGGGTTGAGGACGGCTATCGTGCCTTAGAGGCGGAATTGGCCATTCAGCGCACCGCGGTGACCCAGCGCATTCGCGCGGGGGAATCGGCACTCCAAGGGCGCCTGACGGTGATTCGCCGGCGACAGGCTGCGTTGGATGGGGAAAAGGCGAAAGCGCAGGCGCGTATCCTCGGTGCACCAGACCGGCTGCGGCTGGAGCCTCTGACCTTTTTGGCGCATGCGTTAGTGGTGCCCGCATCAGACCCTGCGGTGCACGCGGAGTTTACCCAAGAGGTGGAAACAGTCGCGATGGCCGTCGCCCAGTCGCAACTCGAACAGGAAGGCTTCGTGGTCTTTGATGTCTCAACGCCAGCCAAAGCGCAGGGTGCCGGACTGAATGCCTGGCCGGGCTTTGATCTCTGGGCCCGCCACCCCGGTGGCGAGGACCGGGCGGTGGAAGTCAAAGGGCGTGCTGCGCGAGGGGAAATCTTGGTATCGGATAACGAGTGGGCCAAGGCCTGCACCTTGCGCGAGGGGTACTGGCTGTATGTGGTCTGGGATTGTGGCAGTGCCCATCCGTATTGCCTGCCCGTTCGCGATCCGTTTGGACGGTTGCTGGCGACGGCACAAGGCGGCGTAGCGATTACGCCAGACGCCATCGTACGTGCTGCTCAGGAACAGCAAGAGGGGAAGGAATCACGACATGGATAACGATACGCGGTTAATTGAGGTGGCGTTCCCCCTCAAACAAGCGTCACTCGATTCAGTACATGAAAAAAATGTCCGTCATGGCCATATTTCCACGTTGCACATTTGGCCGGCGCGTCGGCCCTTAGCTGCGGCACGGGCTGCCCTATTAGCGACGTTGCTCCCCGCTCCCGGTACGCCCGAGGCGCGCCAGCAACTGGTGGAACGCATTGGGGGCCGGGTCACGAAGACGGTCGATGAAAAAGGGGGCAAAGTCAAGGAGGAAACGGTCGGCGGGGTGCTCCATTGGGGGCGCGAATCCAGCCCGGATATGGATTGGTTTCGGGACCAGATCCGCCAAGCCTATGGAGGACGCGCTCCCAAGGTGCTGGACCCATTTGCTGGCGGCGGGGCGATTCCGTTGGAAGCGATGCGATTGGGATGTGACGTGACGGCGGTTGATATTAATCCCGTGGCGTGGTTTATATTGAAATGCACGTTGGAATATCCGCAAAAACTGGCGGGTCAGACACGGCCATTGCCGGATTTTGCCCTGCAGTCCCCGGAGTTTATGCAGGCCTTTTTACATCAAGGGGAGAAGCCGGGCAAGTCCCGAACAAAACCGGCAACAAGCTCCGAACAAATGGATTTTCTCGCGGTGCCCGAAGCGGATCTGGCCTGGCATGTGCGGGCCTGGGGGCAGTGGGTCTTGGACCAGGCGCAAGCAGAATTGGCCCGGTTCTATCCCACCATCGATGGCAAACCCACCGTGGCCTACCTCTGGGCGCGAACGGTGACGTGTAAGCATTGCCGTCACACAATTCCTCTGCTCAAAACCCGTTGGTTGGCCAAAAAGGACAAAAAGCGCGTACGGCTGACGATGGAGCCGAATGCCGATCGTAGCGCCGTAATCTTTGATATTGAGACGAATGTGCCGGTGGTCGGGGGCAATGCAGCGCAAAAACGCGCACACGACAAGCAAATCGGCCAGGGCACAATGTCACGGTCGGGAGCCCAATGTCCGCTCTGCGGAACTATCATGACGATGGAGGATATCCGGTTGGAAGGCCGGGCCGGTCGACTCGGCACGGTCATGACGGCGGTGGTGGTGGATGGCGCGAAAGGAAAAGAATACCGATTGCCCACGCCCGAAGAGATTCGTATGGCGGAAGCGGCCGCGGATGAACTGGAGCGGGTCTATGCCGACATTCCGTTTGGGATACCGGATGAGCCGTTGCCAAGCAAAGAAGCACTAGGATTTCGCGTTCCGCTATATGGATTCGATAAGTGGTCCAAGTTGTTTACGCCGAGGCAACTATTGGCGATGGGGGTATTGATATCAAAAATTAGGTCGTCATGGAAACAACTTGAGTCGCAGCAGTATTCGGAAGAGTGGCGTCGTGCGATTTTTTCGTATCTATCCTTAGCAATCGACAAACTAGCTGACTACGGTTCGTCGCTGTGTACCTGGCATATCAGCGGAGAGAAAATGAGCCATGTTTTTGTACGATTTGCTCTGCCAATCACATGGGACTTTGCAGAGCTTAATCCGGTGTCGCAGTCTACCGGGAACTTTCTTGCCCAAGTTGAGTGGATAGCCCGGGTATCGCAACATACTTTGCAGGCCGCCACCGACAGCCCGCTGCCTAAAGTAGAAAATTTGTCTGCGTTGGTTATGTCGGATACTGGTTTGGTAGACATCGTTTTAACTGACCCGCCGTATTACGATGCGATTCCGTACTCGGACTTGATGGATTATTTCTATGTATGGCTCCGTCGCGTGTCACATCAACATCCGATTATTTCTGATGTTTACGGCGAAATTCTTAGCCCGAAATGGAGTGAGACTGCCAATGATGGGGAGTTAATTGATGATGCGAGTCGATTCGGTGGTGATCAAGACCGTTCGAAGCAAAATTATGAGAATGGAATGTACCGAGTGTTCAAGTACTGTTACCAAGTTTTAGCTCCTGGTGGACGCACTGTTATTGTCTTTGCCCATAAACAACCGGATGCGTGGGAAACCCTGGTGTCCGCGATTATTCGTGCTGGATTTGTGGTGGATGCGAGTTGGCCCATTCAAACGGAGATGGGCAATCGCACGAGGGCTCAGTCGTCAGCCGCCTTATCTTCCTCAGTTTGGTTGGTGTGCAAAAAGCGCGATGCTATGGTGCGGCCCGGTTGGGACACCACGGTATTAGATGACATGCAACAACGCCTGTCCCAGCGACTCCACGACTATTGGGATGCCGGGATTCGGGGGCCGGACTTTGTATGGGCGGCCACCGGTCCCGCTATGGAAGCCTATTCCCGGTACCCGGTGGTGAAGAAAGCCAACAGCCCGGGTGAAGTGATGACGGTGTCGGAGTTTTTACAACACGTGCGGCGTCTGGTGGTGGATTTTGTCGTGGGGCGGATGTTGAGCCAAACCGGGGGCGTGGAAGCCGTGTCGGGTCTGGATGACCTCACCACCTACTATCTCCTGCACCGTTACGACTTTGGGATGGACCCCGCCCCGATCGGCGCCGTGATCCTCTATGCGGTGTCGTGTGGGTTGTCGGATACGGCGTTGACCCATCAATGGGATTTGTTAAGCCGCTTTGGTTCTTCTCATGATGATGACGAGGATGAAGCGGAAGAGACCGCGGAAGAGGTGCCCAAGGGAGATACTGCTCGACTCAAGACGTGGCGCCAACGAACTGGGAAGGCGCTCGGGGAGGACGTTCCCGGAAGGCCCGCGCCCTTGATTGACCAAATCCATCACTTGATGCAACTGTGGTCCGCAGGCGATGTGGCCCCCGTGGATGCCTACCTCGACCGCCGTGGTTTGCGACGTCATGCGATTTTTGCGCCCTTGTTGCAGGCCCTGATCGAACTGGCGGAGGCGGGCAGTCAAGAGCGGTCCTTGTTGGAAAGCCTGAGTAATCATGTCCAACATCGCGGGATGGCACCGGACCGCCAACAACCACGATTTATGGGAATGGAGGAGATATAGGATGGGTAGAGCAGCCGATTGGACCCCGTGGCGCGAGGTGGTTACGCTGCGTGACGATGTGAAGACGGGGGATTTATCGCTCGCCCGATTCGCGGCAGATTTATACGACGTGGTGTTGGATCAGGGGCCGGTGCAATATCGGGACCCGGAAGCGTTTTTTAGTCTGACCTATCCGACGTTCAATCTCCGCGAGTTGGTGAAGGACGTGATGCTGCGCCTTGCCGGACAAAGCGAAAAGGCCATTCGGCAGCTGGAGTTGACGTATGGGGGTGGGAAGACCCACACGCTCATTACGCTCTACCAGTTAGCCCATGATCCGGCCCATTTACCCGACGTGCCCGCAGTCCATGAGTTCCAGGAGCATGCGGGGGTGCCCTTTACGGCGGCCCGGATCGCGTGTTTACCGTTCGATAAGTTAGATGTAGAAAAGGGCATGGACATTGCCGATCCGCAAGGCCGACGACGGTGGCTGAAGCAACCGTGGAGTGTGCTCGCTTATCAGATTGCCGGAGATAAGGGCTTACAGCTTTTGCATGCAGACGGGCGTGCCGAAGAGCGTGAGTCGGCGCCGGCGGAGAACTTGTTGGTCGACCTGTTGCGTCTCCCCGCGCAAGAAGATCAGGCCACCCTCATTCTCATGGACGAAGTGCTCATGTACGTGCGGGAGAAAGTCGCCCTCGATCCGACATGGCGTGGACGCATGCAAAATTTCTTCCAGTACCTCACCCAAGCCGTGACCAAGGTCCCGCGCTGTGCCTTGGTCGTCTCCTTGATAGCGAGCGACCCCGGTAAAAACGATACGCTCGGGAAAGAACTGAGCCTCGACCTGGCCGAGGTCTTTCGCCGGGAGCAGGAGCACAGCATTCAGCCGGTGGGCAAGGAGGACGTGGCCGAGATTCTGCGTCGCCAGTTCTTCACCGTAGACTCTATCCGCGACCGGGAACGATTCCGCGCCCCGGTGGTCGCAGCGCTTAAGGGAATTAGCGGGTTGGACGACAGCACCCGCAAGGAAGGAGGCCACGCCGAAGCGCGATATATAGCGCACTATCCCTTCCATCCGGAACTCACCGACGTCTTATATACCAAATGGACCCAAATGGAAGGATTTCAGCGCACTCGGGGAATTCTTCGCACCTTCGCGTTGGCATTGCGCGATGCGTACGGATGGGATAATCAGTCCCTGATCAGCACCAATGTGTTTTTGGCGGATCCGGCATCGCCGGAACTCAGTGCGGCCACGCGGGATTTAGCGACCGTGGCCGCATCGGAGGAGTATGAAGGGAAACGCCAAGAATGGTTGACGATTCTCCAAGGGGAATTACAGAAGGCGAAGAAAATCCAAGAGGAGTATCCAGCTCTGAGGGGACGCGAGATCGAGCAAGCCGTTTTGGCCACCTTTTTGCACTCCCAGCCCATCGGGCAACGGGCGTCTACGCGCGATATCGTGGTCTTGTTGGGCGCCGCGCGGCCGGACCGAATCGAGCTCGAGAAGGGACTGCGGCGCTGGGCGGATCTCTCCTGGTTCTTGGATGAAACCGCCTTAGCGGACAGGACGTCGACGAGCTTGCCAGCATGGTGGCGGTTAGGATCGCGGCCCAATCTGAAGCAAATGCACAACGACGCTCGCCTGCGCGTGTCTACGAACGGCGATCTCGTGATGGCTCGACTGCTCGAGGAGATTAAAAAGGTCAAATCGTTGACGATCGGGGCTAACTCGGCCGGCGCTGCCGTCCACATGCTTCCCAAACGACCCGCGGACATCGAGGACGATGGTGCCTTTCACTATGCGGTGTTGGGACCCGAGGCGGCGTCCACGTCCGGGACTCCGAGTGCACTGGCCACGCGATTTTTACAAGAGACGACCACGTCGGATCGGCCACGGGTGCATCGGAACGCGGTAGTGCTGGCTACATTGGATCGCGGGGGGTTGGCTGCGTTCAAGGAACAGGTGGAAGTGGCGATGGCGTGGGAAGAAGTGGAACGGCAACTCGCCTTCCGAGAGGTCGACGCGACGCGACAACATTTACTCCACACCTATCAGAAGGATGCGAACGAGGCCATTGCCGATTTGGTGAAGCAGTCCTATGCCGTCGTCGTCACCGTGGGGAAAGATGGGACTCCCCTGGCGTTCAAGATGACCGTGGATACGACGCGCCCCTTATTTGAGCAGATTAAGAACGACCCACGTTCACGCATACAAGATACGGCGATTAGTGCCGACGCGATATTGCCGGGCGGACCCTATGAGCTTTGGAAATCCGGGGATACGGCACGGCGTCTCAAAGATTTGGTGGGAGC
Organism: Sulfobacillus acidophilus; assembly: GCA_003023745.1. Classification (GTDB taxonomy): domain Bacteria; phylum Bacillota; class Sulfobacillia; order Sulfobacillales; family Sulfobacillaceae; genus Sulfobacillus_B; species Sulfobacillus_B acidophilus_A. Next base: position 5,769 of record PXYV01000067.1, on the reverse strand, counting down.
GTTTGCTGACGTGCCAGCCTTACCGAAGATGTTACGGTCCCAAGGCATTTGGGACACGGTGAGTCAGGGTATGCAAGAGGGGCGATTGGTATTGCGGGCGTGGCGACCGGACCGCACGTTCCGCACCTGGTGGCACGAACCCATTCGTGTGGAAGACCTCGGCGACCCCAGTCTCGAGGTCGTACTGCCGGAATCCGGAGTGCTTGACCATCTGGACCACAATCTGCTGAGTCCGGGTCGTCTCCCTGACCTCTGGTCGGTCAACGGAGAATTGACGATGGGGGCCTTACTGGATTATTTCGGTGGCCAGACCATGGTGCAAATCGAACATCAGGGTTATTCTGAGGCCTTCGCGATCCCTAAACTCGAGGCGGGTCCCCTTCAACAGGCGGTCACGGACGCCGTGAAATCAGGTCTCGTGTGGGTGGTCAATGGGGGCGTGAGTGTGTGGCAAGAAGAGGTCCCAGACGGATTGTTAACCCGTTCTGCGCGGCTTAACCCTCCCCCAACGGCATTAAGCCTTTTTGACCTCTTACCGGACCGGGTTCCCGAAGCATGGCAAGACGGCAAGACGACGGCCCTGGCTCTCGTGGTGGCCTTGTCCAACGCTCAGGGTGTGCCGCTTCCGTGGCCTCTCATTCGTCACGTCATTACCGAGGCACGGAATAACGGGCTGATTCAATTGGAGTTGAATGGTATCTCGTGGCCGTGTGGCCGAGGCGATGCAGAGCAAGTCCGCATCGTGCTCAACGACACGAAGGGACCCATTGGTCCCGGAGAAGCGCCGACGCCCCCTGACCGACATCTCCGATCTGACCGGGTGTTAAAACCGGCAGAAATTCAAAATTTGGCGGATGTGATCGGCGAACTGGCTCGTCTCTTGCAGCCATGGACACCGACAATTCAGGTGATGTTAGACATCGACACCACCCGTGTGCCGATGGACCCGGACGTTAAAGCTAAGGTGAATGCGCTACTAAGTCAGGTCACAAAAGGCTGGAATATTTAGTTCATGTTATGGGAGGGCTTGTATGGCAAGACGGTGTGTTTTTTGTGGAGCATCGGGACCAATGACGCGCGAACATGTGTGGCCGGATTGGCTATCCCGAACCGGATTTCCGAACGAACCCACTGTTATAGAATCTGGACCGCTCAATCGACTTCCGTCCGAGTTTGGTCCGATGCGACCGCTTTCCACCACCGTCAAGGCGGTGTGTGACAAGTGCAATAATGGATGGATGAGTCGACTCGAAAAAGAATTGCGGCATCTATATGGCAGGTAAGCAGGTTCGGTCGGAACGCAATGTTAAGCCACCCGAATTATAGAATATAGCCGATGTATTAGACGATCGGAGACCTAATGAACCGGTATCGTGACAGATTCGCGTGACGCTAAAGTTTGTCTCAGATTAGGCGGGCCGTAGTTCGACACTTCATTCGCGGCTGATATATGATCTTAAAACTATCGACAAATGGCAGATCAACAATTGACGTGTGAGATCTGAAAACACGGCCTGAGGAGGTCGATGATGCGTAGTGATAAGTTGACTCAAGCGTATGAATTTCTGCGGGCGCACGTGGGCACACCATTTTCGATTCAAGACATGGTAGATGCGACCGGATGGCAACACGCAACGGTTCGGACCTATTTATCCAAGCAATGGGAGGCGTTTACGTCAAAAACATCCGAAGGATATGTCGTGGGCAAGGATTTCCTGGATTATCCTTTAGACGTGTTTCTGCGCATGAATTCCCAGAAATTTATGGTTAACAAGGATCCCTTTAAGCCGATATTGTCCCAAAGGACTGAAGAACTCGTCACCAAGTCGCGGGAATCCGCGCTTTTGGCGGTCCAAGTTTATAATAACCCTGTTTTGCAGTTCAGGACGCCATCCTTTATCGTTCACATGGTCATCGCGTATACAGCGCTGTTTCATGCCATTTTTGAGGAAGAGGGGACGGATTACCGCTATTACGGTAATGAGGGTGCGGTTATCAAGAGTGACGGGGAAGACAAATTGTGGGAACTTACCAAGTGTATTGATATGTATTGGAAAGACAGGACAACTCCGGTTCGAAAGAACATCGAGTTTTTCATTCTTCTCCGAAACGCGGTGGAACATCGATGGGCGCCTCCGTTGGACTTTTCTATTGCTGCAGAATGCCAAGCTTTATTGAACAACTATGAAACCCTCCTGACGGATCATTTTACAAGGTATTACGCTATAGGGGTTCAAATCGCGGTGCCGATTCAGATATCGCGGGTCACGAATTCCGCCAAGGTCGATGCGTTGCGCGAGTTGCAGAAAACCGACACGATGTTCATAACCCAATTTATCCAGAGATTTCGAGACGGTTTGTCTGATGAAATTTTCGCAAGTATGGAGTACGCATTCCGAGTGTATCTCATTCCTAAACCGGCTAACCGGGCAAGTTCCAGTGATTACAGCATGGAATTCGTCAACGCGGACGCTCCGGACATCGCTTCTTTACAGAAAAGCATTGTCCTACTGAAAAGCAGGCAAGTACAAGTCGCCAACCAAGGAAAATATCGTCCTGGTGACGTGGTGCGTGTCGTGCAAGAGGTTGAGCCGCGGTTTAGAATGCATCATCACACTCAGGCGTGGAAGTATTTTAGGGTCAGGCCTCAAGAAAAGTCTCCTCGAGGGTGTGATGTTGACTACTGTCAATACGATGCAGCTCACAATGATTTTATTTATACCGAGAAATGGATTGAGCGTCTTAAAGAATTGGTTGGTGATCCCGTGAAGTGGGCCAAGGTTCGGGCGTTCCGTCAAGACAGATAGCCCTGTTCGATGTGCTTTACAATCCAAGATCGGTAGATTTTAGCCAATGTAAATAGGTTTGCATCCTAAAAGACTCTCGTATTACAGGTGTTTTATGGTGTCCGAGCCAATTCAATAATGCTTCCATGTTGCGGTGCGCGATGTGAATTCCTAGTCTTAATCCCGGAATGCCAGGAATTTCTTGCCCCCTCACTTCCGTCCAAAGCGCGCACAATGTTTTCGCTGTCTCGCTACTCCCTATCACTTCATATGCTTTCCCTTGCGACTTCTCCGGATTCGCAAACGCCCACGCCGCCATTCGACCGACATCTTGGAGGGTCGTCAGCGGAATCGGACTCTCCTTGGGCACTACCGCCCTTAGTGTGGCCAGAAACAACCGGCCGACCAACAGCCTGTGGTTATCCAGTAGTTTTTGAATCGGTCGAGCAAAAGGCAAGCTCGCGCCCAAAAAGTCGTCCATAAAGAGACCTGGTCGCAAGATGGTGAAGGGCAGCCCCGAATGTCTCAATTTCTCCTCGAGGATTGCCTTGCCATCAATGGCCGCCACATTCTGATGCTGTTCCGCACCGATTCCTGAACTATACACAATGTGTGGGTGGTTGCCGGCGTTGATGGCTGCTTGGATGACATGGGAGCCGAGACGGACTTCTTCTTTAAGCCCCAGATCCCAGAAGTTTTGCACACTGAAGACTCCCGTCACCGCCGTAATGGCGTTGGTCAAGGCGGGAAGATCTGCCATATCTCCGGTGACGAGGTGGGCTCCCTGGCTCTTTAACGCTTGTGCCTTCGGGCGTTCCGCATTGCGGGTGAAGGCATGCACCGTCCATCCCTCGTCTAACAGCGCTTTAGCGACGTGGCCTCCCTGATTCCCCGTGGCGCCGATCACCAGAATGGGACCTTTTTGCGGGGTCACAGCGCCTGTTCCTGAGTTCGGGGAGGCCGCTGCCATTGATGCCAGAGAAGAAGGCCGACGAGCCCCGTGACTTGAATGATGATATAGGATAGTGGCGCATCGTGGGTCGGTAAGGGTAAGAGGATCAGTTGGGTCACAATGTGAGCCAGTCCGAGAATTCCGGCGGCCACTTGGCGAGAGGGGACCGTGCTAACCGGTCCGATAATCAGGGCAATCCAGACCCAGAGACTGAGATTGGTGCCGTCGGATAAAATCGATAGCAACAAGACCGCCAGCGAGAGAATGATCCACAGCACGATGCGCAAGGCATGGGAGTCAGGTCGGCTAAAGCTCAGGTAAAGCGTCACCAGTCTAGCCACCACCCAAGGGACAAAGAAGGGGAAGGGTACCGGCCCATGAACTAAGCGAAAGACATTGGCCACATCGATAAGGAGGCTGATAAACAGAACTCCAAAGATCCATTTCGGCTTACGTGTGCTATCCATGGACAATTTGCCACCATCCTCCCAAAAGATATTTATCCGCTCCCGCCGCCCACGTGTTGACATAGCCGGTGACGCGGCCATTGCCGTGCGCCGTGACTTCATTCACATCCCAATAGATTTTGGTATTGGCGAACGCAGGCGCGTCTTCCATGGCAAAGGTCCATCCTGACGCGTTGCCTTGAATTTCTGCATGGCCTTGGCTGTTGGCCATGAAATAGTCGCCATCGGAAAACGGATGACGCACAGAGTCCCACGTGTGATAGCCGGTCACTTGCCTGCCATTATACGAGAAGCTGATGAAGTTCCACACAATCCCGAACGTGATCCCTAAAAAGTCATTCCATCCGGTTTCCGTATGGGCACCCGATACGCTGGGATCGCCTCCGAGCTGACCGATAATCCGGTAAGCGGGTCGCAGCATGGGCGCCGCTGCCACCTTGTCTAGGTTTTTCATCGAGGGAATGCCGATCTTGACCAACGCCGTATCTTGCCGGGTATTCATCGCCACTTCCCGAATCGCGACGGTCTGGCCGGGATTGACCGTGATGGACACGGACCGTTGATTCAACGGAATTTGATAATAGTGGGCGTCACGCATGTCAAAGTGCACGGACTGGGGTGACGCAGCAAGTGTTGTGGTGCCCGCATAGAATCGGGGATTAGGCACCAAGCGAGACACACCCGTCACCTGCCACGGCACCGATGGGACTGTGGCGGCCCTGGCAGGCCATGGGATCAAGGTCGCTGCCAAGGCGATGAGGGTCGCCCAAAGTGCCTGCGGCCTCATGGTCTCTCCTCCTGTCGCTTTTGTCGTTCCTGTTCTTCCTGTCTATTGTGGGCGGTATTCCGGTCTCTGGACAGGGAGAGATGAGGGGGTATACCGGGGTATACCGGGGTATTTTTCCCCGTCTATGGCAGTTCTTCGCGAGAGGACACGCCGAATTTGCGATAGATGTGGCGCGTATGCGTTTTGACCGTGCCATACTCGATGGTACAGAGCTCCGCAATTTCGGTGAGCTTCTTCCCCGCCTTGAGATGTTCATAGATTTCGCGTTCCCGTTTGGTCAATCGGTCCACGCTGGGGAGATCTGTGGGTGAGGTCTCGGCAGGCGTCACCTTGGGAAGCCCGGATTTCTTGGGGTCTGAGACAAGGCTCACGGAGACCGGCACCAGGACGATGATGGGCAGCACCAGCGCCCAAAAGATCAACAGTCCGGGGGAAAACGCGGCATGGCCTATCGCTTTTTGATAGAACCAGGTACCCAGCAGCAAGAGTTCGATGGCTAGGGTGCCAAAGAGACCTCCGACCCAATTCCGATAGGCTATTCTTCGAAGGCTAAGAGAGGAAGGAGGACCGGAGAATCCGTGTTGGTGGGAAAGGCAAATTGCAACAGCACCAGGGCCGCCAAAAGCGTATCCAGAGCCATGGCTATGAGGCTTAAGAGCGTACCATAGGTCACGAAATCCACAAAGCGCCCGGTGAGCTAGAGAACGCCGTCATAGACGAGGAGGAAGCCCACCAACGGCCACCCAATCGGTAGCGGCACATGATAGTGGGGTGCTT
>PXYV01000066.1 GCA_003023745.1 Sulfobacillus acidophilus | reverse complement strand
TTGAGCCGCTTCATGAATACTTACCAATTTACGATCCATCTCCAGATCTTACATCATTAGATAAGTGTATACAATATTTAAGGAAACTGTTCGAACCCTTGTTCACCGGGGCCCCGGTCATGAAAAGCCCGCCGCCAGTGGGGTAATAATCGGGTTCGTAGGTCCACCCGCCTCCCAATGCCATGGCCCAGTCCGAAGGGTTTTTAATCGTCACGTCGGCGAAAAATGTGGAGGCCGGCAACGACTGCAGTGTCACGTCAACTCCTTCACGGCCCCAATCGCTCTTAATCAGTTCAGCCACATCGGTGCTGGTTTGACTGCCCGCAATATAGGTGACAGGAAAACTCAGTTTTTGCCCATTACGCGTCATGACCCCACGCACCAAATGCCAGCCATGAGTTTCCAGCAATTTTTTGCCGCGCGCCACGTTGAAAGCGTAGGGAGCGGCTTTCAACGCCGGATCGAAGAAAATCGTATGAGGCTCGTCAGGCACCGGGCTGTCTTCCGGCACCCCCAGGCCGTGATAGAGCGTATGCAGGATTCCAGTCTGGTCGATGCCCATTTGCAAAGCTTGGCGCACGTACAGTTTGGCCAATATCGGGCCAATATGATCGGGGGCGAGCGGGCTAAAATTGGGATGGATGAAGTTAAATCCAAAGGTATATTGCGGCGTAAGCACATCGGCACGAAGCAGCCGATCGGATCCCAATAAGGAATCCGGCACATATCCCAAATTGACCGTGCCCGACTTCAGCGCCGCAAACTCGGCCGCATCAGACGTTTCATATTCGAAAATAATTCCCTTTAACGTCGAGCGATGACCGTCATAGTGCGGATTGGCGACAAACGACCAGTAGCTGTTGACCACGTACTTCGCAGGGCGATACGGTCCATCGACAATTTGATACACAGGATTGCCGGGGCTATTGGCAAGGGATTCAATCCACGATAGCTCTTTCGTCATATTATGCGGATATTTGTCCCACACAAACTCTGGTACGGGCGAGATCTGGGCCAACGCATTATGTTCGAACCACACCTGGTTTGAGGGTTTCGTGAGCGTCACCACGACCTTATGAGCACCTTGAGCCACGACGGACCGAACTCGCGTCGGAATGCCTCCAAATCCCGAACCCGCAAACACCCATGGAGCGTTTTCGGCGCTGGCCGCCTTCATGATGGTCCACGTGAACACAACGTCTTGCGCCGTCACTGGTGCTCCATTGGACCAACGCCACTTAGGATTCAATGCGATAACATACCGCGTACCGGTAGAATTGGCCGATATGCGCGAGGCTAATGACCGAGCCAGGTCAATCCCGTCAGTCGGCGTAATGTCCAAAAGCGGCTTATACATCAGTGCTTGAACTTGCAGGTTGATGTCGGTATCGGCCTGAATCGGATTCATCGGGAAAAACCAGTTCGAACCCAATCCAGGAGACGTCGCAATCACCGCCGTGCCCCCCGCCAGCCGTCCCGAGGCCGCAATAGCCGAACCGCTGCCCAAACCGACCGCCGCAACACTTAATCCTAAAACCGCAACACCGGGCCACATCCACTTGTTCCGCATCGCAAACTCCCCCTTTTGGCTCGATCAATCCATACCGGTTTCCTCCCCTAACAAATCAATCGATACAGCATTCATCGATTGTAGAAACTATCGCACAAATTTGCCAACCGGTTGCAAATCGCTAGGTCCATTGTACGGTACAGGCATCTTGATTTTGAACTTGATCAACGAGGAAGGCTCTGGCGCGCCTCGCCAATCCCCCGCGATCGAGCCTAGGTGACACGGCCCTGGCGTATGTCGTACGCCGCGCTGGTTTAGCCTGACCGTCTGGCGAGTTGCCCCACACTGCCTACGTGGTACCCATCGAGGCGAAGCAAATCCAAAAGCGTCGGCAACTCTTGCACCAGCAGATGGTCGTGCGCACCTACGCTGAGCACCAGGATGGCACCCGGGGTAAGATGCGCCAATATGTCTTGGGCTAACGTGCTAGGACGTCTTGTCTGTGCGGCAATGCTTTCACCCACGCTAGGCAGGATCACCCCCAGTCCGAGCGCATGGGCAGCCCTGACGACCGAGCCACTCACGGCCCCATAGGGTGGCAAAAGCCAGCGCGGCCGTTGGCCTGTCGCGCGTTCAATAGCTCGGTTGGCCCGCGCCAAATCTTGCAAATCCGCTGCATACGAGTGGGCTGCAAGATTGATGTGCCCCTCACTATGACTTTCAATATCGTCCCCTAATTGACGTGCGCGTCTCAAACTCGCCTGTTCCTTCCAAACATTGAGACCAACAACAAAGAACGTCGCATAATCGCCAGAGCTCGCCACCTCTTGCGCCAGGTGGGCCGTCACGGCGCCCTGCGAACCATCCAGAGCAAATGCCAGCGCAACCCATCGCCCTGAGACAGTAAAATGCGTGACCGTTCCTGCAGGACGCGACAGATCAGAATCGGCGCCAAATCCGTGCAGTGCCCAGGGCACGTAAGCCAACAACATAACAAGAGCCAGCACACGAGCCCAACGCCGCCTAAGGCCTGTTAATACGATAACCACCAGTTATGCTCCCTAACGCGTAGTTCCCCATAAAATACAGGCCACGCCCAAGCCAATCCACAAGATCTTGCCAATCGGCACCCGACTTGCGGCAAGCCCAGCCACTCCCAACAGCATGGTGGTGGTCAGCACCAGTGGACCGACTAGCCCCAATAACCCATTGATGCGAATGGCTGTATCTAAGCGAAAGTAGCGCCACATCAAAAATGCTCCCGTAAATTCCATAGCGGCCGACAAAAACCGGACCACAATCATTCCTCTGAGAAAAATCTCCTCTGACATCCTTGCCCTCTTTCTTGCAGGCATTCTAACGCCACCAGTGAGTAATCCAAGACGCCACTTCCAACATCAAATAAGTGAGGCCCGCTGCCATCAACGGGCCGACGGGCATTCCTCCCCAAATCACAATGCCGATGATGGACCCAACAATGAGGCTAATCATCAACTGACTGTGGTCGTTCAAAAGATGCAGCCCGCGGCCGTTGAGATGGGTAGCCAGGGCACCCCCAACCAATGCCAAAATGCCGGGCACCGTAATAAAGCTCTTGGCCACCTCGCGCAAGTTGACCTTTCCCAAAGCAAAAGGCACAAGCATGGCAATGGTGAGAAAGAGCAAGCCAACTTCCACTCCACGGCGCTCCAATACCGGCAACAGAAAGGTGAGACGGGTAAAACGCAGCATCAATAAAATTGTTGCAGCCGCCGCCACCAAATTGCTTCGGGCTATCAGGCCGAGAATCAACAAGATGATTAACCCAACGTTTTCGGTGGTAAACATGGCGCCTCCCCGTCCACCTTCGGACGGAGAATAAATATGAGGTAGTCCCTATAAAAAGACCCGGCCTAGAATTCTCCCCAACTTACGGTGTAAGCATTGAAAGCCCCGTGCGACCAGGCCAAAGACACCACTGCCTAACGGCTGCGGATGCACCGAACCGGCCTTACGAATGAAGAGCGTGCGACAACACGCGCAACCCTGTGCGGATTTACCCCCGCGATTGTCTTCCCCCGTTGTCCTACGCGAATCCAAACGACTCGGAATCTAAGGTTGCAAAGTTTCTCACGATGACCAGTCTCCAAAATATTGCCGAATTCCAAGACCTTACTTTATCTTTAGGCTGCAGCCGTTGGTCAACCATCTCGGCCCACCCGGGTCAGCACCAATCCAATGCTAGAGAAAGTTGCCGGGTTAGCAGGCCGCAAATATAGGAACTGGCATCGACCGCCGCTCGGGCTGGCCGGGGCCATGTTGGCCTCCAGCGTGACTGGCCCGCAGTGCGTCCGCAAAGCCTGCAACTGCTCGACGCGCACGGCAGTCACACAGGTGAATCGGACGCTTGCGTGCCAACAGAAGAATGTTGAGGTCGGTCGTGACCGGCAAAACCCATGGCGCAATGCCGCGTCTGGTGGCCGCGCTACAACGCTCACTGGGCGTCGGGGTATTAATTCACGCTTTGGCAAACTTTGGTCGCATCCTAGGATGATAGACCCATCTGAACCCAACGTACTATCGCGCCACCGGTCGCAGCCATCCATCCCCGTCTAACATCGGCACTACGGTGCTAACGTCAAGACGCGCCGCGAACGCTAAGTCCGCTTCCAATCCCAGCTGCACCAAATCTCGACCGTGGTCGCTGTGGCGCAACGCTTCCAGCAACCGCGTGCGGTCCCGCTCAAACACGGCGCAAGCAATTTCGGCCGCGTCAGTGCGGTCGGCGCGGGGCCAGTGCGTCGCTACGGCCCCTGCGGCCAGCACATCCTCGAGAGCCGGAGCACCCCGGCTGCCCGAGGCAACGATGAGCGTCGGTTGCTGCAATTGCCGCAAGAAATCAGCACAAGCCCAAGCGTTGATCAACGCCGCCAGCACCAACCGGGGAACCTCCCGTACCCTCTCGATGGCTTGGGTGCCGTTAGTCGTCGTATATGTCACGCGCCGACCGCGAACACGGTCTTGAGGCCAGTCGTAGGGAGAGTTTCCACCGTCAAAACCCTCGGGTGGTTGATTTTTGCGCTCGCCACCCAACAAGATATCTGAATCAAGCGCCTTATGCGCATACGCCGCCTCAAGATCGGCGACGGGGCGAACCGCCATCGCGCCCCGCTCCAAAATCGTGGTTATGGTGGTTGTTGCCCGCAATGTATCAATGACCGCCACCGCGCCAATCCCGCTTATCCGTGCATCTTCATGCCGAAACACTACGTCAACTGTCGCCGTCGCGTGCTCCCCCTTGAGTTATCGGCGTTTTTGGCCACCTTACCGGTTCTTGCAACCCTTGCAGCGTCAGATAGTAATGACGGAGCGTGTCGCCGCGCAATCCTACCCGCAAGGCCTCCAGCGCCAACACGTCCTCTCGCTGCACGTTGCCAAGGTTGACATTAGGCCCAAATCGCATAATCAGTTCTTGCTGCTGCTTTTTTTGTGGTGCCTCCCATAAGAGCCGATCCGTATCGGTCACATTCTGCACCATCCTGTTAACCTCGTCACCTAAAATATTCCCCTCGTTATCGTAAATCACGACCCCTTCGCCGCTTTCCCGGCCCTCCACGATCACCACGTCGGATCCAGCTTCTAAATCGCGGTTGACTTGTTCATATAGCGGAATGGCCGCCTCCGATTGGTCGCGCGGGTCCTTTTTGCCTACTTCGCTGATCACCAACTCAAATCCGTACGCACGTGCCAGTTTGATCGTGTTACAGCGGGTCTCCTCATCAATATTAATCGTCCCGTCCGAGATTTCTACTCCGGTAAAGCCCAGGTCACGGGCTCGGTCCAAATATTGAATGATGCGACCTTGCAGCAGCGCCAGTTCTAGAAAGGTACCGCCCGGAAAAATATGGACGCCATAAGACTTGACTAATTCAATTTTTTGCCGCAAAAGACGCGTATTATAAAACGCTGAGGTACCAAACGTCAACTTCAGATGGTCGATATAATTGGACGCCAACTCCAACAAGTCGCGTGTATCCGTCAACCCCAGTCCTTTGTCGATAACCATGGTTAGTCCGACAGTGCGCGGCTTAAGGCTGCGATTTTGAAACGGAAAATCTAAAATGTCGAGCCACGCCTCTTGGTCGTGCGAAAGCATGTCGCTCCCTCCTGTGTCGCAAATTTTATCCTTGGCACCATATTCGTGTGGCGGATTTTCGGTGACGGCCAAATTTTGACGGGATGGCTCGCCCTTGACGCGGTTACGTTACATCCAGACAGTCCTGACATAGGGACGGGAGGATATCTATGGCGGTTAGTACGCGAGAACGTTCGGGGTCCGGGGCCTCATCCGACGGCAGTTCGCACCTCACCAAACTGTGGATCTTGAGCCTGGTGCCATTCATTATGGTGCTGGGAAACTCTATGCTCATTCCGGTCTTGCCGAAGATGATGAGCGTGATGCATCTGACACTCTTTCAAGTGGGACTCGTCATCACCATGTTTTCCATTCCCGCAGGGGTAATCATTCCGTTTGCGGGCGCGCTGTCCGACCGCATCGGTCGGCGCGTCATAATGGCCCCGTCACTCGTGTTGTATGGCCTGGGCGGCTTAGGGGCCGGATTTGCCTCGTGGCTCATGCCGCATCCTTACGGGTGGGTGATGGGGGCGCGAGTGCTCCAAGGCGTTGGCGCCGGCGGCACCTACCAGTTAGCCATGGCGGTCGCCGGTGACATGTTTCAATCGCGCAAGCGCGCGTCGGCCCTGGGCCAGCTAGAAGCTGCCAATGGCTTGGGCAAGGTGGTCTCACCCATTGCCGGGTCAGCGCTAGCCTTAATCATCTGGTTTTTGCCTTTTTTCGCCTATGGCGTCCTCTCATTTCCCGTGGCAGCGCTGGTCTGGTTTGTCTTACACGAGCCATCCTCGCCATCCCAGCATCAACCTGGCCTATCCCAATACTGGCATGGTCTTACACAAACATTTTCACAAAAGGGGCGCTCGATTCTCACGACGTTCTTGGGGGGAGCTGTGGTCCTCTTCATTTTGTTTGGCGTCTTAAGCTATTTAGCCGACATCTTGGAGAAAGATTTTCGCTACGGCGAAATCACTCGCGGCCTCTTAATTGCCATCCCAGTCATGGCGTCGGCGATTACTTCCTATATTTCCGGAACGTTACTGCAAAAAAAATTGGCCAGTTGGGCGCGTCGCATTGTAGTTGCAGGCATGACTTTGATAGCAGCGGCGATGGTTTTTGAGCCCTTGCTGGTCACCCATAGCGTCTTTTGGGCATTGGCGGTGCTTGTCTTTCAAGGCATTGGCACGGGCAGTGTCTTGCCTTCGATCAACACCATGGTGACTAGTGCCATTGCCTCCAAGGAACGCGGGGTCATCACCAGCTTGTACGGCAGTGTGCGCTTCTTCGGCGTCGCTATGGGTCCCCCGCTGTTTAGCCTGGCAATGACGCACCGCCACATTGTGTTCTGGTCGGCGGCCGCCTTGGCACTCATTACGGCGGCGCTTTCCTGGTTTTTTATTAATGAGCGACAGATGCTCCCTAAAGATCTTCGCAAAAGTTCCAGTCAGCATCCGTCACAAGCCCCTTCGCGTCGCCGAATTGACTAATCCACGACGACAATCATCAGCGTAATCTGTTGGCATGATGCTCTCATGGCGTCCGCCAGAATAGAGCGGGACCTCTATCACATACTACCGTCATGGCATCTGGCGCAAGAAATGATGCCGCGTAGCACGGCCAATTTAAGCCAATGTGGCGCATTGCCCGGTAAAACAATCATGACTGAAGGCGCAATCGATGGCGTAGTCGGAGTGAGACAACGAATTCTAGGGCGACTCGTTACGATTTCTTGGGCTCGGCCAGTTCGCCCGGCCATCGGCAAAACTTGCCGGTGTAAAGCCGTTGGCCACGACTCATACTAGCACCACTTCGGTAATGAGGAGGTGAAAGAGATGGCACGAGGCAGCAACACCGGCAACCGTGCGTTGGTGCAAGGCGCCGCCAAAGCCTTGGACGAGTTCAAATATGAAGTCGCTCACGAGCTTGGAGTACAAGGAGTTGACAGTGGATATTGGGGAGATGTTCCCGCCCGTCAATGCGGCGCTGTAGGCGGTCACATGGTCCGCAAGATGATTGAAATGGCCGAGCAAAACTTGGCGGGTCGCAACGCCCGTTAATCATTATCTTCGGACTTGTACTGTCGCATCTGTCAAATGGACGGCCCCCGGCCGTCCATTTTCATCGCAGCCTGAACCCAGCCACCGCTTGAGGCGCAACCATTAGCCTCAGGGTTGGGTATTCCTCGTCATCACAGGTCAAATCAGCTGGTCTACCCACTCGTAGCCATCGTGGGAAACCCGGTGCGCTACCCCCTGCCGTTGTGTCAACAATGCAACCGGCCCTTTCCACAGACGTTCGGCGACCGCCTTTAGGGCAAATGGCAATTCTGCAAAGTCCAAGTCGCGTCCATCGTGGCGATGCCGCAAGACCAATCCGCTCACATCGTGCTCTTCGACCAAAAGTCGCGGACACCCAGCGTGCTCTAACGCAAGGATCAGACGCTGCTTAATCTCCTCAACTGTGAGAGACCGATTGACCGGCTGCACATCGTCCTCCCGGTACAGCATCAGTCCCCTAGTCTGCGCGCCTTCGGGGGTTAGATAGGCGCGGACCAGCCCCACGTCGTCGTATAAATCACGCGCCGCGAATACGGCCGCAAATTCACCCTGACGATACGCTTCATCAAAGAGTTGATAGCCGAGACGATAGGGATTGAGCTTAGGCGCAGAGACCTGCACAATTTGTGCGTTAAGCTGGGCCGTCTCCCACGCTTCTTGGGCCGAAAGGTCGAGTTGCCGCAGGATGGCGGTGTGGCAAAAGGTCGCGTAGCCTTCATTGGCCACACGCGTTACAAGCTGCGGCCAAAAGTAACGCGTCTCTTCCCACACGATCGAGAGAACCTGACGTTCCCAGTCGTCTAAGCGAGGTGCATTGCGCGCTACAAACCCGAGCACATCATCCGCCAAATCGCCAATGTGCGCCCGCGATAGGGTTTCGCCACTGAAGTCCGCCAACACATGGGCGGCATTCAATAGGCTTTCAACCTCTTCATCTCCATACCTGCGCCTAAACTCCTCCAAGATGCGGCGATGACGGGCCGTCACCGCTACCATATCCGTGGGCACACCTGTAAATCCGCGGTGGTGGCGAAAGTAATCGGCATGAGCCAGCACATGCGCGACGATCATGAGCACTTGCGAACGTGAGCAAGATTGATCGATAAACGCGTAGCATGGCACATGGTTCAACACCAGCTCATAAATTTGGGTCACCCGAAAATCAAACGCAGTTTGCAAACGTTGCCGTGTCTTGCCAAAGCTCCAGTGGGCATATCGGGCGGGTAGCCCGCCATATGAGGCCAGCGTCTGTACCGCCGCCGATGATATAATATCAAAGTGCACGTGCCCCGGCTCAAGCCCAAGGCGCTCCGCAATCGGAAATACGCGCCCAAGTGCATCTTCCACCTCACCGCGGCTAAGCATGCGCGTACCCCAATTCGACCCGCCCAAAGAAACGCACCATCGCCCGGAATATGTCTTCCTTTTCATGTAAAATGACGACTCCAAGCCCAGGCACTTTCGCAAATTCTTCGTAGAGGGGGGACGGATTGCGCTCGGTATCGTGAATTTCACCGTAGCCAAAAAACGCCACCCGCCCAGACAACTCCCGCCCCATGTCCACAGCCAGGCCGTTGTCTGAAGTGAGGTTGCCACCGTCGGTAAAATGAAAGGCGTAGACATTGTAACGGTCAGGCGAAAAACGCTTTTGAATCACATCTAACGCTAGGCGGTAGACCGAGGATGAGACCGTGCCCCCGGACGCCCCGCGATGAAAGAAGGTATCCTCATCCACTTCCCGGGCACGGACGTCATGCGCCAAGAACACGAGATCCACAAACGGGTATTTCTGTCGCAAAAACTCCGCCGTCCAGTAGAAAAAGCTCTTCGCCAAATACTTCTCGAAACTCCCCATAGAGCCCGAGGTATCCATCATCGCGATGACGACAGCGCCGCCTTCATCATCGATGGCGGCCTCGTATTGTCGAAAGCGCAAGTCGTCTCGCATCAATCCCCCAATCGCGCGTGGATCGCGCGCTTGGCGGAGCATCGCAGCTTTTAAGGTGCGCCGGCGGTCCCATTGCGCCATAATGCCGCTCGGGCCAATGCTAAGAGGTTGCTCGGTACGAGATGTTCCGCGCGAACGCTTGGCCGGATCTAAATATGGCAGTTCGAGTTGGGAAAAGACCGCTTCCTGCACGTCTTCCCAGGACACATCCGTTTCTTCGAGATCCAGTCCCGGTTGGTCCCCGCCCAAGGGCGACCTCTCTTTGCCCGGGTCGTTCGCGCCGCTTGCCGCTCCCCCGCTGCGCCCGGCATGGCCAACACTTTCCTGAGAGCGGGAATCAAAGCGGATGCGAAATTCCTTCAATTCCGGGATGGGAATTGCGAGTGTTCGTCGCCCGTCGCTCACTAAGATGTGCTCGTCGGTTACCATGTCGGCCAAGTGGCGACGAATCGCCTCTTTCACCTTCGCCTGATGCCGTCGTTGCTCGGGGCGGTTGTAATACCCGGAGGACTCAACGTCGGCGTTGACGCTGTACGAACCCTTCATCGGTGCCATAATCCACCTACGTGGCGAATGGCTTTCGCAGCACAAACGGGACAATATCGCCCGCTGGCCACCAAAGATCGCGTTGCCGCTTCGATCTTTTCCAGCGTGCGGCGGTCCGGCACCGGCATTTCAGTGGAGATTTTGACCTCGTCGCGCATGTCATCCAGGAGTTTCTCTCGTAGTGCCCGCTGTAGCCCGCTATGTTCCATTAAATTCAGCGTGCGCTGTTGTTTTTTGGCGAGTTCCAAGCGTGCACAAATCTCCTCGCGAAAGGCCGGCGCTTGCACCTCCGCGATTCCCATACGCTCTTCCACTTGCCGCAAGAGAGTTTCATCCCACCCCTGGCCGCCGCGACCGGAGCGAACCGCCAACACCACGTTATCCACGTAATTGTGATAGAGGTTGGCCAGTTCATCACTCCAATCGTTCGCAAAGGCCTCAAGCACCTCCTGCTCCAAACGCCGGTTATACCAGTCGCGTGCAATCTCAAGCCACTCCTGAACACGCCCTCGCTCATTTTTATCCAGAAAGGGATCACGCTCATACCCGCATTCAATGGCCTCAAATATCGCCAGAGCATCGACACACGGCACATCTTCGCGGGCCATCACCGCAGCCAAGCGGTTCATCATGAACCGCGGGTCCAACCCTCTCAACCCTTCGCCTGCAAGCCATCCCTCATGACGCATCGCCGCGTAGCGATCGCGGTCGTCCGGCTCCAGATACAGGCGAAACTTACTGGCGCGATCCCCACCGGGTTTGGGCGATTCTTCGATGCGGGACAGGATCGAGACCCAGGCTGCGGCATCCAATGTCATCGGCGCCAAGTGCTGGGCGGGGCGCTGATGAGGGGACAACAGTTTTTCGTAAATGCGCACTTCCGCTTGGGGATCCACGGTGTAAGGCACAGGCAGCACAAACAGGCGCGAAATTAACGCCTCGTTGCGAGGATTTTGCATGAAGTTCTTGTATTCGCTCTCGTTGGTGTGCCCAACGATAACTTCGTCGGCCGAAATCAATTCGTAGCGTCCGGTTTTGAAATTGCCCTCCTGACTTAGCGAGAGCAAGTGATACAGGAACTTCTCGTCCAGCTTTAACATCTCTTGAAACTCCATGAGGCCGCGATTGGCCACGTTAAGTTCCCCATCAAAACGAAAGGCGCGCGGATCTGACTCCGAACCAAACTGGGAAATGGCATGAAAATCGACAGCCCCAGTTAATTCGCTGATGTCTTGACTTTTAGGATCGGAGGGCGCGTAAGTGCCAATGCCTATCCGCCGCGCTTCCGAGAGAAAAATCCGCTCAACTTCCATTTCTTGAAAACGCCCCCGATGCACTTTGTCTACCTGATAGCGGCAGTAGGGGCAAAGTTCACCGTCAATTGGAACGCCCAGCCGCTTGGAAAGTCCCTCGCGCAGCGGGTGCGGCACCAAATGCAATGGTTCCTCGTGCATCGGGCAACCGGCAATGGCATAGAGCGCGCCCCCGTCCTGGCGGCTAAACGCTCCCAGCCCGCGTTTGATAAGGGACACCAAGGTCGATTTGCCACCGCTGACTGGCCCAACCAAAAGCAAAATGCGCTTGCGAACTTCATAACCTAGAGCCGCTGGACGCAGATACTCCTCGACCAAAACGCGTATGGTCTCGTCCAAGCCAAACAGACTTTGCTCAAAAAATGGGTAACACCCCTGGGCTGTCTTGTCGCCTGCGGCCAAAATCATGCGATAGATGCGACGATGAGCGGATTCGGCCACATTCGGTGTAGCTTGCACCTGGTCTAGATATTGCTGAAAGGATCCGCTCCAGCGATGGGGTTCAAAATGAGTTAACGATACGTCGGACATCCTGTTCCTCCTGTTTGTGAAGTGCACTGACGATCGTTTGCAGTTTATCCAGCTTTTCCCATTACTAACCCCGTCGGCGACGAATTTTCATCCACAGCAACATCAACAGCGATACCACAAACATCAAGAAAAGGCTGTACCAATAACCGTAGCGCCAACGGAGATCTGGCATATGAACAAAATTCATGCCATAGATGGAGGCAATTGTGGTAGCCGGCAAAGACATTGTCGATACAATGGTCAAAAACCACATGACTTTGTTAATTTCATTGGATTGCAAGGAGGTATACGCCTCAACCATTTCCGCCAACCCGTCGCGAATTTGTTGGACCTCGCTCACCACCTCATCCATCAAAAACGCCACATCTTGAAAATAGGGACGGTTTTCCTTCTGAACAAACGGGAAGTCGCTGGACTTTAACAATTCAAATACGGCACCTTCGGGATCTAAAATGTGATTAGCCGCCATCGTCTCCCGGCGCAGAGCCAGGATGTCGGGTGATAAGTCATGATATGGATGGCGCAACAACAAGCGGTGCAGTGTCTCAAATTTTTGGTCGAGATGATTGGCCATCTGCTTTAACGCCGCAACATGGCCGTGCAGCACCTGATACAAGGCAAAATCAATCCCGTTGTCCATCATGGCATTGTTCAGCACATGACGCCGCGCATGCTCCACGATTCCCGACTGGCCGGTCAAATGGGCCGTAACCAAAAACTTGCGACCGACAATGAAACTCAGATGGCGTATCGAGTCCTCGGGACTGATCGGGATCAAGGCGAGCATGAAGCTCACCGCATCGTCTTCGATTAAGAGATCAGGTCGATGACTGCGACCTTCCAATAAGTGTTCAATCACTTTGGGATGCGCCGAGTACAGACGATTGACGACCTCTGTGACGCGGTCGCGATCTGTGGGATCGAGGTCAATCCAAACGGTGTCGGCGTCGGCCGGCCACTTTTCAGCAAAATGGGTCTCGTGTCCCACACTATAGACAAACTGTGCCACTTATTCGCGTCTCCTTTTGTTCATAGCGCACAGTGTCAAATCATAGAAGTCCCCCAGGTAATGTCCCCATTGGAGCCAGCGTCATACCAACGTAGGATTCCCCTTTATCGGCCTTGGCTACGCATAGGCCCGGCCCTGCCAGGCCATGCTACGGTCAGGCCGTGAACAAAGGAGAATCGCCATGTCAGGTGCCAGCGCTCCCGTTAATTGGACGCCCATGATTATTGCCTTTTTAGCTGGCTTTATTTCTCGGCTGCTCTATCTGCGATCAGGGCGCAGCCACAATCCCGGCTATCCGTCGGGATATATGATTCAAATTGCGCTTGGAGTCATCGCCGCCATGATTGGCTCAAGCGTCATTGTGTCCTTAATCGGGAAGGAATTTACCGCAGCTACCTTTCTCACGCTCGCTGCGACTCAATTCTTCAATGTCCGCAGCAACGAGCGTAAGACGTTAGAACAGGAAGAGTCTCTCATTCTAGTGGGACGCGGGGCCGGCTATATTGAAGGGATTTCTATCACCTACGAAGCCCGCAACTTTCTCGCCATGCTCATTGCGCTAGCCACTTCGATTGTTGCCGAACTTAACCTGTGGGTAGGCATCGCCGGGGGCATTGCCTTTATCATCTTTGGTGAAATGTATATGTCGGGTCCGCGCTTAGGACAACTCGTCGATGTCGAAATTACGGAGCTGCGCTATGAGAAAGGCACCTTGTTGTACGTGGGGCCGGTCATGTTAATGGAGGTGGGGTTGGCCGACTCGCGTGAGCGCTATCGCAAAGAAGGGGTGGGCGTGTTACTCAAACCCCGCGATGCCCGTGGTGAGGCGGTCCTGTGGAATGTCGCGCAAAGACAGGCCATTGCCCACTTAGCCGCCGCTGCAGTGGGCGTACAAAAGGACGTTGGCTACCCCGAACAGGGCGTCATCTGTCGTATGAATATGCCGGCGGGTCTTGGCCAAGCCGGTTTGGCCATCATTCCGGTCGAGCGCGACACGGAAAAGCTGGTACGCGCCATTCGCAACGTCCCGGTGTTGGAGTCCAGCAAGTGGTCTCGGGTTCGAAATACCAAAAAACAGCAAAAAAGAAAGGGTGAGGCCCATGGCTGATGCGGCAACTCCTGCAATGTTTGCGATTGTGACGACGGATAAAAATACGGTGCTCTATGGCGGCATGGCGCCCGTCTTTTTAGCTCCTAACAACGTCGAACGCGACCGCGTCGCCATGTGGTTATGCCGCATTACCAATGCCATTGTGCATGATCTTCATAATGGCACGGTTATCCTGACGGTCAATCAAGCTTCGGCCTCGTCCGGTTAATTCCGCACCGTCGTTGAAATTTGATATAATGATCCATGATGGAAATCAGAGAAGCCTTGAGAAGCCGCCGATCCGTGCGCCGGTTTAAAGCACAATCCATACCCGAGTCGATCATTCGGGACATTTTGTCATATGCACCATGGGTGCCCAATCACCACGTCAGTGAACCCTGGCGTTTTGTGGCCATTACGGGTCAGAGTCTTGAGGAATTGGCCGATCTGCGCCGGGATGCCGTGCTGGCTAAACGCCAAGGGCAACCGGACGGGATCGCCCGCGCGGAAAGAGCGCGGGCAGAGTTTCTTGAAGCCGCCTGGGTTATTGCGGTTATTCAGAAACTCGATGCACGGCCCGACCGACAGAAGGAAGATTATGCATCCATGGCCATGGCGACCTATAATCTGATGTTGGTGGCCTGGGATTACCATATCGGCAGTTATTGGAATACAGGCCCGCTTCTCACCGATGCAGCGGTCTGGCAATGGCTTAATCTTTCTGAAGATGAACGACCGGTCGCGTTTGTTCGGATGGGTTACCCGGAAATCATCCCGGTCACCCGGCGCACACCCATCGAGGAACGCTTGCAAATTAAGCGGTAATGAGGATTTTGGTGGATCGCCGACTCACCTGTGATCTGATGACGCGTTGACTTTTCCAGGCAGTCCCTTAGCAAATGTCCTTGGGACGCCCTGGCACTCTATGACGCGGACTTTCAATTAGCAAAACCCATGTCAGTATCCTCTTGAAGCAACTGAACGTCGTGTGTAGTCAACTCCGTCAGTCGCACAATCTTCTTAATACTATCGCCGTCCAGCAGCATCGCCCGCGCTATCGCCTGCCTTTCCGCCATCCGGCCTTCTTTGATCCCTTCTTTCATCCCTTCGCTGATTCCTGCTAGTTTGACGTGCGTAAGAATCCTGGACATCTGCGTCAACCCCTGACTAACCTCAATGCGGCTTCAACGCTTCAACTTCCTGTACCGTCAGGCCTGTCAGTCGTACAATCTTCTCAACACTATCACCGTCCAACAGCATCGCCCGCGCAATCGCCTGTTTTTCCGCCATCCGGCCTTCGGCTATCCCTTCTTTGATCCCTTCTTTGATCCCTTCTTTCATCCCTTCGCTGATTCCTGCTTGTTTGACGTGCGTAAGAATCCTGGACATCTGCGTCAACTCCCTTTCCAAGATGTACATTTCATCGTCTGTTAAGGCTCGGTCTGCAATGGCTAACACTGCTGCTGTTACCAAATCGGCTTCATCAGGCGTTGGAACTTGCCGAATTAAATCCAAGGTCTGACCAAATAACGCGTGCCGATCATCCGTGCGCATACATAACGCCAAAGCTAGTCGCAGGCGGTCTGCGGGTTCCCACACTTGACACGCTATGTGCTTGGCAACCACGGATAGCACATCATCTCCACAAAATTGTCGAAGATAAACGTTTTCCACCCGATACTGAATCGTACCTAGATCCATCTGGTCAGGCGCAGATGCAACGCGTGCACCGTATAGGACAACTGTTCGCACAGAAGTTTTATAGCGGCGCGCAAGTCGTACGTCATACTCTAAAAACCGGTCTAGCTTCGACTCGCGCTTCGTTTGAAACTCCAAATGGAACAAACGCCCATCAATCATCCGCCATACCGTATCCACCCGCACGCCCCTGGCTGGCAATTCAGTCGGCAACGATTCCTCCAATTCCACGTCGTTGACACCTATTGCACGCATCGCACCGCCCGATAGGCCCTGAGTCAACAATTTCAGGTACAGATCGGAATCGCTCATAGCTCATCTCCCGTCCTACCGCCATTGTAGCTCAGGCACCATCTGAGAACTAGATAGGATCGAATGATTTAGCCTCCTGCGGCACCTTTGTATGCGGCACCCAACTCAGTTTAGAATGGATCATCCTAACGAACCGGACAATCCAACAGCAGCCCGGAACCCGGCTTGACTTTCCGCAAGGGGACGCCTTCCCGCGTAGCCTGTCGTTCGACCGCCGTCAGCAAGGCCCGGTAAGTAAACTGGTGCGTCACCCGGTTGAATTTAGCGCTCACATGCCGGTCATGGACAAACCGCAAATCTTCCACGACGAGTCCTGCCCCACGGTCCTTCGCCCACTGGACCGTCTCGCTTGCCAGTTGTCCCCCCAACGCGTCGCGTTGGGTCGATCGGACATCGAAGAGACGGGGGTCCCCGATCGTCGCGGAGGCGTGGGGATTGCCGTTCGGCAACACATGACAGAGAGCCAAAAAGGTGCGGTTGGTATCCACTTCCACCCAGCCATGACGCGCATCGGTCTGTATGGGCGCGGGAATTTCTTCGACAATCACGCGGACCTGATACCGTGCTTGACGTCGGAGAATTTCGACGGGATAGGGGTCGCCGGAGGCGAGCACCCGACGCCGAAGCCCCTCATAATCACGGCCATTGACGTGGCCGGTTTTCTTGGACCCTTCCGCGCAATATAGAGCGGGATTGCCAGTTTCTCATACCGAGGGATTTTGGCGTCGGGTTTGTCGGGTTTGCGGCCATCGAGAGCGATTTCAAGATCCAATGGTCGGCCCCTGCGCGGACGCAGGAGGGGATTGCCCCTTTTGGTGCGATCCCCACGTGTTGACAGCCGACCATTCCGGCTCTCGTCCCAGGCTTCCCGCCACGCCTGTGGGCGTGCCTGTTCGGCGCGGCGGTCATCGAGGGTCTTGAACCGGTCCACCCACCTTTTTTTGGTGCCAAATACCACGGGCGAAAAGGTGCCGGCCTCAACCTGGTGTTGATAAAACGCCAGGCACGCTTCTTGATGCGCGAGTTTCCGTTCTTGTCCCGCAATGCGGCGGGCATTCGGATGCGAGGAGGCCCGGAGTGCGGTCAACCGTTCTCGCGTCTTTTTGACACGCTGCCTCCAGAGATCACGACCGTCTTTTGTGGAGCTTCTTTTCCAGCGATAGCAGAAACTGTCCCATGACGCCGTACATGACGGGGCATTACAATGAGCCCGTGAAGAAAATCTTGGGTGTCTCCTGACATGGAACCTTCCAGGTCATGGAAAATGTGCTCCCCCAGGCGCGGCG